>NZ_JBITDW010000022.1:0-139996 GCF_044454685.1 Actinoplanes sp. NPDC051513
AGGTGCGCGCGGGCGTGCCGGCCCGGATCAACGCGCTCAAGGCCGACACCCGGCTGCGGTCCGACGCGGTCAGCGTGCTCACGGCCATCCGGCGGGGGGGGGGGGGGGGGGGGGGGGGGGGGGGGGGGGCCCGCCCCCCCCCCCCCCCCCCGGCCCGATTGGGCTACGCCCGCGCGACGGGAAGCCTCGGCCCTTCACCTGGGACAAGATCGATGGCACAAGCTGGGTACAAACCAGACCAGAAACCAGCGTAAGACGATGGAAGTCAATGACAGCCCTCGACGCAGGTCGGGTGCACATTCGACAACGTTTCCGCAGGTCGCCGCTCCCCCGCGATTGGTTCGAGATGTACTACAACGTCTGACCTAGACGCCGCCTGAACGGCGGTCACGCTTCGGCGTGGCCGCCGTTCTGCCTTTCCGGCGTGTACGGCTCAGCCCACCGCCTTCTCGGCCCGCCTCCGCAGCTCCTATCGGGCCTCCTCATGCCTTCCCAGCTGCGACAGCGTGATAGCGGCAGCGCTTCCTCGTGCCGGCCCAGGTCGCACAGCGCATGGCAAGGTTGTCGAGCCAGAGCGCGACGGTCAACGCCCCTGGCGGGCGGCCGCCTCGGTGGTCACCGGGGTGAAGAGGTTGACCAGCGTTCCGTCGGGGTCGCGGAGCAGCAGGGAGCGATTGCCCCACGGCATCGTCGTCGGCTCCTGGACCACCTCGCCGGTGACGTCCCGCAGGCGGGCGTACTCGGCGTCCACGTCGTCCACCCGGAACTCCACGATCGCGGTCCGGTTGGCGGCCGGCTCGGCGGAGCCGTCGCCGAAGAGCTTCACCGTGGCGGTGCTGCCGAGCGCCAGCGTCGCCCCTGGGGTGGCGATCTCGGTGAAGTCGGGTGTCCAGCGGCGCGCCGGCAGGCCGGTGACGAGCGAGTAGAAGTCGGTGAGGCGGGCGACGTCGTCGGTGATGAGGCGGATCGAAGTGAGGTTCATGGGCTGGACGCTACGAGCAATACCGGGCAGTATCCGCCCGGTATTCTCGAGGGTGTGACCCGGCCGACGGCGCGTGTGCTTGCCCTCCTCGAGATCCTGCAGGGCGGCGGCGTCCACTCCGCCAACGAGCTGGCCGAGCGCCTCGGCGTCGACGAGCGAACCGTGCGGCGTTACGTCGAGCATCTGCTCGACCTCGAGGTGCCGGTCGAGCCGGTGCGGGGGCGCTACGGCGGCTATCGGCTGGCGCCCGGCTTCCGGATGCCGCCGCTCATGCTGACCGACGAGGAGGCCCTCGCCGTCCTGCTGGGGCTGACGAAGACGACGCAGGAAGCCGCGGAGAGCGCCGCGGCGAAGGTGCGGCGGGTGCTGCCCAAGCGGCTCGCCGCCCGGCTCGGCACGCTGCTCGAGACCGCACGGCCGCCGCGCGGGGTGGCGGAACCCGAGGCGGCGACCATGTTGCGACTGGCGGAGGCCACCCGGCAGCGCCGGCCGGCCGTGATCGGTTACGTCGACCGCAAGGGGCAGCGCACCGAGCGCACCGTGCACCCGTACGGACTCGTCGCGCAGGAAGGGCGCTGGTATGTGACCGGTGCCGCCGAGGGCGGGATGCGCACCTTCCGGCTCGACCGGATCGAGCACGTCCGGCTGGCGGAGGGCACCTTCGCGGTCCCGGAGGGCTTCGTGCCCGAAGAAGCGGTTCGGCGGGACGTGCCCTGGCGGCATCGGGTCACCGTCCGCGTGCGAGGCGCGGCCGACGACGTGCAGGCTCGTCTACCCCGCGGCGTAGCAACCGTCGAACCGGACGGCGTGGAGTGGGTGCGGGTGCGGCTGCGGGCCGAACGGCTCGACTGGCTGCCGGGCGTTCTGGCCGGGCTCGGCATACCTTTCCTCGTCGAGGAGCCCGCGGAGTTGCGCGAACTCGTCCGCGATTGGGTCGCCCGCCTCGCGGTGTGGGTGGAGCAGGGCGAATCGGGATTGCGCGACCGGGCAGAATCGTAGGCGTGGACATCGCGGTGCTCGGGCCGGTCGAGCTGCACGGCGGGGGCGGTCGGGCCGTGCCGGTCGCGGGCGCGCGCCTGCGTACGCTGCTGCTTCTGCTTGCTCTCGACGCCAACCGCACGGTGTCCGCCGACCGGTTGATCGACGGGGTGTGGGGTGATGAGCCGCCGCAGGCTGCGGGCAACGCGCTGCAGGCGCTGGTGTCGCGGCTGCGTAAGGCGGCGCCCGAGTTGACGGTCGAGTCCTCGGCGAACGGCTACCGGCTGATCATCCACCCGGATCGCATCGACGCCGTCCGGTTTGCGCGGCTGGCTGAGGAGGCGCCGGGTGAGGCGCTCGAGCTCTGGCGCGGCGAGCTCGACTTTCCGGAGGTGGCGCGGGCCGACGCGCGACGGCTGGAGGAGCTGCGGCTCACCGCCCAGCGCAGAAAGCTCGCCGCCGACCTGAAGAGCCGCGACGTCGTCCCCGAGCTCGAGGGGCTGCGCACCGCCCATCCGCTCGACGAGCCGCTGACCGGGCTGCTCATGCGGGCCCTGCAGAGTCAGGGCAATACCGGCCGGGCGCTGGAGATCTATGCGGAGATGCGGGGACGGCTCGCCGATGAGCTGGGCGCCGACCCGTCGGCCGAGCTGGCCTCCATCCACCTCGAGCTGCTTCAGGCTCCGGTGCGAAGGGGCAACCTGCCGGCCGAGGTCAGCAGCTTCGTGGGTCGCGAGTCCGACGTGCGCGAGGTGCGCGCCCTGATCGGCAGCAACCGCCTGGTCACGCTGACCGGGCCGGGCGGCAGCGGCAAGACCCGGCTGTCGGTCGAGGTCGGCGCGCGCGAGGACAGAGAGGTGTGGCGGGTCGAGCTCGCCCCGGTGAGCGATCCGGCCGAGGTGCCGCAGGCGATCCTGAGCGCGCTGCGGCTGCGGGCCCAGGTGCTGATCACCCGGCCCGCGGTGACGGAGTCGGCGTCGCCACTCACGCGCCTGAGCGAGGCCCTGGCCGGCCGCGAGCTGCTGCTCATTCTCGACAACTGCGAGCATCTGATCGCCGCGGCCGCCGAGGTCGCCGACGTGCTGCTGCGAGCGGCGCCGCGGCTGCGGCTTCTCGCGACGAGCCGCGAGCCGCTGGGCATCCCGGGCGAGCGGATTCACGCGGTCGAGCCGCTGGCTCTCCCGCCCGTGGGCGCGGATGCTGCGATTGCTTCCGCTTTCCCATCCGTACGCCTTCTGCTCGATCGCGCGGCGGCGTTCGTCCTCGATGACGGCAACGCAGAGGCGGTGGTACGGATCTGCCGGGCCCTCGACGGGATGCCGCTGGCGATCGAGCTGGCCGCGGCCCGTTTGCGTACGCTGCCGGTCGGGGTGCTGGCCGACCGCCTGGCCGATCGGTTCCGCCTGCTCACCGGCGGCAGCCGGACGGCGCTGCCGCGGCACCAGACGTTGCGGGCGGTGGTCGACTGGAGCTGGGAGCTGATCGGCGAGGACGAGCGGCGGCTGTGGCGGCGGTTCGCGGTCTTCCACGGCGGCGCCGACGTCGACGCGGTCGAACAGGTCTGCGCGGCCGACCTCGACCTGGTGGGTGCCCTGGTCGACAAGTCGCTGCTGGTGCTCGGTCCGGACGGCCGCTACCGGATGCTGGAGACCATCCGCGAGTACGGGCTGGAGCGGCTGGCCGAGGCGGGCGAGTCCGAGTCCCATCGGCTGACCCTGGCCCAGTATCTGCTGGGGCTGGCCGGGGAGGCGGAGCCGCGGCTGCGCGCCGCCGAGCAACTGGTGTGGCTGCGCCGGCTGACCGTCGAGCACGACAACATGCACGCCGGGATCCGCGCGGCGGTCGAGGCGGGCGACAAGGCGACAGCCGCCGCGTTCGTGGCCCGGCTGGGCTGGTACTGGTGGCTGCGCGGGCATCGGATGGAGGGCGCCGTGCTGGCCGCCGAGGTGGCCGCCATGCCGGGCGACGCCGACGCCGAAGACCTCGCGCTCACCCACACCTTCGCCGCGATCAACGGGCTCGAGGGCGCGCTGCCTATCGACTCGGTGGAAGACCATTTCCTGCGGGCGGAGGCGAACGGCGCCGGCCCGGACGCGAAGCATCCGGCGCTGCGCCTCATCAAGCCCCTGGCGTTGATCTTCGACAACCCCGACCCGGACTCCGGCTTCCACGCGGTCGAGCCGCTCTTCGAGGATCCCGACGCCTGGCTGCGCGCCACCGCCAAGATGATCGTCGCGCACCTGCGGTTGAACTTCGGGCAGAGCGGCGAGGCGGCGCTCGCCGACATGCGGGACGCGCTGGCCGGGTTCCGCTCGATCGGCGAGCGCTGGGGCATGGGGTTCACGCTGAGCGCGCTGGGCGACATGGTCGCCGCCGAGGGCGACTTCGTCCAGGCGGTGCGCTGGCAGCGGGAGGCGGCGGCGCTGATCCGCGAGGTGGGCATTCGCGAGGACATGCCGCAGCTGGAGGCCAAGATGGCACACCAGCTGTGGCTGGCCGGCGAGCACGACGAGGCGCGCCGGGTGCTCAAGCAGGCGCAGGAGACGGCCGAGGAGATCGGCCTGCCCGAGGTGCTGGCCTCGGTGCAGTACGGCTACGCCACGATGGCCCGGATGATGGGCGACCTCGACGAGGCCCGCGACATGATCTCCCGGTCGGCCGGGATGATGTCGAATCCCGCGTTCGCCCCGCAGTTCGGCTCGATGACCCGCAACACGCAGGGCCTGATCGAGGCGGCGGCGGGCGATCTCGACCGGGCGCGCCGCTATCACGACGAGGCGCTTCGGATCGCGGTGCGGTCGCGGGACGCGCCGGTGGTGGCGATGGCCCTGGTCGGCTGGGCCGACCTGGTGCTGCGCGAGGGCAACCCGGCTTGGGCGGCGTATCTGCTGGGTGCGGCGGACGCCGTGCGCGGCTCTCGCGATGCGACCGTTCCCGATGCCGACCGGATCATGGCCGAAGCCCGCGCCGCTCTGGGCGACGCGGGCTTCGAGGCCGCCTACCGTCAGGCTGCCGGGATGACCGTCGCAAACGCGTCGGACGCGGCGGCCGGCCACGAACCGCCCCCACCCGGTAGGGCGGGGCCAGTAAAGCAGCCGGGTATGACAATTTCTCGCCGCCGTCCACAGACGCTAGACGCGCCGGCGGAAGGCCCAGACCGAGAGCGGGGCGAAGACCGCCAGCAGGATGGCCGCCCAGATCAGTGACTGGGTGACCGGTGTGGCGACCGGGCCGCCGTTGAGCAGGCCGCGCACGGCGTCGGCGAGGATCGACACCGGGTTGACCTTGACCCAGGCCTGGAGCCAGCCGGGCATCGTCTCGGTCGGCGCGAACGCGTTGCTCGCGAAGGTCAGCGGGAACAGCAGCACGAAGCCGAAGATCTGCACTTTCTCGGGCTCGCTGACCAGCATCGCGACCAGCACCGACATCCACGACGCGGCGAACGCGAAGAACAGCAGCAGGGCGTACATGCCGACCACCTCGACCGGCCCGGTGCCGATCCGGAAGCCCAGGATCGTGCCGACGACCAGCAGCAGCGTGACCGCCCAGGCCTGCTTGATCACGTCGGCGACGATCCGGCCGGCCAGCGGCGACCAGCGCGAGATCGGCAGCGACCGGAGCCGGTCGAAGACGCCCTTGCTGATGTCGGTGTTCAGGCCGACGCCGGTGTTGAGCGTGGCGAACAGCAGGTTCTGCACGATGATGCCGGGCAGGCCGAAGGCCAGATAGTCGGCCGTCGACCCGGAGATCGCGCCGCCGAAGACGTACGTGAAAAGCACCAGGAACATGATCGGCTGGACGCTGAAGTCGAGCAGCTCGAACGGGTTGTGCTTGATCTGTACGAGCGTGCGCCAGGCGAGCGTGGCGGTGTTGCGCACGGCCACGACCGCGCTGACGCGGGGCTCGATGGCGGTGGTGGTCATGCGTCGCTCCCTTCCGAGGAAGCCGGGTGGCCGGTCAGGTTCAGGAACACCTCGTCGAGGCTGGGGCTGCGCAGCGCGAGCTCGGCGACCAGCAGGCCCTTCTCGTCGAGACGGCGCACCAGCTGGGCCAGCGCCGTCGGATCGGTCACCGGCGCGCTGATGATCGGGCCCCGCACGTCGACCGGGCCCGAGGCGATCGCGCCGACCAGGGCGGCGATCGTGTCGCGGTCGTTCTCGTGGGACGGCCGCACGGTGACGGTCTGCGCGCCGGTGCGGGCCTTGAGCTGGTCCGAGGTGCCGGTGGCGATCACCTTGCCGTGGTCGATCACGACGATCTCGTCGGCGAGCTGGTCGGCCTCGTCCAGGTACTGCGTGGTGAGCAGCACGGTCACGCCGTCGCGGACCAGTTCGCGGATGATGTCCCACATGTCGTTGCGGCTGCGCGGGTCGAGGCCGGTGGTCGGCTCGTCGAGGTAGAGCAGCCGGGGGCGGCCGACGAGGCTGGCCGCGAGGTCGAGGCGGCGCCGCATGCCGCCGGAGTACTTCCCGGCGGCCCGGTCGGCGGCGTCGTCGAGGTGGAACTGGGCGAGCAGGTCGCGGGCGCGGGCCCGGGCGTCGCGCCGGGACAGGCCGAGCAGGCGGCCGATGAGCAGCAGGTTCTCGACGCCGGTGAGCGTCTCGTCGACCGATGCGTACTGGCCGGTGAGGCCGATCAGGCTGCGCACCTGGTGGGCCTGTTTGACCACGTCGTACCCGCCGACCGTGGCGTGGCCGGCGTCGGGCTGGATCAGCGTGGCCAGCACCCGGACCGCGGTGGTCTTGCCCGCCCCGTTCGGCCCGAGCAGGCCGAGCACGGTCCCCGTGCGCACGGCAAGGTCGACGCCGCCGAGGGCGGTGGTGTCGCCGTAGCGCTTGACCAGCCCCTCGGCGACGATCGCGTTCGTCATGGTGGAACTCCCGTCAGAATCGTTGACGGGACTCACCCTGCCCCGGGCCGCTGATACGGCGCTGACATTTTCGGCGGCGCCGTATCAGCCAATGTCAGAGCAGGCGGCCGAGCCGGAAGAACTGCGTCTCGCCGGTGGCGTCGTCGATCGCGTCGTCGCCCTCGAAGCCGTTGGTGGTGACCGCGGCCGCGATGTGGGCCGGCAGCGGGATCTCCTGCTGCACGGCGCCCTTCGCGTCCAGGCGGACCAGCAGGTTCGGGGTCGTGGCGGAGCCCTCGGAGGCGATCCAGTAGCCGCCGCCCTTGCGGGCGGCCAGGCCCTCGGCGTCGTAGCCGACGGGCGTGCCGTCCTTGGTCACCGTGAGCTGCTTGAAGATCTTCGCCGGCGACGTCGCGGTGTCGATAGTGAGAATCCGGGTGGGCACGTAGGCGGCATCGGTCGACGCCACGAGGAGAGAGGGCTTGCCGGGGACGGCCGAGAGCGAGGACAGCGTGCCCCACGGGATCAGGTCGTCGGAGACGATCGACGGGAACAGCCCGTGCCCGATGCCCTAGATGTTGACCGCGCCGCGCAGGTTGTTGTCGGGGTCGTCGGTCTCGCTGGAGACGATGACCAGGCCGCGGGACGGCACCGCCACCACACCCTCCGGGCCGGCCGCCGTGGGCAGCAGCTGCTCGAACCGGGGCTTGCGCGGGTTCGGCGCGACCGCGACCGAGTCGGGCTGGCCGCCCAGGTCGATCTCGCGGACCACCTTGCGGTTGCGGTCGTCGACGACCACCAGCTTGCCGGACGGGTTGGTGAAGCTCTCCCGGGTGTTCACGCCGGCCAGCAGCAGGTGGCCGAGGTGGGCGACCGAGATCGGCTCGCCACCGACCGCCAGCGTCCCCGCCGGCGACGGCTTCCCGGGGTTGGTGATGTCGACGAAGCCGAGCCGCTTGCCCGGGCTGTCGGTGTAGACGACGGTCCGGCCGTCCTCGGTGACCGTGGAGATCTCCGCGGCCGCGGCGTCGTCGATGGCGGAGTTCAGGTACGCGGGAAAGGTCGCGAGGCGCTTGAAGGCGGTGTCGTGCGACCGGCCGTGCGCGGAGGCCGTGGTGGGCACGGCGTTGAGCGCGGCGGCTGCGGTGAGACCCAGCAAGGCAAGCGCCGAGGAGGAACGGCGTAGTGGCATGGCCTCTGCCTACGCGATGATCTTGTCTGGTTCCTTGACGACAGACGAACGCGCGGTGCCGACGGGTGTCCAGATCAGCAGGGCCAGGCTGAACCAGACATAGAGGTTGCTGCCGATGAGCGCCACCGGCGGGCCCGGCCGCTTCTCCCACAGCCAGGTGACGCGCGAGGTCATGATCAGGTACGCCGAGCCGGCCAGATAGAGGGGGCGGCGGTCCGCTCCGGACAGTCCCGCGTCGACGCAGCGCACGAGGGCCGGGATCAGCCAGACACAGTGGTGGATCCACGTGACCGGGCTGATCAGGCAGCCGACGATCCCGGTCAGGGCCAGGCCGCCCATGATGTCGGCGGGCTCACGGCGTACGCGGAAAGCCCAGAACCCCAGGGTGACCAGGACGCAGAGCAGCCACACCCGGGATTCCACCCGGTCGATCGGGAGCCGTGCCAGCAGCCCGCGCTCGGACTGGTTGGACAGGAACGAGAGCACGCCGACCCGGTTGGTGTCCCACAGCGCCGAGGTCCAGAACTCACGGGTCTCGTCGGGGAAGACGGCGCCGGCCAGCAGCGTGGCGCCGGCCGCGGTGCCGGACGCGACCGCTGCCTCCCGCCAGCGTTTGGTGATCAGCAGGTAGACGATGAAGATGCCCGGGGTCAGCTTGACCGCGGTGGCCAGGCCGATCCCGACGCCGGCCCAGCGCTTGCCGCGGGCGACGCCGACGAGCATGTCGCCGGCGACCAGGGTGAGCAGCAGCGTGTTCACCTGGCCGAAGGTGATCGTCTCGCGCACGGGCTCGAAGGCGAGCGCGAGGCAGCAGGCGACGCCGAACGAGAACCAGAGCGGCGCGGGGAGGCGCTTGAGCAGTGGCCCGGCGAACCACCAGATCAGCAGGGCGGTGGTGAGCACGGTGGCGATCACGGCGATCACCACCACCAGGCCGAACGGGAGAACCGCCATCGGCGACATGACAAGGCCGGCGAAGGGCGGATAAGTGAAGCCGTACGGGGTCTCGGGGCGCAGCCAGTCGTAGACCATCCCGCCGTCGCCGCGGAACCAGTAGTGGATCGCGCCGTAGTAGACCTTTGAGTCGAAGTACTCGTTACGGGTCTCGGCGAGGTAGTTGATCGCCAGGGTGAGCAGCCCCAGCAGCGACAGGATCAGGATTTTTGGTCTCATGCCTTTTTATTCCGAGATATCCGAGATAGCAGAGTAAGGCGGTCATGGCGATGGCGCCCTGGGACTTGACGGCGAGAGCGAGGTTGTAGCCGTCGGGAAGGCACAAGGCGGCGGCAACGGCGGGCGGAATGATCAGCCAGAGTGTCTCGCGTCGCACGGTCGCGGCGAGCGGGATCAGCGCCCACACCGCATACCAGGGGTGGAAGACGGGCGCCAGCACGACCGTCGCGGCCAGGGCATAAGAGGCGTAGACCAGCGGGTCCCGGAGCCGGGCACGCCACCAGAGCACGACCAGCGTCACCGCCAGCACCACGATGCCGATCACCCTCGTGACCGGCACGGCGTCGACCCCGAACAGCCCGATCGTCATGCCGACGGCCGTGGGCGGCGAGGTCCACTGCACCGAGACGCCGCTGCCCGTGAGCCCGGTGATCCAACCCAGCCCGCGCCCGGACACCAGCGACACGACACCCAGCGTGACGACCACGGCCCCGAGCATCTCGGCGACACGTCTCTTGACGGGGAAGACCATGAGCAGCGCGAACGGCACCACCACGACGGCGGTGGCCTTGACGCCGATCGCCAGCCCGAAGAGCAGCCCGGCCAGCAGGGGACGCTGCGTGACCGCCAGGGCCAGCCCCGCCACCAGGAAGCCGACCATCACCGCGTCGTTGTGCGCGCCCGACACCAGGTGAATCGGCACGAGCGGGCAGGCGAGCGCCAGCCACACCGCCCGCTTCACCGGCACTCCGGCCCGCCGGGCCAGCGCCGGCAGGCACACCGCGATCAGCACGACGCCGAGCACGGCGATCAGGCGGAGCAGAACGACGGTGGCGGCGAGCGAGCCGGTTTTCGCGGCCGCCGCTGCCAGCAGGAGAAAGACCGGGCCGTACGGCGCCGGGGCGTCCGTCCAGGTGGGTGCGACGGCGTCGGCCCAGGGACACCCCAAAAGATCGACACCGCCCGCGTACGGGTTGAGCCCCGCCGCCTGCTGCCAGCCCTGACACGCGTACGAGTAAATGTCGTAACTGCCCAGCGGAAGGAACGGCAGCAGCGGAACCACCCACAGGCCCGCCGTCACATACGCCCAGCGCGCCGAAGGCACGTGCCGGCGGCCGGCCCACCACGCGCCGATCAGCAGGACCGTCCCGACCAGCCAGGCCAGCGGCAGCACCACGCCGTCGCGGCCCGCGAAAATGGTGCCGGGAGTCATCGTCGGCCGCCACGGGCTGCTCGCCCCGCCGAGCCAGGCGGCGACCGCGAGTGACAGGCTGCCGGCCAGGCCCGCGTAACGGACCAGGGCGGGGCGGGACATGGCGAGCACCCTACCGTGACAGGCTGCAACCATCGGACCGCCCGGTAGGTTGGGGCGCGTGTTGGCCCGGCACCGGCTCGAGTGGGGCACGGCGCTTCTGGCGGCCGTGCTCGGCGCGGCGTACCTGATACTCCCCCTGATGGGGTCGGATTTGTCGGCCCAGGTGGCCCGGGCCGACTTCTTCGCCGACCACGGGTACACGCCGATCGACCTCCGGTGGTACGGCGGCGTCAACCAGCTCGGTTACAGCCTGTTGTCGCAGCCGGTGATGGCGTTGCTCGGCGTCCGCGTCACCGGCGTCCTCGCCCTCGTCGCGGCCGCCGTCTTCCTGGCCGTGCTGTTCCAGCGCACCGCCGCGCCCCGGCCCTGGCTGGGTGCGCTGGCCGGGGTCGCGTGCGTGGCTGGCAACCTGGTGAGCGGGCGCGTCACGTACGGGCTCGGGGTGGCGCTGGGGCTGGGCGCGCTGGTCCTGCTCACCTTCCCCCGATGGCGCTGGCTGGCCGTGGCGCCGGCGCTCGCCGCGGGGGCGACGAGTCCCGTCGCCGGGCTGTTCCTGGGGCTGGCCGGGGCGGCGCTGCTGCTGAGCGGGCGAGTGGTGGACGGCCTGCTGGTGGCGGCGCCGGCCGCGGTGCCGCTGGCGCTGAGCGCGCTGCTGTTCGGCGACGGCGGCTGGATGAACATCAGCCACGACGACACGCTGCGGGCGGTGGTGGCGAGCCTGGCGGTGGCGGTGCTCGTGCCGCATCGCGCGGTGCGGATCGGGGCGCTGCTGTCGGCGCTCGGGGTGCTGGGCGCCGCGCTGCTGCACACGCCGGTGGGACTCAACGCGACGCGCCTGTCGGTGATGTTCACGCTGCCGCTGCTGGCCGGGTATTCGGCGCTCCCGCACCTTCGTCTTCGGCGGGGCGCGCCCCTGGGCGTACACGAAAGGTCTTTTTCTTCGGGTCTGCCACTCTGGGCCGTGCTGCTTCTCTTGATCGTGGCGTGCTGGTGGCAGCCGCCGGTCGTCGTCGGCGACGTGCGTGACCTGGGAAACCCGACTTCTTCCCCGTCCTACTTCGCGCCGCTCCTCGATCGGCTCGGTCAGGAGACGCTGACCGGCCGCGTCGAGATCCCCCCGACGCGTGATTATTGGGAGTCGGCCCACATGGGCGATGTGCCCCTGGCGCGCGGCTGGTTGCGCCAAGCCGACATCGCCCGAAATCCCATCTTTTTTGAAGAAATACCCGGCACTTCGGGTACGGGCGTCGCCCTCACCGCCGATTCGTATCGCTCCTGGCTCTCCGACATGGCCGTCCAGTTCGTGGCCGTCCCCGACGCCGAGCTGACCTGGTCGGGCCGTCCGGAAGCCGATCTGATCGCCGCCGGCCTCCCGTATCTGACCGAGGTGTGGCAGGGCGACCACTGGCGTCTCTACAGCGTGGCCGACGCCTCGCCCATCGTCCCCAACCTCGTGTCACAGGACGCTACATCGGTGACCTTCATCGCCGAAGCGGCCGGGAACGTGGTGGTGCGGGTGCATTACTACCGGTGGCTTCGCGCTTCCGCGGGAGCGGTCGTCTCGCGCACCGGACCGTGGACCCTCGTGCGGGTGCCGGAACCGGGTCGCTACACCCTCACCAGCTAGCCCGGCCGCGGTGGGCGCGACCCGGCCGCGGTGGGCGCGGCCCGTCACTGCTGTTCGATGGCCAGGCTGGGCGCGCCATGGCCCGGGTGTGCATGGTCGCGGTGGGGCGTGCGGTGTGCCGGGCGCGATATGCCGGACGTTGCTGCGGTGGGCTGCGCGGCGGTCGGCGCCGATTTTCGCCCGGCCCGTCCCACGCCGATGCGATCGGTCTTCGCCATCGCCGGTGGAGGCTCTTGAATGGTGTTTGCCATCGCGGAAGAATGACGCGGAACACCGTTGACGGAATGGTAGGCACGGCGGCCGAATATGGTCGGCGCCGCGGGTCGGGTGGTGTGTGGTCTTGGCCGGCGGGCGCACGAGCCGAGCCACGGTGACAGTTCTTCCGTAACGACCCGGTGCGGTAGACCCGTAACCCGCCCCCGCGCCGAGAGATTCGGTCCTGGCCGGCGGAGGCCAGCTGCTCGCCCGCGGCCGGCATGGCCTGCTCGGTGGGTGCGGGCTGCGTGCCCCGCTCGGCCGCGGTCGGCATAGCCTGCTCGGTGGGCGCGGGCTGCGTGCCCCGCTCGGCCGCGGTCGGCATAGCCTGCTCGGTGGGTGCGAGCTGCGTGACCTGCCCGCCAGTGACCGGCATGGCCTGCTCGGTGGGTGCGAGCTGCGTGACCTGCCCGACCGCGGCGGGCACCGCCGGGGTGGGCTGCGCGATCTGGTTGCCCACCGGGTGCACCACCCGCTGTGCTGGTGAGCCGAGGCCCTGACCGGTGCGGGCGAGAGCGAGCGGCGCCACCGGCGCCACGGGGCGCCCAGATGTGCCGGCGGACCAGAGTCGACGCTCGGCCGCCGTCAAGGGCGAGCCGTCGTCACCGCCGTGCAGGCGGCGCAGCTTACGAGCGTGCCGTTCGACAAGCCCCCACGCGCGCGCTGCCGGGCATGCACGCGGCGGAACTCTTCACGCGCCGGGGAATAACGGCGCGACCGGGTCGGATCACGCATTTCCGCTAGCTGGGATTTGGTGAAGAACTCCATCTGCCGCACCCCAGAATTATCCCACCTAAAAGAATCCGGCGGTAAGCCCGGATCATGCCATTCTCACCCCGGAATAGCCGCCGCCAACAATGGTGATATCCGACCCGAGACCCCAACCCCAGAACGTCTCTAGATCTTGATGATCTGCGGTTCGGGGCGAACACGAAGTCATCGCCCTTGCGCGCCGTTGATCAACTTCTGGTGGATTAACCGGATATATCCGGCGCAGCTGAGCGCATTTCCCGCGACGCGGGCCAACATCCCAATTGCCCGGACGCCGGGCCAGGATGCTGGAGCCTGCCCCACTGCCCGGGAGCTACCGCCACATATTGGGAGCCACGCCCCAGCGCAACGGGCCGCACCCACCTCAGCCACGCACCCCCGGGCATGGCAAGCCCAGCCCGACCACCGAACAATGGCGACCGACCGTACCCGCCGCAACCACCCGGCACCCGCGCCGCCCGCTCCCGGCACCGGCACCGGCACCGGCACTCCATGACCGACGGGACACCCCTTACCCGTCTGCCGCTCGCGGAAAGCTGCTCAGGCGCGGGTGATGCTCCGGCCGGGCATCGGCTCAGCCAGCGCCGCCCGCCATGCCGGCGAGCCGAACGGGTCCGCGAAGTACTGCGTCTCGTGCACCACGTGCTCGTGAGCGAACTCCATGAGGCTCACCGAGTAGGTGGGCGCACCGTCGTACGTGATGATGCACTCGCTCACCCACAAGTCCCCGCCTCCCGTGATCCGGCGAACGGTGAAATGCCGATCGGCCGGGTGCCCGCCCCGCTGCGCCGAGATCGCCGCGCGGCCGCGGAACCGCTCGCCCGACTGCGGGTAGTCGAGGATCGCGTCGTCGGCGTAGATGATGTGCTCCGCCTCGATCTCGCCGCTCTCCGACGCCCTCCAGTGTTCCTCGATCGCCGCCCTGGTCCGCACATCGTCACCCACGGAACCGGCCCCCTCCCACGTGACGCCGAACGCCGACCGATTTTCGTCCATCCGACGTCGGCCAAGCTAGCCGAACGGCTCGATCACCGGCTTGCGGACGTGCTGGTAGATCACCGAGCTGCGGAACCCCACGATCTCGCGCCGGCCCGTGAACTTGTCCATCAGGAACGAGTGGAGGGCGTCGACGCCCGGGACCGCCACGTGCACCAGGAAGTCGTCGCCGCCGGCCACCACGAACACCGCCAGCACCTCGGGCAACCCCGTCACGTAGGCCTTGAAACCCTCGATCACTTCCCGGCTCATCGGCCGCACCTGCACGTGGAGGAACGCCTGCACGTGCCGGTTCAGCGCGCTCAGGCTGATCTCCGCGTGGTAGCCGGTGAGCACCCCGCGATCACGCAGCAGCCGCACCCGCTCGAGGCACGTCGACGGCGCGATGCCTACCGCCCGCGCCAGATCGCGGTTGGTCTGCCGCGCGTCGCGCTGCAATTCCCGCACGATCGCCGAATCAACGTCGTCCACGGCCACCCTTTCCCGTCCCGTACCGAATGAAGTTCGACAACCCCGCGTTCGGTCTCACCAGACGTTTAGCTTTCGCTCAATTCCCATGCAATCGTACGGAGGAAGAGCGATGTTCCCGCATCAGCGAGTGATTGTCCGCCGGGGCCCGGAGTCCGGCCTCCCGATCATCGTCGCCATCCACTCCACCACCCGGGGTCCGGCGATCGGCGGCTGCCGCATGGCCACCTACCCGGACTGGCGGGACGGCCTGGCCGACGCCCTCCGCCTCTCCGCCGCCATGACCGTCAAGTGCGCCCTGGCCGGTCTTCCCCACGGCGGCGGCAAAACGGTGATCGTCATCCCGCCCGGCACGAGCGAGCCGGCCCGCACCGCCGCCCTGCACGACGCCGGCACGACCATCGAGGAGCTCGGCGGCGCCTACGCGACCGGCCCCGACGTCGGCACCGGCCCCGACGACATGGTCGTCATCGGCGAGCGCACCGACCATGTCTTCTGCCGCCCGGTCGAGGCCGGCGGCAGCGGCGACTCCTCCCCCGCCACCGCGGCCGGCACGGTCGCCGCGCTCCGGGCGCTCTGCGAGTTCCGCTTCGGCACGCCCGATCTGGCCCGGCGGTCCTTCGCCGTCCTGGGGCTGGGCCGGGTCGGCCGCCGCGTCGCGGACCTGCTGGCCGCCGCCAACGCCCGCGTGGTCGCGAGCGACTTGGACGAGTCCAAGCGCCCTCACCAAGACAACATCGAGTGGACAGATCCGGACGAGTGCCTGCGCAAAGAGGTCGACGTCCTCGTCCCGGCGGCCATGGGCGGCCTGCTGAACCCCGCCACCATCCCCACCCTGCGCTGCAAGGCGATAGCCGGCCCGGCCAACAACCAGCTCGACCAGGAAGGCGCCGCCAAGCTCCTGCACGACCGGGGCATCCTCTGGGCCCCCGACGCGGTGGTCAGCGCCGGCGGCATCATCCACGCCACCGCCGTCGAACTCCGCCACAAGTCCCCGGCGGAGGCCCTGACCCTGGTCGGAGCCATCGGCGACACCCTGAGGGCGATCCTGCGAGCCGCGGCCGAGGCCGGCATCCCGCCCGCCGAGGCCGCCACCGCCCAAGCCGCCACCGCCCAAGCCGCCACCGCCCAAGCCGTCGGCCGCTAGCCGGCGACCGTCGGCTGAGCCGTCAGGAGTCCATCACCCGTTCCATGGCCGCCCGTGACCGGCGGGTGAGCCGCAGATACCGGTCCACGAACTCCCCGGGATCGCCACCGCCGAGCAGCTGCACCGTCCCGGCCAGCTCTACCCCGTGCCGGGGCAGCTGGTCGGTCGGCCGGCCGCGCACCAGCGTCAGTGCGTTGCGCACCCGGGCCGCGAGGGTCCACCCGGCCTCCATCGCCGCGGCGTCGACCTTCTCGACCAGGCCGGCGGCCACCGCCGCGTTCAAGGCCTCCAGCGTCTGTGTCTTGCGCAGCTCCGGCAACGCGTACGCATGCCGCAGTTGAATCAGCTGCACCGCCCACTCGACGTCGGAAAGGCCGCCCCGCCCCAGCTTGGTGTGGGTGTTCGGGTCGGCGCCGCGGGGCAGCCGCTCGGTCTCCACCCGCGCCTTGATCCGCCGGATCTCGATGACTTGTTCCCGGCTGAGCCCGCCCGACGGGTACCGCATCGTGTCGGCCAGCGCCTCGAACTCCCGGCCCAGCGACTCGTCCCCGCACACGAAACGGGCCCGCAGCAGCGCCTGCGCCTCCCACACCTTCGACCAGCGGGCATAGTACTGCTGGTACGCCCCGAGGCTGCGTACCAGCGGACCCTGCCGCCCCTCGGGCCGCAGGTCGGCGTCGATGCCGAGCGGCGGGTCGGGCGCGGGCAGGGTGAGCAGCCGCCGTAGCTCCTCGGCGATCGCGTGGGCCTCGCTCTCGGCGGAGCCGCCCCCGGGCGGCGGGTCGTAGACGAACAGCACGTCGGCGTCGGAGGGGTAGCTCATCTCGTAGCCGCCGAGCCGGCCCATCCCGATGATCGCGAAACGCAGGCCGGGTGTGCCGGACCGCGCCCTCCGTGCGGCCTTGAGCACGGCGTTGAGCGTGGCGTCGGTGACGTCGGAGAGCGCCATGCCGATCGTTTTCGCGTCGATCGGCCGTGCGGGCGCCGCGCCGTTGCCGGCGGACGGCCCGGAAGACGGCCCGGAAGACGACCCAGCGGACGGCGCGACGGACCGCGCGGCGGAGGCTCCGGAAGACGGCCCGGCGGACGGCCCGGCGGACGGCCCGGCGGACGGCCCGGCGGACGGCCCGGCGGACGGCCCGGCGGACGGCCCGGCGGACGGCCCGGCGGACGGCCCAGCGGACACGGGCACCTTCGGGGCCAGGTCGCCGGCCTTGCTGAGGATGTCGGCGCAGGCCAGCCGGAACAGCTCGCGCCGGCGCAGCGCGCGCACCGCGGCGGTGGCCTTGCCGGCGTCGTCGGCGTGCCGTTCGGCGGCGGCCGCGAACCCGACGACCAGAGCCTGACGGCTGCGCGGCACCAGCTCGGCGTCGTCGGCGAGCAGCCGCAGCGCTTCCGGGTCGCGGGTGAGCAGGTCGGTCGCGTACCGGGACAGGCTCAGCACCCGCGCCAGCCGGCGCGCCACCGGGCCGCCGTCGCGCAGCAGCCGTAGGTACCAGGGCGTGCTGCCCAGCTTGTCGGAAACCTCGCGGTAGTTGAGCAGGCCGCGGTCGGGCTCGGGTGCGTCGGCGAACTCCTGCAGCAGCATCGGCAACAGCGTGCGCTGGATGGCCGCGGTGCGGGTGACGCCGCCGGTGAGGGCCTGGAGGTGGCGCAGCGCACCGGCCGGGTCGGCGAAGCCGAGGATCTCGAGGCGCTTGCGGGCCGACTCGGGGGTCATCCGCAGCGCCTCGGCCGGCACCCGGGCGACCGATTCGAGCAGCGGGCGGTACAGCAACTTCACGTGCAGCCGGCGGACCTGCGCGGCGTGGCCGACCCAATCGGAGCGGAATGCCTCGACCGCGTTCCGGCCGGGCAGCGCGGTGTAGCCCAGCGCGGCGGCCAGCCACTTCAGCGCTTGCGGATCGTCCGGCACGGTATGCGTACGCCGAAGATTCTGAAGTTGAAGCCGATGTTCGACGCCGCGGAGGAATCGGTAGCCGCGCAGCAGCGTCTCGCCGTCCTCCCGGCCGACGTAACCGCCGGCGACCAGCGCCCGCAGGGCCGGCAGGGTGCCGCCGCTGCGCAGGCTCTCGTCGATGCGACCGTGCACGAGCTGCAGCAGCTGCACGGCGAACTCGATGTCGCGCAGGCCGCCCGGACCACGTTTGATCTCGCGGTCGAGCTGGCCGGCGGGCACATTGTCGATGATCTTGCGGCGCATGTCGCGGACGTCGGCGACCGCCTCGGGACGCTCGGCCGCGTGCCAGACCAGCGGCGCGAGGTCGTCGATCCACTCCCGGGCGAGCGCGAGATCGCCGGCCGCCGGCCGCGCCTTGAGCAGCGCCTGGAACTCCCACGTGCGCGCCCAGCGGCGGTAGTAGGCCTGGTGGCTGGCAAGCGTGCGCACCAGCGGGCCGCGGCTGCCCTCGGGGCGCAACGCCGCGTCGACCTGCCAGGCGACCTGCCCGCAGATCTCGATGAGCCGCGCCGCGACCGTGGTGCCTGCGCTGAGGTCGTCGTCGCCGGCGGCCACGAAGATCACGTCCACGTCGGACACGTAGTTGAGCTCGTTGCCGCCGCTTTTGCCCATTGCGACAACGGCAAGACGCGGTTCGGTCACGCTCGCCGGGAGTCCGGCCACGGCGATCTCGTACGCGGCGCCGAGCGTCTCGTCCGCAAGCCTGGACAGCGCCGCCATCGTGGGCTCGAGCCCGCGTCCCCCGGTCAGGTCGGCCGCCGCTATGCGCAGCAGCGAGACCCGGTACGCGTGCCGCAACACCGGAACCGTGAGGTCGCCCTCCATCTCGAGGTAGCCTTCCGCGTTGGGCGGCAACCCGGTCTTGCCGGCCGCCAGCACCTGCCAGTCGTCGGGGTTGGCCACCAGGTGGTCGCCGAGCGCCGAGGACGCCCCGAGCACCGCGACCAGTCGCCGGCGCAGCCCGTGATCGCGGTAGAGCGCCTCGAACAG
This sequence comes from Actinoplanes sp. NPDC051513, assembly GCF_044454685.1. Classification (NCBI taxonomy): domain Bacteria; kingdom Bacillati; phylum Actinomycetota; class Actinomycetes; order Micromonosporales; family Micromonosporaceae; genus Actinoplanes; species Actinoplanes sp. NPDC051513. The sequence continues at coordinate 18,704 of NZ_JBITDW010000022.1, forward strand.
CGCGTCGGTCGCCTCGTTCGGGTTGATATCGCCGCCCGGCCCGGCGACCCCGCGGCCGTTGCTGCGGTCGGCGGCGCGCCCGGCCGCCTCGACCAGCCGGTGCAGCTGGCGCAGCGCCAGCGTCGGGTCGGCGGCCCGGGACAGCGAGTGGATCAGCTCGGCGGCGTCGGTGCCGATCGGCCCCTGCGCCTCGGCGTCCCACAATCGCAGCCCGGTCGGTCCGAGCAGGTCGGCGGCGCGGGCGCCGTTGTCGGCGAAGCCGTACCGGGCGAGCCGGCTGGGCCGCGTCATCTACTGGCCCAGCAGCGGCAGCGTCCGGCCGGTTCCGGTGTTGGGTATGTCGGCGTCGGGCAGCGTGCCGAGGGCGAGCGAGGCGAACCGAGCTGCGAACGGCTGCCACACCTCCTCGACGTCGGGCAGCGCATCGGCGACCGCGTATGCCACCGCCTCGGGGTCGTAGCCCAGCTCGTCGAGGGTGGCCGCGTCGTCGGCCGCCCACAGCTCGATCATCTCGACGTCGCACTCGATGTGGAACTGCACGCCCCACGCCCGGTCGCCGAGCCGGAACGCCTGATTCGGGTAGCGGCTCGACGCGGCCAGCAGCGTCGCGGTCAGCGGCAGCTCGGTGATCTCGTCGCGGTGCCACTGGATCACGTCGGGCAGCAGCGGCACCCACTTGAACAGCGGGTCGGTATCGGCCGCGTCGCGCCGGCCGACCAGGCCCGGCCCGATCTCGGGGCCGGAGGTGCTGCGCTCGACGAGCCCGCCGTGCGCCTGGGCGAGCAGCTGGGCGCCGAGGCAGACCGCAAGGGTCGGCACATGGTTGCGCACGGCCTTGCGCAACAGCCCCTCGAGCGCCGGGAACCAGGGCGCGCCGGGGACGCCGTCGGCCGACGCGTACGCGTTCTGGTCGCCGCCCATGACGATCAGCGCGAGGTAGTCGTCGAGCGTCTCGGGCAGCGCGTCGCCCGCGTGCGGACGCAGGACGGTCAGCTCGAGGCCGGCCTCGGTCAGCCACTCGCCCAGCCGGCGCAGGTCGTCGGTCGGGTCGTTCTCGATGACAAGTGCGGTTCCCACGCCCCGAGGCTAGTCCGAACCGAATCCGGAAACACCGACAGGAGGCTGTCGCCGCGTCCCGCGAAGGTGATTCCACGGTTTCCTTTTCCGAAGCGAGGAGTACGACATGTCCGCAGTCAACGGGATCGGCTGGTTCGAGATCGCGACCGACCAGCCGGCGGTGGCCGAGCGCTTCTACGGCGATGTCTTCGGCTGGACGTTCGGCGACGACCAGGGCGCCGCCACCGGCGCCGACGGCAGCGCCTACCGCACGATCACGCCCCCGGGCGGTGGCCTGAAGGGCGGCCTCTTCCCCACCGGCGGCAAGCTGCCCAACTACGCGGTCTTCTACGTGCTGGTGGCCGACGTCGACAAGAGCTGTAGCGCCGCCGAGGCCGGGGGCGGCAAGGTGCTGGTGGCGCCGCAGCGCACGCCCGACGGGCTGACCTTCGCCCACCTGCTCGACCCGTCGGGCAACCAGTTCGGCATCTTCACCCCGCCCGCCGGAGGCGAGTGACCTAGCCGGCCGCCGGAGGTGAGTGACCTAGCCGGCCGCCGGAGACGAGTGACCAAGCCGGCCCGGCGCGCGGCGGTGCACGACGTCAGCTCAGCGTGAGGCTGTGCACCACGTGGTCGGGGATGTCGAGGTCGTCGGGCTCGAGCGTGCGCGGTGGCGGCACCTCGGCGGTGACCGTGACCGAGGCGATCCGGTCGGTGCGGAAGGCGCGCACCGACCGGCGCAGCCGGCAGTACGCCACCAGGTACCAGCTGGTGGGTGTGCCCAGGAACGCCAGCGGCTCTATCTCGCGGACCGAAGGGGCGCCGCCGCGGTCTTCGTATCGGATACGCAGCACGCGCCGCACCTCGAGGGCGTCGGCGACGACCCGGGGCACGGTGGTGGTGGGACCGCCGCCGACCAGGTGGATGCGGCCGGCCAGCGCGCGGGCCGCGGCCGCGTCGGCGGGCGGCATGGCGACGACCAGCTTGCGCAGCGCCGTCGACGCCGGGCCGTGGAACGGCGTCCCGTCGAGGCGGTGCAGGGCGAGGGCCATGGCGACCGCCTCGGCGGCCGTGAAGTTGACCGGCGGCAGCGTGTGTGACCGGTCGAGGCAGTACCCGCCGGTGCGGCCCGGCTCGGCGTAGACCGGGGTGCCCGACTGCTGCAGGGCCGAGATGTCGCGCTCCACGGTGCGCACGCTCACCTCGAAGCGGCCGGCCAGCCAGCGGGCGCTGCGCGGGCGGGGCGACACGGCGCGCAGCTCCTCGACCATGGCATAGAGACGATCGGTCCGGTTCACGCGAGAGACGCTAGCCCCCGGGTACGACACTTTCCCCGCGATGGAACGACCAAAAGCCGAGAAGGGCCCATATACTCTCGAATCTCCACATACGGTGTTGATCATGGTCAGATCGCATCGGCGGCGATTCGGCGCCGCGCTTCTCGCGACGGTTTTGTGCGGCATGCTCGCTGTGGTCGATGCGCGGCCCACCGCGGCGGTGATTGCGTCCGGCGACATCAGCGATGTGGCCATGTACGTCGTGTCGAGCTCCGGCAACGTCATGCGCATCGGCCCGGACGGGACCGTGACGTTCCTCGCCACCGGTCTCGGGTCCATCGGGCAGGGCATCGCGGCCGCCCAGGACGGGACCCTCTACGTGACCAGCCCGCCCGGCAACACGGTGTGGAAGATCGCCCCCGGCGGCTCGCCGGCGGCCGTGCCGTTCACCGCGACGGTCACCTCACCGCAGGACGTCGCCGTGGACGACACGGGCGCGGTATACACGGTCAGCACCGGGACCGCTTATATCGTCAAGCGGGCGTCGAACGGTGCCGAGACCACGATCCCCTACACGGCCGCCATAGTGGCCGCCATGGCCGTCGACCATGACGGCAGCCACATCTACCTGTTCGATCTCATGAATGGGGAGATCGTGCGGATGGACGCCGACGGTGGTAACCGGACTGTCGTCGTGGGCTTCCACGACATCCCCGATATCCAGGCGTTCACCGTCGACGACCAGCAACGGGTCTACGCGGGTACGGCAAGCGGGCACGTCTACCGGATCACACAGGGGCCCGGCCCGAACACGATCGACGACCTGACCTCGGCCGTCGGCAGCGTCACCGACGTCTCCGTGACGGACAACGGTGAGATCTTCGCGACCCGGTTCACCTCCACCGACGTGGTGCGGGTGCACTCCGACGGCAGTGTCGAGCAGATGGTCGACCAGGTCCCGTCCCCCATCGCCCTGCTGGTGCGAGCGGTGCCGGGCGCACCCACCTCGTTCCAGGCCACCCCCGCCGACGGCGCGGCCGACGTCTCCTTCGTCCCCGGGGCGCCGGGCGGCGACCCCAACCAGTCCTTCGAGACGTCGATCGACAGCGAAGCGAGCTGGCAGCCGCTCACCACCCAGCCGGGCACCGCGGGAACGCTGACCGGCACGGTCGCGAACCTGCCCAACGGCGTTCAGTCGACGATCCTGCTGCGGGCGTACACCTCGGTGGGCAACAGCCCGAACGCCTCCACCACGGTCACCGCGACTTCCCCATCGCCCTCGCCATCGCCCTCGACAACCTCGCCCTCACCGTCGCCGTCCCCCTCGACAACCTCGCCGTCTCCGTCGCCGTCCCCTTCGACAACCTCGCCCTCACCGTCGCCGTCCCCCTCGACAACCTCGCCGACGCCGCCGGCGACGACATCCCCGACGCCGTCGCCGTCGCCGTCGACGACGTCCGCGTCGCCGAGCCCGTCGCCGGCCCCGACGGCCACCGTGCCGAACACGCCGACCGGCGTGACCGCCACCGCCCGAACCTCATCGATCGAGGTCTCCTGGCAACCCCCGGCGGACAATGGCATCGCGATCACCGGCTACCGCGTCATCGCCGACCCCGGCCCCGCCGTCTGCACCACCACCGGCGCCACCAACTGCGTCCTCGGCGGCGCCGCGGGCACCACATACCGAGTCCGCGTCGTAGCACTGTCCGCCAAGGGAATCTCGAAGCTCTCGGTCTACTCCAACACCGCCGTGCCCACGGCACCCACGGTGTCGGCCACCCCGCCGGCCACCAACGTGCCGCTCAACACCGACCAGGGGAAAATCTCCGCCACGACGCCCGGGCAGGGCATCACGCTGGTCGGCTCCGGCTACGCGGCCTACTCGACCGTGACCCTCACCGTCTACTCCACACCCACCGTCCTGGGCCAGACCAGGACCGACGAGAACGGCACCTTCCGCCAGGCCGTCACCGTGCCCGGCGACCTCGACAGCGGCAGACACTCCTTCACCGCGACCGGCGTCGACCCCGGCGGCAAGCCGCGGACGATGCGCATGGACGTGACCGTACGCCCGGCGACCAGCAAACTGCCCGTCACCGGCACCGCCGTCATGTGGCTCATCGTCACCGGCCTGGGCATCACCATGGCCGGCGTCGGACTGCGGTTGGTGCGACGCTAGAAGGCAGGCAATAGGCTGCGCCAATGGCCGAGCCTTCGCCCGCCGTACGGGTGTCGACGTTGGAACTGTTCTTCGATCTCGTCTTCGTCTTCACGATCACCCAGCTGGCCGAGACCCTCGCGGAAGATCTGACCCTGGCGACGCTGGGCAACGTCCTGCTCATCCTGTTCGTCGTCTGGTGGATGTACTCGGGGTACGCCTGGCTCACCAACGCGGTGGCGCCGAGCTCGACCACCCGCCGCACGCTGCTGCTGATCGGCATGGGCGGTTTCCTGGTGATGGCGCTCGCGATCCCCGAGGCCTTCGGCGAGTACGGCTGGCTGTTCGGCGCCGGCTACGTGGTGGTCAACGTGGTGCACGGGCTGCTGTTCCGCACCGCCGGCCCGGCCGCCCGCCAGGCGCAGCGCCTGCTCGGCCCGCTGAACATCGCCTCGGCCCTGCTGGTGCTGGCCGGCGGCCTGGTGCCCGAGCCCTGGCGGCACCTGCTGTGGGTGGCCGCCCCGCTGCTGCAGGTCGCGACCGGCTACATCCACAACATCGAGATGCACACGATCTCGGCCGGCCACTTCGCCGAGCGGCACGGCCTGGTCGTCATCATCGCGATCGGCGAGTCGATCATCGCGATCGGCGCCGGCTTCCACGGCCTGCACCTGGGCTTGGGCGAGATCCTGGTCGCGGTCCTGGGCCTCTGGGTCGCGTACTACCTGTGGTGGTTCTACTTCGCCGGCGACGACGCCCGCGCCGAGCACGTGCTGGCCCGCACCGACAACCCCCGCCGCCGCGCCCGCCTGGCCCTGAACGGCTGGGGCTATGCCCACTACGTCATCCTGCTGGGCATCGTGGTGACCGCGGTCGGCATCAAGAAGACGGTGGGTCACGCCTTCGAGCCGCTTCACTGGGACGCGGCCCTGGCGCTGAGCGGCGGTCTGGCCCTCTACCTGGTGGGCCACGCCGCTTTCCTGGCCCTGCTGCGCCTGCGGGGCGTCCGGCACCGCCTGGCCGCCGCCGCGGTGATCCTGGCGGCCATGCCGCTGGGCCACATGGTGGCGATCGTCCAACTGGTGACCGTCGCCCTGATCATGTCGATCGCCGCGATCATCGAGGACATCCCCGAGGTCCGCCGCTCCGGTTCGACCGCCATCGGCGACTTCGGCCGGACCGCCACCCCCGACTGATTGCGCAGGCCGGCCGCCATGCGGATCAGCGCCGTAAACTCGCGAAAGCCCTGAATTGCGCACAAGGCACCCATAACTTACTAGATATGGTCAGATCAATTCAGCGGCGGCGCAGCGCCGCGCTCCTTGCGGTGATCGTGGTCGGTTTGCTGGGGGTGGTCGCTCCCGACCCGGCGGAGGCCGACGGCGGGCTCACCGGCGCGGCCGCTTATTACATCGATGCCAACGCCGGCGAGGCCGTGCGCATCGCCCAGGACGGGACCCACGAGATCCTCGGCAACAACTTCGGTGGCAGCCCGGGCATCGCGGTCGGCGACGACGGCACCGTCTACGTGGCAAGGTCGTACGACGGCGAGGTCTTCAAGATCGAAGCCGATCAGGCGCCCGCCCCGATGTCCTTCACCACCGTCTTCCCGGTCGCCATCGACCTCGTCGTCGACCACGCGGACACGTTGTACCTCGCGACCCCCGACGACGGAGTGGTGAAGCGGCTGGCCGACGGCACCGAGTCCACGCTGACGTCCAACGACATCCTCCAGTACTCGTCCGTGGCCGTGAGCCAGGACGGCACCGTTTACGTGCTGGACCGTGCGAGCGGCGCGGTCAACAAGATGGATCCCTCCGGAACCTCCTCGACGGTGGTCGTCGGCTACCCCGAGGTCGACTCGATCAGCGTTCTCGCCATCGACGGCCAGGATCGGCTGTATGTGGGCGCCGGCAGCACCGGAACCGTCTACCGCGTCACGCAGGGGGGTGGGCCACCCACGGTGGATACGCTCACCACGACCCTCGGCAACTTCACCGACCTGGACGTGACGCCGGACGGCACCGTCTACGCGTCCCAGCAGTACCCGAGCCCGTCGAACCTGGTCCGGATGGACAGCGACGGCAACCAGGTGACGGTCGATGGCAACATTTACGCGAGGGGCCTGAAGGTCGTGGTCCTGCCGGACCCGCCGGCCACGGTGACCGCCGTCGCCGGCAACACCTCGGCCGAGGTCAGCTGGGACACGGCCGGCACGAACGGCGGGGACTCGATCAAGCGCTACACCGCCGTCGCCGATCCCGGCGGCGCGACGTGCGTGCCGGTGGTGCACAGCGACATGAGCTGCACCTTCACCGGGCTGGCCAACGACACCGAGTACACCTTCAAGGTCAAGGCGTCGAACACCGACAACGATCGCGGGGAATCGCTGCTCAGCGACGCCTCCAACGCGGTGACGCCGGGCACGCCGGCGTCCCCCTCGCCTTCGCCCTCCTCGTCGTCCCCGCCGCCCTCGTCGTCCCCGTCGCCCTCGCCGTCGCTGACGACGAGCCCGACCACAACGAGCCCGACCACAACGAGCCCGACCACAACCCCGACGCCAACGCCGTCGGCAAGCCCGACCCCGACGACCACGCCGTCGACGAGCCCGACTCCGCGACCGACCAAGCCGCTCGCGCCGACCGGCCTGACCGCCGTCGCCGGCACGTCCTCGATCCAGATCTCGTGGCAGCCTCCGGCGGACAACGGTGTCGCGGTGACCGGCTACCGCGCGATCGCCGATCCCGGTCCCGCCGTCTGCACCACCACCGGCGCGACGAGCTGCGTCCTGGGCGGCACGGCCGGCGTCTCCTACCGGGTGCGGGTCGTGGCGATGTCGGCCGGCGGCGTCTCGGCGCTGTCCGGCTATTCGGCCGCCGTGGTGCCCACCGCACCGCCGGTAGCCGGAACGCCGCCGGCCACGAGCGTGCCCCTCGAAACCGATCAGGGCCAGATCTCGAACGCCGCGCCCGGCCAGCAACTGGTTCTGGTCGGCACGGGTTACGCGCCGTACTCCACCGTGACGCTCACGCTCTACTCGGATCCGATCGTGCTGGGCCAGGTCCGGGCCGACGCGGACGGCGCGTTCCGGAAGGCCGTGACCGTGCCCGCGGACCTGGCGGCCGGCAAGCACTCGTTCGCCGCGACCGGGGTGGACCCGAGCGGCAAGTCGCGGGCGATGCGCCTGGACGTGGCGGTCCGCCCCGAGCCGGGCAAGCTGCCGGTCACCGGCCCGGCCGTCATCTGGATGATCGTCACCGGCCTCGGTATCACGGCGATCGGCGCCGGCCTCCGCATCGTCCGGCCGTGACACGGGTGGGGCTGCCGCGAGATCTCGCGGCAGCCCAGCCCGGCGGTGGCGGCACGGAGGCCGGGACGGCACCGCCCGGCCCGTGAACTGCGGGGCCGGGCGGTCAGGCGTACGAAATAGTGTTTTAGAAGGTGTGCTCCGCGGCCGGGAACTCGCCGCCACGAACCTCGGCGGCGTACTGCCGCGTCGCGTTGCCCAGCGCGCCGGCCAGGTCGGCGTACTGCTTCACGAAGCGCGGGGTACGGCCGGTGCGCAGGCCCGCCATGTCTTGCCAGACCAGCACCTGCGCGTCGGTGTCGGGACCCGCCCCGATGCCGACGGTGGGGATGGCGAGCTCCTTGGTGATGGTCTTGGCCACCTCGCCGGGGACCATCTCGAGGACCACGGCGAAGGCGCCGGCGTCGGCCACGGCCCGGGCGTCCGCGAGGACCTGGGCGCCCTCTTCCTCGCGGCCCTGGACGCGGTAGCCGCCGATCGTGTGCTCGCTCTGCGGGGTGAAGCCGACATGCCCCATCACGGGGATGCCGGCGCCGGTCAGGGCCTCGATCTGGGCCGCGACGCGGCGGCCGCCCTCGAGCTTGACCGCGTGGGCGCCGCCCTCCTTCATGAACCGGACGGCGGTGCGCAGGGCCTGTGTGGGGCCCTCCTCGTAACTGCCGAACGGCAGGTCGGCCACGATCAGCGCCGTCCTGGTGGCGCGGACGACCGCGCGGACCAGCGGGAGCAGTTCGTCGACCGTGACCGGCAGGGTGGTCTCGTAGCCGAACACGTTGTTGGCCGCGGAGTCGCCGACCAGCAGAACCGGCACGCCGTTCTGATCGAAGATCGATGCGGTGTACTGGTCGTAGGAGGTCAGCATCGGCCACCGGTCGCCGCGGGACTTCGCGGCGAGGAGGTCGCGGGTGCGTACCCGCCGAGTGGGCGGCCCACCATACAAGGTGGGGATGTCCGAAATATCAGACATGTCATCTCCTTCCCTCGAGGCCGCGCTACTGCGGTCCCCGGGTCCAGAAATCGTCGCACCCCGGACAGCCGCACGGTCAGGGGTCAGTGGAGGTTCTCACAAACCTTCCCGAAACCTGTTCGTAATGGGGAGCCGGCGGTCGCGGCCGAACGCCTTGCCGGAGATCTTGGGGCCGGGCGCAGACTGACGGCGCTTGTACTCGGCCAGGTCGACCATGCGCAGCAGCCGGTCGACCAGCGCGGGGTCGTTGCCGGCCGCGATCAGCTCGTCGCGGCCCATGTCGTCGTCGACGTAGCCCTTGATGATCGGGTCCAGCACCGCGTAGTCGGGCAGCGAGTCGGAGTCTTTCTGGTCGGGCCGCAGCTCGGCGCTCGGCGGCTTGGTGATCGAGCTCTCCGGGATCGGCGCCGCGGAGCCCTGCGTGTTCCGCCAGCGCGCGAGCCGGTAGACCATCGTCTTGGGCACGTCCTTGAGCGGGTTGAAGCCGCCCACCGAGTCGCCGTAGAGCGTCGAGTACCCCACCGCGAGCTCGCTCTTGTTGCCGGTGGTGAGGACGAGGTGGCCCTCCTGGTTCGACAGCGCCATCAGGATGACGCCGCGCACCCGGGCCTGCAGGTTCTCGACGGCCAGGCCGGAGAGGGCCAGGTTGGCGAGGAACGCGTCGACCATCGGCTGGATCGGCTCGACGCGGTAGTCGATGCCGGTGCGCTTGGCCAGCTCGGCGGCGTCGTCACGCGAGCCCGGCGACGAGTACGAGCTCGGCATCGAGACCGCGAAGACGCGATCCGGGCCCAGCGCGTCCACCGCGATCGCCGCCACCACCGCCGAGTCGATGCCCCCAGACAGCCCAAAAATTACCGATCTGAACCCATTTTTGTTGACATAGTCTTTCAGGCCCAGCACCAGCGCCGACCACACCTCGGCCTCGTCCACGATCCGGGCCGCGATTCCACCGTCCACCCGATCGCGATGGGAGGGCCGTGGCGAGGCATCCAGAACGACCCGCTCCACCGACATGTCGTCGTCGATCCACTGCTCGACGATCGGCAGCGGCTCGGCGTCCGTCTTCTCCGCCCGGTTCGGCGTGGCATCGGCGGCCGGCAGCGGCAGATCATGGATCAACAGCGACGAGGTGAACTGCCCGGCCCGCGCCAGCAACTCGCCGCCCGCCGTCACGATCATCGAGTCCCCGTCGAAGACGAGCTCGTCCTGCGCGCCCACCGCGTTCACGTACGCGACGGTCGCCCCGGCCTCGGCCGCCCGCCGCATCACCAGCGGCAGCCGCACGTCGTCCTTGTTCAGCTCGTACGGCGAGGCGTTGATGTTGAGCACCAGCCCCGCCCCCGCCCGCCGCGCCGCGGTGAACGGCCCGCCGGCCTGCCAGATGTCTTCGCACACGGTGAGCGCGACATCCACCCCGCCGAACCGCACCACGGTGAGCGACTCCCCCGGCTCGAAGTACCGGTCCTCGTCGAAGACTCCGTAGTTGGGCAGGTGGTGTTTGAAGTACTTTGCCGCGATTTTTCCACCAAAAAGGAGCGCTGAGGCATCCCGTCGCCCGCACCCCGGCGTCGCACCAGAGCTGGTCGCCGCCGGCCCGTCAGCGTCCACGTAACCCACCACGACAGCAAGATCGCCCAGCCCATCAGCGGCAAGGGAAGCGGCCAGGTCGGACAGAGCAGACAACGAGGCGGAAACGAATGAATCCCGAAATACCAGGTCTTCGATCGGATACCCGGTGAGCATCATCTCCGGAAACGCGACCAACTGAGCTCCGGCATCGGCGGCGGCGCGCGACCACGAGCGCACCGCGGCCGCGTTCCCGGCGATGTCGCCGACCGTAGAGTTCACCTGGGCCAGGGCGATCCGAAGAGTGGGCATGACGCTTATTCTTCCCCACGCGACGGGAAGCCACCCGGGACCTCCGACAGGGCCGGGCCAGCGTAATCTCGGCGTAACGGAGCCCGGCAAGACTGGCTCGCCAGGACACCCTCGGATCAGGAGTGAACGTGGACCGACAGCAGGAGTTCGTGCTTCGCACTCTCGAGGAGCGCGATATCCGTTTTGTCCGGCTCTGGTTCACCGACGTGCTGGGCACCCTCAAGAGCGTCTCCGTCGCCCCCGCCGAGCTCGAGTCCGCCTTCGAGGAGGGCATCGGCATCGACGGCTCGGCGATCGAGGGATTCGCCCGGGTCTACGAGTCCGACATGGTCGCCATGCCCGACCCCACCACGTTCCAGGTCTTCCCGTTCGAGGGCGGCGTCAGCGGCGAGAGCGCCCGCATGTTCTGCGACATCCTGCTCCCCGACGGCAGCGCCGCCTGGGCCGACCCGCGCCACGTGCTGCGCCGCTCGCTGGCCAAGGCCGCCGAGAAGGGGTTCACCTTCTACACCCACCCCGAGGTCGAGTTCTTCCTGGTGCAAGACGGTCCCCTGGACGGCTCGGTCCCGATCCCGGTCGACACCGGCGGTTACTTCGACCACACCACCCACTCGGTCGCCCGCGACTTCCGCCGTCAGGCCGTGCTCGCCCTCGAGCGCATCGGCATCTCGGTCGAGTTCAGCCACCACGAGGTCGCCCCCGGCCAGCAAGAGATCGACCTGAGGTACGCCGACGCGCTGACCACGGCCGACAACATCATGACCTTCCGGCACGTGGTGAAAGAGGTGGCGCTCTCCCAGAGCGTCCGCGCGACCTTCATGCCGAAGCCGTACACCGACCAGCCCGGCAGCGGCATGCACACCCACCTGTCGCTGTTCGAGGGCGAGCGCAATGCGTTCTACGACGGCGACGACCCGATGAAGCTCTCCAAGACCGCCCGCGCCTTCATCGCCGGCCTGCTGGTGCACGCCCGCGAGTACACCGCGGTGACGAACCAGTGGGTCAACTCCTACAAGCGCCTCTTCCCGCTCCAGCTGCCCAACGCGATCACCGAGTCCCCCGCGTTCGTGAGCTGGGGGCACCTCAACCGCAGCGCCCTGGTCCGCGTCCCCGCCTTCGGCAAGCCCAACTCGGCCCGCGTCGAGGTCCGCTCGATCGACTCGGCGACGAACCCCTACCTGGCTTTCGCCGTCATGCTCGGCGCCGGCCTCAAGGGCATCGAGGAAGGCTACGAGCTGCCCCCGGGCGCCGAGGACGACGTCTGGTCGCTCTCCCCCGCCGAGCGCAAGGCGATGGGCTACGACGCGCTGCCGGAAAACCTCTCCGAGGCCATCGACGTGATGAGCAAGTCCGAGCTCGTCGCCGAGGTGCTCGGCGAGCACGTGTTCGACTTCTTCCTGCGCAACAAGCGGGCCGAGTGGGAGCAGTACAGGCGTGAAGTCACCCCCTACGAGCGGGAACGTTATCTGGGAGCGCTGTAGAACTGTAGATCTGTTCTTGTACGGTCTCTCCTGACTTCGCTGAAGGAGAGACCGTGCTGCAAGATCTGCTCGAGGGTGCTGGCCGCAGCATCGTGTTCGGACTCGTCGGTATCGGCCTGATGGCCCTCGGATACGTCCTGATCGATATCCTCACGCCCGGCAAGCTGCGTGACCTGATCTGGACCGATCGCAATCCCAACGCGTCGCTGTTGCTCGCCGCCAACCAGCTGGGCATCGCCCTGATCGTCTTCACGGCCATCTTCACGAGCTACGACTCGTTCGGCCAGGGCCTCGCCTCGACGGTCATCTTCGGCGTCATCGGCATCGCCATCATGGGCCTGGCTTTCCTGGTCCTCGACTGGATGACCCCCGGCAAGCTCGGCGACGTCATCTGCACCCCCGACCGCCACGGCGGCGCGATGGTCTCGGCCGCGACCCATTTCGGCGCGGCGCTCATCATCTGCGCCTGCATTTCTTAAAGACCCTTTCGCGTACGAGCAGCGACCGGCCCCCGGCCACGGAGGCCGGCCGCTGCCGTCCCGGCCTCCTGCCGCCGCTTCCGGGCTGGGCTGCCGCGAGATCTCGCCGCGCGCCCCGCGCCTCAACGGCCCCCGTGCTCGAACTCCACCTTCCGGGCAACCGGGTCCGCGATGGTGAGCGTGGCCCGGATCCTCTCCCCCAGCGGCAGATCCCCCACGCAGCGCGCCCGCACCGCCGGGTCGTCGAGCGCGACCGTCCCGCCCGCCGGCCGATTCCCGCGCGCCTCGTCCCGGTCGACCACGCCCGCCTCGAAGGTCTCGCCGACCCGCCCGTGCAGCAGCACCGCCTCGGTCAGGTCGATCGCGCCCCGCGACGCCGCCCCCGCCAGCCGGTCGGTGTCCCCCATCGCCTTGGGCAGCCGGGGCAGCGCCTCACGCGCCCACGACGGCACCTCCACGCCGGCGGCGAGCGCCAGGCACACCTCGGTGGCATACCGGTCGGCCAGCCGCCGTAGCGGCGCCGTGACGTGCGCATACGGCGCGCCCACCCCGCCGTGCCCGGTCTCGGCCGGCACGTCGCCGTCGAACGGTGTGTAGGCCGCGCCCCGCAACAGCTCCGCCGCCTGGTCGAGGAAGGCCGCGCCGCGCGGCGTGCCCGGATCGACCGCCGCGACCACCGCGCCGACGGATGCGCCCTCGGGCCAGGAAACCCCCAGCGACCCGGCCGCCGCCCGCAGCTTCTCGACGGCCTCGGGCCGGGCCGCCGGCATCGTGCGAAGCAACCCGATCCGGCCGCGCAGCATCAGGCCGGCCGCGGCCACGCCGGTGAGCAGGGAGATGTGGGCGTTGTGCTCCTCGACCGGCAGCGGCGCGCGCAGCACCAGCCGCCAGCCGTCGCCGTCGCGCTCGACCTCCTGCTCGGGCAGCGGCAGGTTGACCGCGCCCCGGGCGGCGGCTCGCTCGGCCAGCAGCCGGCCCAGCTCGGGCAGCAGCGCGATCGGCTCGGGCGCCGTGCCCGCGTCGACCTGCCCCTGCACGGTCACGTAGTCAAGTTTGGCCCGGCTGCGCACCAGCGCCCGCTCCACCGCGACCCCGGTCGTCTCGCCGTCGGCGTCGAGGTCGATGGTCCAGACCACCGCGGCCCGGTCGCCGTCGGGCAGCAGGCTGGCCGCGCCCTCGCCGAGCACCTCCGGGTGCAACGGGATCCGCCCGTCCGGCAGATAGATCGTCTGCCCGCGCACCCACGTCTCGGCCTCGAGCGCCCCACCCGGCGGCACGAACGACGCCACATCCGCGATCGCGTACCGCACCCGGTAGCCGCCGTCGCGCCGGCTCAGATGCATCGCCTGGTCGAGATCGCGCGAGGTAGCCGGGTCGATCGTCACGAACGGCACGTCGGTCCGATCGACCGCCGGCCGCGGCGGGTCGGCCGCGGCCGCCCTGGCCTCGCTCAGCGCCGCCTCCGGAAACTCCGTCGGCAACCGCAACTCCCGCCGCAGCACCGAGAAGTCGATCTGCGGCGCCCACACCCGTTTGATCGGCACGGCTCATTCCTACCAGCCGCAAAAAAGCCGGTGGCCACGCCCAAGGGCATGGCCACCGGCAGGTTTCCCCTTATCGCGCGCGCTTGGCGGCGACTTTTCTCCCCGATCCCGTACGCCCGGAGCCCGTACGCCCCGAGCTCGCACCCACCGCGTTGCCCGCCGCCGCCGTCCGCGCCGCAGCAGCCGTGGCCGCCTTGGCAACCTTGGCCGCGTTGGTCGCCGACGTCTTGGCGGTCGGACCCACGCGGGCCACGTTGGTCGCCTTCGCAACGTTCGTGGTCTTCGTGGCCCGCCCACGCGCCGTAGCCGCCTCGTTGGTAGCCGACCGCTTGACCGCCTTGGCCGGCGCCGCCCGGTTGGCCGCCTTGGCCGCCATCGAACCGGCGACCCCGGCCCGGGCAGCCGCCTTCGTCGCCGCCGCCGTGGTCCCCGCCATCCTGCCGACGGCGGCCTTACCCGACGTCGTCTTGCCCGGGGTCATCTTGGTTGCGGTCATCTTGGTTGCGGTCATCTTGGTTGCGGTCATCTTGCTCGCGGCCGTCGCCGACGTGGTCTTCGCCGCTGCCCGCCCGCCCGCGACGTTGGCAGTGGCCTTCTTCGCCGCTGCCCGCCCGCCCGCGACCTTGGCAGTGGCCTTCTTCGCCGTGCCGACCGCCTTGGCCGCCGTCTTCTTCGCGGCGGTGGCCTTGGCAGCCGCGGACTTCGCAGCCGTCCTGGTCGCCGCCACCTTGGCCGGCGGAGCTGCCTTCGCCCGAGCCCCCGCGACCTTGGCCGCCGTCCTGGCCATACCCTTACCCGCCGCCGACCGGGCCGCCTGCTTGTTGGCCATCGCCGTCTCGGACTTGCCGGCCGCGGCCCGCGCCGCACTCCGGTTGGCCGCAGCAGTCTTGGCCGCAGCAGTCTTGGCCGCCGCCGTCCTGGCCGCAGCCGTCCTGGCCGCAGCCGTCTTGGCCGCAGCCGTCTTGGCCGCAGCCGTCTTGGCCGCAGCCGTCTTGGCCGCAGCTGTCTTGACCGCTGACTTGGCCGCTGCGGTCTTGGCCGCTGCGGTCTTGGCCGCTGCTGTCTTGGCCGCGGCCTTGGCTGTCGCAGTCTTAGCCGCCGCCGCTTTGGCCGCCGCAGTCTTAGCCGCCGCTGTCTTGACCGCAGTCTTGGCCGCCGCCGTCTTCGTGGCCGCTGTCTTGGTGGCCGTCGCCGTCTTGGCTGCGGACCGCGCCATCGCCGCCGTCTTGGCCGCCACCGCGCTCGCCTTGGCCGCCCGCGTGGCCGCGGTCTTCTTCGCCACGGTCTTCACGGCAGCCGTCTTGACAGCCGTCGTCTTCGCAGCCGTCGCTTTGGCAGCCGTCCTCGCCGCAGTCGCCTTGGCAGCCGTCCTCGCCGCAGTCGCCTTGGCAGCCGTCCTCGCCGCAGTCGCCTTGGCAGCCGTCTTAGCAGCGGTCGCCTTGGCAGCCGCCGTGGCGGTCGCCTTCCTGGTGGCCGGCGCCTTCTTGGCGGCCGTCTTGTTGGCCGGCGCCGTCGCGGCCGCGCCCGCCCGGACCGTGCTCTTCGCCGCCGCGGCCGTCTTTGCCACCGCCGCCTTCGTGGCCGTCGTGGCCTTGGCGGCGGCCTTCTTCGCGGTCGCCGTGCGGCCCGCGGCCGTCTTCGCCACCGCCGCCTTGCCGGCCGCCGTCCTGGCCCGCGTGGCCGCCCTGCCCGCCGCCCTGCCCGCCGCCTTGGCAGCCGCCGCGGCCGCCTTCTTGACCTCGGGATCCGGCGTGATCACCGGCATCCCACTGATCGACCCGATCACCGCTGGCATGTCCGCGACCCGGCCACGCCGCGTCGCCGCACCGGCCGCCGGCTTGATCCCCGACTCGGTCGGCTCGTCCATGACCGGCGCCGGGGCAGTAGGCATCGAGTCGTCCATGTCCGCCGCGGGCGTGGACTCGGGCGGAATCGTCGCCGACATCATGCCCGGCATCGGGCTCAGCGCCGCCGCGGTACGCCGCGGCGTGACCGGCCGCCGGTTGCTCCCGACCTTTCCGCCGCGCGCCCCCGCCTTCACGGCCTTGGTCGGGGCCTTGCCGGCGCTGGGCTTGCCGGTGGCCGGCTTCAGGGTGCTCAGCTTGGTGGGCTTGACCGGCCGAGCGGGCTTCGACGTCGGCTTGGCCAAGGCCTTCCCCGCAATCGCTTTGCCCGCAACCGTCTTCCCTGCAGCTGGCTTGCCCGCAACTGGCTTGCCCGCAATCGCCTTGCCCGTGATGGTCGCCTTCCCGGCCGCGGTCCGCCCGGTCCCAGCGGTCTTCCCCGCCGCGGTTCGCTGCGCGATGATCGTCGCCTTTCCAGCAGCAGCCTTCCCGGCACCCGACTTCGCCGCGCTCGCGGCAGTCGCCTTGACCGCCGTCTTCGCAGCGGTCACCTTCGCGCCTGTCTTGGCCGCAGCCGCCTTGGCCGCACCCGTCTTGGCGCCCGCCGTCTTGGCGACAGCCGTCTTGGCGACAGCCGTCTTGGGCGATGCGGTCCTGGCAGTAGCGGTCTTCACCCCGGCTGCCCTGCCGGCGGCGACCGTCTTGGCGCCCGCGACCGGCCTACGGGCAGCAGCCGCAGCCTTGTTGGGCGAGGTCGGCTTCGGCACCACGGGCCGCGTCGTGGTCGTCGTGCGGACGGTGGCCGTCCCGGGCTTGCGGGCGGCCGCAGCCGCCACCTTCTTTCCCGCCGGCATCGCGGCGGCCTTCCTCGCCGGCGCAATGGCAGCAGCGCGCCCGGTCTTTTTCCCGGTGCCTGCGATTGCTCTGGTCGGAGCCTTTTTGGCAGCGGCCATCAGGGTGTTCCTCCTTGCGAATGACTGCGGGCTCGTCTCCGCCTGGAGACTGCGAATTCCGGCTTGGACACAGGGGGTCGCGCGCCGGTGCTAGCTGACCTCCCCGGTCCAGCGGGCATCCTCGGCGTCCCACTCCGCATTGCGCTTCTCGACGGTTTCGAGTGCCCGCGTCGCTTCGTCGGCCGTGGCGTAGGGACCGAGCCGGTACTGGGCGGGACATAGGTCGTCGCCGGTCTCGACACGGCTGTCGCGGAGGCACCAGAAGTAGCCGCCTCCGCTGGGCCCACTGTCGTTCATGCAATCACTCTGCCTCTAAAACCGACCATCCGCCACCGATTCGGGCAAAAAGTCCTAGATTTCCACAGTGGAAATGAGGCGATCTCACCAAAACCGCCCCGGCCGTGTCGGCCGGGGCGGTCAGCGGAAGCACAAAACCTAGAGCTCGGCGGCCACCAGCTCGGCGATCTGGACGGCGTTGAGCGCCGCGCCCTTGCGCAGATTGTCGTTCGAGACGAACAGCGCGAGACCGTTCTGCACCGTCTCGTCGGCACGGATGCGGCCGACATAGGACGGGTCGCGGCCCGCCGCCTCGAGCGGGGTCGGCACGTCGGAAAGCTCGACGCCGGGCGCGGTCGCGAGCAGCTCGCGGGCGCGGGCGGGCGAGACGGGCCGGGCGAAGCGGGCGTTGAGCTGCAGCGAGTGGCCGGTGAAGACCGGTACGCGGACGCAGGTGCCGGAGACCAGCAGCGACGGGATGCCGAGGATCTTGCGGCTCTCGTTGCGCAGCTTCTGCTCCTCGTCGGTCTCGCCGCGACCGTCGTCGACGATCGAGCCGGCCAGGGGCAGCACGTTGAAGGCGATGTTCTTGGCGAACGAGCGCGGCGCCGGGAACTCGACGGCCGACCCGTCGTGGGTGAGCTCGGTGGCCCGGTCGGCCACCTTTTTCACCTGCTCGTCGAGCTCGCTCACGCCGGCCAGCCCGGCGCCGGAGACGGCCTGGTACGTGGTGGCGACCAGCGCGACCAGCCCGGCCTCGTCGTGCAGCGGGCGCAGCACCGGCATCGCGGCCATGGTCGTGCAGTTCGGGTTGGCGATGATGCCCTTGGGCCGGTTGCGGGCCGCGTCGGGGTTGACCTCGCTGACCACGAGCGGAACGGAAGGGTCCATCCGCCAGGCCGACGAGTTGTCGATGACCACCGCACCGGCCGCGGCGACCTTCGGCGCCAGCTCTTTCGAGCTGCCCTTGCCCGCCGAGAAGAGCACGATGTCGAGCCCGCCGAAATCCGCGGTCGCGGCGTCCTCGACGGTGACCTCGCCGTTCTTCCACGGGAGCGTGCGACCGGCACTACGTGCCGAAGCGAACAGCCGAAGCTGGTCCACGGGAAACTCGCGCTCGGCCAGGATGCGCCGCATGACGCTGCCCACCTGTCCCGTCGCGCCCACAATGCCGATCCTCATGCCGACAAAAGTACGGCCTGACGTGCCCGGGAAGAAATCGCTTAACTCACCCCGTACCAAATCGTGGGATTTTATTCTCAGATAGAGGGACAGCGGGACTAGCTTCGAAGGCATGGCGACCTACACGCACGGACATCACGAGTCGGTCTTGCGCTCGCATCGGTGGCGCACCGCAGAGAATTCGGCGGCATACCTGTTGCCCCGGCTGACTTCCGGAGTTTCGGTTCTCGACGTCGGCTGCGGCCCCGGCACCATCACGGCCGACCTCGCGACTCTCGTCACACCGGCCCGCGTGACCGCGCTCGAGGTCACCGCGGAGGCGCTCGACCTGGCGCGGGCCGAGATCGCCCGGCGCGGCCTGACGAATGTCGACTTCGCGACCGGCGACGTGCACGCGCTCGAGTTCGCCGACGACACGTTCGATGTCGTGCACGCACACCAGGTGCTGCAGCACGTGACCGACCCGGTGGCCGCGCTGCGCGAGATGCGCCGGGTCACCAAGCCCGGCGGCGTGGTGGCGGTGCGCGACAGCGACTACGCGGCGTTCACCTGGTTCCCGGAGTTCCCCGAGCTCACCGCTTGGCTCGACCTGTACGAGCGGGTCGCCCGCGGCAACGGCGGAGAGCCCGACGCCGGCCGCCGTCTGCTCGCCTGGGGTCGCGATGCCGGCTTCACCGACCTGACCGCGACGTCGAGCACGTGGTGCTTCGCCACCCCGGCCGACCGCGAGTGGTGGGGCGGCATGTGGGCCGACCGGGTGCTGAAGTCCGAGTTCGCCGCCACCGCCCTGCGCACCGGCGCGGCCGCGCAAGAAGACCTCCAGCGCATCTCCGACGGCTGGCGCGCCTGGGCGGCGCACCCCGACGGCTGGATGTCGCTACTGCACGGCGAACTGCTGGCCACCGCCTGAGACCTCGTTGGGCTTGAAGCCCCAGTGCCAGCTCTCGCGGGAGGCGGTGTTGAAGTATCCGTACTTGGCGCCGTTCTCCCGCACCCACGCGAGCGCCTTCGCGTTCAGGTCGAGGTCGGCGGCCATGCCCCAGCCGTGTTCGCTGGTGCCGGGCTTGGCCGCCAGCCCGCCCTGTGAGTACAGGCCCTTGCGCCGGGCGAGGTCGACCTGCTCGGTGTACGGGCGGTAGGAGTCGGTGATCCCGATGTGCACGCCGTCCTTCTCGGCGTCCGCCATCATCCGGGTGAGCGCCTCGGCGGCCGGCCCCCAGAGCTTGTGCCGAGTGTTGCCGACCTGCTCGAGCGCGCTCGCCGGGATCTTCCCGTTGCCGTACGCCTCGAGGTCGGTGGGAATCCCCTTGCCGTTCAGCGAGTATGTGCGGCCGGACGTCGACGTCTGCGAGACGGCGTCCGACAAATAGCTGGCGAAGTCGTCGCCTGCCACACCGGCCGGAGAAGACTGGCTCTGCGTGGTGCGGCCGGTCTGCTGGGTCTGCAGCGCGATGATCCGGCTCTGGATATCGGCGATCCGGTTGTTAACTCCCTCGATTCCCACATATTTCCGTTCGGCGCGGCGGCGGGAATCTGAGCGTCAGCCCGCGATCGGCAGCGTCAGAGTGTGCCGGGTCTGCGACGCCTTCGCCTGCAGATACCGGACGTTGGCCGCGGTCGCGTACACCCCGGTGGGAAGCACTTGCCGCACGCCGATGCCGTGCCGGCGCAGTTGTTCGGGTTTGTCGGGGTTGTTGGTCAGAAGGTCGATCTCGGTGGCGCCCAGAGCCGCGAGCATCTGCGCCGCCGCCGTGTAGTCCCGCTCGTCGTCCGCGTGCCCGAGGGCGCGATTGGCCGCGTACGTGTCAAGCCCTTGATCTTGAAGCGCGTAGGCGTCGAGCTTGGCGTAGAGCCCGATCCCGCGGCCCTCCTGCCGCAGGTAGAGCAGGTGGCCGCCCTCGGCGGAGATCCGTTCGACGGCCTCGCGCAGCTGCGGCCCGCAGTCGCACCGCTCCGACCCGAAGACGTCGCCGGTCAGGCACTCGGAGTGCAGCCGCACCAGCGGGACGTTCGCCGCCGGGCCGAAGGAAAGCGCCAGGTGCTCGCGGCCGTCGGCGAGCCCGGTGAACGTGGTCACCTGGGCCGTGGTGGCGTAGCCGTCCGGAAACCGCAACGGGACAGTGACACTGGTGCGGATGGGCATGTTGCAAGGAATCGGTCGCCTGGGCGCCGGGATGAGGCTTAGATCGACACGGACTCGCGCCGCTCGGCGCCCTCGAGCCGCTCGGTCAGCTCCAGCTCGACCTCGGAGGTCTGGTTCTTCCGGTTCGGGAGCATGTTGGTGATCAGCACAACCAGCGCGCCGATCCCGGCGTAGAGGCCGAGCACGATCAAAAGCTCGCGGATCGGGGCGGCCGGGAAGTAGAGGTCGTCGCGGACGGCCTGGACGCCGGCGCCGGTGGGCAGGTTCTCGCCGAGGCGCCGGCCGAACGCCGGCAGGAACTCGGGCAGGATGCTGGCGCCCGAGATGACCGTGCCGAGCGTGAAGTACATGGCGCCGATCAGCGCGCCGGCCGGGCCGAGCAGCGCCACCGCGCCGGCCGTGGAGGCCGTGATCGCGAGGGAGATCAGCGAGAAGATGCCGAGGATCTCGCCGCGGTCCGCGGTCTCGCCGACGCCGAACCAGGTCATCGACCAGAGAATGACGGCGGCGGAGCCCACGGCGTACACGATCAGGATCGACACGTGCGCGATGCCGCGCCGCCAGGAGCGCCGGGCGCGCGGGATGAGCCGGCCGAGGCCCATCGAGGCGATCGTGCCACCGAGCGCGAGCGCCTGGGTGAGGAAGCCGAGCGAGACGCCGTTGACGTCGTCGCTGGGCAGCGGCACCACGTCGGTGATCGCCGGCGGCGCGTTGAGATCCTGCGCCTCGCTCACGCTCATGCTGTCGCCCTTGTCGGCGAGCGTGGTCAGGGTCTGCGCGGTCTGCTGCTGCACGACGGAGGTGTAGGTGGTGCGCAGCAGGCCGGCGGCCGGGACTCCGGCGGCGCTCGCGACGTACAGGTGCGGTTTGCTCGCGGTGATGTCGACGCCGCCGTACACGTCGCGGCGCTTGATCGCGATGATCAGGTCGTCCGAGGTGGCGTAGTCGGTGACCTTGAAGTAGTCGTTCGCGGTGAGCAGGGTGATCGCGGCCTCCCGCTTGGCCGGCGTGGAGACCAGGCCGACCGGCAGGTGGTGCGGCTGCGCCTTGTGGCCCATGGCGAGGTAGTAGGCGGTCAGGCCGAGCTGCACGAGCACGCCGATGACGCAGACCGCCAGCGCGAACCGCCGGAACCGCAGCAGCGATTCGACCTGCTGATCCTCCTGAGACATCACACCCCGAGCATTACGGACGAAACCGCCTCATGCGGCCGTTTCGGCGAGAAGGGCTCGCGCTCGCCGGCGCGGGTGCGGGGCATCATGCTCGCCTTGCTCGGCGGCATCGCCTTGATGAACGGGCGACGGTGATTCCCCCCACGTGGCTGATCGGTTCCGGAATACCGATCGCCTGTGCCCGGGTCGAAATTCTCATCGAAAATGGCACGCCTGGCCGGAAAGCGCATCGCTGATCCGAAAGACGCGGACGGCCGCCAAGACCCCATTCACCTTTCCGAGCGATGTCGCATCAAGCGCCACCAATGACCGATAGTCCCCGTTCACGATCGCGTGACTCACGCGACCTGGTCTTATGTGGATCTACGTCCCTCTGTGATGTGTCGTGCGTTGACGTGCAAGTTGCACGACTCATAGTGTCGAGGGCGTGACGGCGGGTGGTATCCGGGATAACGGGCCCGCGCCGCCGGCGCGCGACGAGCACGGATCACAAGCGGCCTAGGAGCCTTCGATGGTTGTCACGATCGGCATCAACGGATTGGGCCGAATCGGCCGCAGTATCACGAGGATTGTGGCGGCGGCCGGTGATTCCGGAATATCCATTGCGGCGGTCAACGACCTCGCGTCGGCCGAGAAACTGGCCTATGCGCTGCGGCGGGACAGTATTCGCGGCGCATTTCCCGGCACCGTCGCGATCCGCTCCGATCATCTGGTCGTCAATGACCACGCGATCCGTGTCTTCCACCATCCCCGCCCCGAGCGCATTCCGTGGGCCGACGCCGGCGTCGACGTCGTCATCGAGGCCACCGGCCGGTTCCGGGCCGGCGCCAGCGCCCGCCGGCACATCACCCACGGCGGCGCCCGCAAGGTCGTGATCAGCGCGTCCGCCGACGACCCCGATGCGTTCCTCGTCTACGGCGCCAACCACCACATCTACGACCCGGCGGTGCACGACGTGGTCTCCCCCGGCTCGTGCGGGGTCAACGCGCTCACCGTGATGGCGAAGGTCCTGCTCGACCGATTCGGCCTGCGCTCGGTGGACACCTCGGTGGTGCTCGCGATCCAGGGCTGGCAGAAGTCGCAGGACTCGGTGGTCGGCACGTCCCGCGAGGATCCGCGCCTCGGCCGGGCCACCGGCGAGAGCATCATCCCGCACAACTACGTGGTCGGCGACCTGGTGCGGGTGGTGCTGCCCGAGATCGGCGAGATGCGCTACAGCTACTACTGCGTGCCCACTCCGATCGGCTCGCTCGCCGAGCTCTCCGGGCAGACCGACCGACCGGTAAGCGTCGAGGAGGTCAACCGGGCGATGGCCGAGGCCGCGGCGGGACCGCTGCGCGGGATCCTGGCGTACGACCCGGACCCCACCGTGTCGATCGACGTGAAGAACAACCCGGCGTCGTGCCTCTTCGACCCCTCCGGGACGCAGGCCACGGCGGACGGCGGGGTGAAGGTGCGGGGCTGGTTCGACAACGAGTGGGGCTTCTCGAACCGGCTGCTCGACCTCGCGCGCCTCGTGGGTGAACCGTCGCCCGTCGCCTCGCGGCGGGTGAGCTGGAGCATCGCCTAGAGTCGACTCGATGATTGACGACGACGACGTACGGGCCGCGGCGAGGCGGATCGGCGATCGAATTCGCCGTACCCCCGTGCTCCGGGCCGGCGACAAGCTCTGGTTCAAGCTCGAGCACACCCAGCACGCGGGCAGCTTCAAGACCCGCGGCATGTTCAACCAGATCGTCGCGGCGGCCACCCGGGGCGTCCTGCCCTCGGCCGGCATCGTGGCGGCCTCCGGCGGAAACGCGGGCCTGGCGGCCGCGTTCGCCGCCCGCGAGCTGGGCGTTCCCGCCGAGGTGTACGTGCCGTCGAACGCCCCCGCGATCAAGGTCGACAAACTCCGCAAGCTGGGCGCGTCGGTCGTGCAGACCGGCAGCGAGTACGCCGAGGCGTACGCGGCCGCCGTCGAGTGGGCCCAGGCGTCCGGCGCGTACTTCTGCCACGCCTACGACGACGAGGACATGGTCGCCGGGAACGGGACGCTCGGCCTGGAACTGCTCTCCCAGCTGCCGGACGGTTTCGACACCGTTCTGGTCGCGGTCGGCGGCGGTGGCCTGATCGCCGGGATGATCGCCGCCCTCCGCACCTCCGACGTGTCGGTCGTCTCGGTCGAACCGGCCACCTCCGCCGCGCTGCACGCCGCCCTGCAAGCGGGCGGCCCCGTCGACGTGCCGGTGTCCGGCGTTGCGGCCGATTCGCTGGGCGCGCGGCGGGCCGGGGAGATCGCGTACGAGCTGGCCCGCGCCGCCGGGATCGCGTCGCTGCTGGTCGACGACAAGGCGATCGTCGACGCCCGCCGCCGGCTGTGGGACGACTACCGGCTGGTGGTGGAGCACGGGACGGCGGCGGCCTACGCGGCCTTGACGTCGGGCGTCTACATGCCGGCGCCGGGCGAGCGGGTGGTGGTGCTGCTGTGCGGGGCCAACACCGATCCCTCGGATCTCACCCTCGGCTGAGGCGCTTGATCGCGCCACGGCTGTGCGGCAGATCTCCACAAGGTTCTCCGGGCTCGCTTCGAGCAGCGGGAACACCCGCTCATAGGCCTCCGTCACGGCGTCGGCGACGTCCGGCAGAAGTTCGGCGAAGTAGTCGTTGCCCGCCAGCAGGCTCACGCTCCGCGCGGCATCGCCCACGAATTCCAGCAGCCCGCCGATGACATCCGGGTGCGTGCGCCCCTCGGCGAGCAGCGCGGTCACCGCCCGGACCGCCGGCGCCGTGGCCGTCTCAGGAAACCCTTGGTGGAGCACCGCCATGTCGAGGTGATCCAGAGCCGCCTGCCGCGCCTCGGCGTCGTCCTGCTCCAGGGCGGCCAGGTGCCCGGGCGGGTCGGTTGCCCTTCCGTACGCGTGCTGGAGCTTTTCCCAATCGACCGTCATCAGCGGACGGCCCGGTACAGGAGGATCAGCCCGATGACCGTGCCGAACGTGACGATCAGGTAGCGCAGGACCCGGGCCGGCAGGCGGCGGGCCAGCTTGGCCCCCGCGTAACCGCCGACGACCGTAGCCGGCGCGAGCACGAGCACCGCGCCCCAGTGCACGTTCGCGAAGATCGCGAAGACCACCACCGTGACCAGCCCCACGGCCGCCGACAGCACGTTCTTCAGCGCGTTGATCCGCTTCAGCGGCTCGTCGAGGATCAGCGCGAGCGCCGCCACGTACATGACGCCGAGCGCCGCCCCGAAGTACCCGCCGTAGATCGCCCCCACGAAGACGACCACCTGAAGCGTGACCGCCGCCCGCCGCGCCGACATGTGCCGCGGATGCCCCACCAGCCCCCGCAACCGATCCTGGAAAGCGAGCGTCGCCGCCGCCCCCAGCACCAGGAACGGCACGACGATCTCGAAGACACGCCCCGGCGTGAGCAGCAGCAGCGCACATCCCGCCGCCGACCCGACGATGCTGGTCGGAATGATCGCCCGTACCCGCCGTCCCTGCCCTGCAAGGTCGACCCGGCTCCCGGCGACGCTCGACACGTACCCCGGGAAGACGGAGACCGAGTTCGTGACGTTGGCATCGACGGTCGGCAGCCCTGTAGCGATCAGGCTGGGAAACGTGATCAGCGACCCGCCGCCGGCGATCGCGTTGACCGTCCCCGCCGCGACCCCGGCGACCAGCAGCAGAAGGATGTGCGAGAGATCCATGGTGGGAGTGAATCTACGGCCTCGACCGCCCACCCGTAGAATCGCAGCGACGGACGAGTCGGCCGGGCGGTCGCGTCGGCACTCCCTTCGCCGGGGTGTCACCGAGGAACGTCCGGACTCCGAAGAGCAGGGTGGTTGTTAACGGCAACCCGGGGCGACCCGCGGGACAGTGCCACAGAAAACAAACCGCCGGCCCACGTGGCCGGTAAGGGTGAAACGGTGAGGTAAGAGCTCACCAGCACCCCGGGTGACCGGGGTGGCTAGGTAAACCCCACCCGGAGCAAGGCCAAGCAAGGCCGGGGTTCGCAAGAGCCCGGGCCGGCGCAGGCGTTCGAGGGCTGCTCGCCCGAGCCTGCGGGTAGGCTGCACGAGCCTGCCGGCGACGGCAGGCCTAGATGGATGACCGCCCCCGGCGAAAGCCGGGAACAGAATCCGGCGTACAGGCCGACTCGTCCGTCACCAAAAGCGCAAGAACGGCGAGAACGCCGCCACCCACATGGGGTTGCGGCGTTCTCCGACCCGGGAGCGGGCCTGGCCATCAAGTGGACGAAACCGCGTCCACGGTGGTCTCGCTCTTGTCGACGCGCGGGTCGCCTTCGTCGGCGAAATAGTCGTCCCGGGTCGTGCCGTCCGTGCCCTCGGGAGTCTTCAGAGCGCGCAGCAGGAACGTCACCAGAACGGCCACCACAAGGTTGACCGCGACCGCCACGAAGCCGACGTAAATCGTCTTCGGGCTGTCGAAGAGCCAGAACTTCTCGAGCGGGAACGCGGAACCACCGAAATGCGCCCGCTTGGTGGCGGCGTTCGGGATCTGCCACAGCATCCACAACGCCAGGCCCATGCCGGCCACCCAGCCCGCGATCAGCGCGCCGCGGTGCATCCAGCGGGTGTAGAGGCCGAGCGCGACCGCGGGTGCGGTTTGCAGGATGACGACGCCGCCGATCAGTTGCAGGTCGATGGAGAATTGCGGGTCGAGGAAGACGATGAAGGCGACCGCGCCGATTTTCACGACCAGCGAGGCGATTTTCGAGACCTGCGCCTCCTGGGCGTGGGTGGCGTCGGACTTCAGGTATTCCTTGTAGATGTTGCGGGTGAAGAGGTTGGCCGCGGCGATCGACATGATGGCGGCGGGCACCAGGGCGCCGATGCCGATGGCAGCGAACGCGATGCCGGCGAACCAGGCCGGGAACTGCTGGTCGAACAGCAACGGCACCACGGTGTTGGTGTCGAGCGTGCCCTCCTTGGCGCCGGGCAACGGCTTCACGCCCGCCGAGATGGCCATGAAACCGAGCAGCGCGATCAGGCCGAGCAGGAAGCTGTATGCCGGGAGCGCCGACATGTTCCGCTTGATGACGGTGCGATTCTTGCTGGCCAGGACGCCGGTGATGCTGTGCGGGTACAGGAACAGCGCGAGCGCGGAGCCGAGCGCCAATGTCACGTACTGGAGCTGGTTGTTGGCATTGAGCAGGATGCCGTCGCCCGGATTGGGACTCGCCTGGAATTTCTGGTCGGCGGCATCGAAGATGTCGCCCCAGCCGCCCAGCTTGTACGGCAGGTAGAGGATCGCCACCAGGATCACGATGTAGATCAATGTGTCCTTGACGAAGGCGATCAGCGCGGGCGCGCGCAGGCCGGACTGATAGGTGTACGCGGCGAGGATCGCGAACGCGATGATGATCGGCGCGTGCCGGGCGAGCAGGCTGTCGCCGGTGACGCCCATCGTTTTGAGCACCGCTTCGATGCCGACCAATTGCAGCGCGATGTAAGGCATCGTCGCGACGATGCCGGTGACCGCGACGAGCAACGCGAGCGTGGGCGACTCGAAACGGCTGCGCACGAAATCGGCGGGCGTGACGAAGCCGTGCCGGTGCGACACCGACCAGAGCCTGATCAGGATCAGGAAGAACATCGGGTAGATGATCACGGTGTAGGGCACCGCGAAGAACCCGGCGGCGCCGGCGCCGAACATCAGCGCGGGCACGGCGACGAAGGTGTACGCGGTGTACAGGTCGCCGCCCACGAGGAACCAGGTGATCCAGCCGCCGAAGCTGCGGCCGCCGAGGCCCCACTCGTCGAGGTGCGCCATGTCCTTCGGCGCCCGCCACCGCGCCGCCACGAATCCCATGCCACTGACCAGCAGGAACAGCGCGGAGAAGATGATGATTTCGGTGATGTGATCGCTCATTTGGTCACCGCCTCGTCATCCGGTAGACGAGGCTGGTGGTCGCGACACCGAGCAGGATGAACAGGAACTGAATCCAGTAGAAGGCGGGGAATCCGCCGATCCGCGGCTCGTCGTGGTTGTACAGGAACGTCAGCAGCGGCACCACGATGGGGATGAGCAGAAGCCAGTTCCATGGGCTTCGATCGGACCTGCGCTCCACCGGGGTTTCCGCCACCGGAGTTTCCGCCACCGGGTTTTCCGCCACGGGGTTTTCCGCCACCGGGTTTTCCGTCGGTGGTGTTTCGGGAGATTCAGGCTCGGCCATCAGCCGCACCTCCTCGCATTCTGGTGGGCCGGGGATGTGGGCCCACGAAAACGCTAACGATGCGGGGCGAAGCGAGTCGATCACTGTGCGCCGAACGGGCGAGGCGGTGCGCTTAACGGCACCGCCACGCCCGTGTAACAAACACCCTTACGAGATCAACCCGAGATTGATGGCCTTCGTCAGCGACGCGTTGTCGTCGTCGCCGTCGAGCGACCACATCATCGCCCCGCCCAGGCCCTTGGCCCGGATGTAGAGCGTCTTCTGCAGCATCTGCGCCGGGTCGTCGTAGGTCCAGAAGGTGGTGCCGTCGAAGAGCCACGAGTTGCCGGCCCGCCAGTCGCGGTAGACCTTGAAGCCCGGCAGGTTCTTGACGGTCTTGTAGTCTTCTGTCCCATTCGCGAAGACACCCGGAGCCGCTCCGGTCGCCGTCGCGAACCGGCCGTTCCCGCCGGACGTGATCCCGGTCCAGCCCTGGCTGTAGTAGGGCAGGCCCAGGACGAGCTGCTGTTTCGGCGCCCCCGCCTTGACCCACGCGTGTATCGCGCCGTCAGCGGAGAAATCGGGGTTGTCGGGCGCGCCCTTCGGCACGTAGATCGAGGACTGCTGATTCGACCGCAGCTCCCAGGAGCCGTGGTAGTCGTAGCCCTGCACGGTTCCGAAGTCGAGGTACTTGAAGATCTTCCCCTCGAACCCGGCCGTGATCTTCGCGGGCGCCGCCGGCAGGAACGCGGTCAGGTCATAGTGCTTGCGGGTCGACTTGCCGAGCTTGTCGAGCTGCGCCCGGAACTCTGCTGTCAGCAGCGTGAAGTTGTGCTTGTCCTCCGGGCGGATAACGTTGCCGGCGTTCCCTTCCGACCCCGGCCATTCCCAGTCGAGGTCGATGCCGTCGAAGATCCCCGCCGCGACCCCCGTCGAGAGGCCAGGCAGATTGCCCTTGATCCACAAGTCGACACACGAGCTGACGAGCTTCTTGCGCGACGCGTCGGTGAGGGCAGCGTCCGAGAAGTACGCCGACCCGGTCCACCCGCCGAGCGAGATCAGCACACGCAGCTTCGGGTTCTTGGCCTTGAGCTCCGCGAGCTGATTGAGGTTGCCCGAGATCGGCTGCCCCGCGACGTCCCCCACCCCGTCGACGCTGAGCTCCGCCGAGAAGGGCGTCTGCCAGTCCGCCCAGGGATCGGCCGATGCGCACAAGCCAGCCGCCGTGACCGGCCCGAAGGCGTAGTTGATGTGCGTCAGCCGAGCCGCCGCGCCCGAGTTCTGCACCTTGCTGAGCTGGAAGTTGCGGCCGTAAATACCCCACTGCGTGAAGTAGCCGACCTTGACGTAGGACTTGCTCCTGCCATGCGCCTGTGCCGCGACAGGCGTGACCGCCACGACCGACGCAGCCACAGCGGCCACAGCGACGAGACGGCGGGTCAGACCGCGCATGAGCCCTCCAGGGGCGTAAACGTTGAAGAAAGTTTCCTAATCGAGGAAGCTAAACGTCCACAAGCGCCGAATCAACGGTCTGTCGGCCCAACTTCCCGCCGGTGCGCTTTTTATTCCGTACGGGGAAGGCAGCGCCGTGCGTGTACAGCCACATCGTGGACGGGCCGTCGCTGGCCGCGCTGACGCTCTACCGCCTGTCAGGCTGACCGCTTGCACAACAGCGTTCCCGCGGGAGCCATAGACTGCGGCGATGTCCGAGACCGGCGCTCAGCGGCCCGAGAACCTCCGGTTCCTCTCCGGCATCATCCTCGTGACCGGCGACCCCACACGCCTGGTCGCCTTCTACCGCGACGTCCTCGGCCTGCCGCTCATCGAGGAACAGCACGACGGCTCCGAGCCGCACTGGGCATGCGAGCTCGGCGACGTTCACGTCGCCATCCACCCGGAGGCCGACTACCCCGGCGAGCCCACCGACGTCGGCTCGGTCAAGCTCGCCTTCATGGTCTTCGACCTCGAGGAGCTCGTTGCGTGGCTGGTCGAACGTGGTGTCGAGCTCTGCTATCCGCCGGTCGAATTCGGCACGGAGTCCCGGATCACCGCTGTCCGCGACCCGGACGGCAACCTCGTGGAGCTGACCCAGCTGGGCCCGACGTGGCTCGATCACCTACGCGCCAACCGGGCCGCCGGGGGTGATCTCGTCGCGCACTGGACCGCCCGCGCCGCCACCGGCGATGGCTGACCGTGGACCCGGGCGTGGTTTACGCTGGGCCGGTACCGCGCGGTAGCGGGTCCTCCACTGGTATGCGCGTGCAGCGCCGCACCGGAAGGTCCGCTCATGATCCGCCCCTTCGCGCGCGGTGACCGCGAACAGGTCACCTCTCTCGTCAACGCCCACATCGCCGCCGTGGTGCCCGGCGCCTCGGTGTCCGTCCAGGCCCTGATGAGCCAGCTCGAGCGGGAGCCCGGCGAGTTCATCGTCGACCGCTGGGTCCGCGACCGGGTCACCCTGGTCGCCGAGCAGCGCGGCCGCGTCGTTGCCGCCGCCCACCTGCTGCGCTATCGCGACGACGCCGACACCGCCGAGAACTACCGCAACGCCGGCGAGATCCGCTGGCTGGTCTGCTGGCCGGACGCTCCCTTCTGGCCCGACTCCGCCGCCGCCGGCGATGCCCTCGCGGTCGCCTGCCACGCCCAGCTCCAACGGTGGGCCGTGACCCGGCGCTATGCCGACGGCACGCTGCCCGCCCCGGGCGTGTACGGCGTCCCGGAGCAGTGGCCGCACATCCGGGCGATCTACGAGCGGATCGGCTTCCGGCACGAGGGCCGCACCGAGCTCGTCTTCGTGGCCCGGATCGACAAGCTCGACCGCCCCGACGCGCCGCTGGCCGGGCTGACCACCCGGCGCACCGTCGGCATCAACGGGACCCGTATCACCGCGGTCCTCGGCGCCGAGAACGTCGGGTACATCGAGGTGGACACCAACCTCGACACCGGGCCGCGGATCTCCCGCCTCGGTGCCTGGGCCGACGTCGGCAACCTGTGGGTCGAGCCGCACCACCGCCGCGGGCGCATCGGCAGCTGGCTCGTCGGCCAGGCGGCCGACTGGCTGGAACTCGGCGGAGCGGCCCGGCTTCTCGACTACGCCTACACGGAGGAGGAGGACTACGCGGCCTTCCTCACCGCGACGGGTTTCACCGTGCTGACGCGAACGGCACGCAACTTCGTCGCCTGAACTAAAGAGCGCCGAGGTCCTTGCGGAACACGACGGCGCGCCGGCCGTAGCCCATGCGCCGTTCATAGAACGGCACCGATGTCGGACTACGCAGGTAGGTGTTCAGCATGACGGTCACCGCGCCCCGTTCGCGCGCCCACGATTCAGCGGCCGTCATGAGCGCGGTGCCGACACCCGTGCGGCGGTGGCGCTCGGCGACCGCCAGGATCTGGACGAACAGCCGGGGGCGCGACAAGTCCCGCACGAGCTCATGCTCCGGCCGAGGCCCCGGCCGATGCAGGACGGCGACCAGCAGCCCGCCGACGGCGCCGTCGACCTCGGCAATCAGCCGTAGCTGGTCGGCGTCGGCGTCAGCGGTGTCCTGCTCGAAGGAATCCGCCAGCCCGGCGGCGTCGGGAACCTGGAAGGCCACCGGGTCGAGATCGCTGTAATGACGCCCTACGTCCATCCAGATCTCGGCACAGCCGGGCCCGTCACCCGGCCGTGCCGCACGGATCCGGGGATCGGTCATGGCTGGTTCGCCGCCCACCATTCGTGCTCGAGGATCCCCATGCGGACCTGGTCGTGCCACTTGCCCGCCCGGAAGACCGCCTCCCGGTCACGGCCCTCTTCGACAAAACCGGCTTTCGCGTACGTGTGGATCGCGCGCTCGTTGAAGCCTGCCACCGCCAGCTGGATGCGATGCAGTCCCAGTTCGGCGAATCCGTAGCGCACCATCAGCCGGGTCGTCTCGTCGCCGTACCCCCGGCCCTGGTGGGGCGGGCCGATGATGATGGCGAACGTCGCCGTACGGTTGTGGGCGTCAGCCCCGAAAAGCGCGACGTGACCCAGGACCTCGCCCTCCGAGCGGCTGACGATCGTGAGGCCGGCGTCGGTGCCGCTGTTGCGGTTCCAGGTGCGAAACTGCTCGGCGATCGGCTCCGCGGGGCGCGGATGGAACGGGCCGGCGGTCTGCGTCACCATCACGTCCGGGTCCTGCCACCACGTCACGAGGTCGGTCAGATCGTCCTCGCGCAGTTCCCTGAGCCGGATCCGCGAACCGGTGAACGCGTTGATGGGTGCGGTCATGCATCGACGATAACGACACCCGCTCCGGCGCGGGCCTGCACGTCGACGCCGGGGGCGCCGTCCGTCCAGCCGTTGGCGGTGAAGGATTGGCCGCCGGCCACGCCCTGATGCGCCTGACCGGCGATCGTGACGCTCCCGGCGCCGGACGACGCGGTCACGCGGACCGGGGTGCCTGACGGCAGGCGTACGCGAAATTGGTCGACGCCGCCGGTCATCGCCACCGCGACCGAACGCGACGGGCGCGCCAGCGCCACGTCGATCAAGCTTGCCCCGCCTGCCAGGAAGATCTGGTCGGTGGTCGCGCCGGACATGTCGATGCGCGTCTCCCGTGCGCCGCCGGTCATCCGCAGCGACCACGTCACCGAGGTGTTCACGACGACGTCGACCACGCCGCTGCCGCCGCCGTCCCCGAACGGCACGAGTCGCAGCCGCACGTCGCCGCCGTCCCGGTCCACCCGGGGCCGGATGCCGGCGTCGGACGGCACGCTGACCCGGTAAAGGTCATCTCCCAGGGAGGATGCCCGGACGCGCACCGAGGTGGCGCCGTCGAGCAGTTCGAACGACGCGGCCCGCACCCCGTCCACCGGCCCGGTCACGTCGCGCGGGGCCGCGGAGGGGCGGGACAGCGACCCGATGAGGACGGCCGCGAGGCCGAGGACCAGCACGGCGCCCAGCGCGACGCCGATCAGGGTGGCCGGACGCTTCATACCGATCGAGTTTCCCCGATACTCTGCGCGCTACACGCGGCTGCGCATGTGCTCGGCCAGCGCCTCGGCGAACCGCTCGAGCACGTCGGCCAGTTCCTTCCGCTCTTGTTCGGTGTAGTCCTTGAGCACCGCGCCGTACACGACCTTGCGCGCCTGCCGCACCGCGTCGACCTGGGTGAGGCCGAGCGGGGTGGCCGCGATGACCGTGCCGCGGCCGTCGGTGGGGTCGGCACGGCGCTCGATCAGCGCGTCTTTCTGCAGGGCGGTGACCTGGCGGGTGACGGTCGAGCCGTCGAGGTTGAGCGCAGCGGCCAGGACCGACACGTTGAGCGGGCCGTCCTTCTCCAGCTGGCGCAGGATCACGTACGCCGCGCGGTCGAGCGCCCGGTGCGGCGGGCCGCCGGTGGAGCGGCGGGTGGCCTCGCCGAGCCGCATCAGCATCGCCATCTGCGTCTCGATGGTGCCGAGCACCTGATCTTCGCTCATACTTGTATGTTACAGCGAGTTTCGGCCTCGCAGAACGGTCGCGAACACTCCCATCAGCGCGACGAGCACCACGATGAGCGTAAACGACACTGTCAGGCTCGAGACATGCGCGATCCCCCCGATCACGCCCGGGGCGATCAGCCCGCTCCCGTACGCGATGCCGGCCACCCCGGCGATGTTGCGCCCCGGCTGCCCGGGCAGCCGCCCGGCCGCCGCGAACACCAGCGGCACCACCACCGCGATGCCGATGCCGAGCAGGCCGAACCCGGCGATCACCAGCGCCACCGGCGACGCCAGCACCACGATCAGCGCGCCTGCCGTGGCGCACACCCCGGAGATCCGGACGGTCGTCACCGGCCCGAGCCGGCGCACCACCCAGTCGCCGCCGAACCGCGCGGCGGCCATGCAGACCGAGAAGATCGAGACGGTGGCCGCGGCCGTCGCGGCCGGATGGTGCAGCAGGTCGCGCACGTAGACCGCCGACCAGTCGAGGCTCGCACCCTCGGCGAAGACCGCGCACAGGCCGATCAGACCGATCGCCAGCACTTCGCGCGACGGCAGCACGAACGCCGGCGGCTTCTCGGCCGTAGGCTCGGCCCGATGCGACATCAGCCAGGCCGACGCGACCAGGGCGATCACGATCAGCGCGGCCGCGACCAGCGCGAAGTGCTCCGGCGCGCCCATCCCCGCGCGGGCCGCGAGCACCGCCACCGCCGAGCCGGCCAGGCCGCCGATGCTCCACCAGCCGTGGAAACCGGACATCACCGACCGTTCGTAGCGCTCCTCGACCAGCACGGCGTGCGCGTTCATCGCGACATCGGCGAGGCCGGCCGTCGCGCCGAAGACCACCAGGCACAGGCAGAGCAGCGGCAGGCTGGTGGGCAGGGCCGGGAGCACCAGCGCGGCAGACCAGAGGACAATCAAGACGCGTATGAGTTTGCGCAGGTCGAAGCGGTGCGCGAGCCGGGCCGAGACCGGCATGGCCAGCAGGGCGCCCACGCCCGGCATGAGCAGCGCGATGCCGAGCCCGCCCGCCCCGGCGCCGACATGATCGGCCACCCAGGGAACACGCGCCGCGAACGACCCCGTCACGGCCCCGTGAACCGCGAAGATCGTCGAGGTGGCGACGCGTGCCCGGCGCAGCGCCGGAGCAGGCTGGAGGTGTGTCACGGCCATGGGCCAGACGCTAGACGAATCCCGACCAGTTGGTAAGTATTTATCGGTGGGCTACGCGAAGGGCCGCGCCAAGCGGCGGGACATCCTCGACCAGGCGACCGCGCTGTTCGGCGAGGCCGGCTACCGAGGCACGTCGCTGCGCGAGATCGCGGCCCGCTGCGGCATCTCGCACCCGGGCCTTCTGCACCATTTTCCCACCAAGGAATCGCTGCTGCTGGCCGTGCTGGCGCACCGCGACGAGGTGGATCAGGAACGCATCACGGCCGGGCACACGTCGGGCGCCGCGGCCCTGCTCCGCCTGATCGACGTGATCGCGCTCAACATGACCCGCCGGGGCATCGTCGAGCTGTTCACCGTCCTCTCGGCCGAGGCCACGGCCGCCGACCACCCGGCACACGACTACTTCGTCGATCGATATTCGCGAATAGTGCACGAACTGGAGGAGGCCTACACCGAGGCACACGCGGCCGGCGACCTCCGGCCCGGGATCGATCCGGCCCGGGCGGCCCGCGACCTGGTCGCTCTCATGGACGGCCTTCAGATCCAGTGGCTGCTGGGCGACCCGTCGCTCGATATGGCGGCCGCGGTCGAGGCTCATCTGCGCGCCCAGTTAGCGGAACCTGAATCGTGACCACGGTGGGCCCGCCCGGTGGGCTGACCATCCTCAGCACGCCGTCCACGGCCTCGAGACGGTCGGCGATGCCGCGCAGGCCGCTGCCCCCGGCCGGGTCGGCGCCGCCCTTGCCGTCGTCCGTCACGGCGATCCGCAGGGCGTCGGCGCCGTCGCCGAAGGCCACCGCGGCCGACGTCGCCGCCGCGTGCTTGACGATGTTGCTCAGGCACTCGGCCACCGCGAAGTAGGCGGCCGTCTCGGTGGCGGCCGGCAGCGGCGCGGGCGGCTCGCCGGTCACCGCCACCGGCACGGCCAGGTCCAGCACCAGCGCGCGCACGGCGTCGCCGAGGCCGCGGTCGGCCAGCACCGGCGGGTGGATGCTGTGCATGACCGTGCGCATGTCGTCGAGGGCCGAGCGGGCGGTCGACCGGGCCTCCTCGAGCAGCGCCGCGGCCCGGTCCGGGTCGCGGCGCAGCAGGTCGCCGGCGAGGCCCAGGGTGAGCGCGAGCGAGACCATCCGGGCCTGGGCGCCGTCGTGCAGGTCGCGCTCGACCCGCTTGAGCTCGGCCGCCTGCCGGTCGAGGGCATCGCTGCGCGACCGGCTGAGCGTGCTGACCCGGGCGAGGAGCTCGCGCTCCCGCCGGCCGGGCGGCCGGCTGGCGACCCATGTGTGCACGCCGAGAAGGAGGGAGAGGCCGAGCATGGTCCACATCGGCCAGAAGTAGCCGCCGCCGGAGAGCACCCAGACGGTGAGGTCGACCGCGGCGAGCATCACGCAGAACGCGGCGTCGACCGCCAGCCAGCGGCGCCGGCCGGGCGGGACGCGCAGGGCACGGCCGAACGCGTACGGTGCGGCGCCCAGCACCACGACGCCGAAGTACACCCAGCGCGGCCAGAACTCGCCCCGGCCGGTCACCGCCCAGGCCAGGGTGACCGCGGCGCACAGCGCCACGGCCACCCCCGCGAGAATCCTCCTGGTCACGCCGTGGTCCGGTAGGCGATCCGGCGCAGCAGCGTCTCGGCCGGGCCGCGGTAGCCGGACTCGCTCATCCGCTGGGCGGCGATCAGCGAGATCACCCAGACCGCTACGGCCGCGGCCACCGCCGTGTAGGTGCCGCCCAGGCCGAGCGCCCACGGCGAGAACAGGATCAGCCAGGCCACCGACTGGAACAGGTAGCCGCTCATCGACCGCTGGCCGAGCGCGACGATCATCTGCCCGCGCCCCGTGAGCGAGCGGCCCGTGAGCCGGTGGGCCAGGAGGGCGAACAGCGCGACGTAGCCGGGGCCGCCGTACTCGCCGGTGACGGCATGGACTCGGTACATGGCGTCGACGCTACCGGCGTCCAGGTGCAGCACGCCCGCGGACACCAGGGCGTACGGGAGCGAACCGGCGATCGAGATCCCCAGGCCGCCGATGGCGACGCGGCGCAGCAGCGTGCGGTGCCGGCCCGGCTCCTCGAGCAGACGCCGGTTGGCGCCCCAGATGCCCAGCCACACGATGACGATGAACGGGATGACCGTGGCGGTGTGCACGGGCCATTCGGCGAGCCGATGGACCAGCGAGGAGGCGTACGACGAGGCGGCCAGCGACGGGTTCGGGCTGTTCACGATGGTGGCGTCGCCGGCATGGGCGGTGGTCACCGCGATGACCGCGAGCACCGCCGCATAGACGGTCTGGAAACCCCAGAGCCAGAGGATCAGGCGGTGGAAGCGGTCGCTGCGACGCAGCAGCAGCGTCGTGGCGAGAAGACCCACGATGCCGTACGCGCCCAGGAAGTCCCCGAAGTACAGCAGGGTCGCGTGCACGAACCCGAAGCCGATCAGCGCGGCGTTGCGGCGGAGCAGGACGCCCCGGGCCGGGTTTCGACGGGCCAACTGGACCAGGCTGTACCCGAACATCACCGCGAAAACCGGGTAGGCGCGGCTGTCGATGAGCGTCGTCATCAGGAAGTTGACGACCCGCTGAAGGCCGTGCGGCGTGCCGTCGAGGCCGGGCTGACCGGCGAAGGCGAAGTTCGCGGCGTTGGCGAGCGCGATGAACAGAAGCATGAAGCCGCGGATGAGATCGGGGGCGAGGGCCCGCTCGGCGCGGCGGACGGGACCGGCTTTCTCCAGCACTGTTGTCATGCCATCGAGCCTGGTCGAGACGCCATTTCGGCACGAGGAGCCTGGAACCCGTCCGGTGGTGGTGCTACTACCCCTATCCGTTGCGGATGAGGCCTCGACGGCCGACAAGAGGTCCACTGAAAGCCAAAAGGAGGGTAGTCACGTGTTTAATGACAACGGGTCGTTCCTGCTGGCGCTGTTCGAGTTCTTTCTCTTCTTCGCCTGGTTCATGTGTCTCTTCTGGATCTTCGGGGACCTGTTCCGGGACAAGAGCCTCGGCGGGTGGGGCAAGACGCTGTGGACACTGTTCCTCATCATTCTCCCGCTGCTCGGCATGCTGGTTTACCTGATCGCACGCGGTGGCGGCATGAGCGAGCGGGCCCTCAGTGACGCGTCTGACGCGCAGAAGCGCCAGGAGGCGTACATCCGGTCGGTGGCGACGCCGGCCGACGGCAAGCGCAGCGCGACCGAGGAGATCGCCTCGGCCAAGTCGCTGCTCGACTCGGGGGCCATCACCGCGCCGGAATTCGAGAGGCTCAAGGCCACCGCATTGGGCCAGAGCGCGGCCCCGACGGCCGCCTGACGTCAGGACAACGCTGCGGCGATCGCGTCGCGGACCACGGGCTCGGGCGGCAGCGGCCGCCCCTGCTCCTCGGCGAGACGCCGCAGCGAAGTCATCGGCACACCCTCGAGGCTGCACGCCGTGAACCGCTCGTAGACCGACAGGTCGGGGTCGATGTTCAGGGCGAACCCGTGACTGGTGATCCCGCCCCGGATGCGCATCCCGATCGAGACGAGTTTCGCGTGCGACGGCGTCCACACGCCGACCAGGCTGGGCGTCCCCTTGGGCGTGTCCCGGCGGATCGTGTGAAAGCCCAGCTCGGCGAGCGCCTTGATCAGCCCGTTCTCGAGCCACCGCACCACATCGCCCGGCCCGCGCTCGCGAAGGTTCATCACGATATATCCGATAAGTTGACCGGGACCGTGGTAGGTCGCATGCCCGCCCCGGTCAACCGCCACGGTGGGCATCCAGGAAGCGTCCGCCGGCAGGTCGCCCGGCGGCGTCAGCTTGCCGTAGGTGATCACTGCCGGGTGGTTGAGCAGGAACAACCGATCGCCGACCTCGCCGGAGCGCCGCGCGGCGACCCAGCCTTCCATGTCCGCCAGGGCCGAGACGTAGGGCACCGAGCCGAGATCGATCCGCTCCACGCGCCGAGCCTACGTCGGCGCCCATGTCGCCCCGGAAAAGCGGCACACTACTGAGGTGTTCCGCCTGCCCTCGCCGCTGCGCCCCGTCGACGACGAGCGCCTGACCGCCGCCGGCATCCGCATGTTCCTCAAGCGCGACGATCTGATCCACCCCGATTTCCCGGGCAACAAATGGCGCAAGCTGAAATACAACATCGAGGCGGCACAACGGGCCGGCCACACCACGCTGCTCACCTTCGGCGGCGCATTCTCCAACCACCTTCTCGCCACCGCCGCGGCCGGCCACCATTTCCCCTTCACCACCGTCGGCATCGTACGAGGTGAGCACCGCGACCCGCTCAATCCGGTGCTGGCGGCCGCCGTACGCCACGGCATGCGGCTCGAGTACGTCGACCGCTCCCGGTACCGCCAGAGGTCGGACAAAGTCTTCTTAGAACATTTATCCGAAAAATACGGGAACCCCTACCTCATCCCCGAGGGCGGCGCCAACGAGCAGGGCGTTCGAGGTTGCGCCGAGCTGGTCGACGAGATCGGCATCCCCTTCGACATCCTCAGCTGCTCGGTCGGCACCGGCGCCACCCTGGCCGGCGTGGCCACCAGGCTCTCACCCACCCAGCGTGCGATCGGCTACGCCGCGCTCAAAGGCGACTTCCTCCGCCGCGACGTCGAATGCCTCCAGAAGACCCCCACCACCAACTGGGAAATCGACACCAGCCATCACTTCGGCGGCTACGCCAAACGCACCAGGACCCTCGACGTCTTCATCGAAGATTTCCGCGACCGCCACGGCGTCACGCTGAATCGGGTCTACGAGGCCAAGATGATGTACGGCATATTCGCCGACCTCTCCCGCTTCACGCCCGGCACAACTGTGGTCGTCTTGATCGCATAGCCTGGGCCGATGAGGATCGTCGTGGCCGAGGACTTGACGCTGCTCCGCGACGGCATGATCCGCATGCTCGAGGCGTACGGCTTCGAGGTCGTCGCGGCCGTCGACAACGGCCCCGACCTGCTCGAGGCCCTCCTCGAGCACCGTCCCGACGTGGCCGTGGTCGACGTGCGCCTCCCGCCGACCCACACCGACGAGGGCCTGCGCGCCGCCCTCGCCGCCCGCGCCCAGGTCCCGGGCCTCCCGGTCCTGGTCCTCTCCCAGTACGTCGAGCGCCTCTACGCCCGCGAGCTGCTGGCCGACGGCAACGGCGGCATCGGCTACCTGCTCAAAGACCGCGTCTCCGACATCGGCGACTTCATCGACAACGTCAACCGGGTCGCCGGCGGCGGCACCGCGCTCGACCCGACGGTCGTCTCGAAGCTCCTGCACCAGCACGAGCTGGGCCAGCTCACCCCGCGCGAGCGCGAGGTCCTCGCGAACATGGCCCAGGGCCGCACCAACTCCGCGATCGGCGCCGCCCTGTTCATCACCGAGAAGGCCGTCGCCAAGCACACCAACAACATCTTCGCGAAGCTGGGCCTTCAGTCCTCCGACGACGACAACCGCCGCGTCCTGGCCGTCCTGCGCTACCTCGACGGGTAAGCGACCGAGATGACGTGCCCGATCGGTTCGAGCCGCAGCCGCGACGTCAGCCGCGTCTCATTCGAGCGCTTCACGCCGTGAGGCTACTACCGCAGGTGTGACGTCTCGTTCACCGAGCGCACCGCGATGTTGCCGTCCGGCCAGACGTCCATCGTGGAGACCCCGGCCGGGTCGAGGAACAGCCGGTGCAGGAAGGCGTCCGACGCCGCCAGCGCGTCCCTGAGGATCAGCTTGATGGGAGAGACGTGCGAGACAACGACGACAACCCCTCCCGCGTACGACTTGAGCACCGTGGCCATAGCGGCGCGAGTCCTCTTGGCCACGGCCTGGAACGACTCCCCGCCCGGCGGCGCCACCGAGGTCGACCCGAGCCACGCCGACATCTCGGACGGCCAGCGGGACTGCACCTCGGCGAAGGTCAGCCCTTCCCACTCCCCGAAATCGCATTCGATCAGGTCGTCGACGACCGTCACCGGCACCCCGCCCACTTCGGCGGCGATCAGCTCGGCCGTCCGCACGCAGCGGCCCAGCGGCGACGACACCACCGCGGTGACGTCCCGCGAGATGCCGGCGACCCGCCCGCCGGCCGCCATGGCCTGCGCCTGCCCCTCGTCCGAGAGCGGCACGTCCCCGCGCCCCGAGTAGCGCCCCTGCTTGGTCAGCGCCGTCTCGCCGTGCCGCACGAGAATGATCCGGGTCGCGTTCTCGAGCGAGGCCGGCGGCGCCCAGGACGCCTTGACCGGCAGATCAGATTTGTCGGTGACGTCGGGGGCGGTACCGCGCGGCACTTTCCCGGCCGCCTCGTCCATGGCGAGGTTGGCGAGCGCGTCCGCGGCCTTGTTGCGCTCCCGCGGAATCCACTCGAAGGAAACCCGCTCGAACCGGCTCACCAGCTCGGCGGCCGAGGCGGCGAGCGGCCGCAGCCCCGGATTCTTGATCTGCCAGCGT
The DNA here is from genome assembly GCF_044454685.1 of Actinoplanes sp. NPDC051513. Classification (NCBI taxonomy): domain Bacteria; kingdom Bacillati; phylum Actinomycetota; class Actinomycetes; order Micromonosporales; family Micromonosporaceae; genus Actinoplanes; species Actinoplanes sp. NPDC051513. The sequence continues at coordinate 59,617 of NZ_JBITDW010000022.1, forward strand.
CCGGACATCTGCTCGATGACCAGCTTCGAGTCCATCCGCACGTCGACCTCGGTCGCCTTCAGCTCCAGCGCCGCCGACAGCCCTTCGATCAGCCCCGTGTACTCGGCCACGTTGTTTGTCGTGACGCCGAGCGCCCCATACCGCTCGAGCAGCACTTCCCCGGTCGGATGGGTGCGCACCACCGCCCCGTACCCCGCCGGCCCCGGATTCCCCCGGGACCCGCCGTCGGCCTCGACCGCGACTCTCACAGCCCGGACTCCGCGGTACGCACCATGATCCTTCGGCACTCCTCGCACCGCACCACGTCATCGGCCGCGGCGGCCTTCACCCGGTTGAGATCCGCCCCGTACAGCTCGATCCGGCACCCGCCGCACCGCCCCGACCGGAACAGCGCCGCGCCCAGCCCCGACTCCAGCCGGATCTTGTCGTAGAGCGCGACCAGGTCGGCCGGCAGGTCGGCGGCGAGCGGCCCCCGGCTGGAGGACTTGAACTCCTCCTCCTTGGCGATGTCGGCCAGCACCTCGTCCCGCCTCTGCTCGGCCGCCGCACGGCGCCCGGAGGCGGCGTCGAGGCGCGACCGCACCTCGTTGAGCGTCGCCTCGGCCGTCTCCCGCTTCTCCATCAGCTCGAGCTCGGCGTCCTCGAGCTCGGACTGCCGCCGGTTGAGCGTGGCCAGCTCGTGCTGGAGACCCTCGATCTCGCGCAGCGCGCCGCCGGCGTCGAGCCGGGTCTTGTCACGCTCCTTGCGCAGCCGTACCTGCTCGATGTCCTTCTCGAAGCGGGTGATGTCGCGGTCGAGATCGTCGACGGCGACCTGGGCGCGGACCCGCTCGTCCTCCAGGGCGCTGAGCTCCCGCGACACCGTATCGATCTCGGCGAGCTCGGGCAGCGACCGGCGCTTGTGCGCGAGCTGGGCGAGGGTGGTGTCGATGGCCTGCAGGTCGAGCAGGCGGCGCTGGGCTTCCGGGGAGGCCTTCACGGCTGGGTCTCCTTCTCCGAGGAACTGAAAGCATGGACCGTCCAGGGGTCGGTGTCCACATCGGACACCACAACCTCGACGCTGAACTCTCCGCGCAGCCATTCGGCCACCTCGTCGAGCCACGGGCGCTCCGTCGCCCAATGGGCGACATCGAGCAGTGCGGGGCCGCCCTCGGCGAGATGCTCACTGGCGGGGTGATGACGAAGATCAGAGCAAAGGTACGCGTCGACGCCCGCGTTCTTGGCATCGGTGAGGAAGGAGTCGCCCGCGCCGCCGCAGACCGCGATCGTGCGGATCGTCCGCCCGGGGTCGCCCGCGGCCCGGATGCCCGCCGCGGTGCCCGGCAGCCGCACCGCGACGAACCCGGTGAGCTCGGCGAGGTCCATCGGCTCGGGCAGCTCGCCGATCCGGCCGAGACCCCGCCCCTCCCCCGCGGCCGCACCGGTCGCCGGGACGAGCGGCCGCAGATCGACCAGCTCCAGCCGGCGGGCGAGCGCGTCGGAGACGCCGGGGTTCGCGACGTCGGCGTTGGTGTGCGCCGCGTACAGCGCCACGTCGCCGCGGATCAGCCGATGGATGATCCGCCCCTTGTACGTGTCGGGGGCGATCGACGACACCGGCTTGAGCAGCAACGGGTGATGGGACACGATCAGGTCGGCCCCGGCCGCCAGCGCCTGGTCGACGGTCTCGGGAACGCAGTCGACGACGCAGAGGACCCGGGAGACCGGATGCGCGAGGTCGCCGAGCACCAGTCCCACCCGGTCCCACGACTCCGCCCAGTCCCGGGGGTAACGCAGGTCGAGCCTGTTCACCACGTCGAGGACGGTGGGTGATGCGGCGTTGTCGGTCACGGCCGACAACTCTATCTGCCTAGACGACCGTGTCCGGTTCGACTCGGCTGCTCATCGTCACCGGATTGCTGACCGCCTGCAGGGCGCGCCGCCACGGGAACTGTCCCCGGAACCGATCGGTCTGCCCGGGGCCACCGAGCCGGCACACGTCCTCGCCGTAGAGCACCTGGACTCCCCAGTCCCGCAGCTTCGCCAAACTCTCGTGCAGGCTCGGATGCAAAGCCATGACCCTGTTCGTGTACGGGACGACGGCGGTCGGCACGCCGTATCCGTAGCCCTCGACGAGCAGCCCGAGGACGAGCGTGTCGGTGATCCCGGCGGCCCATTTGTTCACGGTGTTGACCGTGGCGGGCGCGACGATCATCGCGTCCGCCTCGGGCAGCACGTCGGGGTCGCCGGGGCTCTTGTAATAGGTACGCACCGGATGTCCGGTCTGCTGTTGCAGCGCGGCCACGTCGACGAACTTCCGGCCGTCCGGCGTGGTGATCACGCACACTTCCCAGCCGTCCTGCTGGGCCAGGCCAACAAGGATCCCGACGTCTCTGGCGATCGGCGAACCGCAGACGAGGATGTACAGAACGCCGGGTGAGGGGTTACCGGTAATCACAGGCGGACCCACCCCTGTGCTGGCCTGCGTTCCGCGACTCGGCGATCATTCGCCGTCGTGGCCGGGGTCCGTAGCCTCCCCGCTCCACGCAGTGCTGGCCTGCGTTCCGCGACTCGGCGATCATTCGCCGTCGTGGCCGGGGTCCGTAGCCTCCCCGCTCCACTCATACGCCGACTCCCATCTGCTCGGCCAGCTCCGCGATCGGAGCCGGGGGCGTGCCACGCGTACGGCGGAGCACGTCGGAAAGAACCTCGTGGGCGAGCGGGCGGCAGCGGATCTCGGACGGAGCCAGCCGGTCGCCCTCCAGCAGCATCTCGCTCGCCTTCTCGATGTTGCCGATTTGCGTGTAGCCGCGGGCGATGTCGAGGAAGTGGTGCGCCCGCCGCTCGGGCAGCAGCGAGTGGAAGCCCACCTGGTCGATCTTCTCGTGGGTCTCCACCGCGGTACGGCCGTCGCCGAGCTCGACCGCCGTGGCACAGCGGTGCAGCTGCACGTTGGTCGGCCCGAAGCTGGTCCAGTAGTGGTTGTAGTCGCCGCCCAGCTCGAACGACGCCTGCTCGGCGCCGCAGAGCAGGTCGCGAACGGTCGCGCTGTCGCCGATGCGCGCCGCCGCCATCGCGCCGTTGAGCAGCAGCATCCCGTACACCGAGAGCCGGTCGCCCTGTGCGGGCTCGCGACTCGGCGCGAGCCGGTTCGCGATGTTGACGTTGACCTCGAGGGCGGGCCGCACCCGGCCGAGCGCGAGCAGCGCGCTGCCGACGCGATAGCTCGCCAGGCCCGCCAGCAGTTGGTCGCCGGCCCGCTGCGAGACCGCGATCGAGCGGTCGGCCGCGAGCCAGGACAGCTCGTGCTCGCCGACCTTGCGCAACGCCGACGAGGCGATCTGGTACACCTGCCCGAGCAGGTGGGCCGCGTCCTTGGCCTCGGCGCTGTTGGCGTGCGCGCTGTCCGCGGCCTGCGCGTCGCGCAGCAGCTTGGGCAGGGCACGCGCCAATACGCCGTACTTGGCGTGCTGATAGGTCAGCCAGGCATGGCTGACCGCCTTGCGCATCTCCGTCAGTGGCGGCGAATGCGGCACGGCCTGGAAGAACGCGCTCATCTGGTCATAGCGCTCCAGGGCCGCCCGGATCTCCTCGACCTCCACCTGGTCGATGCAGTTCTGCGTTTCGGGCCGTCGTTCCACGTCCTTGCCCAGCAGCAGCTGGACGTCGACCTGGAGCACGTCGGCGATCTCGTAGACGACGGAGAACTTGTCGAGCCGGCGGACCCCCCGCTCCACCTTGTCGACCCAGCTCTTGGATTTTCCCAGCCGGTCTGCGAAGACCTGCTGGGACATCTTGCGTCGGCCGCGCCAGTAGGCGACGCGGCGGCCGATCGGCAGCTCGTCCACGATGCCTCCCCCGACTCACCAGCGACCCCCGCCGGCGAGCCCTTGTGTCGATTGCAGTGTGATCGACCCACGTGTGCGCACGTCGCACATCGTGTGTGATCGCCTGCTCACCGATGCTCGTAGTTTTCGTTGCAACTTGCAAAGGGTGAATCTGCCGAACCCAACGACGCGTGTCGCGCTTGGATACGGCACCGGCGGCTGATATGGCCGCCAACCGCCCAGATCGGGGGTTATCGAGCCATGCAGTGGACCGCCAACCGGCCATTCGTCCCAACGCACCTCGCCGGCCGGTTCGACCGGCTGCGGCTGCGGCGGCACGCCCTGCGGTACGCGGCCCTGGGCTGGGCCGTGACGCCGGGCGCGTGCCTGACCGGCCACCGGTTCGCCTGCGGCCGGCCCGGTTGCCCGATCATGGCGTGCCACCCGGCGCTGGAGTCCTGGGAGGACACCGCGTCGGCCGACCCCGGCCTGGTGTCGGACTGGTGGCGCCGCCGGCCGTACAGCGTCCTGCTGGCGACCGGCGGGAAGTTCGACGCGCTGGAGGTGCCGGCGGCGCTCGGCCTGCGCGTGCTCGGCGCCGCGCGGCTGCAGCACAGCCTGCCCGGCGCCGGCCGGGCGGACGCCCTCGGGCCGGTCGCGGTGACCGCGGCCGGACGTTGGATGTTCCTGGTGCGGCCCGGTGAGCCGCTCCGCTCCGAACTGGATCATCGGCTGGACGTGGTGCGTCACGGCCGCGGCTCGTGGATCCCGGCCCCGCCCAGCCGGATGCTGGAAGGGCCGGTGCGCTGGGCCGTTCCGCCCGAGCGGACACAGTGGCGGCTGCCCGGCCCGGCCCTCGTGCAGACCCTGATGGTCGATGCCCTCGGCACGACACCCGCCCCGCGCCTGACCGTCCCCCGCCAGTTGTCCACCACCAGGCGGGCTTGAGCTGACCCGCGGCGGAAAACCCCAGACGAAACCCCGGAAAGAGGCCGAGAACGTCCCACCGACCGCCGGATCGTTGACCTTGGTAGCGGACGGTAACCGGGCATGGGCGGGGGCACGCATGTCGTCAGACAAAGTAGTTGCATTCTTGGTGACGGTCGAGTCACACAAAGGAATGAATTTGCGTGACCGTGGGGCGGGTACCCGCCCGCGCGGATCACGACCGGTCGGTTCGCGGCCGCCCGGAACGCCCCGGCGCTACTGAGCAGGCCGTTGCCGGCCGGCCTTCGGGCGGGCACGCACGTGGATGCGTGCCCCTTGCCGGTCGAAGATCGTCAGGAACTCGACCGGCCTGCCCGTGCTGCCGAACCAGTGCGGCACCCGGGTGTCGAACTCGGCGGCCTCACCCGCCGCCAACTCCAGGTCGTGCTCGCCGAGGATCAGCCGCAGCTTGCCGCTGAGCACGTACAGCCACTCGTACCCCTCATGGGTCTTGGGGTCGGGGTCGAGGCGCTGACCTGCGGCGATGATGTGCTTGAACGCCTGCGGCCCGCCCGGGTTGCGGCTGAGCGGCACGATCAGCGCGCCGTGGTCGGCGATCGGCCGGGCGTAGATGCGCGGGTCGCCGGTCTGCGGCGCCCCGACCAGCTCGTCGAGCGGCACCCGGTAGGCCTGGGCGAGCGGCAGCAGCAGTTCCAGTGTGGCCTTGCGCTGCCCCGACTCGAGCCGGGAGAGCGTGCTCACCGAGATGCCGGTGGTCTCGGCCAGCGCCGCCAGGGTGATGCCCGACTTGCGGCGCAGCGCCCGCAACCGCGGGCCGACCTCGCGCAGCACGTCGTCGGTTGCCGTCATGGCAACAATGATTCCCTGTCCGCCAGCTCGCGGTAGGCGCTGACCACGGCCGCGGTGCGATCGGCCAGCTCGGGGGCGGCGTCGGCCGGGGGCGCGCCGGCGCCGAGCCGGGCCAGGGCCAGTTCGGCCTGCCGGGCGGTGGCGCCGATCCGCTGCTCCTGCAGGAACGACTCGCCGGCCAGGGCCGCTTCGTCGATCGCACGCAGGATCCGGTTGGCCTGCTCGCCGGTCTCGAGCCAGAGTCGCTCGGCGCGGTCGCGCTGCTCGGCGAGCGCGAGGACGGCACGGCTCGCGTCGGGGACGTCCTGGCGGCGTACGCCATCGAGCCCCGCACGAAGCCGGCGGATCTCCTGCCGCCGGACCAGCACGGTGGCCAGATCGTCGAGGGCCTGGGTGAGCGAGCGGTCCGCGGACACGGGATCGATCATGCCGGGCAACCCCGGCCAGGTGTGCCGGACGCGACGGGCCGCGGCGACGGCACGGTGGAACGCGGCGCGCTCCTCCCGGGTGCGCAGGACCCGTGCTTCACCGGGCAGCGCGAAGACCGCCTGCTGGGACCGGCGGCGATCGAGCCATCCCAGCGCTCCGACCGTGCCGAGGACGACGCTCGCGAGCAGCCAGGCCGGCACGCCCGAGACGAACAGCAGCGCCCCGGCGAACAGCAGCGGCAGGCTGACCCGGGCCAGGAAGGTCACGCGGATCTCGCGGCCGCGCCCGCTCGGCAGAACCGGCTGAGACTCGATCAAGCTGCCCGTCCGCAGTCGGCGGGCGCGTCCGGTCCGGGTCCTCAGCGCGTACGCCGAGACCACGGTCTTCTCGGCATCCGCGCCGACGTGCAGTTCCGTACCCACCGGTCCTCCCCCGTCGCGGATCGCGCTGTGGATCGCGGCCGGGCGGCCGGCCGCGATGCCCGGGCGGGCCCGATCGCCGAGGGGAATCCGACCGCGGCCCGCCCACCTGCGGGACATCCCGCTGGCACCAACACGAATCGGCTCCCGGGGCGGCCCGCTTGAAGGTTCCCGCGGGTGCGAGCCGGTTGCCCCTGCGGCAGCACCCGAAAACTGTCGGAGCCCACCCCTAAAGTCACCCCATGAACGACACCACACTCCAGAGATCGCCCATCACCCTCGACCGCCGCCTCATGATCGGCGAGACCGATTACCAGGTCACGGCCTTCCCGACCGACGATCAGCGCATCGATCTGTGCATCGTGAGCAGCGACGGCGACGGCCAGGTGATAAGCGAGATCAGCGGCGGCCTCTCCCCCACCGACCTGGTCGGCCTCACCGACGTCCTGACCTCGACGCTGGCCGGCCTCATCGCGATGACCAGCCCACCGCTGTCCTCCCGGTCCGGCCCTCCGCCCGAGCGCCGGGGCCGCCACCCCAACCAGGGCGCCCGGTGGACGGCGGAAGACGACGCCCGCCTCCTGACCCGCTACCGCGAGGGCGCCCGCCTTCGCGACCTGATGGAAGAGTTCGGCCGCAGCGGCGGGGGCGTCCGCACCCGCCTCGAGCACCTCGGCGAGCTCCAGCAGGGCGAGCCGTGGCGCCCGGCGGCCGCCCCACCGGCCCCGGCGGGTGCTCCGCCCCCGGCCGCCCCACCGCCACCATCGTCCTGATCACCCCGCGCGCCGGCCGGCGGTCCGTGGCGTCCGCGGGCCGGCGCCCTCAGCGATAGAGCGTCTTCGCGTAATCGGCGCCGTAGTAGCGCTCGAGCTCGGCCATGTCGTCCTCGGGCCGTTCGAGAGCCTTGGCGATCTCCGGGCGAGAGGGCGCGGCGTCCGGCCGCCACGTGTCGGGCCGCCACAGGTCGGAACGGAGGAACGCCTTCGAGCAGTGGTGGAAGATCTCGTCGATCTCCACGACCAGCGCCAGCACCGGCCGATGCCCGCGCACGACCAGGTCGTCGAAGAAGTCGGCGTCGCGCACGATGCGGGCGCGCCCGTTGATCCGCAGCGTGTCGCCGCGCCCGGGAAGGAGGTAGATCAGCCCGACGTGCGGGTTGTCGATGATGTTGTGGAACCCGTCGGCCCGGCGGTTCCCGGTGCGTTCCGGGATGGCGATCGTCGCGTCGTCGAGCACGAGCGTGAAGCCCGGCGGATCCCCCTTGGGCGACACGTCGCACGTGCCGTCGGCCCTCGCGGTCGCCACCAGGCAGAACGGCGACGCGCTCAGCCACTGCCGGTCGAACGGGTGCAGGCGTCGCCGGGCTTTGTCGGCCACCCGGGGCAACGGCTCCCCGAGGATGGCGCGGATTTCGTCGTGCGTGGTCACCTCGTGCATGACAGCCACCTTAGGAACGGGTGTCACACAAGGGCGAGCCATTTGCGGTAGTGCTCACCGAACGGCTCCTCGTACGAGGTGAGGGCCGCGCGCAACTCGGCAGCGCCGCGCAAGGCGCCCTCCACGATCGCGTCGGGGTATCCCAGCGAGAGCCGGTGCTCCTCGAACTCGTCCTCGTCCTCCACCTCGACCCGGCCGTCGGCCCGATAGCGCACGAGGTCGATGTCGAGGTCCACCACGGTGAGCTCGGCCGGCCCGGTCCACTCGGCGGGCGTGGTGACGTCGCAGTACATGTCGCGCGCGTCCGGCTCGGCCAGGCACATCGCCATCCACCACCCGTCGGTGGGGATGAGCCGCACGGCGTCGGCACGCGTGAGCCCGGTGGGCCGATCACCGTAGTGGTAGCTGACCACGCTCCCACGCGGCGTGGCGATCCAGGTGCCGTAGGCATCCTCGCCGAGCAGCCGCCCGGTCACCTGCCGATGCGGCCGCCCGTCGAACTTCCGAAGAACGAGATCGACCGCCGTCACGAAGCGAGGCTACCGCGATCACCAAAAGCGATCACCCCCACCCACCCAACCCCCGGGCAAACCTCAGACGAATCCCTCTACCTCCGCCGCCCCAGGCCCCAACCGAGGGAACGCAGCCCTCCCGGACGCCCGGCCGTTGGGAACGCAGCCCTCCCGGAGACGCGCCCAGCCGCTGTTGCTGTCGACAGCCGGTCCGACGAGAGCGCCTTGAGGCCATCATGGGCTGATGCCCTCATGGTTCCGTCGATGGCGATCGCTGACTCGCCCCCGGCTCGGCATGACTGCGGATGATTGGCGAAGCATCGAGGTGATTCGCCGCGATCGCCATGCCTCAGACGTGGAGACCGTCGGCCATGCTGTATACCCGCGAAGGGGAACAGCTCTGTGCGGGACCGCCGCGGTTCTCGTGAGACCGATGACCTGGTTCACCGACTCGTTCCTCGTCGAGCAATGGGGCCCGATCAGGCGGTGTGCGGAGTGCGTTGCCGCCCTTGACGTGGACACCCAGACGCCTGATCGGGGTGACACCACTTGACCTCAGCTAACCGGTCGTTGCTGGTCAGGATGGTGGGCGCGGCAGGTTTCGAACCTGCGACCCCTCGCTTGTAAGGCGAGTGCTCTCCCACTGAGCTACGCGCCCGGATCAACCGGAGCCGTCATCGTACCCTGCCGGATTTACTCCTTCAGCGCTGCGATGGCGTCGCGCCATGCCTGCTGGTCGCGGGCTTGACCCGGGCCGGCCTCCTCGGCGAAGACGACCAGCCCATCGCGGTCGATGAGGAACGTGCCGCGGTTGGCGAAGCCCGCCGAAGCGTTGAAGACGTCGTAGCGCTGGGCCACCTCGCCGTGTGGCCAGAAGTCGGCCAGCAAGGGGAACTCGAAGCCCTCCTGGAGGGACCAGACCTTGTGGCTGTAGACCGAGTCGACGCTGACTGCCAGGACTTGCACCTTTTCATTCGCATAAAGACCGAGATTGTCGCGGATCTCGGTCAATTCTCCCTGGCAGGTGCCCGTGAACGTCAACGGGTAGAAGACCAGCAGAACCGCCTTGCGATCGTGGAAGTCACGAAGGCGTACCCACTGATTGTTCTGGTCCTTGAGCGCGAAATCGGGGGCCGATGCACCCACGTCGAGCGGCATGAAGCACACCCTAACCGGACCGGCGCCCACGGACGCCGGCCGGCTCTGAAGGGGACAGCGAGCTACTTCTTCTTGGCACCCCGGGGGGAGACGAGACGGGCTCCCGTCCAGTCCTTGCCGGCATTGACCGTCGAGGTCTGCTGGAGACCCGCCGTGGGGGCGGACTCGCTGACCTCGCTCGGCTCGACGTGCCCGTCGCGGCCGGCCTTGGGGGTGAGGAGCCACACCACACCGTTGTCGGCGAGGGGGCCCAGGGCATCGGTGAGCAGCTCGAACAGATCACCATCACCGTCGCGGTACCACAGCAGCACCGCGTCGACGACCTCGTCGGTGTCCTCGTCTACCAGCTCTCCGACGCGTTCGGTCAGGGCGTCACGGAGGTCCTCGTCGACATCGTCGTCGTAGCCCATCTCCATGACCACCATGTTCGGCTCGAAGCCGAACCGGTCCGCCAGGCTGCGTACGCCGTCGGCCTGACCAGCGGTCGCGCTCACTGTCTAAGTCCTCCTAGCCGTTGAATTGCCTTGAACCTGGGGGTAGTCCACACACTTGCGGCCCCATGCGCAAGTGGCGCACCGGGTGTGTGGCAATTTACCGTGCCAGCAGGGCATGGGCACCCTGTGTGATGGCATCCTCCCCCACGAGCACCTGTTGTGCGGCCGGACCGAGCGGAATCAGCGAGTCGGCCGAGGCTATTCGCCGTGCCGCGCCGACGAAACCGCCGTCCACCAGGGCCGCGAGAATGCCTTCGCCGACGCCGCCCGAGCGCCGGGTCTCGTCGACGATCAGCACCCGGCCGGTGGCGGAGGCCTCGCGGACCAGATCGGCGGCCGGCAACGGGCTGAGCCAGCGCAGGTCGACCACGCGTGACCCGTACCCCTCTTCGGCCAGTCGTGCCGCGACCCGCAGCGACATGCGCAACCCATTGCCGAACGTGACGATCGTCAGATCGGCGGCGTTGCCGACGGGATAGGTGCGCGCCCGGCCGATCGGCACGTGCTCGCCCGACCACGCGTTCGGCGGCGAGTAGGGCGCCAGCCATTCGTTGTCGCCCTGGTCGTAGAGGTCGCGGGTGTGATAGAGCGCGATCGGCTCGAGGAAGACGCAGACGCTGCCGTCGGCAGCGGCGGACGCGAGGCAGGAACGCAGCATCGGCGCGGCGTCGGCGGGCCGCGAGGGCACGGCAAGAACCAGGCCGGGTACGTCGCGGAGCACGGCGACCGAGTTGTCGTTGTGGAAGTGGCCCCCGAAGGCCTGCTGGTAGGCGAGCCCGGCCACCCGGACGACCATCGGGTTCTTGTACGCCCCCGAGGAGAAGAACGACATCGTGGCCGCCTCGCCGCGCAGTTGGTCCTCGGCGTTGTGCAGGTACGCCAGGTATTGGATCTCGGGGACCGGCAGCAGCCCGTCGATGCCCGTGCCCAGCGCGAGTCCGAGGATCGTGGTCTCGTCGAGCAGGGTGTCGAAGACCCGCTCGGCGCCGAAGCGCTCCTGCAGCCGCTTGGTGACGCCGTAGACGCCGCCTTTACGGGCGACGTCCTCGCCGAACAGCAGCATGCCGGGGTTGACCAGCAGGGCGTCGGCGAGCGTCGCGTTGATCGTCTGGGCGAGTGTGAACGGCCCGGACTGCTCGGGGAGCTTGCCGTCGAAGGCCTGGAGGCGCTCGCGGGCGCCGGGCCCGGCCGCGCGGGTGGCGACCTCGGTGATCTCGTGGGCGACCCGCAGCGGGCGGCGCGGGGCGAGCGGGGCGACGATCTCGGCGATGCCGGCCAGCTTGGGCTCGCCGAGCACCTCCTCGGCGACCTTGCGGACCTGCCAGCCGATCTCGTCGTACCGGGTGACGACCTCGTCGGGGGTGAACAGGCCGGCGGCGACGAGCAGGCGGGCCGTGGCGATCAGCGGGTCGCGCTCGATGTCACGGTTGATCTCCTCGGTGGAGCGGTACGCCACCTCGGCGTCGGCGCCGGCGTGCCCCATGAGACGGACCGTGGACAGGTGGAGCACGGCGGGGCGGCGCTCGCGGCGGACGAAGCCGGCCGCCTCGGACGCGGCGTCGTAGGTGGCGGCGAGGTCGCAGCCGTCGGCTGAGGTGTAGCGGACGCCGGGGCGGGTCGACAGCGTCGCGGCGAGCCAGCCGTCGGGCGAGGGCACGCTCACCCCGATCCCGTTGTCCTCGCAGATCAGCAGCAGCGGAAGGCGTACGCCGGAATGCTCGAACCACCCGGCGGAATTCAACGCGGCCGTGGCCGACGCGTGGTTGGCCGAGGCGTCTCCGAAGGAGGCGACCGCGATCGCGTCGGCCGGCCAGCGCCGCTGCGAGGCCCGCGGACGGGCCAGCGACCAGGCGAGCCCGACGGCACGCGGCAGGTGCGACGCGACGGTCGAGGTGGTCGGGATGATGTTCAGATCGGCGCTGCCGACGACCTTGTGCCGGCCGCCGGCGATCGGCTCGTGCGCCGAGGCGACGACGCCGCGCAGCACGTCGCGGGCGGCGTCGGCGATGCTCTTGGCCCGGGCGCAGAAGAACGCGGCCGAGCGGTAGTGCAGCAGCGCCGGGTCGGTGGGCAGCAGCGCCGCCGCGACGCCCGCGTTGCCCTCGTGGCCGGAGGATCCGATGGTGTAGAAGCCCTCGTTGAAGCTGCGCAGCCAGCGGGCGGCCAGGTCGAGGTGGCGGCTGGCCAGCTGGGCGTCGAACAGCTCGAGGGCACGCGCGCCGGTGAGCAGGGCACCGTCGCGGACGGCGTCGGCCGGGTCGCGGCGCGCGCCGGGGTCGGGCAGCGCGGAGACCGCGTCGCGGAAACGCTCGTCGAGGTTCTGCGGGGTGGTCACGCGACCCAGCATTGCGGACAGGAGCCACCGCTGCCACCGCCTGTGTTCTACTCAAAATATGATCATGCGTACGGTGGTCGTCCGTCTCGGGCTTGCCGTGCTCTGGGTGGGCTGCACCGCGGCCCTGTTCCTGGCCCTCGATCTGTACACATAGGCTCGCCCGATGCGAAGCGAAATGATCACCGTCCGGACCGGCGGGTCGCCCGTCGTCCGGGACATCACCGCCGAGGCCGAGGCATTTGTGCGGTCCGAAGCGGACGGGTTGCTGCACGTGTTCGTCCCGCACGCCACCGCGGGGCTGGCGATCATCGAGACCGGGGCCGGGTCGGACGACGACCTGCTGACCGCGATCGACCAGCTGTTACCGGCCGAGGACCGCTGGCGTCACCGGCACGGATCGCGCGGGCACGGCCGCGACCACGTGCTGCCGGCCTGGATCCCGCCGTACGCGACACTCCCCGTGATCGGCGGCGAGATCGCGCTGGGCACCTGGCAGTCGATCTGCCTCGTCGACACGAACGGCGACAATCCGACCAGGCAGGTTCGCTTCTCATTCATCGAAGGCTGAGAAGTTACTGGTCAGTACGTGTGTCCCGGATCGCGGACACCCCGGGTAGGCGTGACGATGCCCACCGGAAGGGGGCAGGATGGAGGCCTATCCGAGTGACTCACACAATGGGCCGCCCGGTTTCCGACACCCGACCAAGAGGATTGCCTGTGGCCACGGAGCGCAAGCGCCCGGTGATCAGCGATGGACTGCCGAGCCAGCTTCCCGACATCGACCCCGAGGAAACCAACGAGTGGGTCGAGTCGCTCGACGGAGTCATCGACGAACGCGGCGCGAAAAGAGCCCGCTACATCATGTTGCGCCTGCTCGAGCGGGCCCGGGAGCGACAGGTCGGCGTTCCGCCACTGACCTCCACCGATTACATCAACACGATCCCGCCGGAGCAGGAGCCCTGGTTCCCCGGCGACGAGTTCGTCGAGCGCCGTATCCGGGCGTACATCCGGTGGAACGCGGCGATGCTGGTGCACCGCGCGCAGCGACCCGAGATCGGCGTCGGCGGCCACATCTCGACGTACGCGTCGAGCGCCAGCCTCTACGAGGTCGGCATGAACCACTTCTTCAAGGGCAAAGATCACCCCGGCGGTGGCGACCACATCTTCTTCCAGGGCCACGCCTCGCCCGGCATGTACGCGCGCGCGTTCCTCGAGGGCCGGCTGAGCACCGACCAGCTCGACGGGTTCCGGCAGGAGCTGTCGCACCCCGGTGGCGGCCTGCCGTCGTACCCGCACCCGCGCCTGATGCCGAACTTCTGGGAGTTCCCGACGGTCAGCATGGGCCTCGGCCCGCTGAACGCGATCTACCAGGCCCGGTACAACCGCTACCTGCAGAACCGCGGCATCAAGGACACCTCGCAGCAGCACGTCTGGGCGTTCCTCGGCGACGGCGAGATGGACGAGGTCGAGTCGCTCGGCGCAATCGGCCTGGCCGCCCGCGAGGAGCTCGACAACCTGACCTTCGTCATCAACTGCAACCTGCAGCGCCTCGACGGCCCGGTCCGCGGCAACGGCAAGGTGATCCAGGAACTCGAGTCGTTCTTCCGCGGCGCCGGCTGGAACGTGATCAAGGTGATCTGGGGCCGGGAGTGGGACCCGCTGCTCGCCGCCGACACCGACGGCGCCCTGGTCAACCTCATGAACGTGACGCCCGACGGCGACTACCAGACCTACAAGGGCGAGTCCGGCGCGTACGTCCGGGAGAACTTCTTCGGCCGCGACCCGCGCACCCGCAAGCTGGTCGAGGGCATGTCCGACGACGAGGTGTGGAACCTCAAACGCGGCGGCCATGACTACCGCAAGCTCTACGCGGCGTACAAGGCGGCCACCGAGCACACCGGCCAGCCGACCGTGATCCTCGCCAAGACGATCAAGGGCTGGACCCTGGGCTCGCACTTCGAGGCCCGCAACGCGACGCACCAGATGAAGAAGCTGACCCTCGACGACCTCAAGGGCTTCCGGGACCGCCTCTACCTCGAGATCAGCGACAAACAGCTCGAGGAGAACCCCTACCTCCCGCCGTACTACCACCCCGGCGAGAAGTCCGACGAGATGCAGTACATGCTCGAGCGCCGCCGCGAACTGGGCGGCTCCATCCCGTCCCGGCGCACGAAGCACAAGTCGCTGGCCATCCCCGAGTCGAAGCAGTTCGGCGACGTCAAGCGGGGCAGCGGCAAGCAGAAGGTCGCGACCACGATGGCCTTCGTCCGGTTGCTGAAAGACCTGATGAAGGACAAGGAGTTCGGCGCGCGCTGGGTGCCGATCATCCCGGACGAGGCGCGTACGTTCGGCATGGACTCGCTGTTCCCGACCAAGAAGATCTACTCGCCGCACGGCCAGACGTACACCTCGGTCGACCGGGAGCTCTTCCTGTCGTACAAGGAAGCGACCAACGGCCAGATCCTGCACGAGGGGATCAACGAGGCCGGGTCGACGGCGAGCTTCATCGCGGCCGGCACCTCGTACGCCACCCACGACGAGCCGATGATCCCGCTGTACATCTTCTACTCGATGTTCGGGTTCCAGCGGACGGCGGACGAGCTGTGGGCGGCCGCCGACCAGATGACGCGGGGCTTCCTGCTCGGCGCCACCGCCGGCCGCACCACGCTGAACGGCGAGGGCCTGCAGCACGAGGACGGCCACTCGCTGCTGATCGCGGCGACCAACCCGGCGGTCGTGGCCTACGACCCGGCGTACGCGTTCGAGATCGCGCACATCGTCGAGAACGGCCTGCACCGCATGTACGGCGAGAAGCAGGAGAACGTCTTCTACTACCTCACCATCTACAACGAGCCGATCCTGCAGCCGGCCGAGCCGGCGGGCATCGACGTCGAGGGCCTGCTCAAGGGCATCTACCGCTACCGGGCGGCGCCCGAGACCACCGGGCCGAAGGCACAGATCCTCGCCTCGGGCACCGGCATGGGCTGGGCGCTCAAGGCGCAAGATCTGCTCGCTCAGGATTGGGGCGTCTCGGCCGACGTCTGGTCGGTGACCTCGTGGACCGAGCTGCGGCGCGACGCCGTCACCACGGAAGAGCACAACCTGCTCAACCCGGCCGACCAGCCGCGCAAGCCGTACATCCAGCAGAAGCTGGAAAGCACGGAGGGCCCGGTCGTCGCGGTCAGCGACTTCATGCGGGCGGTGCCCGACCTGATCGCCCGCTGGGTGCCGGGCGACTACACGTCGCTGGGCACCGACGGCTTCGGCATGAGCGACACCCGGCACGCGCTGCGCCGCCACTTCCACGTCGACGCCGAGTCGGTGGCCGTGGCCACGCTGCGCCAGCTGGCGCTGCGCGGCAAGGTCCCGATGCACGTGCCGGCCGAGGCGGCCAAGAAGTACGCGATCGACGACGTCTCGGCGGCCCCGGTCGGCGAGACCGGCGGCGACAGCTAAACCGGACTGAGGCCCCATCGGCGACGGTGGGGCCTCAGAACGTTCGCGAACGTGCCGAAGGGCACTAAGTGAAGATGAGTCACCGGTTGCTGGCTCTCGGCCTGGGTGGGGTGCTCGGCACCGCCGCGGTGCTCGTCGCCGTCGGCGCCTGGGAGAGCGGCAACTTCGCCGAGAGCACCCAGTCCGAGGTGCAGGCCCAGAACGCCGAGAGCCTCGACCGCACGACCGCCGACGTCACCACGCTGGTCAACTCGGTCGGCGACGACGTGCAGAGCCTGGTCGACCAGCAGATGACCGCCGCCGACGTGTTCCTGTCCCAGCGGGGCGGCGCTCGCCTCGCCTCGGCCACCACCACGTGGACCGCCACCAACCAGGTGACGAAGGCCAAGAAGACGGTCACCGTCCCCCGGATGATCGTCGAGGGCAACGTCCTCAACGGCAACGACGACCAGGCCACCACGCGCTTCGTTCAGCAGACGAAGGATCTGGTCGGCGGCGAGATCACGGTCTTCCAGCGGATCAACGACGCCGGCGACCTGCTGCGGGTCGACACCACGATCAAGGGCAACGTCGGCACGTACATCCCGGCGGTCGGCGCGGACGGCAAGGCGAACGCCGTGGCCACCGCGATCAAGTCGGGCAAGGGGTACCGGGGCGTCGCGCAGGTCGTGGGCACCCCGTTCATCACCGGGTACGACCCGATCAAGGACTCCTCCGGCGCGGTGATCGGCGCACTGTTCGCGGGCGTGCCGCAGGCCGACGCGCTGTCCAGCCTGAAGACGGCGATCGCCGGCACGAAGGTCGGCGACAACGGCTGGACCTCGGTCTTCAGCACCTCGGCGGCGGACGCCGGCCGCGTGGTCGCCTCCAGCCTCGAGAACCAGACCGGCGAGACCGTGCTGGACGCGACCGACGCCAACGGCAAGAAGTACGTCGAGGAGATCGTCGCGAAGGCGCCGGCGCTCGGCGACGACGAGACCTGGCGGACCACCTACAACCTGCCGGGCTCCTCGAACGGCAAGGCCGGCTCGACCACGACGACCGTGGCGTACTACAAGCCGTACAGCTGGGCGATCACGATCGGCGGCTACGACGCCGACGCGAACGGCGCGATCGAGGCTGTCCGCGACGGGCGGCGCGACATGCTGTTCTCGTTCGCGCTGGCCGCGATCCTGCTGGCGATGGCCGGCGGCATCATGGCGGTCGTGCAGGCCCGGAGCATCGCGCGGCGCCTCAAGAAGCTGACCGACGGGCTGTCCCGGCTCGCGCACCGCGACCTGACCGTCAAGATCGACGTGCACGGCACCGACGAGATCGCGGTGGCCGGCGAGGAGCTGAACACCGCCGTCGCCGAACTGCGCAACGTCATGACCGAGGTGACCAGCGCGTCGCACGAGGTGTCGACGGCCGCCCAGCACGTGGCCGCCAACGGCGGGGTGCTGTCCTCGTCGGCGGACGCCGCCGCGAGCCGGGCCGGTTCGGTCAACGTGGCCGCCGAGGGCGTCTCCAGCGTCGTGCAGACGGTCGCGGCCGGCGCCGAGGAGATGGGCGCCTCGATCTCCGAGATCTCCCACAACGCACAGGACGCGGCGCAGGCCGGCCGGGACGGCGTGCAGCTGACCGCGGCCGCCGCCGGCGTCATCGCCGAGCTACGCGGCTCGACCGCCCAGATCGCCGACGTGGTGCGGCTGATCGCCAGCATCGCCGAGCAGACCAACCTGCTCGCCCTGAACGCCACGATCGAGGCGGCCCGGGCCGGCGAGACTGGCAAGGGGTTCGCCGTGGTCGCCAACGAGGTCAAGGAGCTGGCCCAGGAGACGGCCCGGGCCACCGAGGACGTGACCTCGCGGGTCGCCGCGATCGAGGGCGACACCACCCGGGCGGTCTCCGCGATCGAGGCCATCACAGCCCGGATCGCGCAGGTCAACGACTACCAGACGGCGATCGCCGCGGCGGTGGAGGAGCAGGCCGCGACGACCGCCGAGATGGCACGCAACATCTCCGAGGTCGCCTCGGGCAGCCGGGACATCGCCGAGGGCATCGGCGTGGTCAGCGGCGCGGTGGAGGGCACCCGGCAGACGGTGACCGCGTCGCACGAGGCGGCCGGCGAGCTGAACGCGACCGCGAGCCGCCTGACCGGCCTGGTCGGCCGCTTCACCGTATAGGAATCACGCCGGCACGTACGTGATGACCTCGACACCGGTCGTCGTCTTCCAGCTGTCGGTGAGCTCGAGGGCGATCTTGGTGCCGTCGTCCCAGAGCTTGCGGCCCTCGCCCTGCACGACCGGGTAGATCATGATGCGGTACTCGTCGATCAGGTTGTGCTTGGTCAGGTAGTTGACCAGCGACGCGCTGCCGTTGACCAGCAGGGTGCCCGGCTCGGACTTGAGCTTGGCCACCGCGCCGGCGACCTCGCCCTGGAGGAACGTCGCGTTCCATTCCGGCGTGGCCAGCGTGGTGGTGGCGACGTGCTTGGGCATCGAGTTCATCTTCACGCCGAAGTCGCCGGTCTCGGCCTCCATCTGCGGCCAGGCGGCCTTGAAGCCCTCGTACGTCTTGCGGCCCAGCAGCAGCGCGTCGGCCTCGCGCAGGTTGGCGGCCTGCCAGTTGCCCAGCTCGTCGTTGAAGTAGGGCCCGCTCCAGGCCGGCTCCTCGAAGACGCCATCCAGCGTCACGTACTCGACCGCGACAACCATGCCCATCGGCCCATCATGCCCCATTCCGGCTCTCGTCAAGCTGTCTGACCTTCCGTAAGCTCTGCGCTACGGAGAGGAGGCTCGATGGCCCTGACCCAGGGAGTTCCCGCGCTGGCCGAGCCCGTCGTACCCGTCCGGCGCTCCTGGATCGGCCTGCTGTTCGCCGCCAACCTGGGCCTCTGGATGGCTTACTACACGCCGCTGCAGGTGCTGCTGCCCGAGCAGATCGAAGACCTCGGCGTCGCGCACAAGGAACTCTGGCTCGGCATCGTCACCGGCATCGGCGCGATCGTCGCCGTCGTGGTCAACCCCCTGGCCGGCGCGCTCTCCGACCGCACCCGCCCGCGCCTGTTCGGCCGCGAGTTCGGCCGCCGGCACGTCTGGACCGCCTCCGGCGCGCTGCTCGCCTTCGTCTGCCTGATCGTGCTCGCCGTCGCGCCCAACCTCTTCTGGATCACGCTCGCCTGGGCCGTCGCCAACATCGGCATCAACATCATGCTGGCCACGCTGACCTCGGCGGTTCCCGACCGGGTGCCGGTCGACCAGCGCGGGCTGGTCTCCGGCTGGATCGGCATGCCGGTGGCGCTCGGGCTGGTGCTCGGCGCCGTCCTGGTCACCGCCGTCGTCACCACCCCGCCCCCCGGCTATCTGATCATCGCGATCGGGCTCCTCCTGCTGGTCGCGCCGTTCGTGCTGCGCACCCCGGACGACGCGCTCGGCGACGTGCGCATCCCCCGGATCAACTTCCGGCTCGACCTGCGCGGCAACCCCGACTTCGCCTGGGCCTGGGTCACCCGGTTCCTGGTCATGCTCGGCAACGCGCTCGGCACGCTCTACCTGCTGTACTTCCTCACCGACGCGGTGCAGCTCGATGACCCCGAGACCGGCCTGCTCTATCTGATCCTGCTCTACACCGTCGGCATGATCAGCACGGCGATGCTCGGCGGCTGGCTCTCCGACCGGGCCGGCAAACGCAAGGTCTTCGTGGTCTGGTCCGGCGTGGTCATCGCGGTCGCCGCGACCCTGCTCGCCCTCTGGCCGACCTGGCCGGTCGCCATGGTGGCCGCGCTGCTGTTCGGCGCGGGCTTCGGCGTCTACCTCGCGGTGGACACCGCGGTCGTCACCCAGGTGCTGCCGGCCGCCACCGACCGGGCCAAGGACATCGGCGTCATCAACATCGCCCCGTCGGTGTCGCAGGCGCTCGGCCCGGTGCTGGCCGCCCCCGTGGTGGCCTTTCTCGGCGGCTATCCCACGCTCTTCGCGCTCACCGCGGTCACCAGTCTCGCCGGAGCACTGGCCGTGCTGAAAATCCGATCGGTGACCTAGGTACCCTTAGAAGGTGACTGTTCGCGTACGTTTCGCCCCGTCCCCGACCGGCATGTTCCACGTCGGCGGCGCCCGCTCCGCGCTGCAGAACTGGATCTATGCCAAGCAGCACGACGGCGTCTTCGTGCTCCGCATCGAGGACACCGACGCCGCCCGCAACCGTCCGGAGTGGACCGAGGGCATCCTCTCGGCGCTCGACTGGATCGGCATCGAGCGGGGCACGTACGAAGGCCCCCACTACCAGTCGTCCTACGCCGCCGACCACGCCGCCGCCGCGACCCGCCTCTACGGCGAGGGCAAGGCCTACTACTGCGACTGCAAGCGCGAAGACGTCATCGCCCGCACCGGCAGCCAGCACGCCGGCTACGACGGCTTCTGCCGCGACCGGGGTCTCGGCCCGGGCGAGGGCCGCGCGCTGCGCTTCCGCACGCCCGACGAGGGCGAGACCGTGGTGGAAGACCTCGTGCGCGGCAAGCCCACGTTCGAGAACAAGCTGATCGAAGACTTCGTGATCGCCCGCGGCGACGGCTCCCCGCTGTTCCTGCTGGCCAACGTCGTCGACGACATGACCATGGGAATCACCCACGTGATCCGCGCCGAGGAGCACCTGCCCAACACGCCCAAGCAGCAGATGCTGTGGGAGGCGCTGGGCCACACCCCACCGGTGTGGGCGCACGTCCCGGTCATCGTCAACGAGAAGCGGCAGAAGCTGTCGAAGCGCCGCGACAAGGTCGCCCTCGAGTCGTACCGCGACGAGGGCTACCTGGCCGCCGCCATGAAGAACTACCTGATGCTGCTCGGCTGGGCGCCGTCCGGCGACCGCGAGATCGTCCCCTGGTCGGTGGTCGAGGACGAATACCGCATCGAGGACGTCAGCCACGCCTCGGCGTTCTTCGACATCAAGAAGCTGCGCGCGTTCAACGGCGACTACATCCGCGCGCTCGCGCCCGACGAGTTCGCCGCGTGCTGCGCGCCCTGGCTGCAGGGCACCGACACGATCCCGGCCCCGCCGTGGCGCCCCGAGGCCTTCGACATCCAGGTCTTCACCGCGGTCGCCCCGCTCGCGCAGACCCGCATCGCGGTGCTCTCCGAGATCGTGGAATACGTCGACTTCCTTTTCCTCGACGAGCCGGTCCGCGACGAGGCCTCCTGGGCGAAGGCGATGAAGGGTGACGCCGCCGAGATCCTCGACGCGGCCGCGAGGGCGTTCGAGGCGCTCGAGGACTGGTCGGCCGAGCCGCTCAAGGCCGCCCTGGAAGAGGTCGGCCTGGCCCGCGAGCTGAAGCTCGGCAAGACCCAGGCGCCGGTGCGGGTGGCGGTGACGGGCCGCTCGGTGGGCCTCCCGCTCTTCGAGTCCATCGAGGTTCTGGGTCGCGAGCGCACGCTGCATCGGTTGCGCTCCGCCCGCGCCGAGCTTTAAGACCCTTTCCCGTACGGGGTGAGCACAGCTCCTTGAGTGAGCTGGCTCACCCCGAATTTGTTGCACGCCGGACCCAACTTTTCGCCTTTATCGCAATCACCGCGTGCTACGCCATCGCTTGCCGTCGTTCCGGTAACGAAAACGTCTGAGCGGGTGACCGGGCCCCCACGTCCTTGCTCGGACTGGGTACTATTCGGCCCGCTGATCAACGGCCGCTGTCGTCTCGTCGGTCATCCCCAGATGGCTCCAATTCGTCCGGCTCGAGATGCGCCCGGACGCCAGTCCGGGGAGGCTGAAGGGGCCTCGGCCGTGCCGCGATCCACCGTCGCGGCGCGACCAGCGGCGCGCGAAGCCATGTCCACCACGGGGCGGGAGGCCGGACGATGGTTCGAGGGGCGATGACACGCTTGCTGTCGGCGGCCGGGGCGATTGCTGTCGCCGGCGCGCTGGCTCTCGGGACTGCCCCGGCGGCGCAGGCCGCACCGAAACCGCCCGCCAAGCCGACCAGCATTCAGATCAAGGGCACCGACGTCTCGGGCACGCTCATCGTCGACCAGACCGACGGCACCCGCCTGTTCGACACGCTGCTCGCCGAGGTCAACTGGATGGCGTCGGCCAAGCCGCAGACGGTGGCGCCCAAGGCCGACAAGCTCGGCCCCAAATTCACGCTGACCGTGGTGGCCAAGACCATCCCGCTGCAGGTCTACGACCTGTATCCGATGGCCGCCGGCGGTCCCCGCGCGCACCGCCCGGCCAACCAGCCCAGCGGCAAGAAGGCCGACGGCTGGTTCTACGGCCGCCTGACGATGTCCGAGACGCTGCGCCTCAGCGGCGTCCCACTCAAGGCCAGGCCCGACGTCGTGGGCGGCGGCATCGGCGGCGGCGTCGGCGAAGACATCAGCGTCGGCGAGCTCGACCCGGTGGCCGGCGTCAACGGCTTCCTCTCCCGCATGCGCGAGCTGCTGCTGCTCAACGGCGCGGTACTGATCGTGATCCTGTTCGGCCTCGCCGGCATCGCGTTCGTGATCCGCCGCCGGGTCTAGGCATCTCCGGGTTCAAGGACCCGAAGCGCCCCTCCGGCTCGTTCATCTTCGCCGGCCCAGATCAGCCCGCGCCGCGCAGCTCTGCTCACCAATACGCGCAGCTTTGCTCTGCTCACCAATACGCCCACCGCGGCGGTGACCACGGCGGTGCGAGTGGCCCGGTGCGCCCCGCCCGCCTACGGCGCGCCGCGGGTGCGCGTATTGGTGAGCAGAGCAAGGCCCCGAGGATGGCCGGCTGCTGACCCCCAACGCCGACCCGCTCCAGTCGCGCGGGGTTGCTCGCACGAGCTAGTCGGCCGGCAGCGGCACCGGCACCTTGAAGGCGGGGCATGCGCCCGACGACGGGCCCGAGCACTGCTCGGCGGCGCCGAAGGCGTTGAAGAGCCGCCGGTCGGTGGCGACCTGCTCGATCTGCGCGCCGGTCAGCCCCGGCTTGCCCCACGGGGCGTTGTCGGCGCCGCGCTCGCCGGTGGCCATCACGGCGACCGTGCGGCCGTCCGTGATGCGCCGGGCGATCGTCTGGTGCACCTGCCAGTCGAGGTCCCGGTCGTCGTCGTAGCGGACGTACTCGATGCCGGCCGGCGCCCACTCGGTGTGCGCGCACTTGCCGGGGGCGGCGAGCACCGGAAAGCACAGATCCTCGGCGACCGAGTACACGGCGACCTCGACCGTGCCGCGAGGCTTGCCGTCCTTGTCGACGACCGAATACTGCCGCCAGCCGCTGCCGCGCTCGGGCGGCCGCGGGTAGATGTGCAGCTTCCCGCCGTCGACGATCGGGGCGATCAGCGCGAGCACCGGGTCGGCGACGGCCGAGGGCAGCGGAGGGGCGCTGGAGGGCGCGGCGACCGGCGTGGAGCCGGCCGTGGTCGGCATGAGGGCGGTGGTGAGCGCATACCCGGTCGCCACGATCACGGCCACCGCGGCGACGCCGGCCGCTACCAGCACCCGGGTGCGGCGGCGGCGCAACCGGTCGGCGCGGCGGAAGACCGCGTCGATCTCGTCGCCCAGCTCGGGCTCGCCGTCGAGGACGTGCTCGAGGAGCCGGTTCAGCTGCACGCTCATCCGGCCAGCGCCGCCTCGGAGTCGGTGAGCAACTGCTCGAGGGCGGTCAGGCCGGCCCGCTCGTAGGCGGCGACCCGCTCGTCGTCGAGGTCGAGCATCGCGCCGACGGCGTCCACGTCGAACCCGTCCCAGTGCCGCAGCACCAGCACCGCCCGGCAGCGCGGCGCGAGCTTGTGCAGCGCGTCGAGCAGCAGGATGGACTCGGCCTCGACGCCTTCGGCGCCGGCGGAGGCTACGAAGACGTGCTCGCGGCGGCGGTTCCGGCGGCGGCAGGCTTCCATGAGATCCGCGTACGCGTAGACGTCCGGGTCGGCGACCGCGCCGCGCCGGGTGTCGGCCACCACCCGGGCCAGGCAGGCTTCGGTGAGCTCGGTGGCCAGATCCCAGTCGCCGCACATGAGGAACGCCGAGCGGCGCAGGTGCGGGAGGCGGCTGGTCACGAAGTCGCGCAGACCATCATCGTCGCCGGGCATAGTCCCTTTATAGGGAAATATGCGTAGTGGGGGGCGTCAAACCCGGATCAGGTCGCCCGGACGGCGACTTCCACGAGGCGTACGAGATCGGCCAGGTCCGCCTCGAACTCCCGTTCCCCGGCCTCGCCCCGCTCCCCGGCCTCGCCCCGCGCCGAGCCCGGAAGGCCGCCGGTGACCTCGCCGGTCGCGTAGCCCAGCAGGAACGCGCAGATCATCCGGGCCAGCCGCGGTATCCGGTCGCCGGGCATCCCGGCGTCGTGCAGGATGCCGCGTAGCGCCGCGGTGAGCCAGGAGGCCGACGCGCCCGCCGCGGACCGGTTCAGCAGCAGCGGGAAGGCGCCGGGATGGGCGTACGCGAGCTGCCGCACGGCCCGGCCCAGCGCGCGCAGCCGCCGGCGCCAATCGTGGTCGGCGCCCTCGCAGCCAGAGCCCGCGTGACCAGCGTCCTCGCGACCGGGACCCTGGCGACCAGCACCCTCGCCGCCTGGGACCTCGTGATCAGCGCCCTCGCCGCCCGGGCCCTTGCCGACGGACGTGCCCAGCTCTTGGTGCAGCAGGTCGACCAGCCCGTCGAGAAGCGCGTCCTTGCCGCCCACGTAGGGGTAGAGCGCCATCGAGGTGAGCCCGACCCGCTCGGCCACCGCGCGCATCGACATCGCGGCCAGACCGCGCTCGTCGACCAGCGCGAGCGCCTGGTCCAGGATCAGCCGTCTCTTGTCGTCCACACCTCACCGTGTCGGTGTAGCGCCCCGCGTGCGCCAGGGCGCGCCGGGCGGCTCACCCGAGAGGGTGAGTCAGCACCAGCGGCCGGGTGGGCGGCCGCGGCCCGTGGATTTGCGGCGCGGTCGCACCGCGCCGTGCAGATGGGCTCCCGCCCAGCCCCGCAGCTCGGTGCGGCAGCCCATGCGGCTCGATACGGGCGGCTCGTCCTCGACGGCAGGCGCCATCGGCAGGATCGGCTGTGCGTCCTCGAGCGCTGGATCGATGTCGGCGCGCAGCGGCCCGTTCTCCGGTTCCGTCATCTCGCCTCCCCCAACCTTCACGCGGTGTCACATCGGCGTTGTGGCGCCCGGCTTTACCTTTCCGGCCGGGTGAGCCGGGCAACGCTAATGCGCCACCATGCCAGGTCACCGACCGAAATCGCGGGAGGGGCACACTGCTATCCCGGCAAATAGCTCAAACTGGTACATAGGTCCCGCGCATTCCCTCGCATATCCCCCTCCACCTGCGGTCTTGGTCGTTGCCGGGCGTATCGCCCCGAGCGGGACAGAGCGGTTGCGAGAGGGTCGTCGATGACGACGCGTGGCAGGCTGTGACGCGTGGCAGAGCGCGTACGTCCCGCCGGAACGGCCAAACCCCCGCTCGCCGCCACCCTGCGCCGCATCGAGCGCAGCGCCGGCGGGCTCGCGAGCTCGGCCGTGGCCCGCATGGACGAGACGCTCCCCTGGTTCCGCGCGCTCCCCGCCGACCAGCGCTCCTGGGTCATGCTCGTCGCCCAGGCCGGCGTCCGCTCGCTGGTCGAGTGGCTCCGCTCGGGCGGCGCGGTCGCCACCACCCAGGAGATCTCCGACGAGGTCTTCGCGGCCGCGCCCCGCGCGCTGGCCCGGTCGATCACGCTGACCCAGGCGGTCCAGCTGATCAAGGTGACCATCGACGTGGCCGAGTCCGAGGTCGGCGAGCTGGCCGCGGCCGGCGAGGAGGAGGCGCTGCTCCAGGCCATCCTCAAGTTCTCCCGCGAGATCGCGTTCTCGGCCGCGCGGGTCTACGCCCGAGCCGCCGAGTCGCGCGGCGCATGGGACGCCCGGCTGCAGGCCATGCTGGTCGACGCGCTGCTTCGCGGCGACTCGTCGGACGTGCTGGCCAGCCGGGCCGCCGCGCTGGGCTGGGCGGACGCGCCACCCGTCGCCGTCGTGGTCGGCCGCTCCCCGGGCGGCGAGATCACTTCGGTGCTGCACGCCGTCTACCGCGCCGCCCGCCGCGCCCGGCTCGAGGTGATCGGCGGCGTGCACGGCGACCGCCTCGTCGTGGTGATGAGCGGGGTCACCGACCCGGCCGCGAGCGCCGCCGCGCTGGCCTCCAGCTTCGGCGAGGGGCCGGTCGTGGTCGGCCCGGCGGTGCCCTCGCTCGACCAGGCCACCGAATCGGCCCGGGCCGCGCTGGCCGGGTTCCGCGCGGCCGCCGCCTGGCCCGGCGTGCCCCACCCGGTGGCGGCCGACGACCTGCTGCCCGAACGCGCGCTCGCCGGCGACATGGCGGCCCGGCGCATGCTGCGCCATGACGTGTACGGCGCGTTGCACCGCGCCGGCGGCGGCCTGCTCGAGACACTGGACGCCTACTTCGCCTCGGGCGGAGTGCTGGAGAGCGCGGCCCGCGAGCTCTACGTCCACCCCAACACGGTCCGCTACCGGCTCAAACGGGTTGCCGAGGTGACCAGCCTCTCCCCGCTCGACGGGCGGGACGCGTTCGCGCTGCGGCTCGCGATGACGATCGGCCGGCTCGATCCTGCGACCTAAATCACCAACCGCTCGTTCACCTTTTGCACCACCACAAAAGCCTCTCAATCGGGGCACTGACCGGGGGGTTTTGTAGGATTCCCACAACGGTGGTCGTAGGGTTTCGTTGCCGCCGTCAACCACGGAAACCCGCCCTATCCGGAAGAGTCAGAACCGTGCTCGCCCTACTCTCGCCCGGCCAGGGCTCCCAGAAGCCTGGCTTCCTGACGCCCTGGCTCGACCTCCCCGGCTCCGAGGCCCGCCTGCGGGAGTGGTCCGCCCTGTGCGGCGTCGACCTGCTCCACCTCGGCACGGCGGCCGACGCCGACGAGATCAAGGACACCGCCCGTACCCAGCCGCTGCTGGTCGCCACGGCGCTGCTCGCCGCCGAGCACCTGGCCCTCGAGGAGGTCGGCGTGGCCGCCGGCCACAGCGTCGGCGAGCTCGGCGCGGCCGCCCTCGCCGGGGTGTTCTCCGCCGACACCGCCGTCACCCTGGCCGGTGTCCGCGGGCGCGAGATGGCCGCGGCCTGCGCCCTCGAGCCCACCGGGATGAGCGCCGTCCTCGGCGGCGACCCCGACGAGGTGGTGGCCACCATCGAGCGGCACGGCCTCTACCCCGCCAACCGCAACGGCGCCGGCCAGATCGTGGCGGCCGGCTCGCTCGACGGCCTGGCCAAGTTCGCGGCCGAGCCGCCGGCCAAGGCGCGGGTCATCGCGCTTCAGGTCGCCGGGGCTTTCCACACGCCGTACATGAAGCCGGCCGAGACCGCGCTCGGCGCGTTCGCCGCCGACGTGACGGTGACCGACCCCGCACGCACGCTGCTCTCCAACCTCGACGGCGCCGCCGTCGCCCAGGGCGGCGAGATGCTCCAGCGCCTGGTCCGCCAGGTCACCGCACCGGTCCGCTGGGACCTGTGCATGCGCACGCTCAAGGAGCTCGGCGTCACCGGCGTCGTCGAGCTGCCGCCGGCCGGAACCCTGGCGGGCCTGATCAAGCGCGAGCTCAAGGGCGACGGCGCCCCCGAGATCGTCACCCTGAACACCCCGGACGACCTGCCCGCCGCTCGCGACCTGATCGCCCGGCACGGTATTGGAGGAACAGCACGATGACAGCCGCGGGTTCCCGCATCGTCGCGCTCGGGCACTACCAGCCCTCGCGCATCGTCACCAACGACGACCTGGCCAGCACCATCGACACCAACGACGCGTGGATCAAGGACCGGGTCGGCATCGCCGAGCGGCGCATCGCCGACGCCGAGACCGTCGCCGACATGGCCACGTACGCCGCCGAGAAGGCACTGGCCGGCTCGGGCCTGTCCGCCGCCGACATCGACCTGGTCACGGTCGCCACCTGCACCTCGATCGACCGCTGCCCCAACGTCGCGACCCGGGTCGCCGCCCGGCTCGGCATCACGGCGCCGGCCGCGTACGACCTGAACACCGCCTGCTCCGGCTTCTCGTACGCGCTCGGCACCGCCGACCACGCGATCCGGGCCGGCGCGGCGCGCAACGCCATCGTGATCGGCGCCGAGAAGCTCTCCGACGTGACCGACTGGACCGACCGCACCACCGCCGTGCTCTTCGGCGACGGCGCCGGCGCGGCCGTGGTCACCGCGGCGCCCGAGGGCGAGCAGGCCGGCATCGGCCCGGTGCTCTGGGGCTCGGCGCCCGACAAGGGCGACGTCCTGCGCATCGAGGGCTGGCAGCCGTACATCCAGCAGGAGGGCCAGATCGTCTTCCGCTGGGCGACCACCGCGCTGGCCCCGTTCGCGCTGGAGGCCTGCGAGAAGGCCGGCGTCGCGCCGTCCGAGCTCGCGGCCTTCATCCCGCACCAAGCCAACACCCGCATCATCGACGGCATCGTGAAGCGGCTCGGCCTCGGCCCCGACGTGGTCATCGCCAAGGACCTGGTCGAGTCGGGCAACACCTCGGCGGCGAGCATCCCGCTGGCCCTGTCCAAGCTGGTCGAGCGTCGCGAGGTGCCCTCGGGCGCCCCGGTCCTGCTCTTCGGCTTCGGCGGCGGCCTCACCTACGCCGGTCAGGTCGTTCGCTGCCCGTGACGGGCGGACCGACCCAGCCGGAACACTTCACCACCATTTGAGAGGAATACCCAAGAAATGGCAACTCGCGAAGAGATCACTTCCGGCCTCGCCGAGATCCTGGAGGAGGTCGCCGGGGTGAACCCGGACGACGTCGCCGAGGAGAAGTCCTTCACCGACGACCTGGACGTCGACTCGCTGTCCATGGTCGAGGTGGTGGTGGCGGCCGAGGAGAAGTTCGGCGTCAAGATCCCCGACAACGAGGTCCAGAACCTCAAGACCGTCGGGGACGCCGTTTCCTACATCGAGGCGAATCACTGACATGAGCAATGTAGACGTCGTCGTCACCGGGCTCGGCGCGACGACCCCGTTGGGCGGGGACGTCGCGTCCACCTGGGACGCAATGGTCGCCGGCCGCTCCGGGGTGGGTCCGCTCACCCAGGAGTGGGCGGCCCAGCTCCCGGTTCGTATCGCCGCGGAGCTCGCCGTGGAACCCTCCGAGGTCATCGAGCGGGTCCGCCTGCGCCGGCTGGACCGCTCCGAGGCGATCGCGCTGATCGCCGCGAAGCAGGCCTGGGCCGACGCCGGCCTCGAGGATGCCGGGGTCGACTCCGAGCGCCTCGCGGTCAGCTTCGGCAGCGGCATCGGCGGAGCCACCACCCTGCTCAACCAGGACGACATCCTGGAACAGTCCGGCCCTCGCCGGGTCAGCCCGCACACCGTGCCGATGCTCATGCCGAACGGCCCGGCCGCCCACGTGGGCCTGGAGTTCGGCGCCAAGGCCGGCGTGCGCGCCATGGCCAGCGCGTGTGCCACCGGCGCGGAGGCGATCGCCCTCGGACTCGACCTGATCCGCGCCGGCCGGGCCGACGTGGTGATCGCCGGCAGCACCGAGGCGGTGATCCACCCGCTGCCGATCGCCGGCTTCGCCTCGATGCGCGCCATGTCGACGCGCAACGACGAGCCCGAGAAGGCGTCCCGCCCCTGGGACAAGAACCGCGACGGATTCGTCCTCGGCGAGGGTGCCGGCGCGGTCATCCTCGAGCGCGCCGACCACGCCGCGGCCCGCGGCGCCCGGGTCTACGCGCGCCTGGGCGGCGCCGGCATCACCTCCGACGGGTACGACATCGTCCAGCCCGACCCGGAGTGCGCCGGCGGCATCCGCGCCATGCAGATGGCGATCCGCGACGCCGGCCTGACCGGCGCCGACATCAAGCACGTCAACGCCCACGCCACCTCGACCCCGGTCGGCGACATGGGTGAGATCAAGGGCATCCGGGTCGCGATCGGCAACCACCCGGTCGTCACGTCGACCAAGTCGATGACCGGTCATCTGCTCGGCGCGGCCGGCGCGCTCGAGTCGATCGCCACAATCCTGGCCATCCGGGACAGCGTCGTGCCGCCCACGATCAACCTCGACGACCCGGACGACCGGCTCGACCTGGACGTGGCCGCCCACAAGGCCCGTCCGCTGGACATCCCCGCCGCCGTGAACAACTCGTTCGGCTTCGGCGGGCACAACGTCGCGCTGGTCTTCGCCCGCGACTGACCGCTCGCTCGTGCTGCGGGAGCGCCCTGCCGGGGCGCTCCCGCTGTCATGTGGCGAGCGAGACCGTCACGTGGCGAGCGAGACCGTCACGTGGCGAGCGAGACCGTCACGTGGTGAGCGAGACCGTCACGTGGTGAGCGAGACCGTCACATGGTGAGCGAGACCGTCACGTGGTGAGCCCGACCGCTCATGTGGTGAGCGAGACCTCGAATCCGGAACCGACCGGCTTGGCGCTGCCGGCGACGGAGAACCGCAGATCGCCGCTGCCGTGCCGCGCGGCGCCGGACCGGTCGACGAAATCGGCCGTCCAATGCGCCACGCCGTCTCCGGAGAGCGAGACGACCAGTCCGCCGAGGACCTCGGTGACCTTCGGCGTGACCGACGGGTACGTGGCGATCGACCACTTCACCCGCGCCTTCGTGCCCGGCACGTCGAGCCGGAACGGGCATCCCGCCGGCTTCGCGCTGCTGCCGGTCGTACATGCGTCGAGGTCCCGGCGGACCTGGGCCTGGATCTTCGCAGCCGCGTTCCCGGTCAGATCCGGCACGCTGAAGCTCACCCCCGCCGCCACGCCGCCCATCACCACCTCCGGCACGACGATGAACGACTGCCCGTCGAACAACGCGTTCCCGTCGACCGCCACCTCGTACGACCCGGGGAAGACTCCGGTGCTCAGGTCTTCCTTGCCCAGCTCGACGCCGTTCACGGTGACCGGACGGCCCTGCACGCCGGAGACCGACAGCCCGATGAGCGCGTCGCGCAGGCGGTAGCTGCCGCTGCCGCCGGCTACGCCCACGGTTTGCCGCACGGTCGTGCCGCGCGCCTGGTAGGTGACGTCCACGAGGGCCGCGCCGGAGGTCTGCCGGGCCGCGCTGACCTGGACGGCGGCCGGGCGACGCTCCGGGCCGAGCGCGGCGTCGGTCAGCAGCGGATCCGCGGCGAGGTCGAATCCCGGTACCGGCTCCACATAGGCCAGAGCCGCCCGCGCGTCGCCGGCGGCCAGCGCGTCGAAGAATCCCCGCACCGCGTTTTCCGGACCGGGCGGCGCCGCGACCTCGCGCGATCCGGTGGCGCCGGGCGATCCGGTGGCGGCGATGACGATCGTGGCGACGCCGACCGCCGCCAGAACCACGGCGGAGATCACGAAGGCGCGGCCACGGGTGCCGGGTGAGAGACGCATCGCCCCCCAGAGTTCGAGGCTTGGTCAGTCGCAGGCTATCCGCGGGCCACCGGCGCCAACAGACATCGAACGGCCTGACTATCGACAGGCGGTGGCCGGCAATCCTGGCACGGCCACCGGCGACTTGCCGGTCGCCTTCGCCTTGCCGGCGACGACCGCGGCCAGGGCGGTCAGCGACAGCTTGCTCGACGAGTACGTGGCGATCAGCGCCGGGGACTTCGCGGATGCCAGCAGGTACGGCGTGTCCATCATGACGGTCATGGCGGCGGCCGGATTCAGGTCGACGGCCTTGTCCCCGTACCCGACGAGGTGAATGATCTTGCCACCCGCGGCTTGGACGTTGACGCCGGCCGCTTGCAACGCCCGCACCAGGTTGACCCGGGCAACCTCGCGGCCCTCGGCCGCGGTGACCGTGACCGGGCCGGCGAGCAGGGCGCCCGTGCAGCCGCCGCGCAGGACGGTGATCGACGCGGCATCCAGTGCGGAAACCGCCTGCTGGTGCGCCGGTGCGCCGATCACCGACAAGCCGGGCGCCGCAACCCGGTGTGCCTTCAGGGTGAGGATCCGGGTCACGGCCTCGACCAGGCGCTCCCGCTTGAGCGTGCCGTTCTTGAGGCCGGCCAGGATGCCGTCCCGGGCGCCCGCGATGTCCGGTGGCATCAGCAGCATGTCGTTGCCCGCGTTCAGCGCGCGCACCGCGGCTTCGCCGGCCGGCCACTTCATGGCGGGTGGCATGTTCATGGCGTCGGTGATCGCCACCCCGGTGAACTTGAGCGTCCCGCGCAGCTCGTCGGTCATGACCTTGTGCGAGAAGGTGGCCGGCGTCCCCTTGTCGAGCGCCTGCACATCGAGGTGGCCGGACATCACGACGCCCGCGCCCGCCGTCACGCCCGCCCGGAACGGCGGCAGATCCTGCGCCGCCCACTGCTGCGCGGTCTGCGCCACCACCGGCAGTCCCTCATGGCTGTCGCCGCTGGTGTGTCCGTGGCCCGGGAAGTGCTTGAGGCCGGCCGCGACGCCCGCCGACTGAAGCCCGCGCACGGCCGCGGTGACCTGCGCGGCGTTCGCCTTGGGGTCGGCGCCGAACGAGCGGGAGCCGATCACCGTGTTGGTCGGCGGGCCCAGCGTGTCGGCGACCGGCGCGAAATCGACGGTGATGCCCATCGCGGCCAGCTCCTCGCCGGCCGCGCGCCAGGCGGCCTCGGTGAGCGCGGGCCGGCCGGCGGCGCCGGCGGCCATCGCCGAGGGCAGCGCGGTCACGCCCTCGGTGATGCGGGTGACCACGCCGTACTCCTGGTCGGTGCCGATCGTCAGCGAAGGGATCCCGGCCTGCTGGGCGGCCGCCTGGAGTCCGTCGGTGAGCTTGCGGACCTGTTGCGGACTCTCCACGTTGGTCGCCGGGTTGGTGGAGCCGGTCGGGTCCTGCGCGGTGAAGCCGACCAGGATCAGGCCGCCGAGGTGGAACTTCGCGACCATCTCGGCCGGAGTGTCCACACCCGCGAGGCTGCGGTTGCCGGCTGCCGAGGTCTTGTCCACCGTGGTCGCGTCACTGCCGTACGCGTACGGCATGAGGACCTGACCCGCCAGATCGACGTCGCTCATCGCGGCGGCCACGGCGGCGGGGTCTCCGGTGGACGCCACGCTCGACGGGGCCTGCGTCGCGGCCGGGGCGCTCGACGCCCCCGGTGGAGCCGGCTGCTTGTCCGCACCGCACGATGCCATCAGCAGCGCGGGGACGACCAGAGCAGCGAGTCGCAGTCTCCTCATCACGCCCGCCATCGAAGCAGTCCGCCCCCAGTCGCGCAAAATCGGGGGTTATCTCCGTGAATGTTGCCTAGTGTCTGGTTTGCAAATGGCGCGAGCCACTGAGGTACGAGCCCGGCCGGCTCAGCCCACCCGGGTGAGCAGCGTGACCGGCGCGCCGTCGCCCGCGTACCGGTAGGGCTCGAGCTCGACGTCCCACGCCGTCCCGAGCGCCTTCTCGAGCGCATGCGAAAGAGCCTCCGGCGCACGCGCGGAGTCCATGATCACGCGCAGCCGGTCCTCGCCGATCTGGATGTCCCCCGAAGCGCCCATGATCCCGTGAAAGAGGCCTCGGCCGGGCACGTGCATGAACCGCTCGCCGTCCACGCCCGGGCTTGGCTCTTCGGTAACCTCGAAACGGATCATGGGCCACTGCCGGAGGGCAGCAGCCAGCTCGGCGCCAGTCCCGGCCCGACCGGTCCAGCTGCACTCGGCCCGCCGCGCGCCCGGATCGACGGGCTGCGTGGTCCATTGCAGATTGACCGGCGCGGTCAGGACGCGCGCGATCGCCCACTCGACGTGCTGGCACACGGCAAGTGGGGTCGAGTGGACGTATACGACGCCACACGTTGGCACGGTGACCTCCCGGAGACCGAGGTGCGTCTTCCCCTACGACCTCGACCGCGGTTGATCGTGTCCCATGATGCCGGTTGGTACTGATGGTGCGCCAGAGAATCGGCAACATCGACATCGGAGCTGCCGTAGTGGCACATCCTTCTCAACGCCCGTACCTGCTCGGACGGCACGGCACCAGGGGCATCGTGTAGAGTTGCTACGGCCTTTTTTCTGCTTCTCAAGGAGTACCGCCGTGGCGACCAACACCTCGAAGACCGCCCGCGCATCAGTCCGCGCCGGCCAGAGCACCGGTGGCGCTCTGAGCGTGCTCGGTGAGTACAAATACGTCATCCCGCTTGCCAACGGCCGCTTCGCCTACGTGCGCAACCTGACCAACGGCAAGACCGCGCACCTCAAGACCGACTCCGAGGCCTTCATCGAGGAGATCCGCATCCTCGCCGCGGCCGGCCACGGCGCCAAGATCCGCGCCGAGCTCGAGTCCCTCGAGGCCGCCAACCCGCAGCACGGCTGGGCCTCGACCGAGAAGCGCCTCGTCGACGCCGGCGTCTTCGAGGGCTGAGCACCGGCTCCTGATCTGCGCAAAAGGCGCCCCCGGACTGCCGGAGGCGCCTTTTTCGCGCCCTCTGATCATCATCCCACCGATGATCACCAAGGCATGATCCCGGCAAAACCCCCTCAAGCATACAAACCCCCCATGCAGTGCGACCTTGATGAGTTGCCGCGCGCGGCGAACAGGAAATCACCATCGCGCGAAGCGCGGGCGGCAGCTATGACGGCGACCTGCCGCGCTCGCCGCTATAGCGCGCGCCCAGAGCGCCCACGCACGCGGCCGAAGCGGCGGCATCACCCTCAGCCACCGACTCCCCCGCCTTGGCGAACCCAGCGCAACCACCCGGTGAGCGCAAGCGGTCGCACTCGGAGCCCGACCACGATGCGGCGGGGCGGGCCACCCCCGGGCGCCGGAGAAGAGGCGCGGGCGGGCATTGACGCGAGGAGGCGGGGCCGGGCTGAGCCCGTACGATATATGGCTTTTAGGGGAGAAGGTCGACCCAGCCGGTGTCGAGGTCGTAGACCGCGCCCACGACGTCCACGCGCCCGGCTGCCACCGCCTCTGCGACGCCCTCGATCTCTCGCATGCGCGCGACCGTGCGGGTTACGTGGGTGCGCATGGCCTTGTCGGCAACCGTCGGGTCGTCGAGAGCCAGCGAGCTGACCGCGGGGGCGATCTGGTCGACCAGGTAGCCGATGTCGCCGGAGGGGCGGTCGGCGGTGCGGAGGGCGTCGACCGTCGACTGGACGGCGCCGCAGCGTTTGTGGCCCAAGACCATGATCAAGGGGACGCCGAGCTTGGCCACGGCGAAGCCCACGGAGCCCAGAACGGCGCGGTCGACCACGTGGCCGCCGGAGCGGACCACGCAGATGGAGCCGAAGGTCTGGTCGAAGATCGCTTCCAGGGGGACCCGGGAGTCGATGCAGCCGATGACGACCGCGTGCGGCTGCTGACCGCCCGATGCGGCGGCGGCCGCGGAGACCTGGTGGCCGTGCTCGGGGCGGCTGCTGACGAAGCGTTTGTTGCCGGCGACCAACTCGGCCAGCGCGTCGGCGGCGTTGGCGATCGGCGCGGGCTGCGGGGCCGACGGGTCGATGGTCATGAAGGGAATTCTCGCCGAGTTCGGCCGAGGGAACAGGGAGTGCGAGACAAGTCACGGAATGCTGACGTACGCGTGGGTTGCGACCGGTCGGGCAAATGGCCATAAATCAGCCTTGGAGGGTGGCGGTGACGGCGATCACGAGTGATGATTGCTACCCGTGGGTACAACGGGGCCGTGCGACTCGCGGAGGTGCCCATGTCCGAGCGGTCCGCTCTGACGCTGCCGGACGGCGTCTCCCTCTGCGTGGAAACGTGGGGGCCCGAGGACGCGCAGGTCACCGTCGTCCTGCTGCACGGGTGGTGCCTCAGCCGGCGCACCTGGCAACACCAGATCGCGGCTCTTCTGAACACCGCCGATCCGCCGCGGATCGTCGCCTTCGACGCCCGCGGGCATGGCGGCTCCGGGCCCACCCGGCTCGGGTCGGCGACGCTGGGGCAGCTGGGGGACGATCTCGCCGAAGTGCTGCGGCAGACGGCGCCCGCCGGGCCGGTCGTGCTGGCGGGGCACTCGATGGGCGGCATGACGATCATGGAGTACGCGCACGGGCACCCCGAGGAGTTCGCGCAGCGGGTCGCCGGGCTGCTCTTCGTGTCGACGACCGCGGAGGGGACCGCCCACACGATGTACGGGCTGCCGCCCCGGCTGGCCGCGCTGATGCGGGCCGGCGAGACGTTCGGCGCGGGCGTGCTGGCCCGCTCCGGCGACTGGCGTCCGCACCGCGCGCTGATCCCGGCGTTGCGGCTGCCGCTGCGCTGGCTGCTGTTCGGCGACGACTACGAGGACGCCGCCCTCCGGCTGACCATGCGCAGCGTGAGCCGGACGACGCTGCGATCGATCGGCGGCTTCCGCGCCTCCATCGGCGAGCAGCAGCGGCTCGACACGCTCGCCCGGCTGGGCGACGTGCCGGCCGCCGTGCTGGTCGGCGACCGCGACCGGCTGACGCCACCGCCGTGCGCCGAGGGGATCGCCGAGGCGTTGCCCGGCACCGAGCTCACCGTGTTTCCCGGCGCCGGGCACATGCTGATCCTCGAGCGGCACGCCGCGGTCTCCGCGGTTCTGGCGGGGATCGTCGAGCGGGCCGGCGCGAGCACCCGGGGCGACCGGCAGTGGCGGGTCAAGCGGGCGCGCAAGGCCGGCCGCGTCGAGGGCCAGGCCGCCTAGAGGGATTTGGCCAGGGCGTCCATCAGCTCCTCGGTGCCCTGCTTGCGCTGCCCCGGATTGTCCAGCCCGTCGAGGTAGACGCCCTGCTCGGTGAGGGTGAAGTCGGTGCCGCCGGTGGCGCTCGCGCGCAGCTCGATCGTGGCCACCGAGACCGAGATGCGCTGCCCGTTCATGGTCATCTCGTACGTGTAGACGATCCGCTCGTCGAGCACGATGTCGGTATAGGTCGAGTAGTAGCCGAACTGCGTGCCGTTGTCGAAGGTGGTCTCGGTGACCTCCCGGCCTCCCTCGCGAAAGTCGAAGGACGCGTTCTTCGTCGTGGACGGCACGCCGAACCACTTGGCCTTGGCCTCCGGGTCGGCGAACGCGCGGAACACCCGGCCGGGCGCGGCGTCGAAATGCCGGTCGAGGCGGAACGTGTCATGCAGGGCGGAACGATCGGTCACTGCTCTTCTCCGTTCAGGAATTCTTCGAGGCGGTCGAGGCGGCTCACCCATCCGGCCCGCCGGTCGGCGATCCACTGCTCGGCGGCCTGCAGCGCTTCGGGCTGCAGGCGGCAGGTGCGGACGCGACCGACCTTCTCGGAGCGGACCAGGCCGCTCTCCTCCAGCACGCGCAGGTGTTGCAGCACGGCCGGCAGCGACATCTTCAGCGGGGCGGCCAGCTCTTTTACGGAAGCGGGGCCCCGGCTGAGCCGGTCGACCATCGTGCGGCGGCTGCCGTCGGCGAGGGCCGCATACATGAGGTCGAGCGATTGGTTAAGCACTTGCTTAAGTATCCGCATCGCGACCCGCCTGTCAAGGACCCACCTCCGGGGAGTAAGTTCGATTGCCCCCTTTTTGAAGCAGGGAGAACCTTGAGCGACCCCACCGTCCTCCAGCAAGAGATCGCGGTCGAACAGCAGCACGTGGACCAGGTCTACACCCGCCTCACCGAGCTGCGCCGGAATGCGTCGCGCGCCGAGAAAGAGGGATACCAGCTGGCCGGCGTCGGCACGTACGGCGCGCTGGTCGAGCGGGACGCGATGGTCTTCCACGCGGCCCGCCGCCGGCACGCCCTCGACACCGAGTACGAGGGCCTGGTCTTCGGCCGCCTCGACCTCAAGACCGGCGCGACCCACTACGTCGGCCGGATGGGCATCCGCGACGAGAGCGCGCAGCCGCTGGTCGTCGACTGGCGGGCGCCCGCCGCTGCGGCCTTCTACCGGGCCACCGCCGCCGAGCCGCTCGGCGTGGTGCGCCGCCGCATGATCCAGTCGAGCCGGGAGACGGTCATCGGGATCGAGGACGACCTGCTCGACCCCGACGCCGCGCCGCCCGGGATGCGGATCGTCGGCGACGGCGCGCTGCTGGCCAGCCTGTCGAAGGCGACCGGCCGCGGCATGCGCGACATCGTGGCGACCATCCAGCGCGAGCAGGACGAGGCGATCCGCTCCCCCGCCTCCGGGGTGACCATCGTGACCGGCGGGCCCGGCACCGGCAAGACGGCCGTCGCGCTGCACCGCGCGGCGTACCTGCTCTACTCGGACCGCAACCGGTTCGCCGGCGGCGGCATCCTGGTGGTCGGGCCGTCGGGCGTCTTCGTCGACTACATCGCGACGGTGCTGCCCTCGCTCGGCGAGGACACCGCGACGCTGCGCTCACTCGGCTCGCTGGTGGTCGGCTACGACGCCACCCGGGTCGACAGCGGGCCGGTCGCGGCGATCAAGGGCTCGCTGCGGATGAGGCGGGTGCTCGAACGGGCCTCGCACGACGGCGTCCCGGGCGGCCCCGACGAGCTGCGCCTGCTCTACCGGGGCACGCTGCTGCGGCTGGACGCGCAGGAGCTGGACGCGATCCGGCGCCGGGCGCTGCCGCGGGGCGCGCGCCGCAACGAGGTGCGTGGCCACGGCTTCGACCGCGTTTTCGACGCGCTCTGGGCCCAGGCGCGCCAGCACAAGGTCAGCGGTCTGCCGGAGAAGGCCGACTTCGAGGCCGAGCTGGCCGACCGCGCCGACTTCCGGGAATTCCTCAAGGCCTGGTGGCCGCGCTTCACGCCGATGCGGGTGCTGCGCTGGCTGGCCGATCCGGGGCGGCTCCGCAAGTATGCCAACGGCCTGCTCTCCCGCGAGGAGATCGCGACCTTGCAGGGGACTTTCGGCGATGTCCCGACGATCGCCGACGTCGCCTTGCTGGACGAGCTCGACGAGATCCTCGGACGGTCCCGGCAGCCGCAGAAAAAGACCAAGAACCCGTTCCACGTACGCGACGGGATCCAGGAGGTCAGCACGTACGCGGACCGTCAGGCAGCCGCCCGCGCCCAGCAGGTGCAGCGCGACGACGACTACCGCGACTACGCGCACGTCGTGGTCGACGAGTCGCAGGATGTCTCGCCGATGCAGTGGCGGATGATCGGCCGCCGTGGGCAGTACGCGTCCTGGACGATCGTGGGCGACCCGGCGCAGACCGCGTGGGCCGGCGACCCCGCCGAGCTCGACCGGTCCCGCGACCGCGCGCTCGGCTCCCGCAAGCGCAACAGCTACGCGCTGACCACGAACTACCGGAACTCGTCGGAGATCTTCGCGGTGGCCGCCCGGGTGATCCGGACGATCATGCCGGACCTCCCGCTGCCGTCGGCCGTGCGCAGCACCGGCGTGGACCCGGTCGACGTGGTCACCGACCGGGCCGGGCTGCCCGGCCTGGTGCGCGAGCTCGCCGAGAAGCAGCTGACCGAGGTCGACGGGACGATCGGGGTGATCACGCCAGTGCTGCGGCGCGACGAGATGGCCGCGTGGGTGGCCGGCCTGCCCGAGCGGGTCCAGGTGGTCACGGCGCTGGAGGCCAAGGGCATGGAGTACGACGCGGTGGTGCTGGTCGAGCCGGCGTCCCTGACCATTGACCCGGCCGGGATCCGCACCCTCTACGTCGCCCTGTCCCGGGCCACCCAGCGCCTGACCACGGTCGGCACGAGGGCCGACTGGGTGCCGGCTACGGGCCAGGTCTCCTAGAAAATCGGCACGCTGACCGCGTCGTAGGTGGTGTCGGGGGTGGCCGGGGTCGTGAAGCGCGCGTTGGGCAGGTAGAGGCGCTTGCCGTACTCGGCGATCGTGGTGGGGACGTCGAACGCCTTGTCGGTGGTGCTGGAGACGACCTTGCCCTTCGTGGCGTCCTTGTTGAGCTGGATCTTGGTGATCAGGTTGAGTCGGTTCTGCACGACGTAGAGGGTGCTGCCGCGCAGCCAGAGGCCGTCGCCGTTGAGCACGTTCCGGCCGCCGAGGTCGATCTCCTGGGACTTGCCGGAGTAGCCGACCTTGAACAGCCGGCCGGTGTTGGACTGCACCACGATCAGCGCCTTGCCGTCCGGGGTCTCGGCGATGCCGTTGGCGTTGTTGCCGGTGGCGTAGACCAGGTCGCCGGTGATCGGCACCCGGACCGCCCGGCCGGGCAGCTTGCCCTTCTTCCCGAGAGCGAGCTTGAACAGGACCGGGTTGGTGGAGTCGGTGAACCAGGCGGCGTCGCCGGTCAGGACGACGTCGTTGATGAAGGACGGGGCGGTCCGCAGCGTGTAGGACGCGAGCACCTTGCCGTTGCGGGTGTCGACGACGCGGGCGTTGCCGCCGCTGCCGCCGGCCACGAAGAGTCGCTCCTGCTTGTCGAGCTTGAGGCCGAGCGACGGGGTGCCCGGCCCCTGGGTGATCACGCGGCGCTCGCCGGTGACCAGGCTGACCCGGAGGATGTCGCCGTCGAGGCGGGAACCGAAGTAGGCGTACGGCCGCTCGCCGATGGCGATGCCCTCCGGCTGGAAACCGTTGGGGAGCGGGAACGCCTTCAGGACGTCGGAATGTCGGGAATGCGCGGCTGCCGGCGGCGCGCCGAGGGTGACGGCCAGCAGCATGGAGATGACAATCGCGAGAGTACGTCTGGACACGGATCATCCCTTTCCAGGCGGAGCTGTGGGTTGTCAGTGATTGCATACCCCGCCGGATCCCCTGCGGTTCGGCTTGCACATATAGCGATGTACTCATACATTGGCCGATGCGGGTCACCGCGACGGAGGGTTGGGTACATGGGAGCCGGACACGACCACGGTGGGCAGGCGCTGCGCGCCGGCGACCGTCATCGTGCCCGCCTGTGGTGGGCGGCGGGGCTGCTGGCGGCCTTCATGCTGGTCGAGGCGGCCGCCGCGATCGCCACCGGCTCGCTGGCGCTGCTCTCCGACGCCGGGCACATGTTCACCGACGTGCTCGGCATCGCCATGGCGCTCGCCGCGATCACCGCGGCCGGGCGCGCCGCCACCGATTCCCACCGCACCTTCGGGCTCTACCGCCTCGAGGTGCTGGCCGCGCTGGCCAACGCCGCCCTGCTCACCGCGGTGGCCGGGTTCGTGCTGGTGCAGGCGGTGCGCCGGTTCACCGACCCGCCGGAGGTGCCGGCCGGGGCAATGCTGATCGTGGCGGCCGGCGGCCTGGCGGTCAACGTGGTCGCGTTCGCGCTGCTGCGCTCGGGCGCCAAGGAGAGCATCAACGTCCGCGGGGCCTACCTCGAGGTGGTCGGCGACCTGCTCGGCTCGGTCGGAGTCATCGTGGCCGCCGTGGTCATCGGGCTCACCGGCTGGTCGTACGCCGACCCGATCGTCGCCGTGATCGTCGCCCTCATGATCCTCCCGCGCACGTTCGCCCTGGGCCGCGACGCCGTCCGGATCCTCGTGCAGGCCGCTCCCGAGCACCTCGACATCACGGCGGTCCGCGCTCGGCTGGCCGCCGTCCCGGGCGTCTGCGACGTTCACGACCTGCACGTCTGGACGCTCACCTCGGGCATGGACGTCGCCTCCGCGCATCTGAGCCTCGAGCCCGCGGCCGAGCTCGCCACGGTGCTCAGCACGGCCCGCGAGGCGCTGCACGACGAGTTCGACATCGATCACGCCACGCTCCAGGTGGAGCCGGTCGGCGCGAGCGGCGGGTGCGCCCCGGCCGGCTGGTGACCGGGCTATGGCGATCATCACAGGTCCCGGGCATGCTGATCACACATCGGCCATCTCACTACGCTGAGTGGTTATGCCATCACGGAGGGACTCAGTCATGACGCCGTCGGTCGTCCACCAACCGCGCGTTGCCTGGGACGGCGCCCGCGCGTTCGTCCGCGCTGCCGGCAGCGCGCACTCGGAGCAATTCGCGGCACGCGTGCTCGCCCGGCTCGGCAGCGAGATCTACGGCCAGTTCGCCGACACCCGGCAGCGACTGCTCACCGCGCTGGTCGAGACCGGCGGCGACCGGTACGCGAGCGACGTCGAGGCCGGCAAGTGGCGGGTCCGCCTGGAAGAGCTGCTGCGGGCGCGCCCCGAGCTGACCGAGGCCCTGCACGAGCTCACGAACGAGGCGCTCGAGCTCTAATCGCTTTTGCGGCATTTGCCAGACCATGCCGCCCGCAAAAGTGGACAATGTCGGATATGAGCGACGCTCGGGTCATGGTCTTCGCGCCTGCACCTCAACTCACCGTGACTATCGAGCAGCAGCACGAGCTGCCCGAGCTGCACGTGCACCCGGGCGGACAGGGCATCTGGCAGACCCGCATGATCACCTCGCTGGGCGCCGAGGTGATCCTCTGCTGCGCCGTGGGCGGTGAGGTCGGCCGGGTCCTCAAACCGCTGCTCGACTTCAAGGGCGTCACGCTGCGCACGGTCCCGCGTGAGACCGGCAGCGGCTGGTACGTGCACGACCGCCGGGACGGTCAGCGCCGCTCGATCGCCGAGATCGCCGGCGCGCCGCTGACCCGTCACGAGCTGGACGAGCTCTACAACCTGGCGCTGGCCGAAGGACTGCGGGCCGGCATCGCCATCCTCAGCGGCCCGGCGCACCCCTCGGTCATCCGCCCCGACGTCTACGGACGCCTCGCCGCTGACCTGCGGGCCAACGGCTGCAAGGTGATCGCCGACCTGTGCGGCGACCACCTCCAGGCGGTGCTGTCGGCCGGCCTCAACGTCGTGAAGGTCAGCCACGAGGAGCTGATCGCCGACGGCCTCTCCCCCGACGACTCCGAGAAGAATCTCACCAACGCCCTGCTCAAGCTGCATGACGACGGCGCCGAGGCGGTGCTGGTGTCGCGCGCCGACGCGGGCGCGCTGGCAATGATCAACGAGGAGATCTACCGGGTCGGCACGCCCAAGCTGACCCTCACCGACGGCCGCGGCGCCGGCGACTCGATGACCGCAGGCGTGGCCGCGGTGCTCGCCCGCGGCGGCGAGATGAGCGAGGCGGTCCGCACCGGGGCGGCCGCCGGCGCCCTGAACGTCACCCGGCACGGTCTCGGCACGGGACACCTGGACGCCGTTCAGGTGCTCACCGAGCGCATCCGGCTCACCCCGATCAAGAAGGCACGATGACACGAATCCTGGTCACCAACGACGACGGCATCGACTCGCCCGGCCTCCGCTATCTGGCGCGGGCCGCCGCCCGGGAGGGGCACGACGTGGTCGTGGCCGCGCCGGTCACCGAGTCGAGCGGCTCCAGCGCCGCGATGACCGCGATCGAGGAACACGGCAAGATCATTCTGCACAAGCGCGAGCTCACGGGGGCGAAGCACATTCCGGCGTACGCGGTCGCGGCGTCACCCGCCTACATCGTGCTGCTCGCCCTGCGGGAGGCGTTCGGCGAGATCCCCACGATGATCCTGTCGGGCATCAACCGGGGCGCCAACGCGGGATCGGCCGTCGTGCACTCCGGCACCGTCGGGGCGACGTTCACCGGCTCGTACGCGGGTCTGCACGGCCTCGCCGTGTCGCTGGACGTGCTCTCCCCGCGGGTGGCGTCGACGCGCAGCGGCGGCGCCGCGATGGACGTGATCACCGAGGCCGACGACGAGAAGCGGCATTGGAGCAGCGCCGCCGAGCTGGCGGTGCGGCTGATACCGACGCTGCAGCACACGGCGCCCGGCACCGTCTTCAACCTCAACGTGCCCGACCTGCACCTGGACGGGATCCGCGGGCTGCGGCGGGCCGCGCTCGCGCAGTTCGGCCAGGTGCAGATGAGCATCGCCGAGGCCGGCGAGGGCTTCGTCCGGACCGCTGTGCAGGCCGCTGACGAGCTGCTGGAGCCACAGACCGACCTGGCGGCCCTGGCCGAGCACTTCGCCGTGGTGACGCCGCTACGCGCCCCGGTGGAGGCCTCCGACGTCCGCTTCAACCTCGAAACGGTGGCGGTGCACTCACCGGCCCTGTGAAGCC
This sequence comes from Actinoplanes sp. NPDC051513, assembly GCF_044454685.1. Taxonomy (NCBI): domain Bacteria; kingdom Bacillati; phylum Actinomycetota; class Actinomycetes; order Micromonosporales; family Micromonosporaceae; genus Actinoplanes; species Actinoplanes sp. NPDC051513. Next base: position 103,131 of record NZ_JBITDW010000022.1, read on the forward strand.
GAAGCCGGCCCTGTGAAGCCGAAGCCGGCCCTGTGAAGCCGGCCCTGTGAAGCCGGCCCTGTGAAGCCCCTGGGGGGCGCTCAGGCCGACACGGTGGGCTGCTCGCGCTCGGCCTCGCCGTGCGGCTGTGGGTTGCCGAACAGGCCCAGCAGGCCGGTGACCCACAGCTGGCGGTGCGCGAACCGGCTCGGCCGGGTGACGATCAGCTTGACGTCACTGACCCCGGCGAGCTGGAAGGCGGCAACGAGCGCGCTTATGCCTACGGAGTCGATGAAGGTCACGTTCTGCATGTTGAGCTCGATACGAGTGGGATGGCTCTCGGCAAGCTGCGCCGCCACGGCCTCCCGGATCTCGTATGCGTTCTCCACGTCGATCTCGCCGCTGGGCGAAACCTCCACCACACCGTCGGCAAGCGTCGACGTCATTATCGACAGCGTCACGCCAATCCCTCCACCCGCCCGGATCGCCGGGCGTTCAGCTCCTCTGTGCGCGGGCCGCGACGCAGCGTAGTGCAACGCCGCACACGGTCTTGCGCCGGGGGGAGTCGAGACTACCCCCGAAAGGTTCGGTGAAACTGACCGAAAGGTTAGGCCCCGAACCTGTTAGCCACCTGAGTGACCCGTGTGAACCGCGTCAAGACTACCGGGGGCCGTCCAGTCGTTTCCGAAACGTGATGGCGTCCACAGCGGACACGTTTGCAGCATGGCGCATACGGGCAGGTGAACGGGGTACGGCGAGCGCAGGAGGAGAAAACAGACGATGTTCTCGACGAGCAGCAAAGCCGAGCGAACCGCCGATCAAGCATGGGAGTACCTGTCGTCCGCCTGGTCGTCCGCCGGTGAGACGGCCACCAACGCGGCCTCCGCGGCCGGTGACAAGGGCCAGAACTTCGCCGGTGAGGCCTGGCGGCGGGCATCCGCGGCCGCCGACGCCCTCGCGGGCCGGCGCCAGAGCACCCCGTGGGGCCTGGTCGCCGTGGTCGGGCTGGCCGGCGTCGCGGTGGGCTGGGCCGCCGCGGCCTACGCCCGGCGCGCCATGGCCAGCCAGGCGGCCCAGGAGGAGCAGGAACTGGCGCAGACCGCGGTCGTCATCACCGGCGACCGCTGAACTGGGCAGAACCGGACTGGGCAGAACCTGGGCAGAACCGGACTGGGCAGAACCGGACTGGTCAGAACCGGCCGTCGGGCGGAGCCCTTCGCCGCCCGGCGGCCCTTAGCCTGTGGCCGTGGACGCACTCTTCTTCGATACGGCCGCCGATCTGCGCGCGTGGTTCGAGGCGAATCATGACTCCGCGCCCGAGTTGTTCGTCGGGTACTGGAAGAAGGGGACGGGGCGCACCGGCGTCTCCCACCCCGAGGCGATCGCGCAGGCGCTCTGCTTCGGCTGGATCGACAGCATCGCCGGCCGGATCGACGAGCGGAGCTACCGGGTGCGGTTCACGCCGCGGCGCCGGGCCAGCGTGTGGAGCGCGATCAATGTGGCCAAGATCGCAGAGCTCACCGAGCAAGGCCTCATGCACCCGGCCGGGCTCAAGGCCTTCGAGGAGCGCAAGATCGACCAGGCGCCCGCTTACTCGTACGAGCAGGCCGAAGTCGGCTTCGACGCCGAGCAAACCGTCCGTTTCCGCGCAGATCAGCGGGCCTGGGAGTGGTTCTCGACACAGACTCCGTACTACCGGCGGGCCGCGACCCACTGGGTCGTGAGCGCCAAGCGCGCGGACACGCGTGAGCGTCGTCTGGCCCAGCTCATCACCGACTCGGCGGCGGGCCGTAAGGTGCCACCGCTGGCCCCCCGCTAGAGGCGGGGCGTCTGTAGAGTTGAGCAACGTTCGCTTGCGTGGCTGGTGCCACCCGATTAGATAAGGTCCGGCGGTGCTGTCTGCGGGGAACCTCCTGGGCAACCGGTATCGGTTGGACGAGCGCATCGCCACGGGCGGTATGGGCGAAGTGTGGCGCGGCACCGACGTGGTGCTGGGCCGGGTGATCGCGGTCAAGGTCCTCAAGACCGCGATGCTGGCCGATCCCGAGTTCTCGGCGCGCTTCTACGGCGAGGCCCGGATGATGGCGTCCTTCCGCCACCCCGGCGTCGTCGAGGTGTACGACTACGCCGGCGCCGAGGAAGACAGCGACGATCGGGTCGCCTACCTCGTGATGGCGTATGTGGAGGGCGAGCCGCTCTCCGCCCGGGTGCGCCAGGGCCCGATGGACGTCACCGAGACCATGTCGATCGTGGCGCAGGCGGCCGACGCGTTGCACGCCGCGCACGAGGTCGGCGTGGTGCACCGCGACGTCAAGCCGGGCAACCTGATCGTGAAGCCGACCGGCGCGGTCGTGCTGGTCGACTTCGGCGTCGCCCGGTCGGCCGCAGTGACCAGCGTCACACAGCTCAACGCGATCGTCGGCACCGCCCTCTACATGGCTCCCGAGCAGGTCGCCAAGGGCAAGGTCACGGCGGCCACCGACATCTACGCGCTCGGCGCGGTGGCGTATCACTGCATAGCCGGGCACCCGCCGTTCGACGGCGACAACGCGCTCCAGGTGGCGCTGCGCCACTTGGAAGACGAGCCCGAGCCGCTGCCCGCGCACGTGCCGCCGGCGGTGCGCGACCTCATCGCCCGGGCCATGGCCAAGCAGCCGGACGACCGGTTCGAGACGGCGTCCGCGTTCGCCGAGGCCGCGTTCGAGGCAGCAGGTCCGCTCGACTGGAAGCGGATGACCGGCACGACCATGGTCGCCCCGCTCAGCCCGGCGCCGCCGACCCGTGCCGTCCCGGCGCCCCGCGACCTGCCGCTCGCGGTGCCGCCGCCGTCGCGCCGGACGCCGCGCAGCCAGACCGCGCTGCTGGTGGCGATCGTCTCGATGGCCGTGCTGGCGATCGGCCTGACCATGGCGATCATCCTCCGCCCCGACAACAGCCCGGTCGGCGACAACACGATCAACCTGTCGCCCTCCGAGACCCAGCAGCAGGACGAGACGGGGGCGCCCACGCCCCAGCCGTCGGTCAGCACGACCACGGCCCGCGGCCGGCCGAACGCGACGGGCAAGGCCACCTCGGCCCCGGCCACCTCGGCCTCGGCGAGCGCATCCGCGTCGGCCAGCACCACGCCGACCGCGAAGCCGACCACCACTCCCCCGACGACCGAGCCGACCACGACGCCGCCGACGACCCCGCCCACGACGCCCGCCACGACGCCGGCCACCGACCCGACCGGCGTCACCGGGGGTTGACTCTGACACTGTGTCAGGCCGGAAGGTACGAGGACCATGTTCAGTATCGGAGACTTCGCCGGCCTGGGCCGGGTGTCGGTGCGCATGCTGCGCCACTACGACGCCATCGGCCTGCTCCGCCCCGCCCACGTCGACCCGCACAGCGGCTACCGCTACTACACGGCCGCCCAGCTGAAACGCCTCAACCGGATCATCGCCCTCAAGGACCTCGGCTTCTCCCTCCAGCATGTGCAGGCGGTGATCGAGGAGAAGGTCGACGTCGGTGAGTTGCGCGGCATGCTGCGCCTGCGGCGGGCCGAGCTGGAGGCCCAGGTGCAGCGGGACAACGTACGCCTGGCCCAGGTCGACGCGCGTCTCCGGATGATCGAGATCGAGGGGCACATGGACACCGGAGACGTCATCCTCAAGGAAATTCCGGCACTGCGGGTCGCGGAGCTGTCCGCGACCGCCACCAGCTACGACGACCCGAACTCCATCGGCGAGAACCTCACGCCGCTCTATCCGCGGCTGATGGAGCTGATGGAGAAGGCCGGCGTGGCGATGTGCGCGGCGCCGATCGCGTACTACCTGCCCGCGCCGACCGGGCCGGGCGACGAGACGATCACCGTGCACGCGGCGTTCCCGATCGGCGAAGCCGAGGTGGGCGACGACGCGGGCTTCGACGTGGTGGTCATGCCGGCGGTCGAGCAGGCGGCGACGGCGCTGCACGAGGGCTCGATGTCCGAGGCGTTCCGCACCGGCCAGAAGATCGCCACGTGGATCGACGACAACGGCTACCGCACGGTCGAGCCGGGCTTCGCGCGCGAGGTCTACCTCGACTGCCCGCCGGGCGAGTTCGACAAGTGGGTCACCGAGATGCAGGTGCCGGTACGCCAGAACGACGGCGACTGAGTCTCAAGTCGGGGCCGGGCCTGCCGATGGGGCGGGTCCGGCAACCGAAAGGCACCCGCTCGATGACCACGCAGCTCCCGTACGACCCGACCCAACCGCCGCCCTATCAGTACGGCGGTCTGATGGTTCCCCACCCGGAGCTCATCCACGCCGCGACCCGTCCGACGCCGTCGTGGGGTCCGGTGGCGGCGTGGACGTTCTTCACCGGCCCGTTCGGGGTCATTCCCGCGGCTCGGCGCGCCGGCAAGGCCAAACGTGCGCGGCAGCGGCAGCATCCGTACTGGATCGCCTTCGGCGTGACCTTGTTGGTGACGTCGGTCTTGTCGCTGGTCGCTCTGAACGTGGGGTTGAGGGTGCTGCTGAACGTCCGGCAGAGCGCCGTGGAGAAGACGATCGAGGGCGAGCTGAGGTCCGCGCCGGCGGCGAAGGGCGTTCGCATCACCGCCGCCGACTGCACGGCCATGAACCAGAAGGCGGCGGGCGGGCTCGACGCGTACGCGTGCGACGTCACGCTGAGCACCGGCAAGAGCGGCACCGTCACCGTCCTCGCGGACGGCGACGGCACCGTCAAAGCCGTGCGTCAGAACTGAATCGGCACGCCCGCGCGGACGAGCTGCCAGTTCTTGACGAAGAAGTCGGCCGGGTTGATGGCGCCCTTCGCCTGGGCCCAGTCGATGAGCAGCTGGCGGATCTCCTTCTGCTCGTTGTAGACCTGCGTCTTCACGATGCCGGGGAAGTTGCCGCCGCCCGAGCGCCGGTAGTTGTTCACCGCCACCACGAACTGGGCCGCCGGGTCGACGTCGGCGCCGTCGATCTGGAGGCGGGTGATCCGCGATCCGACCGGCTTGCTGATGTCGATGTCGTAGTCGACGCCGGAGAGCGTGTCGTAGTTGTAGTCGGGCACGCTCGGGTCGCTGATCGTGTTGGGGTCGACCGGGGCGTCCGGGGCCAGCGTCACGAAGTACTTCGCCGAGTACTCCAGGTACGCCTTCACCTCGGCGCCGGTCAGCACGACCGCCTCGAGCGTGTTGTCGTAGATGTACAGCCCGGCTACGTCCTTGATCTTGACGTCGCCCTGCGGGAACACCGCGGTGCGGCTGAACGGCGCCGCGATCGACAAAACGGGCAAATTTCCGTACGCGCCACCGGCCAGCGCCGCCACGACCGTGTCGGTCTGCACCTTGTTGATGTAGTCGAGGATCGGGGTGTCCTCGTAGCGCGAGGTGGCCGCGGACAGCTCCTCCGTGGACTGCGCGACGATCTGGTTGACGTACGCGACGGTCTTGGCGTGCTGGGCCCTGGTCACCGCGAGCACCGCCGGGTCGGCGTCGACCGTGTTGGTGTTCAGCGTGGTCGAGGCCTTGGTGGTGATCTTCCACTTGCCGTGCTCACGGACCAGGTCGAAGTCCATCTTGGTGAGCCGCTGGCCCCACTTCGACGGCTCGGACATGAGCACCTGCTGACCGGTGGCCGTGTTGGTCACGAACCGCTGCGGGATCTCCAGGTGGGCGTGGCCGAACAGGATCGCATCGATGCCGGGCACGTTCTGGGCGATCAGCGCGGCCGGGTTCTCGTTCGGCAGCTCGGGGCCGTAGCTCGAGGTGCCCGAGTCGCCGCCGTGCGCCGAGATGAGCACGATGTCGGCGCCGCAGCGCCGCATGACCGGCACCCACTTGGCCGCGGTGGCCACCATGTCGAGGAATTCCAGCTTGCCCTCGACGTTGGCCCGGTCCCAGATCGCGACGCCCGGGTTGGTGAGCCCCAGAATGCCGACGCGCAACGTGGGTGCGTGCTTTCCGAGCGAAACCTTCTTGATCACGTACGGGGTGAAGGCCGGCCTCCCGGTCTTGGCGCTGACCGCGTTCGCGGCGAGGGCCGGGAAGCCGAGCTGACGGATCCACAGGTTCAGCAGCGGCAGCCCGTAGTTGAACTCGTGGTTGCCCAGCGTCACCGCGTCGTAGTGCAGGACGTTCATGGCGCGCGCCATCGGGTGCTTCTCGCCGGTCGTGGTGATCGGCTCCTGCTTGGCGTAGTAGGTGGCCAGCGGCGTCCCCTGGATGGTGTCGCCGGCGTCGAGCACCAGCGTCGCCCCGGTCGCCTCCTTGCGGAGCTTGTTGACCAGCGCGGCGAGCTTGGCCACGCCGACGTCGTTGTGCGCGCTGTCGTCGTACTCGGCGTCCCGGTAGTAGTCCCAGTTGTACACGTTTCCATGCGTATCGGAGGTACCCAGCACGGTGAGGTGGAAGGTCTCCGGGGCCGGAGCGTGGCCGCCGCCCTTGCCGTGGGCCTGCGCGGCATCCGAGAACGCGAGGGGCGCCGCGGCCGCGGCCGCGGAGGCGGCGATAACCGTGCGCCGCGATACACCGGCGGGAGGAGTCATCACGAACCTTTCAGAACGGGAACACGCGCCTGGTGAGGCGCGCCTGAACGCACCCTAACCGCCGACGCATCGACGTTGAAGAACGGCACCATCTCGGTTCCTACATCACATCGGGAAGATCGATTCCGAGCAGGGACAGGCCGAGGGCCAGCGTGCGGGCGGTCCGGTCGGCCAGCGTGAGCCGGCTCGCCCGCGTCTCGCCCGACGACCGCAGGACCGGGCACGTCTCGTAGAAGCCGGAGAACGCGACCGCGAGATCATGCAGATAGGACGCGAGCCGGTGCGGCTCCCGCAGGCCGGCGGCGGCCATCACGGCGGGCTCGAAGCCCAGCAGGGCCAGGGCGAGCCTCCGTTCGGCGGGCGCGGTCAGCACGACCGGCCCGAGATCGAAGGCGCCGCGCGCGAAGATCGAGCGAATTCTCGCGTACGCGTACTGCAGGTACGGCCCGGTGTTGCCGGTGGACGCGAGCATCCGGTCCCAGTCGAACACGTAGTCGGAGCGCCGGTCGCCGGACAGATCCGCGTACTTGATCGCGCCGATGCCCACGGGCGGGGCCGTCGCCCGGCTGTCGGCCTCGTCGAGCAGGTCGGCGAGCCGCACGTTGTCCCCGGCCCGGGTCTTGAACATCTTGCCGTCGGCGCCCAGGATCGAGCCGAACTCGATGTGCTCGGCGGTCACCGTGGAGGGCAGCCAGCCCGCGGCCCGGCACACCGCGAAGACCATCCGGAAGTGGGTCCGCTGCGGCGCGCCCACCACGTAGAGGATCCGGTCCGCGCCGAGTGCGCGCACCCGGTGCCGCAGAGCGGCGAGGTCGGTCGCCGCGTACCCGAAACCGCCGTCGCTCTTGCGCACGATCAGCGGCAGCGACTCGCCGTCGCGACCGGTGAAGCCGGGCGGGAAGACGCAGAGCGCGCCCTCGCTCTCCACCAGCAGCCCCTGCGCGGCGAGATCCTCCACAACGGACGCCAGCTGCTCCTGGTAGAAGCTCTCGCCGACGAAGTCGTCGCCGGTCAGGGTCACGCCGAGCCGGGCGTACGTGTCGAGGAAGGTCAGCTCGGTCTGCTCGATCAATCGCCGCCACAGCGCCCGGGACAGCTCGTCGCCCGACTGGAGGGCCACCACCCGCAGCCTCGCCCGGGTGCGGAACCCATCCGACCGCCCCGCCACCACCCTTGAACGGACTGAAGGCGACTCATCGTCCCCATCGAACTTCACCCGCGCGGCACGGTAGAAGTCGGTCAGGCCGGCCAGTGAGTGCTCGGCCTCCTCGCTGCCCAGCTCGACCATGTGCTCGATCAGCATCCCGAACTGGGTGCCCCAGTCGCCGAGGTGGTTGACCCGGATCACGTCGTGGCCCTGCCACTCGAGGATCCTGGCCAGCGCGTCCCCGATGATCGTCGACCGCAGGTGCCCGACCTGCATCTCCTTGGCGGCATTGGGGCCGGAGTAGTCGATCACGATGCGCTCGGGGGCGGCGACCGGCGGGACGCCCAGCCGGTCGTCGAGCGCGTCGACCGCGGCAGCCAGCACGGCGTCGCCGACATCGAGGTTGATGAAGCCGGGGCCGGACACCTCGACATCGGCCAGGCCGGCCAGGTCGGCCTGGTGAGCCACCTCGATCGCTATCTCCCGCGACGGGCGGCCGAGCCGCCGGGCGAGCGCGAGCGCGGCGCCCGATTGGAAATCGGCATGCTGCGACTGCCGGACCAGCGGGTCCACGGCGCTTCCGGCCACGGCGGCGAAGGCCGCCGCGAGCCGGTCGGCGAGCAGAGCTTCGAGATTCATCGGCAAACCCATCGACGGTACGCGCGGGAGACGGGTCGACCGGCATGTCACCTCAGACTCACCGGCGGGATCGACCCGCCGGGAGAAGGGCACAACTCAGCGGCGGTCGTCTGATCGCCGGCGTCGCTCGCTGAGGTTGTACATGGGCGGGACTGTAGCAGGATGGTGGCGTGCGGATCGAGCAGCTTTGGCGGACCGGGGAGCCGGGGGTGCTGGCGTTGCCGTCGGGGCGGCTGGTGCGCGGGCGAGGTCTGCGCGACCCGATGCCGTCCGGGCACCCGCCGACGTTCGGGGTCTACCTCCTGGGCGTTGAGCCTCCGGAGTTCGGCTGGGAGACGCGGTGGGTGCCGTGGCCCGATTTCCGTTTGCCGGCCGACCCTGCGTACCTGAATGAGGTCCTGGTCGAAAGCCTGCGCCGCGCCGGGGGTGAGCGGGTCGAGATCGCCTGCGGCGGCGGCCGTGGGCGCACCGGAACCGCGCTGGCCTGCCTCGCGGTGCTGGACGGCGTGCCGGCCGCCGAGGCGGTCGGATACGTGCGGGAGCAGTACCACCCGCACGCGGTGGAGACGCCGTGGCAGAAGAGGTTCGTGAGACGCTTCGATCGATATCGATAGTCATGTCGGCCGCACGGGCGAAACACAGGGCACTGATCAGAAGCTGCCATTACGCTGGGACAGCACGCCGACGCCCTGGGGGACCGATGATCGTCGTGGAGCGCATGTTCGCCGTGACCGCAGCCCCGGGCGCCGTGCTGGCGTACCTGCGGGACTTCGCGAACGCCCAGGAATGGGACCCCTCGGCCCTGGCGACCCACCGCCTCGGCGCCGGGCCGATCGCGCCCGGCGCGCATTGGCGGCACGTCCGCAAGCTGTTCGGGGTGACCGCCGAGCTGACCTACACGCTGATCGCGGCCGAGCCCGGGCGGCTCGTCTTCCACGGCCGCAGCGAGGGCGCCACCTGCGTCGACACGGTCACGCTCGGGCCGGCGGCCGACGGGACCGCGGTGACCTACCGCACCGAGATCGAGATGCACGGGCTGGCGAAGCTTGCCACCCCGGTCATGCGCGCCGAGATCGAGAAGCTCGCCTCCGGCAGCGTCGCCGCGGTGACGGCGGCTCTCGAGGGCACGGCGGTGCACCGCCGGTTCGGCGCCGCCACGCCGAACCGGCTCACCACCACCCCATTGGAAGAGACTGGTTAGCGCCGAGTAGCAAGCACCTGCACGTACGCGGAGGGGATCTTCGCGGTGCCGTCGGTGGCGACGTTGTGCTCGGCGGCCAGGGCGACCAGGTCGTCGTAGAGGGGCTTGCCACCGTCGGGGCCGAGCGCCTCGAACGCCTTCAGCGTCGGGCCGTAGTTGGTGCGGAAGTAGTCGGCGAAATGCTCGGGCGACGCGAAGCGGAAGACGAACGTGCGCGGCACGATCCGCAGGTCGGTGACCCGGTCGCCGAACAGCTCGCGGATGCGCGGCTCGCTGCCCCATTCGACCGGGCCGCGGATGCCGGGCGGCGGCGGAACCCGGCGGCCCACCGTGCGGAACATGTGGCCGATGAAGCCCTCCGGGGTCCAGTTGGCCATGGCGATCGTGCCGCCCGGCCGGCAGACCCGGGTCATCTCGGCCGCGACTCTCTCCTGGTCGGGGGCGAACATCGCGCCGACCACCGAGATCACGGCGTCGTAGGAGGCGTCCGCATACGGCAGGCTCTCGGCGTCGGCGATGTCGAAGTCCATCGGCAGGTGCTCGGCGCCGGCCCGCTCCCGGCCGCGGTCGAGCAGGCCGGTGACGTAATCGGTGGAGGTGACCCGGCATCCGCAGCGGGCCGCCGCGAGCGAGGCGTTGCCGGAGCCGGCCGCGATGTCGAGCACCGTCGCGCCGGCCGAGAGGTCGGCCGCCTGCGCGAGCTCCTCGGCGATCGGCTGGATGAGCGCGGCCACGGCGCTGTAGTCGCCGCTGGCCCAGGTCTTCTGCTGCTTGGCCTTCAGGCCGTCGAGTACAAGTTCGGTCATGCCGACGACGCTAGGAATCATGACCGGTCCCCACATGGGGAAAGCTCCCTAACTTAGGCCTCTCCGGCGGGCCTCGGCCGCCGCTTGACCCCTATTTCGTACGCCAAGCTTGCCGAGCACCGCCGACACGTGGTGATCGACCGTCTTTGCCGACAGCGTGAGCCGGGCCGCGATGTCGGCGTTGCTCAGTCCCTCGGCGATCAGCGCGAGCACCTCCCGTTGGCGGCCGGTCAGCCCGGTCGGATCGGCGGCCGTGGCCGGGCGCGGGCCGCGCGGCACCGGCAGCCCGCGCTCGCGCAGTTCACCGCGCAGCCGCCGGGCCGGTCGCACGGCACCAAGCCGGTCGTAGATGCGTAGCGCCTCGGCGGTCGCGCCGGCATCGCCCGCGCAGAGCGCCTCGGCCCGCAGGTACGGGCAGCCGCGCTTCTCCCACTCGTCGGCCGCGGCCCGCCACTCCCCCACGACCATCAGCCGGAACGGCTCGGCCGAGGCCGAGGCCGCCGGCGGCGGAACCTCGCCACCGGCGCGCCACAGCCAGAACGCCAGCTCGCCGAGGAACCACGGATGCCCGGCCTGTCCGGCCACCGCCAGTCCGTGCCGCGCCTCGGCCCGCGCCCGCTCCAGGTCGCCCTCCAGCCAGCACAGCTCGGCCAGCGCGATCGCGGCCGGGCCGACGAACTGGATCTCGTCGGCGCGGTAGCCACGCTCGGCGGCGAGCGTGGCGTCCTCGCGGGCGCCGGGCTCGCCGCGGCGCGCCCGCAGCACCGCTCGCACGCTCAGGGCCGGCACGAGATAGGCGCCCGGCACCGGGGTGCCGCTCATCGCCTGCTCGACGTCGTCGGTCGCGGTCGCCCAGTCGCCGCGGGCCAGCCCGACCCGCGCCCGGTGGCCGAGCACGTGCCGCACGTAGCCGTCGAGATCACGGGCGGTCAGGAACGGCAGCACCCGCTCGAAGGTCTGCTCGGCGAGGTCGAGGGCGTAGCGGTCGACCGCGATCGTGCCGAGGTTGACCAGGGCGCGCCCGGCGTGGTCGTCGAGGCCCGCCGCGACGGCCAGGTCGAACGCCTCCCGCAGGCCGGTCACGCCGGCCGGGTCGTCGCGCTGGAGCCGGGCCGACGCGATGTTGACCATGGCGTGGACCTCGGTGTCCCGGTCGCCGGCGCGGCGGGCCAGCTCGAGTGCCCGGCGCCCCCACTCGATCGCCGGCGACTCCTCGTTGGCCAGCATGTACAGCTGCGACACGTGGCTGTACGCGGCGGCCAGCTCCGGGCCGGGCGGCGCGGCCTCGAGCACGCCGACCGCACGCCAGCAGTACTCACGGGCGTCGTCGGGGCGACCGTTCCACCAGCTCAGCCGGGCCATCCAGCGCAGGTCGTCGCCGACGCGCAGTGGGTCGCCGAGATCCTCGCGCAGGCGCAGCGCGGACCGGCGGGCCTCGATCGCGTCGACGCCGAGGCCCGCGTGGTAGGCGGCCAGCGAGTGCTCCTCGAGCAGTTCGGCTCGTTCGTCGGCCGGGCGGTCGGCGGCGAGCGACAGGGCGGCCGAGTAGTGCGCGGCGGCCTGCCGGTAGGCGCCGAGCTGGGCGGCACGGCGGGCGGCGATCGGGGCCCACCGGAGGACGGCCTCGGCGTCGCCGGCGTGGTGCGCATGGTGCACCAGGCGCGCGGGGTCGACTCCCGGCATCGTCGTCAGGGCGGCCAGAACCTCGGCGTGCAGGGCCTTTCGGCGTACGGGAGAAAGGGCCTCCTCGACCGCCCGGCGCAACAGCTCGTGCCGGAAGGCGACGCCGTCGCCGCTCGTGGTGAGAACACCGCGGGCCAGGCATTCGTCGACTGCCCCCGCACGACCCCGCAGCAGGTCGGACTCGGCGTGAGCGGGCACCACCGAGACGAGGCCGGCCACGTCGCGGGCCGGCTCACCGAGCGAGGCCAGCCGGGAGAGCACCAGATCGCGGACGGTCGGCGGGATGCCCTCGGCCTCGGCGGCCAGAACCTCGGTCACCAGCAACGGATTGCCGCCGGTCATCTCGTACACGCCGGGGGTGGCGCGACCGGCACGCTGCGCGAGCTCCGCGACCGCCGCCCGGGAAAGCGGCGGGAGAGTCACCCGCCGCGAGAGGGCAGGCGGGAGTCCGGCCAGGACATTTCGCAAGCGGTGGTCGGGGCCGATCTCGTCATCGCGGTACGTCACGAGCAGGAGCGCCCGGCACAGCGCGAGACGGCGGCCGAGGAACGCGACCATGTCGAGCGTCGCCTCGTCGGCCCAGTGGAGGTCCTCCAGGACGACGACTGGGCGGGCCGTCTGCGGCGGGCGGTCGAGCGCCTCGAGGAACAGGTCGAAGACCTCGGCGCGGGGGCCGTCCACGATGCGCTCGCGAAGGCGGCCGCCCAGCGCGCGGGCGATGTCGTGCAGTGGGCCGAGGGCGCGTGGGGTCAGCAGCGGGTCGCAGGCGCCCCAGAGAACCTGCGCACGCGGGCCGGCGGTCTCGGCGAACGCGGCCGCGAGCGTGGATTTGCCGGCGCCGGCCTCGCCGCTGAGCACGGCGACACGGCCGCCCGCCGACGTCTCGGCCAGCAGCCTGGTCAGGGTCGCGAGCTCGTCGGCGCGTTCCAGCAGGTCCATGTCCGGCCAGGCTAGGCCGGTGGCGGGGGCGGTTCCTAGCGCCTTTCGGACAGGCCGCTGCCGTAGGGGTACAGGCCTTCGATCGTGACCGGGAGACGGCCGGTGGCGGGGGCCTTGCCCTGGAGGACGGCGGCCAGGGCGGTGGTGGAGACGGGCTGGTAGCCGTAGGCGGCCACGTAGGTTTCGGCGGTCGGGAAGTAGGCGAGGTCGTAGGGCGCGCCGACGGCGGTGACGACGATGGGCTTCCCGGTCGCCAGGAGGGCCGCGACGAGGCGTTGCTGGGTGGGGTCGGACCAGGCGTTGTAGGTGGTGACGACCGTGACGTCGTGTTGGCCGGCCGCTGCTACGGCCTGGGCTATGACGGCGTCGGACGGGGAGCCGGTGTAGAAGCGCGTGGCCCCCAGGGCCGCGGCGAGGTTGGTGGTGGTGGACACGCCCCAACCCGTGACCAGGACGCTCTGGGTGGGCTGGATCGGGAGGGCAGCCTTGCGGAGCACCGTGATCGAGCGGGCGGCGGCGTCGGCCATCACTGCCTGGTGGGCGGGGGTGCCTACGGTGGGCGTCTCCGGGACGTACGCGTCATAGGTCTTGGTCTTGAGAATGCGGCGCACCGATTGGTCGATGCGGTGCTCGGTGACGGCGCCGGTGGCGACCGCGTCGAGGAGGGTCTGGATAGCCAGCGGCACGTTGCGGGGCATGAGGAGCTGATCGACGCCGGCGTTCACCGCGTCGAGGACGATCTGCTGGTCGGTGTAGTCCTCGAGGGCGGCCGCCTCCAGGGCGTCGGTGATCACCACGCCGTTGAAGTGGAGGGTGTTGCGCAGCAGGCCGGTGATGATCGGCTTGGAGAGGCTCGCCGGCTTGTTCGAGGGGTCCAGCGCCGGGGCGATGATGTGGGCGGCCATGATGCTCTCGGCGCCCGCTTGGATCGCTGCCCTGAACGGCGGGATGTGGGTCCTGAGGATCTGCTGACGAGACTCGTCGGTGACCGCTACGCCGTTGTCCGTGTTGACCGTGGTGTCGCCCAGCCCTGGGAAGTGCTTGGCCTGCGTCCCGATCTTTGCGCTCTCGTACCCTTTTATGGCCTTTGTCGTGAAATTGGTGACGTGGTGAGTGCGGTCGCTGAACGAGCGGACGCCGTCGGCGCTGTTCAGGGGGTTGGTGTTGACGTCGACCACCGGGGCGTCGACGACGTTGATGCCCAGCGCCTTGAGCTCCTCGCCGCTGACCTTCGCGGCGCGCTCGGCGGTGCGCGGGTCGAAGGTCGCGCCCAGCGCCATGTTGCCCGGGGAGATCGCCAGCGGGGCGCCGATGCGGTTGACGACGCCACCTTCCTGGTCGGTGCTGATCTGCAGCGGGATGCCGGTGTCGGCCATCGCGGCGCGCTGGAGGCCGTTGGAGAGGGCGGCGATCTGGGTGGGACTGCCGAGGTTGTGGCTCCACGTGAAGTAGATGACGCCGCCGAGGTGATACTTCGCGACGGCCTGGGCGGCCGTGGTCACGTCGGCGCCGAACATCGCCTGGTTGGCGGCGGCGTCGGCGGCGCTCGGCGCCGTGGCGCTGTCGCCGTACACATAGGAGACGATCATCTGGCCGACCTTCTCGGCCAGGGTCATTCCCTTCAGCGGGTCACTACCGTGCGCGGGCGTTCCGCCCGCCGCCAAGATCAACACCAGGAGCCACTTGGTCATGACCTCATCGGAACGCTTCGATCGATTGATGTCAAATCCTCAGCCAGGTCCAACGCCCGCAGCCACGGGAAGCAGCGAGGGTCGTTCTGGCCGGGCGGGAGCGGCTCCCAGTCGTCGTCGGGGCCGAACAGGACGCGTACGCCCTCCGATCGCAGATCCTCGACCGCCCGGCGGAACGGCCGCCGGGCGGCGAGCGCCGAATTGACCGCCGGCACGACAACGGTCGGCACGCCGCGGCCGATCACCTCGGCCACCGAACTGAGCGCGTATGTGTCCGCGATTCCCGCCGCGAGCTTGTTGACCGTGTTGAACGTCGCCGGCGCCACGATCAGCGCATCCGCCGGCGGCGAGATCCGCCGGCCGTCGGGCGCGAACTTGTACGTCGTGCGCACGGGACGCCCGCAGGCCCGCGCCACGTCGGCGACATCGATGAAGTCGAGCGCGTTCTGCGTGGCCGTCACGTCGACGGCCCACCCACGCTTGGCTGCCTCGACGACGAGCGAGACGACACCCGAGGCCGCCCCTCCCCCACACACCACCACCCGCAAATCACCCATAGCCTCAGATTCTGACGGATGATCGCACCCTCGGGCTCCCCTTACGATCAGGCGATCTGCCGCAGGTCGTTCCCGTAGTCGAAGATGATCCGCATTCGCGCGCCCAGCGCCCGGGCGTAGCGACTGAGCGTCGCCACCTCGTTGACGTCGAGGTCGCCGTTCTCGATCTGGCTCACGCGGCCCGGCGTGACCCCCATCAGGCCGGCGACCTGCCGCTGGGTGAGCCCCAGCCGCCTACGCTCCTCGGCGAGGTGGAACGCGCTGACCCAAGCCTCGGTACGATCCCGCTCGGCCGCGGCCGCCTCGTCGTCCCCGTCGTGCAGCTCGGCTCGGACCTCTTCCCACTCGTAGAACTCGGTCATAGCCGCTCTCTCCGTTTGCGCTCGGCCGCCAGCCAATCCTCATACGCGATCTCCGCGAGCGGAATTGTCTCCTTGTACCACGCGGACCAGTTGCCGGCCTTGTTCCCCGCGACGAGCAGGACCGCCTGAGACCATGGGTCGAACCTGCCTGGTGACGCGAATGGTCCAACGACGTTCCGGAGGCACGTACCAGGCTTTAGCTCGCGCTAAACAACATCGCCAGGAGGCTACCGCCGCGGGGTTTTGCGGCCGGCCAGAAGGCGGCGGATCAGCAGTGGCAGGAACGGCTGGCGGTCGTTCGTCGCCCTCCCGTTGGACGCCCGCGTCAGGGGCGGCACGTCCGGCCCGCCCCCTGCCGGCCCGCCCCCTGCCGGCCCGCCCCCTGCCGGCCCGGGCGATAGTGCGGTCGGCGGGCCCCCTGCCGGCCCGGGCGATAGTGCGGTCGGCGGCCCAGGGCTGACTGCCGGCGGGCTGGCGGCCGGCCCGGCGGCTGGTGGTGCGGGTGAGGGCTCGACCGACGGCGGGGGAGTGGGCTCCTCGGGGGCGCCGGTGCCCGACGGCGGTAGGGACTGGGACTGGTAGGAGCGCAGGGCCAGCACGAAGGCGACCAGCGCGACCACCCCGGCCGCCACACTGGAGAGCTTGTCGGCCAGATCGGGCCCCAAGGCCGCCACCGCCACCACGACGGTGAGGATCACCAGGAGGGCCAGGGCCGTGGTGCGGAACCAGCGGCTCACCACCAGGTTGGGGCGGCGGCTCAGGAGCAGGTGCACCAGCGGCTCGACCGCGACGATCAGCAGCGTCACGATCAGGGAGAGCTGCCAGGCCTGGATGCCGGAGTCGCTCATCGCAACACCCCTCGGATGTCGGTGATGAACTGCTGGGTCAGCTCCTCGCCGTCGTGCAGGTAGCGCCTCGTGTGGTCGGCGAAGCGGCGGGCGAACTCGGCGTAGTTGGCGTGCGGCGGGCGTGGACGGGAGCCCTCGACCGCGTTGCGGATCAGGCTCAGGTGGGGCAGCGCCTCTTGGAGATCGGCGTCGATGTACGCGTCCACGCCCGTGGGGGCGAAGCCGAACGAGGTGAGCAGTTTCTGCGCGGGGTTGTCGGTCAGGAAGTGGATCGCCCGGATCGCCTCGTCGCGGTGGTCGCTGTCGGCCGCCACCGCGAGGCTCTGGCCGCCCAGGATGCCGATCGGCAGGCGGCTGATGCGGATCTCGGCGGTGTCGGGCCTGACCCGCTCGGCGCGGTCGAGCGGCAGGTAACGGACCGGCCAGCTGCGCATGTACCGCAGGTTGTCGCGCTGGAACGCGCGGGTCGTGTCGTCCTCGCCGGCCGCGGCGACCACCCGCTTGCGGCGGATCGCGTCGGCGAGCGGGGCCAGCGCGTCGCGCCACTGCCCCAAGCCGTACGAGAGGGTGCCGCCCTCGTCGAGGATCGCCTCGTCTTGCGCGAGCGCCTGCTCGAGCACGTTGCACACGAACGCCTCGTCGGTCTGGCTGCCGACCGTGTCGAGCTGGCCGGCGAACCGGACCGGGCCGGTGGCCGACGCGGCGAGCACCGACTTGAGCGTGAGCGGCGGGTCGGAGCGCTTGTCGGTGACCCGGCGGAACAGCATCCCGACGTCGGAGTTGAACGGCACCGCCCAGAGCTGATCGGTCCCGGCGCGCCGGCACACCTGGCGGACCGGGGCGAGCAGCGAGATGTCGTTCTCGAGATCGATCGGGACGATCTTGCGCTCGGCGACGAACCGCGGGATGTGGATGACGTCGAGGTTGAAGATGTCGGCGTGCGTCTCGTTGAACTTGAGGAACTGGTCCTGGGTGGAGCTGTTGACCTCTTGCACCTGGATCTGGACGGTCGGATTCATCCGGTTCCACATGCTGACCAGGAGCTGACGGCCGCCGGTGGGGTCGGCGCCGGTCGCGAGGGTGAGCTGGATCTTTTCCCGCCGGGTGAAGAAGTATCCGGCGGACGTCGACAGCATGCCCGCGGTAAGCGCCCCGGCGAGGAACGACCGTCGCGAGTAGAGCTCGGCCATGCACTGACCGTACTCGATCGATCTCTACAAGGTGACCCGGGTCACGGAGAGCCCCTCGATCAGGGATGCGAGACGCTCCGAAAGAAGCGGATCCTCCGGCAGATCCGACAGGTCCGCAGAGATTCCGGCGTGCAGCCGGCGTCCGCGGGGCGTCAGGTAGGCCAGGATCCGTCGCCGATCCACATCGTCCACCCGCCGATACACCAGGTTGTCGTCGACGAGCTGGTCGATCAGGCGGGTGAGACTTGGCGGCGGCAGGAAGGCATCGGCCGACAACGACGACATCGAAACGCCGGAACCGCCGGCGAGCAGCGTGATCACGCGCCACGCGTCGAGACCGATGCCGTGGCCGGAGAGCACCACCGACACCCGCTGCGCCATGAGCCGCTCGGCCCGGGTCAGCAGCTGCATCAGGTCGGCGGATCGGCGCATGGCTCCCCCTTGATCCCCAGCGCGTGGCCGCCATGCTACAGAACGGCTGCAGCTTGCGCCGGGAAGTTCCGCGCGTAACAGCGGCACGCGAGCATGGTGGCCATGCCCGAGCTGCTCGACCTCAGCCCGGACGCGGTCCGGGTGGCGCTGGTCGTGCCGCTGCGGGGGCCGGCCGGCATCTTCGGCCCGAGCGCCGAATTGTGCGCGCAACTGGCCGCCGAGGAGGTCAACGCCGCGGGCGGGGTGCTGGGCCGCGAGCTGGTGTTGATCCCGGTGGACGGGGGCGCGGCGCCCGAGCGGGTGGCGGCCGAGGTGGAGGCCCTGGTCTCGATGGGCGCCGTGCACGGGGTGACCGGCTGGCACATCTCGTCGGTGCGGCAGGCCGTCGCGCCGCGGGTCGCGGGCCGGATCCCGTACGTCTACACCGCGCTCTACGAGGGCGGCGAGCGCACCGCGGGGGTCTTCCTCACCAGCGAGACCCCGCAGGCGCAACTGCTCCCGGCGATGTCGCTGCTGACCGGCGAGCGCGGCGTGCGGAGCTGGCACATCGTCGGCAACGACTACGTCTGGCCACGCCGGACAGCGCATGCGGTCAGAAGACACGGCACGCGGATCGCCGGCGAGGACTACGTGCCGCTCGGCACGCACGACTTCTCGAGGGTGATCAGCCGCGTGGAACGGGCCGAAGCCGACGCCGTCCTCATGCTGCTGGTCGGCAACGACGCCGTCCGCTTCAACCGCGCCTTCGCCCGGGCCGGCCTCGACGCCCGCTGCTTGCGGCTGAGCACGCTGATGGACGAGAACATGCTGCTGGCCAGCGGCCACGCCGCCACCCACGACCTGCACAGCGCGGCCGGCTTCTTCGCCTCGATGGTCACCCCCGAGAGCCTCGACTTCCACGGCCGCTACGCGGCGCGGTTCGGCCCGGAGGCGCCGCCGCTGGGCAGCCTCGGCGAGTCCTGCTACGAGGGCGTGCTGCTGCTGGTGGCGCTGATCCGGCGGGCGCGGACGCTGGACGTACGCGAGATCGGCGCCCGCGCCGGCGAGGTGTCCTACGAGGGGCCGCGCGGCCTGTTGCGGCTGCACCGGCGGCACGTGCGCCAGCGGATCTACCTGGCCCGGGCCCGCGGCGTCGAGTTCGACGTCTTGACAAACCTGCCACCGTCCACGGAGGATGCTTCCAGCTGGAAGTAACAGCTTTCTTGCCGACCATTTTCTGGTCGGCTTTTTTCGTTTCCGGAAAAGAGCGGAAACGTTTTGTTAAGCGCCGGGAAACGGCGCCGAAATCGTTCACTCAGAGACTGAGTCCGGTCAATACCACAAAGCCCTAGCCATCGAGGCAGGAGGCTTCTTCGTGTTCAATATTCGCGGAACTCGCACGCTCGCCGTCATCGCGGCGGCGTCAACCATTGCCGCGCTCGCGGCCTGCGGCGCCAAGACGAGCGACAGCGGCACGTCGTCCGGCGCCGGCGCCGTCGTCGACACCTCCGGCCCCACCATCAAGGTCGGCCTGCTCAACTCCCTCTCCGGCACCATGGCGATCAGCGAGGTCACCGTCCGGGACTCGCTCAAGCTGGCGATCGACGAGATCAACGCCTCGGGCGGCGTGCTCGGCAAGCAGATCGAGCCGGTCAGCGAGGACGGCGCCTCGGACTGGCCGACCTTCGCCGAGAAGTCGCAGAAGCTGATCAGCCAGGACAAGGTCGCGGCGGTCTTCGGCTGCTGGACCTCGGCCAGCCGCAAGGCGGTCAAGCCGGTCTTCGAGAAGAACAAGGCGCTGCTGTTCTACCCCGTGCAGTACGAGGGTCTCGAGGAGTCGCCGTACATCTTCTACACCGGCGCCACCACCAACCAGCAGATCGTCCCGGCGCTCGACTACCTCAAGGCGCAGGGCAAGACCTCGCTGTACCTGGTCGGCTCCGATTATGTCTTCCCGCGCACCGCCAACAAGATCATCAAGGCGTACGCGAACGCGAATGGCATGAAGGTGCTCGGCGAGGATTACGCGCCGCTGGGCTCCACCGAATTCTCCACGATCGTCAACAAGGTGAAGGCGGCGAAGGCGAGCGCGGTCTTCAACACGCTCAACGGCGACAGCAACGTCGCGTTCTTCAAGGAGTACAAGTCGGCCGGCCTCACGGCCGCGTCGATGCCGGTGGTCTCGGTCTCGATCGCCGAGGAGGAGGTCAAGAGCATCGGTACGCAGTACCTCGCCGACCAGCTCACGGCGTGGAACTACTACCAGACCACCTCGGGCGCCGCCAACGACAAGTTCGTCAAGGCGTACAAGGCGAAGTACGGCGCCGACAAGCCGACCAGTGACCCGATGGAGGCCGCGTACACGTCGGTCTACCTGTGGAAGGCGATGGTCGAGAAGGCCGGCTCGTTCGACGTCGAGAAGGTCAAGGCGGCCGCGGGCGCCGGCGGCATCACCTACGAGGCCCCCGAGGGCCTGGTCACGGTCGACGGCCCCTCGCAGCACGTCTACAAGACCGCGCGGATCGGCAAGATCGGCTCGGACGGCCTGATCAAGGAGGTCTGGACCTCCGGGCAGCCGATCAAGCCCGACCCCTTCCTCAAGGACTACAGCTGGGCGGCCGGACTTTCCTGATCGGCAGCAGGGCGGGGTGTCGCGCGCGCGGCACCCCGTACCCGAAAGGGGTTTGATCTTGAATTTGGTCCTGAGTCAGCTCTTCACGGGCATCAGCATCGGCGCGGTCCTGCTGCTCATCGCCCTGGGGCTGAGCCTGACCTTCGGTCAGATGAACGTGATCAACATGGCGCACGGTGAGTTCATCATGGCCGGCGCCTACACCGTGTACGTGCTCCAGCAGGTCGTCACCAGCGCCGGCGTCTCGATGATCGTCGCCCTGCCGGTCGCCTTCGCGGTCGCCGGGGCGATGGGCGTGCTGCTCGAGTTCCTGCTGATCCGGCGTCTCTACGGCCGTCCGCTCGACACGCTGCTGGTCACCTGGGGCGTCGCGCTGATCCTCCAGCAGGCGGCCCGCGACATCTTCGGCGCGCCGAACGTGCAGACCCGCGCGCCCGACCTGCTCACCGGCAGTATCCACCTGCCCGGCGGCCTGGTGATCGCCAGCAGCCGGGTCTTCATCCTCGCGCTCGCCCTGGCGGCCGTGGCCGCGCTCACCGTCGTGCTCAAGACCACGTCGCTGGGCCGGCGAATCCGCGCGGTCGTGCAGAATCGCGATCTCGCCGCCGTCTCGGGGCTGGCCACCGGGCGCATCGACCGGCTCACGTTCTTCATCGGCTCGGGGCTCGCGGGCATCGCCGGGGTCGCGTTCACGCTGATCGGCCCGATCGGCCCGACGATGGGCACGAACATCATCGTCAATGCGTTCCTGGTGGTCGTCGTGGGCGGGATCGGCCAGCTCAAGGGAACCGTGATCGTGGCGTTCGCGCTCGGCATCCTCCAATCCATGGTGGAGTACACGACCACCGTCAGCGTCGCCAGCGTGATCGTCTTCATCGCGATCGTGGCATTCCTGCAATGGCGGCCGCAGGGTCTGTTCACGTTGCGGACGAGGAGTCTCGCATGACCGCTCTCGCTTCGCCGCCGGTACCGCCGCCGGTCGAGACTCGCCGGCCTCGCTCGGGCTGGCGCGCCGCCGCAGGTTTCGGCATCGGCGTTCTGCTGCTTTTCGCGCTCGCCCCGGCCATTCTCGGCGATTTCCGGCTGAGCCTGCTCGCGAAATACCTCTGTCTCGCGATCATCGCGGTCGGCATCGGGCTGGCCTGGGGTCGCGGTGGCATGCTGACGCTCGGCCAGGGCGTCTTCTTCGGCCTCGGTGGATACGCGATGGCCATGCATCTCAAGCTCGCCGACGCGGGCCCCGGCAATCTGCCCGATTTCATGCAACTGTACGGGCAATTGGACACGCTCCCCTGGTGGTGGCGGCCATTCGCGAATCCCGTCTTCGCATTGATAGCAACCGTTGCGTTGCCGATGCTCGTGGCCCTGCTGCTCGGCCTGCTGATCTTCCGCCGGCGAGTACGTGGCGCCTATTTCGCCATTCTGTCGCAGGCCCTCGCGGCGGCCATGGCGATCTTCCTCATCGGCCAGCAGGGCACGACCGGCGGGACGAACGGCCTCACCGACATCCAGGGATTCTTCGGGTACGACCTGAACGACCCGGTCAACCGCAGAATGATCTACTTCATCGTGGCGGGCGCGCTGCTGCTCATGCTGGCCGTGGCCTGGCAACTGATGCGGTCGAGGTACGGCGAGCTGCTGGTGGCGGTGCGCGACGCCGAGGAGCGGGTGCGGTTCCTCGGCTACGACCCGGCGAACGTCAAGCTGGTGGCCTACGTGGTCGCCGCCGGGATGGCCGGGCTCGCGGGCGCCCTGTTCGTGCCGGCCGTCGGGATCATCTCGCCGGCGCTGGTCGGCGTGGTCCCGTCGATCGAGTTCGTGGTCGGCGTCGCGGTCGGCGGGCGGGCGAGCCTCGTCGGCCCGGCGGTCGGCGCCGTGGCGGTGGCCTGGGCGCGTACGGCGTTGTCGGAGCGAGTCCCCTCGGCCTGGATCTATTTCGAGGGCCTGCTCTTCATCCTGCCCATCGTCTTTCTTCCCGGCGGTCTCGCCTCGCTGTTCCGCTACATCAGGAGGTCGCGCTCATGACCGGCCTGTCCGTACGCGACCTGCGCGTGGTCTTCGACGGTTTCGTCGCCGTCGGCGGCGTCGACCTCGCGGTGCCGGCCGGCGACGTCCGCTTCCTGATCGGTCCGAACGGCGCCGGCAAGACCACCCTCATCGACGCCGTCACCGGCCTGGTCAAGGCCACCGGATCGGTGACCTTCGACGACCATTCCCTGCTCGGCCGCAAGGTCCACAAGATCGCCCGGCTCGGCGTCGGCCGGACGTTCCAGACCGCGGCGGTCTTCGAGGAGCTCACGGTCCTGCAGAACCTCGACATCGCCGCCGGCTGGAGCCGGCATCCGCTCACCCTGCTGCGCCGCCGTGCCGGGATTCCCGACTCGGTGGCCGCCGCTCTGCAAACGGTGGGGCTGGCCGGCGTCCGCGACGAGCTCGCGGGAACGCTGGCGCACGGCCAGAAACAGTGGCTGGAGATCGGCATGCTCCTGGTGCAGGACGCCAAGCTCCTGCTGCTGGACGAGCCGGTGGCCGGTATGAGCCAGTCCGAGCGCGACGCCACCGGCGAGCTGCTCGGCCGCCTCGCCGCCGACCGCACGGTCCTGGTCATCGAGCACGACATGGACTTCCTGCGGCGCTTCGCCCGCACCGTCACGGTGATGCACGCCGGCAAGATTCTCTCCGAGGGCACGGTGGCCGAGGTCCAGGCGGATCCCCGGGTTCAGGAGGTCTACCTCGGACACGCGGGGGTGGCGTGATGCTTCAGTTCGACGAGATCCACGTCGGCTACGGCCGCAGCGTGGTCCTGCACGGCGTCTCCCTGACCGTTCCCACGGACGGCGTGGCCGCGGTGCTGGGCCACAACGGCGCCGGCAAGAGCACGCTGCTGCGCTGCGCCGTGGGCCTGCTGAAACCCCGCCAGGGCAAGGTCACGCTGGACGGCGAGGACATCACCCGCCTGGCCCCACACCAGCGGGTGGCGCGCGGGATGGCGTATGTCCCGCAGGGACAGCAGAGCTTCCCTCACCTCACCACCGCGGAGAACCTGCAGATGGTGGCCGACGGCCGCAAGGACGGCAAGGCCGCGATGGCTGAGGCGCTGGATTCGTTTCCCGCCCTGCGGTCGCTCCTCGCACGCCGGGCGGGGTTGCTGTCGGGCGGCCAGCGCCAGCAGCTGGCGATAGCCCGGGCCCTGATCACCCGCCCGCGCCTGCTCCTGCTGGACGAGCCCACCGAGGGCATCCAGCCTTCGGTGGTGGCCGAGATCGAGCAGACCATCCTGTCGGTGGCCGCCCAAGGCGGCATGTCGGTGCTGCTGGTGGAGCAGCATGTAGGTTTCGCGCTGACGGCGGCCGAGCGCTACTACGTCCTGGAGGCGGGCCGGGTGACCTCCACCGGCGAGGGCGGGGTCGCCGCCGAGAGCGCCGTCCGCCAGGCCCTCACGGTGTGACCGTGACGTCCGTCGCCGTCGTGGGATCGAAGTAGTCGACGGTCCAGCCGAGCTCGCCCGCCAGCCTGCGGGCGAGCTCGCGACCGCGCGTGTCGAAGGCCTCCGCCGCTGCCTCGTCGGCAAAACCGGACCGGATCGGGTCGTCCCGGTCGAGCGTCTCGTCGTACTCGTCGGCCCAGGCCAGCAACGCCGCTGCCAACTCCGCGGAGATCGGCAGCGAGACCGGGTCGACGTTGGTCGTGCCGGTCTCGTCGCGCCGCCAGAGCGGAAAGCAGTCGTAGTCCGTCATCACGCGGATGACGCTCCGGTCATCGCCCAACTGGATTCGCCCCCACGATGAAGCCGTTGCTGCCCACGGTGACCGCGAGCCTATAGGTCCGTCCTTCGAACACGACCTCGTAGAGGATCCGCGGACTGCGCCGGCCCTCGGTGCCGACCACCTCGCCGGTGGTCACCGCCTCGAACACCAGCCTGCCGATCTTGTCCTCGGGCACCCCGACGTTGGTGAAGTCCTGTGCGTGGCGCTCGAGGATGTGCTGCATCCCGGCCCGACTGCTGCCCTTCTCCAGGAAGAGGATCCGGCCGGAGGCATCCCGCCCGATCTCCAGAATGTCGTCGGGATTGTGTTTGACGCCCGCGCGCTCCAACTCGTCGATCAGGTCCTGCCGCCCACGCCTGCCCGACCCGCGGGCACCCTCGCCGCCATTGACGAAGCGGCCCAGCAGTTCCTTGAGCCACTCGATGAACTTGCCGATCTGGTCGCCGGCACCGCGCAGGCGGGTCAGGCTGTGGACGAGGTCGCGGAGCCATTTGGCTATCCGGGCAGCCCACGAGGCGCACAGCGTGGCAACCTGTTCGACGATCAGGCCCGTGGCGGCGCCGAGCGACAGCAGCGCCTCGGCGGCGTAGGTGATCAGGCGAGAGACCAGCGTGGCGATGGCGTCGCGGACCAACATGCGGACGCCCGCGATCAGCGCGCCGGACGCCTCGGACATCACCGCCATCGTGTCGGCGGCCTCCGCGAGCCCGCCGATCGCGCCGTTCTGCTGGGCCGACCAGGCACGGTAGGCGTCGCCGGCCTCGCCGGTCCACTCGGTCGTGTCCCAGCTCGCCGCGCGCTCCAGGTCGGCGGCGCGCTCGCGAAGCGCCCCGGCGATGTTGCGCCAGGTCTGGGCCTGGGCGGCGATCTGCGCGGGGTCGCCCGCGAGCCAGTCGAGCGCCTCCGCGAGCGGTTTGACATGTTCGATGATCCAGGCCACGCCGTACTGGAGGAGACCGCCGATCGGGTCGGAGACCAGGGCAAGCGCGTCCAGGCCGGCCGAGACGCCGCCGAGGCCCTCGTCGATCCAGTTGCCGTCACGGACGCCGCTCGCGATCAGCTCGATGTCCTCGGCGATCCACACCCCGGCCCACGGGTCGACCGGCGTCGCGGACGCCGTCGCCACGAGAGGGTTGGGGCTGGTCACCGGCGATGCCTCCGGAGAGTGAGCGAGTCCTCACGGTAGCGGCGTGCGTCAATTTCTTGTTCTTGACCCAGCCCGCGTCCATGCTGGTCCTTCGCTTCAGTCGTCGCGCGGCGATCGCCGCCGCAATCGCCGGCGTGTTCGTCAACCCCACGGCCGCTCAGGCGGCCACCACCTCCTCCTACAGCACGACTCGAGCTTCGCGAGCAAGTCGCTGCGTACGGCTTCGTCGTGCCGTGCCCAACCACACGCGCGCCGTCTCCGACACGACCGGGCTCTTCGCCGACGCGCTCCAGGCCAACTGGACGGTCTCCTGGGCCGCGGCCGAGAACGCCCGCACCGGGTCGCCGCTCAAGGGCGTCATCGACACCGACACCTTGCTGCTGGCGGGTCACACGTTCGGCGGGGCGACGGGGCTCAGCGTCAGCACCGGGATCACGATCACGCCGTTCACGAGCACGATCGCGCGCTGGGCCCCGTTCCTGCTGGCCCAGATCGGCGATACGAGCGCAAAGCTCTACGTGTACGGGACGGGCGACGCCGCCGACTCGAATGTGGAGACGAAGCACCTGCTGTGACGTACGGTGAGGTTCATGCTGGAGATCCGCGACCTGACGCACAGCTATGACGAACACGTCGCGCTGCGCGAGGTGACGCTGCGGATCGAGGCGAAATCCCTGGTCAGCATCGTGGGGCCGTCGGGCTGCGGCAAGTCGACGCTGCTGCGCTGCGTGGCCGGCCTGCAGGCGCCGACGAGCGGCGAGGTGCTGCTCGACGGCGAGCCGATCACCGGCGTCCCGGGCGATCTCGCGGTGGTCTTCCAGGACTACAGCCGCTCGCTCTACCCGTGGCTCACGGCGCGGGACAACGTGGCCCTCCCGCTGCGCCGGCGCGGCCTGGACAAAGCGACCAGGCGGCAGAAGGCGATGGAGGCGCTCGAAGAGGTCGGGCTCATCGACACCGCCGGCAAATACCCGTGGCAGCTCTCCGGCGGCATGCAGCAACGCGTCGCGATCGCCCGGGCCCTCGCCTTCCACCCCAAGCTCCTGCTGATGGACGAGCCGTTCGGCTCGGTGGACGCGCAGACCCGCGAGGACCTCGAGGATCTCCTCCTCCAGATCCGGGCGAGCAGCGACATGACGATTCTCTTCGTCACCCACGACATCGACGAGAGCGTCTACGTCGGCGACCGCGTGGTGGTGCTCGGCGGCCCGCCCGGCCACGTCGCCGCCGACCTCCCGGTCATCCTCCCGGGCCCGCGCGAGCAGATCGCGACCCGGGAGCTGCCGGAGTTCGTCGCCCTGCGCGCCGAGGTGGGCCGCCTGGTCCGCGGCCGGCTAGTAGAGCGTCGCTGACGTCGTGCCCACCGGCACGTCGAGCACGTAAGGCCCGTCGTGCGCCAGCGCCGCCGACAGAGCCGTGTCGAGATCGGCCGCTCCGGCAACCCGGCCCGCGTCACAGCCGAATCCCCGCGCCAGCGCGGTGAAGTCGAGCGAGGGGAGATCGGTTCCGGGCACCTCGCGTACGCCGATCCGCCGCCCCAGAGCAGCGACCGCCTCGTATTTCGCGTTGTTCAGCACGACCACGGTCAGCGGCGCCCGGTGCTGGGCGGCCGTCCACAGTGCCTGGACGCAATACATCGCGGACCCGTCCCCCACCACGCAGACCACCCGATCACCCGCGATCGCCCGCCCCACCGCGACCGGCAGGCCCCACCCGAGCGCCCCGCTCCCGGTCGACACGTACCCGCGGGGCCGCGTGATCGGGATGTGCTCGTGCAGCGCGTCCTTGTGCGAGGGCGCCTCCTCCACCAGCACCGCGTCCGCGGGCATCGCTCGCCGCAACGCCTCCAAAACGGACGTGGCCTGCAGCGGATCGGCCGGAGGAGGCGCCACCGGCCGGGAGACTACGGGCGGATCCACCCGCCCCGACGCCGGCTTCACCAGCCGCGCCAGCTCGGCCACCCCGGCCCGTACGGTGGTCAGCACGCTGGTGCCCACCGCCGCCCGAGCGGCCGCCCCCGCGTCGCAATCGAGATGGAACAGCTTTGCGGAGGCGGCGAGGAACGGCCCGGAGGTGTGGACGTGATAGGTGAAGACCGGCGCCCCCAGCACCACCACGACGTCGTTGTCCTCTAGCAGCGACACGATGCTCGACCGCACCGGCGGCAGATACCCCTGGAACAGCGGGTGGTCCTCCGGGAACGCCGCCCGGCTCGGCATCGGCGCCGCCCACACGGCGGCCCGCACGGTCTCGGCCAGCGCGATCGTCGCCTCCCAGGCGTCGTCCTCGTCCACGCCGGGCCCCGCCACGATCGCCGGCGCCCGTGCCGCGTTCAGGGCCTCGGCGACCGACGCCAGCGCGGCCGGATCCGCGACGAAATCCGAGTGCACCGATCGCACCGCGACGGGCTCGGCGGGGGCGTCCCAGTCATCCTCCGGAATGGACAGGAACACCGGCCCGCGCGGCGGCATCATCGCCATCCGGTACGCCTCGGCCAGCGCCCCCGGCACCGACGACGCGCTCTCCGGTTGCCGGCTCCATTTCACGTACGGGCGCGGAAACGTCGCCGGCTCGTCGGCGGAGAGGAACGGCCGCGTCGGCAGCATGGCCCGCGTCTGCTGTCCGGCGATCACCACGAGCGGCACCCGGTCGCGGTACGCGTTGAACACCGCCCCGAGCGCGTGCCCCACCCCGCCCGCCGAATGCAGGCTGACCAACTGCGCCTGTCCACTGCCGATCGCGTACCCGGAAGCCACTCCCACCGCCGACGCCTCCTGCAACGCCAGCACGTACCGGAAGTCGGACGGCCAATCGCGCAGCATGCGCAGTTCCGTGGAGCCCGGGTTGCCGAACCAGGTCGTCATGCCGGCTTGCCGGCAGACGTCGAAGAATGCCTCGCGAACGTTCGTCATGTCGCTGCCTCCACTCTCCGTGCCGAGAGATGCCAGCTCAGGACCCGCCGCTCCACCGCCAGCAGCATCATGTTGAGTGCGTATCCCAGAATGCCGAGCAAGACGATCGCGGCCCAGACCGTCTCGTAGTCGAATCGCGTGGTCGCCTCGACCAGCTGGAAGCCGATGCCGTTCGCCGCGCCCGGCTGCAGCTCGGAGAAGACCATCAGGATCAGCGACAGCGACAGGGCGAGCCGCAGCCCGGCGAAAAGCTTCGGCATGGTGGCCGGCAGGATCACGAACGCGAGCCGCTCGGGCCCGGTCAGCCGGAACGCGCGCGCCGTCTCCATCTGCAACGGCTCGACCGTGCGTGCGCCGTCCGCGGTGTTGAGCAGCACCGGCCACACCACGCTGAAGACGATCGACGCGATCTGCATCGGGGCGCCGAGCGAGAACAGCACGATCAGCACCGGGACCAGCGTGGGCGGCGGAATCGCGCGAAAGAACTGCAAAACCGGGTCAAAGATTTCGTACGCCCAGAGCGAGCGCCCGATCG
Organism: Actinoplanes sp. NPDC051513; assembly: GCF_044454685.1. Lineage (NCBI taxonomy): Bacteria > Bacillati > Actinomycetota > Actinomycetes > Micromonosporales > Micromonosporaceae > Actinoplanes > Actinoplanes sp. NPDC051513. Next base: position 132,096 of record NZ_JBITDW010000022.1, read on the forward strand.
CCACACCGAGGACGATTCCGATCAGCGCGCCCCCGAGAAATCCGAGCGCCAGCCGCCCGAGGCTGGGCAGCACGTTGCCGGTGGCCATGTCGGTGAGGAACAGCCGCGAAACCGGGCCGGAGAACCACAGGTCGTACATCCTGCGCACGATCGTCGCCGGGGTCGGGAAGAAAGGGTCGGCGGCCGCGGCGGTGGCCGCCTGCCAGGCGGCCACCGCCAGCGCGAAGACCAGCCATCGTTGGGCCAGGCGGTTCATCCGGGCGTTCCGTTCCGGTACGCCCAGAAGAACAGTCGCCGCTCGCCGCCCCGCAGCAGCGCGTTGATGGCGAGGCCGAGCGCCCCGGCCCAGACCGTCGCCGCAAGCGTGTCGGTGGTGCCGCCGGGATAGTTCGCGGCCGACGCGATGAAGATGCCGATCCCCTCGCCGAATCCGCCGAACATCTCGGCGGTCACCGCGAGGATCAGGGCGACCGCCGCGGCCATCCGCACCCCGGTGGCGATGAACGGCGCGGTGGCCGGGATGGCGACCCGGCCGAGCACGGCGAGCCGGCCGAAGCCGAACGCGCGCAGCGTGTCCCGGGCGACCGGATCGACGTCGCGCAGGCCGTAGATCGTGTTGAACAGGACCGGCCAGACCGCGGCGTACACGATGACGGTCAGTTTCATCTCCAGGCCGGTGCCGACCAGCATGGCGACCAGCGGGATCAGCGCCACCGACGGGATCGGCCGGAGGAACTCGACGATCGTGGTGACCGCGCGGGCGATCGGCGGGATCGTGCCGAGCACCAAGCCGAGCGGCACCGCGACCGCCGTGGCGATCAGCAGCCCGAGCGCCCAGGCGGTGAGCGTCGCGCGTATGTCGGCAAGGAATTCGCCGTCGACGGCGAGCTCGCCCGCCCGGGCCAGGATCGTCGAGGCCGGCGGCAGGAAGTCGCGGTGCACGATCCCGGCCCGGCCGAGCGCCTCGCTCGCGAGCAGGACGACCAGAACTCCCGACAGGCCGCGGAGAAAACGACCCATCAGGGCTGGAACACGATCGTCGTGGCGTCGATCCGGTTGGTGAGCTGGCCCTGCTCCTTCATCAGGTCGATGAGCTTCTGGATCCGCTGCGGATCGTTCGCGGTCGGGAAGCCCGGCATGGTCAGCTTCTTCGACACCTCGGGGTCGACGTTGCGGATGTACGTGGGCAGCACTTCTTCGACCTTGGCCCGGTCGCCGGCCGCGATGCCCTGCGCCTTGGCGATGGCCCGCTGGAACGCGGCCGCGGTTTTCGGGTTCTTCCCGGCCCAGCCGTCGAGCGCGAAGTAACCGTCCATCGGGATGCCGGTCACCGGCGCGGCGCCGCCGTCGACCGCCATCCGCGCGCCCAGCTTGACCTCGGCGTCGGTGAGGAACGGCTCGTTGACGTGGATGGAATCCAGGTCGCCCTTCTGCATGGTGGCCGCCATCTGCGGGAACACCACCTGGCGGTACTGGATCTTGGCAGGGTCGACGCCGTTCTCCTTCGCGATCGCGTTGAGCGTGATCGCCTGGATGTTGTTGAGCACGTGCACCGAGACGCTGCGCCCGGCGAGGTCCTTGATGGACTTGATCGGCGAATTGGGCATGACCAGCACGGCCATGAACTTGGGCGTGAGCGTGGTGCCCTCGGCGATCAGGTTGATCGGCAGGTCGCCCTTGTCGTGCCCGAGCAGCATCGACGCGTCGTTGGCGAAGACGACGTCGATCGCGCCGTTCTTGAGCGCCGGGTACGCCTGCGGCGACGACTGCACCGGCTGCGTCTCGACGGTCAGCCCCTCGGCCTCGAAGAGCTTCTCTTTGACGGCGATGTAGTAGGGAGCGTTGGTGACCAGCGAGAGCATGGCCACCTTGATCTTCGGTTTCTCCAGGCCGGAGCTGTTGGCCTGTTGGTCGCCGGAGTCGCCACATGCGACCAGCAACGACGCGAGCAACAGGAACACGGCGGGAATGCGGATCCGATTCATCGTTTCTCCTCCCCAAGGAGACGAATCACCGGAATATAGCCCTATCCCATCGGTAAAAGATATTCACGCAGGTCAGTGATAACAGTTGGGACCCGGTTGGACCGGGCCCCAGCGATAGGGGTCAGCTTGCCGCGCAGCTCAGCGCGGGCACGCTGTTGGTGCTGTTGTTCCACGACCCGAGGAAGCCGAACGCCGTCGTGGCGCCGGCCGAAAGCTTGCCGTTGTAGCTGACGTTCCGGGCGGTCACGGCCGAGCCGCTGCTGGTCACCGTGGCGCTCCAGGCCTGCGACAGGGTCTGGCCGTTGGCGTACGTCCAGGTCACCGTCCAGCCGTTGATGGCGCTGCTGCCGGCGGTCACCTTGACCTCACCCTGGAAACCGGACGGCCACTGCCCGGTGACCGAGTACGCCGCCGTGCAGCCGCCGCTGGGCGGGATGGTCGTCGGCGCCGTTGTGGGCGGGGTGGTCGACGGGGTCGTGGGCGGGGTGGTCGGCGGCGTGGTCGGCGGAGTCGTCGGCGGGGTCGTTGTCGTGCCGAAGATGGTGGCCTGCTTCGACGTGGCCTTGATGCCGTTGGCGCCGTTGACGATCCGCTGACCCCAGGTGGTCAGCTGGGCGGGGTTGAAGCTGGTGGTCATGTCGAGGATCGGGTCGGTGTTGCCCGACCACGACCAGCCGATGTAGCCGATGCCGCGGGCGACCGCTTCCTTGAGGATCGTCTGGTCGTCGACCTCGCTCGAGGAGAACTGCCAGCCGAACTCGCCGATCACGAGCGGCCAGCCCTTGCTCTTGAAGGTGTCGAGGTACGACGTGATCGACGAGGCGGTGTTGAACACCGCGTACATGTGGATCGAGAGCACCGTGTTGTGCTGGGTGTCGGCGTCGAGGATGGTCTGGCCGTTGTCCCGCATCACGTACTGCCAGTCCTGGCCCCAGTTGGGCGCGTCGATCATCAGCATGTGCTGGAAGCCGTTGCTGCGCATCTTCTGGATGGCCGCGACGGTGGCGGCGGTCCACTGGCTCGGGTTGGTGTTGCCGATCGGCTCGTTGCCGATGTTGATGATGACGTAGTCCTCCTGGCCGACCAGCACGCTCTTGAGGCCGATCCAGTAGTTCGCCGCCTGGTCGAGGGTGTAGGCCGCGCCGTCCTCGCCGTACCCGGTGGTGTCGTGGTCCTCGAGGACGCAGATCATCTTGTTCGCCTTGCACAGCGAGATCACGTTGGCCACGTCGGAGGCGGTGTTGGCGGTCCACCGGCCGCCACTGAGCACTACCCGTACGGTATTGGCGCCGGTCGCTTTGATGTTGGCGAACGAGCTGGTCTGGTTCGTGTACCAGGTGTGCGCGTGGTTGATGCCGCGCATGATGAAGTTCGAGCCGTTGGCTTCGACGATGTTCGTGCCGCTGATGCGCAGGCCGGTGGCCGCGTAGGCGGGGCTGACGAACATGACGACCGAGGCGGCGAGTGCGGCCACGACCGTGGCGAGAATGCTGAGCTGTCTTTTCATGACCAGCCTTCAATAACGGGGGAAGGGGACAGTGCCACCCCAGCCCGCCGCTCATGCAGCAGTGCTCGCCCTCGGGATGTTCGAGTGTCTCGAAGTTACCCAGGCGAGTCACCGCCGTCAATATGGGAGCGCTTCCATTGATGAGCGTTGATGCGTACGTTGTGGACCGTGCGCAGACTCCTGGTGACCGCATTGCTTGCGACGCTGGCCGTTCTCCCCGCCTCGCCGGCGCAGGCACTTCCCGACGGGCAGGCCCTCACCCCGCCGATGGGGTTCAACGACTGGAACGCGTTCGGCTGCGACGTCAGCGAGCAGCTCATCAAGGAGACGGCGGACTTGTTCGTCGCCGAAGGAGTCAAAGACGCGGGCTACCGGTACGTCAACATCGACGACTGCTGGGCGCTCAAGGAACGCCACCCGGCGACCGGCAAGCTCGTGCCGGACCCGGTGAAGTTCCCCTCGGGGATCGCGGGCACTGCGGCGTACGTGCACAGCAAGGGGCTCAAACTCGGGATCTACGGCGACGCGGGGACGAACACCTGCGCCGGCTACCCGGGGAGCCTCGGGCACGAGGAGCTGGACGCGCAGACCCTCGCGGACTGGGGCGTGGACTACCTTAAGTACGACAACTGCTACAACGAGTCCGACGGGTCGCAGGCCGAATACATCCGGCGCTACACCGCCATGCGGGACGCGCTCGCGAAGACCGGGCGGCCGATCGTCTTCTCGATCTGCGAATGGGGCACGACGCAGCCCTGGACGTGGGGCGCCGATGTCGGCCATCTCTGGCGCACCACCGGCGACATCAGCGACAACTGGCCCTCCCTGAAGTCGATCATCGCGCAGAACGTGGGGCTCGCGCCGTACGCCGGGCCGGGGCATTGGAACGACCCCGACATGCTCGAGATCGGCAACGGCGGGATGACCGACACCGAGTACCGGACACACATGAGCATGTGGGCCATGATGGCGGCGCCGCTGATCATCGGGACCGACCTACGCGAGGCGTCGCCGTCGACGCTGTCGATCCTGACCAACCGCGACATCATCGGCATCGACCAGGACCGGCTCGGCGTGCAGGGATGGGTCGTAACGGACTCCGGCGGGCTGCTCGTGCTGGACAAGCCGCTCGCCTCGGGCGAGCACGCGATCGCGCTGTACAACTCGACGGACACGCTGGCCACGATCGGCGCCGACGCCTCGGCGACGGGGTTGCCGCGGGCTTCGGCGTATCGGTTGCGCGACGTGTGGACAGGAGCCGTGACCCAGGCACGGCGCACCATCGAGGCGGCGGTTCCCGCGCATGGCGTCGTTGTCTTTCGCGTACGGCCGTCCGGCCCCACCGCCGCAGCTCCGGCCGTGACCGTGGCGGGAAGCAGCGGGACGCTCGTTCCGGGCGCGGGTAGCCCGCTCGCCACGACCGTCACCAACCGTGGCGTCGGCGCCATCACCGATCTCCGGGTCTCGGCCGCCGGGCCGTCGGGGTGGACGGTCACGCCCGCAAGCGTGCGGCGCCGGGCGCTGCACACCGACGAATCGCTCACCGGCGAGTTCTCTCTCACCGCGCCGGCGGGGACGGCCGCGGGGTCCTATCCGGTGACGATCTCCGCCTCGTACGTATGGGGAAGCCGTCACCGGCAGGCCACCGCAAGCACCCTTATGGTGAATGTCGTCAATGCGCCGCCGGCCGGGCGGCGGCATCTGAGCACCCTGCAGCCCGCCTCGGTGAGCGGGGAGGTGTTCTACGACCAGAACAGCGCCGGGAACCTCATCTCGATCGATTCCCGGGTCTACGTGCGGGGGATCGGGACCACCGCGCCGGCCACCCTCGACTACTACCTGGGTGGCACGTGCCGGAGCCTGACGGCCGACGTCGGGGCGGGATCGTTCCAGATCTATGCCGACGACACGCTCGCCGCGTCCGGCTCGTCGCAGACGCTGACCGCCGACCTGACCGGCGCGACCTGGCTGCGGCTGATCACCACCGGGACGGGCCCGGCGGACTGGGCGTCGCCGGTGCTCGGATGCGGATCGTTCGCGCCCGGCGACCCGGTTCAGCCGGCGTCGCGGACGCTGTTCTCGTTCGAGTCCGGCACCGACGGGTTCGGGATCGCCAACGCGGACGGCGGCGGATCGGTCGAGCCGTCGACCGCGTTCAGCACCGACGGGAGCGCCGGGCTGCTCGTGCACACGCCGGTCAACGGGAACTGGTTCGGGCTGGCGCTGCCGTCGGCGCTCGACCTCAGCGAGGCGCCCGGGCTGAAGTTCGATATGCGGACCGACACGCTGGGCAGCGTCGGGGAGATCGCGGTGCAGGTCGGCGACGCGTACACGTGGTGTCAGGGCGGGCAGTGGACCTGGACCAACCCCGGCGGGAGCCGGACCATCGCGCGCGCCTTCGACGAGATCTCCTGCCCCGGCGGCGTGACCCTCGACCCGGCCGACATCCGGGCGGTGTGGGTGTTCCTCAACACGGGAGGAAACGTGTGGATCGACAACGTCCGGGCCGAGTAAGTCTCAGTGTGCCGACGGGCCGGGCATAGGTTGCCGACAGGTCTCGCCCGCACCTTCGAGTGGTGCAGCGCACCCTCTCTGGAAGGACGGACGATGACCACTGATCAGGTCGCACCCCGGCACGAGCCGGTGACGGCGCCCATCGAGGGCCTCACGCCCCTGGCGGCCTCCCCGCAACCCGAGGCCGCCGCGGGTGAATGGGTCCCGCCCGCCGAGGGCTGGGCCTCCGTGCCCGCCAACGCCCCCACCGGGCCGGCGCCGTCGAGCGCCGGCCGGTGGACCGGCAGGAAGGTGATCGCGGCGGTGGCCCTGACGGCGGCGCTGGCGGGTGGCGCGGGCTTCGGCATCGGCATGGCGGTCGACGGCGGGAGCGGCGCAACACAGCAGGGTGGGCCGGGCGGCGGCTTCGGCGGCGGCAACGGCGGCCCCGGCGACGGCATGAACGGCGGCAGCTTCGGCAACCAGCAGGGCACGCAGGACGGCACCACCCAGCAGGACGGGACCACTCAGCAGCAGGATGGGACCGCCCAGCAGGGCACCGTCCCGAACGGAACGGCCTCGACGACCTGACCGCCGCTTTCCCAGGGCGGCGGCCGGCGGGCGCCGCCGCCTACTCGGCTCGCTCGGACCGCTCGGACCGCTCGGACCGCTCGGACCGCTCGGACCGCTCGGACCGCTCGGACCGCTCGGACCGCTCGGACCGCTCGGACCGCTCTGTCTGACACCTCTTGGGGTGAGGGTCTGTTTGAGCGGGCTTTGGCTGTGATGGCCGAGCCGGGCCCGGTGTCGGAAGCGGCAGCCACGGATGACCGCGACGGGCGGCACTCATCCTCGCTGGCCGCCCTCGATCGACTGCCGACGCATGGACGGATCTGCCCGGGTGATGACGGCCCGCGCCCATTGACACCCCGGGCCATGGAAGCCGCCCGATCTCGCCACGGCGGGCTGTGGCGGCGCGGTGCGTCGACTGCGGCAGCGCGGTATGCGGAGGGGGCGTGCGGTTGAGCCGGGCGCGGCGGGCTGCGCGAGTCTCCGCTGTGGTCGGCGCCGATTTCGCCCGGCCCGTCCCACGCCGATGCGATCGGTATTTGCCATCGTCGGTGGAGGCTCTTGAATGGTGTTTGCCATCGCGGAAGAATGACGCGGAACATTGTTGACGGAATGGTAGGCACGGCGCCCGAATATGGTCGGCGCCGCAGGTCGGATGGTGTGTGGTCTTGGCCGACGGGCGCACGAGCCGAGCCACGGTGACGGTTCTTCCGTAACGACCCGATGCGGTAGACCCGTAACCCGCCCCTGCGCCGAGAGATTCGGTCCTGGTCGGCCGAGGTCAGCTGCTCGCCCGCGGCGGGCGTGGCCTGCTGGGTGTGCGCGGGCTGCGTGACCTGCTCGGCTGCGGCGGGAGCGGCCTGCTGGGTGGGCGCGGGCTGCGTGACCTGCTCGGCCGTGGCGGGCGCGGCCTGCTGGATGGGCGCGGGCCGCGTGACCTGCTCGGCCGTGGCGGGCGCGGCCTGCTCGGTGGATGCGGGCCGCGTGACCTGCTCGGCCGTGGCGGGCGCGGCCTGCTGGGTGGGTGCGGGCCGCGTGACCTGCTCGGCCGTGGCGGGTACCGCCGGGGTGGGCTGCGTGATCTGGTTGCCTGCCGGGTGCACCGCCCGCTGTGCTGGTGAGCCGAGGCCCTGGCCGGTGCGGGCGGGAGCGGTCGGCGGCACCGGCGCCACGGCCGCCACGGGGCGCCCAGGTGTGCCGGCGCGACCCGACCAGAGCCGCCGCGCGGCCACCGTCAAGGGTGAACCGTCATCACCGCCGTGCAGACGGCGCAGCTTACGAGCGTGCCGCTCGACAAGCCCCCACGCGCGCTGCCGGGCATGCACGCGACGGAACTCTTCACGCGC
>NZ_JBITDW010000023.1:0-138807 GCF_044454685.1 Actinoplanes sp. NPDC051513
CCAGGCTGTCTCCGCACCCGGCACACACCTGCGGAAGATGCCGGATCACCACGTCCGGACCCGCGAAGCGTTCCAGGGTGACACCATCCTGGCCTGTCGGCCGGCCCGGACCCCGGCCCGAACGTCCTCGCAGCGACTTCGGTGCCGGCCTAGCCAGCCCGTCCGACGAGGGAGGCCGCGACGAGTTCGACGACGACTGCTTCAACCGGGCCTCGAGATCCGCGATCCGGGCGAAAGCCTGCTCCAGCAAGGCAGTCAACTCCGCGACCTTCACCACCAACTCGTCATACGACGGCGACGGCGGGGCGGACACGGTTGATCAACTTACCAGCCTCCACAACAGACAGCCGAACCGCCTGACCCACCTATCCAGTTACTCGGTGGCATGGTTCGCCGGCGGCGGGGTCGGGGTGAACATCTTCTTCGTCCTGTCCGGCTTCTTGATCACTTCGCTGCTGCTCACCGAGCGTGAGAAGACGGGCGGGGTGCGCCTCGGCATGTTCTACATGCGTCGTGTGCTGCGCCTTTACCCGGCGCTGGCCGCGATGCTCCTGTTCACGCTGATCATCGGCGGCGGGGCCGTCACCTCCGCGCTGATCGCCGGGACCTACACGAAGAATCTGTTCATGCTCTTCGGGCTGAATCCGGTCTCGCCGTACGGGCACACCTGGTCGCTCGCGCTGGAGGAGCAGTTCTACCTCATCTGGCCATTGCTGCTCCCATTGTTCGTGCGCGCCGGCCGCCGCGCGGCGGTCGCCCTGCTGACCGTTCTCGCCATTGCTTCGGCAATGTGGGCGCAGCTGGCCGTCACGACGGTTATCAAGAATGGCGACATCACCGTTGCGGTATTCAATCCGCTGTGGCAGGCACACGGCCTTCTCATCGGGTGCGCGCTCGCCTTCGTCATCCGGCACCGGTCGGTGCCCCGGGCGGGCCTGCTGTCCACCCTCGGGCTGGCCGGTTGCCTCGCCGTCGCGGTGGCCGCCTCGATCACCGTCGACCACCACTGGGCCGCCGACTGGAACCTGCTGTCCGAGTTCGCCGCCGCGGCCCTCATCGCTGGCATGCGCGACCAGGCGACCGGCCTGATCCGGGTGTTCACGTGGCGCCCGGTGGTGTGGCTCGGCGAGCGGTCGTACGCCATCTACCTGTGGCACCTGCCGCTGATCACGGTCGCGCCCGAGCACGGGTACGGCAAGCCCGGCATCCTCGCCGCCTGGGTGCTGACGGTGGTCGCCGCCGCTCTGTCGTGGCGGTTCGTCGAGAAGCCGTTCCTGCGCCTCAAGAAGCGCTTCGAGCCCACCCGGCAACCGCGCCCACCCCGCCGGTCCTGGTCAACGAGGCGCCCGCCTGAGGCCCTGCGGACAACGCTCGCGTGACCGGCAGGAGCGGGGCGGGCCGCCCGGGGCCCGCCCCGCCGCTTCTTACCCCCTGGTGCAGGTCGTACCGTTCACGGTGAACGTCGTCGGGGCGGTGTTGGCGCCGGTGTAGGTGCCGTTGAAGCCGATGCTCGTGGAGCCGCCGGCCGGCACCGCGCCGTTGTAGGAGAGGCTGGCCGCGGTCACCTGGGCGCCGGACTGGGTCCAGGTCGCCGACCAGCCCTGGCTGACCTTCTGGTTGCCCGGGAACGCGAAGCCGAGGGTCCACGAGCTCCAGGCCGTGCCGCCGGTGTTGGCGATCGCGACGGTGCCGGTGAAGCCGCTGCCCCAGTCGTTGCTGCTGTAGGTGACCCGGCAGCCGGTCCCGGTGGGTGTGGGCGTCGGGCTGGTCGTGGGCGATGTCGTCGGCGTCGGGCTGGTCGTGGGCGACGTCGTCGGCGACGGGCTGGGAGTCGGCGACGAGGTGGTCGGCGACGGGGACGGTGACGAGGCGCCGGGCTCCTGACCCCAGATCAGCTTGCCGGCCTCGTAGAGCGGGACGTTCTTGTTGATCGCGGTTCCGGCCAGGTAGGACGGGTCGTTCGCGGGGTCCCAGGTGCCGCCGTCGGCGACGCCGACCTTGAACTGCACCTCCATCCGGTAGGCGGACTGCCCCGACGGCGTGATCGGGTAACCGGCGCAGTTCACCTCGACGTACCAGATGTCCCCGGACCATTGCCTGGCGGTGGACGGCGACGGGCAGCCCTGCGTGTAGCCCGGCGTCACGACCAGCGCGGCCGTGCCCTCGCGGCGGAAGAAGTACCGGTACGAGGAGCTGGTCAGCGCCCGCGCCGGGTACGCCGACTTGTTGTAGATCATCACCTTGAGGGCGGTGTCGCGTGGCTCGTTCTGCATCACCGTCGTCTCCACGGTGATCTCGTCCAGGTCCGGCGTCTCGGCCTGCGGGAAGCTCGCCAGGGGCGCGCCGCCGTACTCCTTGTAGAGCCGGGCCACCGCCGAAGTGAATCCCGCGTTGTAGTCGGTCGCGACCTCGTTCATCACGTAGTCACTGCGTACGTCCTGATAGGCGTCATCGGGCGAGGACGGGCCGCCTACCAGGGCGCCGTACAGCACATGACGCGTCTCGGTGGGAACGGTCATGTTGTCCCACCACGAGCCGTGCGCCGTACGGTGATGGGGGTTCTTGGGGGAATTGGCGCCGAAGCCGATGAGGTAGCTGGACTGGCGCGGATTGTCCCCGAGGGCGTAGTTGATCTGCCGGACCGCGAAGTCGTGGTAGCGGGTCTTGCGGGTCGCGTCGGAGGTCTTGTCGCTGTAGACGAGGGCCACGAACGCCGTGTTGGCCGCGTAGCGCAGCGAGCCCCAGCTGTCGAGCACCGCCTCGCCGCCCGGCGAGTAGCGCACCTTCTCGCCGTTGACGCCGACGGTCCACCAGTCGAGCCAGCGGTTGGCGTCGTCGATGTACTTCTGCTTGCCGGTCAGGTTCGCCAGCAGCACGTACGCCCCGAACTGCTTGTTGTCCCAGGCGATCGTCCACTTGTAGGAGTGGGTGGTGGTCTGCGGCTCGGTGCCGAGCGCGTCGTAGGAAGCTTCCGCCTTGGCCAGATACGTGGCGTCGTTGGTGGCCCGGTACAGCCAGATCGCGCCCCAGATGAGCTCGTCCTGGTATCCGCTCCACGACTTGTAGAAGCTCTGGGCATCGGTGATGCAGTCGCTGTACGCCTTCCGCACCGTGTCCGCGAACGTGTAGAGCTGCTTCGCGTGGGTGAGCAGCTTGTCGGCGTACGCGGCATCGGTGGGCCGGAAGACGATGGAGCTCGCGGCCATCGCCGCGGCCGTCTCCCCCGCCAGGTCCGAGCCTCCGCAGGAGGCGTCGATCTTGTACGCGGGCCGCGCCATCGGCATCACCTCGGCCGGGCCCCACCACTTGTGGTCGTCGTCGCCCTTGCCGATCTGCCCGTAAAGGACGTTCGCCGAGGGGTGCGCCTTGATGAAGTAGTCGTTGGGCACCCGCAGGTTGTTCAAGAACGCGGTCAACTGCCCCGAGCTCGTGTACGCGTCGCGGTAGTCGACCGCGCCCCAGGCCAGCATGGTGGTCGCGAACGCCATCGGGAAGCCGAACTTCACGTGATCGCCGGCGTCGAACCAGCCGCCGGTGAGGTCGAGCCCGACGTCGGAGCCGTCGTTCATGGCCGCGTCGCCGCGCCAGGAGACCTGGCTCCACGAGGGCTTCTTGCCGGCGATCTGGGCCTGGTAGAAGAACATCGACTTCTGCAGCGCCTCGCCGTAGTTGTAGGCGCCGGCGGCCTGCGCCGGACGGCCGGCGAAGGCAAACAGTCCGGTCGCGACCAGGACGAGAGCGAGCAGCACACGGCGCATGGGTAGCCCCTTGGGGATAGAGGTGGGAGCGCTCCCATACATTCAACATTCTCGTTACGTGTTTGTGAAGCGTGATCTTCGGGGAAGTCCGGGTTGTCCCGAAAACGAGGAGGTCCGATGAGTGCCGTCAGCAATCCGGCCACCGTCGAGGAGTGCCTGCGGGTAGGCGCCGGCTTCAGCCAGGGCGACCGCACCTGGATCGCCGAGCAGTGCGCCACCCTCGACGCCCGGCTGGCCTCATTCCACGCCGACGCGACCGAGTTGGAGATCTCGGTGAAGGACCGCGCCGCCCGCGGTCAGAAGGTCACCCTCGAATGCTGGGTGGGCGGGCAGGACAAGATCGTCACCACGTCGGGCGAGGAGGACCTGCACGCCGCCGTGATGGACGTCCGCGACGACCTGCGCCGGCGGCTCAACGACGCGAAGACCCGCCAGGAGCCGCGCGGCAACAAGCACCTGCCGGGCCCGGAAAGGGGCCAGCCGGAGAAGGGTCAGTAGGAGTGCGCCGACTGCCAGTGTGACCAGGCGCCGCAGGGGGTCTTGTACTTGCCCTTGACGTAGCCGAGGCCCCACTTGATCTGGGTGGCCGGGTTGGTCTTCCAGTCGGCCGCGACCGAGGACATCTTGCTGCCCGGGAAGGCCTGCGGAATCCCGTACGCGCCGTTGGGGTTGGCGGCCCGGTGGTTCCAGCCGCTCTCCTTGTTGAACAGGCTGTTCAGGCAGGGGAACTGGTCGATCGCGAAGCCGGCGTCGAGCATCAGCGCGCAGCCGGTGGCGCGGTTGCCGACGAACTCCTTGCAGGAGGTGGGAATCGGCCCCTTGTACGGGACGGTGGCGTTGTCCTTCTTCGCCTTGTCCTCGGCCTTCTTCGCGGTCACCCGCTGGGCGAGGGCGTGCGCCTTGCCGGCCGCGCTCTTCGCCTCGGCGGCCGCCTTGCCGGCCGCCTCGGTCTCGGCTTCGCGCTGCCAGGCCCGGGCGGCGACGTGAGCGTTCTGCCGGGCCTTCAACAGCTGCATCTCGTCGGCCTCGGCCTGCAGCGAAAGGTCGGACGCGCCGCTCGCGCGCAGCGGCTCGACGTGCCGTCCCTTGCCGAGTTGGACGCCACCGGCCGCGCCGGCCACGAGCAGGACGACGGCGGCGACGCGGACGCCGGCACGACTCCAGTGCCGATTCACGAGGGTGATCCCTTCGCCGGGGGGCGATTGCGCGGCGCTCGGAGAAAACGCCGCCCGGGGATCTTAGCGGGCGCCCGGTGCGCGGCTGCCGATCTGGGGTTCGGCAGCCGCATTCCAGCCCCCGTTGGGATCCACCGTCGCTGATGCCGCCCGCCGAATCGCTTGTGGGATTCTTGTGGCCGACGCTGTGGGGGGCGATGTGATCGAGTTCCGGCTGCTGGGTCCGATCGAGGTGCGCGCCGGCGACCGGCTGATCGACGCCGGTCAGCCGCGGCAGCGGGCGGTGCTGGCCGTGCTCGCCGCCGACGCCGGGCGGGCCGTGCCGGTCGAGACGGTCATCGACCGGGTCTGGGGCGACAATCCGCCCCGCGCCGCCCGGGCCTCGCTGCAGGCCCACGTCACCCGCATCCGGCAGGCGCTCGGCGAGGTGCCGCTCACGTTCGCGGCCGGCTGCTACACCCTCGAGACCGACCCGCTCAGCGTCGACCTGCACGTGCTGCGCCACCTGACGGCGCAGGCCCGCGACCCGCAGGCCGGCGACCCGGCCCGGCTGCGGCTGCTACGGCAGGCGGTCCGGCTGTGGCGCGGCGAGCCCCTGGCCGGGCTGCGCGGGCAGTGGGTGGCGCAGTGCCGGCAGGCCTGGGGGCAGGAGCGCCTGGCCGCGGCCGAAGCGTGGGGCGAAGCCGAGCTGCGGGCCGGCGACCCGGCGGCGGCCGTCACGGTGCTCGGCGACCTGGCCGCCGAGCACCCGCTGACCGAGTCCGTGGCCGCGGTGCTCATGAGGTCGCTGGCGGCGGCCGGGCGCCCGGCCGAGGCGCTCGCCCACTACGAGGCCGTGCGCCGCCGGCTGGTCGAGGAGCTGGGCGCCGACCCGAGCCCCGAGCTCCAGGCCGTGCACAGGTCGATCCTGCGCGGGCCCGATCCGGTCGCCGGGCCCGCACAGCTCCCGGCCGACGTCTTCGGCTTCACCGGGCGGGCCGGCCAGCTCGCCCAGCTCGAGAGCGCGGCGCCCCTGTTCGTCGTCTCGGGCATGGCGGGTGTCGGCAAGAGCGCGCTCGCCGTCCACTGGGCGCACGCGGTGGCCGGCCGCTTCCCGGACGGCCAGCTCTACGTGAACCTGCGCGGCTTCGACCCGGCCGGCCGGGTGATGGACCCCGCCGACGCGGTCCGCGGCTTCCTCGACGCGCTCGGCGTGGCCCGCGACAAGGTCCCGTCGGGGCTGGACGCGCAGGCAGCGCTCTACCGCAGCGTGCTGGCCGGCAAGCGGATCCTGGTGCTGCTCGACAACGCCCGCGACGCCGAGCACGTGCGCCCGCTGTTGCCCGCGACGGCCGGGGCGGTGGCGGTGGTGACCTCGCGCAACCGGCTCACCGGGCTGCTCGCCGCCGAGGGCGCCCGGCCGGTCGCGCTCGACGTGCTCGGCGACGAAGAGGCCCGCGACCTGCTCGCCCGGCGGCTCGGCGCCGATCGCACGGCCGCCGAGCCGGACGCGGTCGAGGAGATCGTCGCGGCCTGCGCGCGGCTGCCGCTCGCGCTCGCCATCACCGCCGCCCGCGCCCAGCAGAGCGACTTCCCGCTGAGCCGGTTCGCGGCCGAGCTGCGCGAGTCGGGGGTCGACGCGCTCGACACCGGCGACCCGGGACTCCAGGTGCGGGCGGTGTTCGACCGCTCGTACGCTGCGCTGAGCGAGCCCGCCGCCCGGGTCTTCCGCCTGCTCGGCTCGCACCCGGGGCCCGACATCGGCGTCGCCGCGGCGGCGGCGCTGGCCGCCGGCCCGGTGACGAGGGCACTGGCCGAACTGACCAACGCCAACCTGCTCACCGAGCACCTCCCGGGTCGCTACGTCCTCCACGACCTGCTGCGGGCCTACGCGGCCGGTCTCCCCGAAGACCGGGGCCCGGCCGTCCAGCGGCTGCTCGCCCACTACGCGCACACCGCGCACGCCGCCGACCGGCTGCTCTACCCGGCGCGGGACCCGATGGAGATACCGCTGGGCGAGGGAACGCCGGCCCCGCTGGCCGGGCATCAGGCGGCGATGGACTGGCTCACCGCCGAGCACCTCGTGCTGCTCGCGGCGGCGCGCTACGCCGCCGGCAACGGCCACGACGCGTACGCGTGGCAGCTGGCCTGGGCCCTCGACACGTTCCTGTTCCGGCGGGGCCTGTGGCACGAGCAGGTTCCGCTCTGGTCGGTGGCGGCGGAGGCCGCCGAGCGGCTCGGCGACCTCACCGCGCGGGCCGTCGCGTACCGCAGCGTCGGGCGCACCCTCATCGCGTTCGGCCGCCACGACGAGGCCCGCGCGCAGCTGGGAAAGGCGGCCGAGCTCTACGAGCGGACCGGCAACGCGGCCGGGCAGGGATTCATCCACAACACGCTCGGCTACCTGCTCGGCTCGCAGGACGACTACGGCGCGGCGCTCGAGCACAGCGCGCAGGCCCTCGCGCTCTACCGCGAGGCGGACAGCCCGCGCGGGCAGGCGATCGCCCTGAGCCAGTTCGGCTGGTACAACGACATGCTCGGCAACTACGAGGAGGCGATCGTCCACTGCCGGGAAGCGCTCGCCCTGCACCGGCAGGTCGGCGACCGGCGCGGCGAGGCCGACGTGCTCGACAGCCTCGGCTACGCCCACCACCACCTCGGGCGGCACGAGGAGGCGGCCGCAAGCTACCGGCAGGCCATCGACCTCGTACGGGATCTGGGCGACCGGTACGCGCAGGCGCAGATCCTCGTGCACCTCGGTGAGACGGGCGAGACGTCGGGCGACCTCGGCGCGGCTCGCGGGGCGTGGGCTGAGGCCGTACGCATCCTGAAGGAGCTGAACCACCCGGACGAGCGCGACGTGCGGGCTCTGCTTGCCCGGAGCGAAGGCCGGACCGAAGGAGGCCGGACCGAAGGCTCGAGCCGACTGTGAAGCAACAGCATCCCTCATCGGCAGCAATCTGATGTGCTCTCCGAGGGCGACTTTTCGTAACCCTAAGGTTGCACCCACGTGACACGCGCAAGAGGCAGCATCGTGGCCACCGGATGGGCTGACGTGACGTGAATCCCAGCCGGCTTGACACGGAGAGGAGAGGTCGGATGCACGTGCGTTTCCGGCAGCCCGGCGCCCGCGCGACCATGATCGCGATAGCCGCCGCCGTCGTCCTGTCCGCCGCGGGCTGCGGTGGCGGGTCGTCGAGCAATGACACCAACAACAGCGCGAGCGGCCAGTCCGGGCAGCTCACGCTGCGTATCGCATATAACCCGAACGCCACGAACACCACGATCGTGGTGGCGGACCAGCAGGGCTTCTTCAAGAAGAACGGCCTGGACGTCAAGCTCACCGCCACGCAGAACTCGGCGGCGCTGATCCCCGCGATCGGCAAGCAGTTCGACCTGATCACGGTGACTCCGCCGTCGCTGCTCCAGGCGGCGGCGCAGGGGCTCAAGCCGATCCTGGTCTCCGGCCAGAACGTCGAGAACCACACGGACAAGCGCAACAGCTACATGATCGGCGGGCCGGGAATCACCTCGCTCGCCGCGCTCAAGGGAAAGACGATCGGCGTGCCGGGCCTGAGCGGCAACCTGTACGAGGGCGCGGTCATCCTGCTCGACAAGGCGGGCCTCAAGAAGACCGACGTGAAGTTCCTCCAGGTGCCGTTCGCCGACATGGCGGGCGGGATCAAGACCGGCACCATCCAGGCCGCGGTGACCATCTTCCCGTTCGGCAACGTGCTGCTGGGCCAGGGCGGCACCGACCTGGGCAGCCCGACCGACCTGAGCGGCACGGGGTCCGACGCGCTGTCCGCGGGCTGGCTCGGCTACGCGCCGTGGGCCGAGAAGAACAAGGCGGCCATCGACGCGTTCGACAAGTCCCAGGACGAAGCGCTGGCCTGGATGAAGGCGAACGACGCGGCGGCCAAGCAGGTCCTGGTCGCCGAGTTCAAGCTGCCCGACGCGGTCGCCCAGAAGTACCCCATCACCCAGTTCGTCGATTTCGAGGCCAAGCCGGAGTACCTCGAGCCCTGGATCGAGCCGATGAAGAAGGTCGGTGATCTGCCGGCGACCTTCACCACCCCGGCGAGCGAGCTGGTCTACCAGGACTGATTTCCCCCGAGCGCCGGCGGCCGGTCGTCCCGGCCGCCGGTTCGGCAACTACGGAGCGAGACATGAGCGAACGTCTGACGGCGGATGACGTCGTCTTCGAACTGCGTGACGTGTGCGTCAAGCTTCCGGCTGGTCCCACCGGACGCGACATCCTGCGTCAGGTCGACGCGAAGGTCCACGCCGGGGAGATCATCGGAATCATCGGGCCGTCCGGGACCGGCAAGACCACGCTGCTGCGCGTTCTCAGCGGGCTGCAACTGCCGACCACCGGCAGCAGCCTGCTCGGCGGCCAACCGGTCAGCGGCCCCTCCCGGGACGCGGTCACCGTGTTCCAGGACTACAACACGGCGCTGCTGCCGTGGCGGACCGTGGCCAAGAACGTCGCGCTGCCCCTCGAGGGCCGGGTGGGCAAGGCCGAGCGCAAGGAGCGCGTGCACAAGGCGCTCGAGATCGTCGGTCTCGCCGACCGGGGCGGCGAGTACCCGTGGCGCCTGTCGGGCGGCATGCAGCAGCGGGTGCAGATCGCCCGCGCGCTCGTCGTCGAGCCCAAGGTGCTGCTGATGGACGAGCCGTTCGGCGCGCTCGACGCGATCACCAAGGGCGCCCTGCACGACCAGCTCATGGACGTGCAGGCACAGACCGGACAGACGATCATCTTCATCACCCACGACGTCGACGAGGCCGTCTACCTCGCCGACCGGGTGCTGGTCATCCACGGGACGCCGGGTTCGATCGTGCACGAGGTCACCACGAAGCTGCCGCGGCCGCGCGACCAGATCGCCACCCGCGATCTGCCCCGCTTCCACGAGGTCCGGCACGAGCTCGCCGAGGTGCTGCGCCATGGCAAATCTGCTTGAGCGCGGCGGTCGGGCGGTCAACTGGTCCGGCATCGCGGTCATCGTCGCTCTGCTCGTCGCCTGGCAGCTGCTCGGCAGCTCGACGCTTCCCACGCCGGTCGACATCTGGCACGGCTTCCAGGATCTGATCGGCCCCGACGGCGGGCTCGCAGACGCGCTCCTGCACACGGTGCAGATGGTGTTCATGGCGTGGGTCATCGGCGCCGGCGCCGGATTGGTCCTGGGCCTGTTGCTGGCGCTCAACCCGACCGTCGCGTCGTGGGGCTACGCGACCGTGGACATGCTGCGGTCGCTGCCGGTGGTGGCGCTGATCCCGATCGCGATCCTGGTCTGGGGCACCGGCGACATGACCGAGGTCATCCTCGGCGCGTACGCGGCGCTCTGGCCCATGCTCATCAACACGGCCGGCGGCGTACGCGGTGTGACGCCCCGCCTGCGCGACGTGGCCCGCACGCTGCAGCTCTCCCGCACCGCCACGCTCTTCAAGATCGTGCTCCCGGCGACCGGCTCGTCGATCCTGGTCGGCGCCCGCCTGTCGCTGGCCACCGCGCTGGTCGTCTGCGTGGTCAGCGAGATGCTCGGCCTGCAGAGCGGCGTCGGCAACCAGCTGGTCCTCGAGCAGAGCGGCATGCAGCCGGCCCGCATGTGGGTCTACGTGCTCCTCGTCGGCGTGCTCGGCCTGATCATCAACGCCGGGCTGATCCGGACGTTCCGCGTCCTGTTCCCGGGCGTCGCCGCCGTCGCGGAAAGGAGCAGCAAATGAGCCTGCGTACGCTGCGGGGCCTGATCCCGATCGCGCTGGTCATCGTGCTGTGGCAGCTGTTCGGCAACCAGGACTCGATCACCACGCCGCCCCCGTCGGCGTGGTGGACATCCTTCCAGCAGATCGAGCAGAGCGGGGCGCTGTGGCCCGCGCTGGCGACCAGCCTCAAGCTCTTCGTACTGGGGCTGCTGATCGCGACGGTGCTCGGCGTGCTGCTGGGCGCGGCGCTCGGCTCCTCGCGGCGGCTCAGCCGCGCGCTGAACCCGCTGTTCGAGTTCATCCGCGCCACGCCCGCCGCCGCGATCGTCCCGGCCGCGCTCGTGCTGTTCCAGGCGAACAGCAAGACCGAGATCGGCATCATCGTGTACGGGTCGATCTGGCCCATCCTGCTGAACACGGCGGCGGCCCGTGCCGCGGTGCCGTCGATGCGCCTGGAGATGGCCCGTTGCCTGCGGCTGAGCGCCTGGGACCGGCTGCGCAAGGTGGTGCTGCCGTCGCTGCTGCCCGAGATCGTGGTCGGCATCCGGGTGGCGGTGCCGGTGTGCCTGATCGTGACGTTGCTGGTCGACTTCCTGGTGGCGACCGGTGGGATGGGCTATCTGCTGGTGCAATACCAGCAGAGCTTCCAGGTGTCGAGCGCGTTCGCCCTGCTGGCCACGATCGGCGTGGTCGGCGTCCTGCTCAACCTCGTCATCGGCATGGCCGAGAAGGCTATCCTGCGGCGCAGGCCGGCCTAGGTTCCCGGTTGTCGCGAAAGCCCCCGCCGGTCGGCGGGGGCTTTCTTCCGGTCCTACACGCTTCCGGTCCTACACGCTTCCGGTCCTACACGCTGATGACGGTCTTGCCGCGCGTGTGCCGGGTCTTCACGGCGGCCAGCGCCTGCGCCACGTCGGTCAGCGGGCGGACCTGCTGGATCGGCACGCGCAGCGTGCCGGCGCCGGCCAGGCGGGCGAGCTCGTCGAGCAGGCCGCGGTCCGGGGCCGCGGCGCCGCCGGCTCGTCGAAGGAGTTGAGGATCAGTCCCGTCGCCCGCATCAGATCTCGTTGCCCCAGTAGTAACGGCAGACCATCTCGACCAGCTGGAGCTTGAGCTTCTGCTGCTCGGCGGTCATCAGCGGCGCGGCGGCCGACGGCGCGAAGCCGGAGTTCGGCGCGAACGCCACGTCGTCGAGCGAGCGCCGGTCGGCCACCTCGTCGGCGAGCGCCAGCAGTTGGTCCATCGGCTCGGCCCCGGGCGCCGAGACGTCGACGATGCCGAAGCTCACCGCGATCCCGGCCGGGATGTCGTCGAACGGCAGCCGCCGGGCGGGGTCGCTCGGGAAGTCCACGCCGAGCCGGTGGAACGGCGTCCCCGCGATCAGCCGGTCGAGCGCCGCCTCGTCGTAGCCGCTGCCGGTGGTGGGGAGCGGGCCGTGGTCGGTGAGGTCGAGGCCCACCCGGAACTGCTGGGGCGCGTCGAGCCCGCTGAGCGCGGCCCGGTCGGCGCTCACCACCGCGTCGAGCAGCGCGTCGGCGTCCTTCACCTGCGCCCGGCCGTCGACCGTGAGCAGCGGGACGAGCAGCGGGTTGCCCAGGGCGACGTACGCGACGCCCTGCGCGGCCAGCGCCGCGACCTCGGCCCGGATGATCGCCGCGAGTTGTTCGCCGACGCGGGCCACGGTCGCCGGGTCGGCGGACGGGTCGCTGAGCAGCGCCAGGTGCCCCGGCGACGGCAGCGTCACGAACACCGGCCGATCCACCGTGCTGAGCAGCGGCGCGACCTCGTGCTCGGCGAGCCGCCCCTTCGCCGCGAGCGCCCCGGCGACACCGCGCCGGCGCTCGCGGCCGATGCCCGCCAGCGTGGCGATCGGGTGGTCGCCGCTCGCGTACTCGAACCCGTCGACGTGGTCGTAGACGACGGACTCGAAGTGCTCCCGCCGGAACTGCCCGTCGCTGATCGCCGACACGGTGAGCCGCCGCTGCTCGTGCGCGGTGGCGACGGCCGCTTCCTCCTCGGCCGCCGCGATGGCCTGCGCGTCCCCCGCGGCCCGCGCGGCGAGAAGCTCGGCCGGCCGGACCAGGCTGCCGTGATGGTCGATGTGGTACTGAAAATCGTCAGCCATGCCATTTTCTCCCGGCTGGATCGAAACCCTCGATCCCGCCGACGCTATGGCAAAGCCTGGCGCCTAGATACGCACTCGCCTGCATCCTATGGTGAACACCCGGCGGGTGCTGCTCTCCGGCCCGGCCGACCGGCCGCCACCCGCGGTCAGGGTTTCCGCCCGACGCCGCACACCACGTCGAGCGGCTCGGCGTCGCCCGGCGCCGGCCGCCACAGCGGCGCCGAAGTTACTCCCGGTTCGACCATCGCGAGGCCGTCGAAGAACCGGCTGAACTCGGCGTGGCTGCGCAGAAGATAGGGCGGATTCGCCTGCTCGTTCCAGATCTTCTCGGCCTCGCCGTGCTCGGCGCTGTGCGAGCCGTCCAGCGCGATGAAGTAGCTTCCCGGTGCGAGGGCGGCCAGGTATTCGCGCACCATGCGCAGGGCGACGTCGTCGTCGGTGACGTGGCCGAGGATGCCCGACATGATCAGCGCGACCGGCTGGGCGAGATCGAGCGTCTCGGCCGCTCTCGCCAGCACGACCGCCGACTCCCGGCCGTCGGCGTCGACGTACTGCGTCACCCCGGCCGGATCGCTGGTCAGGAGCTGCCGGGCGTGCACGAGCACCAGCGGGTCGTTGTCGACGTAGACGATGCGCGACGAGGGCGCGATGCGCTGGGCGACCTCATGGGTGTTGTCGGCGGTCGGCAGCCCGGTGCCCACGTCGAGGAACTGGCGGACGCCGGCCTCGGTCACCCACGACACCGCGCGGACCAGGAAGGCGCGCGACGCCCGGGCGTTGTCGACGATCTGTGGAAAGGCCTGCCGGATCTGGTCGCCCACCTGCCGGTCGACCGGGAAGTTGTCGGTGCCGCCCAGCCAGTAGTTCCAGATGCGGGCGGTTTGTGGCACCCCGGAGTCCACCTCGTCGGCCATCGACGGTCACCTCACTCCACTGTGGCCGCCATTCTGGCACTCATCCGCAGCAGATGAAAGCGACCCCGGGGCCTTGTGCCCGGCCGTCCTGACCTGGGACTATCCGGAATATCCAGGTCGGAGGGACCGGGCACATGAGCGCTGAGGCGACGCTGGTCTTCCTGGCCGTGGTCGGGGCGCGCTTCGTCGTGCCGCTGCTGATCCCGCGCTGGCCGCTCCCGGCGATCGTCGCGGCGCTGATCCTCGACGGCATCGACCAGACGGTCTTCCAGTGGTTCGGCTACGACCCGCCCGGCTATCAGGGCTACGACAAGGCGATGGACATGTTCTACCTGTCCGTCGCGTACCTCTCGGTCCTGCGGAACTGGACCAGCCAACCGGCGTACCGGGTGGCGCGGTTCCTGTTCTTCTACCGGTTCGCCGGGGTGGTGCTGTTCGAGCTCCTCGACTGGCGCCCCCTGCTGCTGATCTTCCCGAACACCTTCGAGTACTTCTTCATCGCGTACGAGATCGTGCGTCTGCGCTGGAACCCGGCGACCGTGAGCATGCGACGCTGGGTGATCACCGCGGCCTGCATCTGGATTTTCGTGAAGTTGCCGCAGGAGTGGTGGATCCACGTCGCACAGCTCGACGTGACCGACACGTTGCGGGACTATCCGTGGCTCATCCCGGTCCTCGGGGTGATCATCATCGCGGCGGCGCTGTGGGTGTGGCTCTGGCTGTGGCCGCGGCTGCCCGCGCCGGCCTGGAAGCGGCACGTGGCGGCCGATCCGCTGCCGGAGGAGATCGACACGGCGGCCGAGCGGGATCAGTGGGTCTCCTCGCACTGGCGGGTCTGGTCGCCGGCGACACTCGAGATGGTGGTGCTCATCGGGCTGCTCTGCGTGATCTACGGCGAGGTGCTGCCGGGGGTGCGCTCCAGCGAGCTCGAGCTGTTCGTCGGCATCGGCGCGTTCGTGGTGGTCAACGTGGCGCTCAGCCTCGCGGTGGCGCGGCGGGCCGGCAGCACGGAGTCGGCCGCGGCGGCGTTCGGCGTCCGGGCGGTCGTCAACGCCGGCCTGGTGGTCGGCGCGAGCTGGCTGATCAACAAGGTCGGCGGCGACCTCAACCTCGGGGCCGCGTTGTTCTTCTCGGTGCTGATCAGCCTGCTCATCACGCTGGACGACCGGTTCCGGCCGGTATTCCAGGTGCGGTTCGGCCACGCTACGCGGTCGCCGCTCCCGGCGCGGCGATGAGCCCGGCGCGGTGGGGCCGCGCTACGCCGTCGCCGCTCGCAGCCCGGCGATGAGCTTGGCGCGGTGGGGCCGCGCTACGCCGTCGCCGCTCGCAGCGCGGCGATGATCCGGGTCGCCTCCGGCTCGTCGGTGGTCTCGCGGGTGCGCTCGCCGTCGAGGCCGCCGGGGTCGGGGACGGCGTGCTTGGCCGAGGCGTGGATCGCGTCCACGCCGGTGCGCACGATCTTCTCGACGAGGTGGGGACGCACGCCCCCGCCCGCCATGATCTCGATGCGCCCCGCGGCGGCGTCGACGGCAGTCGCGAGAGTGGCGAGGTCGGTGGCCGATGCCAGGATCCGGGCCACGCCCAGGTCGATCAGGGTCTCCACGGCTTCGGCCGTGCCTTCGAGGGTGTCGAAGGCGCGGTGGAAAGTGACCGGCCGTTCGCCCGCGGCGTGCACGACCCGTGCCATCAGATCGGTGTCGACCTTGCCGTCCCGGACGCCGCCGACCACGACGCCGGCCGCTCCGGCGCTCACGGCGTACCCGATGTCGGCCGTGATGACGGCCGCCTCGCCGGGCGAATAGACGAAACCGCCGGGCCGGGGGCGGACGAGGACGTGCGCCGGCGGCAGGCCGGCGGTCGCGGCGGCCGTCAAGATCAGACCGAGGGACGGCGTGAGGCCGCCCAGCGCGAGCGCGGAGCACAGCTCTATCCGATCCACCCCGTCGGCGGCCAGGCGCGCCGCCACCGTGAGGCCGTGACTGTCCTGGACCGCGAGCTCGAAGGCAACCATGGTCAACATTCTCCCTCACGGTCGTCTTATATCGACTGCTATAAATATGGGAGCGCTCCCGAACAGGAAGGCCCCCGCCATGGCACACCCCCGCCGCCTGGCCATCGCCGCAACCCTGGCCCTGCTGGCCACCGGCGCCGTCGCGACCGAGGCCGCCGCGGCCACCGGGGACGGCTCGCCCACCGATCCGAACATCGCCTTCATCGGGCGCTGGGACACGAGCAACGCCGCCGCCTACATCCCCGCGTGGGCCGGCGCCTACCTCACCACCGGGTTCACCGGCACGAGCGTGAAACTCAAGCAGCGCAACAGCATCGACCTCTTCTACAGCATCGACGGCGGCCAGGATCAATACCTGACCAACCGGACGGGTACGGTCGATCTCACGCCCTCGAAGCTGGCGGCCGGGCGGCACACGCTGCGGGTCTCGTACCGGGTGGTGGCGGGTTCCTACCACGGCGACGCGGTCTTCCAGGGGCTGGTTCTCGACTCGGGAGCTTCGACGTACGCGCTGCCGAGGCCGGCCAAGCTTCTCGAGTTCATCGGCGACTCGATCACCGTCGGCACCACGACCTCGAAGAACGCCCTGACCGCGTACGGCTGGCTGATCGGCGAGCGCCTCGGCGCCCGGCACACGCAGATCGCCCAGGGCGGCGCCTGCCTGGTGACGACCGCCGACGGGTGCGTGGGGCTCGAGGACTACTTCCTGCGGCTGAGCAGCGCCGCCACGTCGCCGGCGTGGGACTTCTCCCGCTACACGGCGGACGCGGTGGTCATCAATCTGGGCACCAACGACCTCGCCCACGGCACGCACACCACGACGTTCCAGCCCCACTACGTGCATCTGCTCGAGGAGGTGCGCGCGAAATACCCGTACGCGAAAGTCTTTGCTCTTCAAACGCTGTGCAAACGTTTCGGCGCCCAGACCCAGGCGGCGGTACAGACGCGCAACGCGGCCGGCGACGCGAATGTTTTCTACGTGCCGACGGAAGGCTGGCTGACCAGCACCGACTACACCGACGGAACACACCCGACGGACGCCGGCCACCGCAAGATCGCCGACCGGCTGGCGCCGATCATCGCGGCGAAGTTGTAGCTGCACGGCCCGGCCACCCCGCTTGCACGGCCGGCCACCCCGCTTGCCCAGCCTCGCCGCCTCGCCTGCCCAGCCTCGCCGCCTCGCCTGCCCAGCCCGGCCGCCTCGCCTGCCCAGCCTCGCCGCCTCGCCTGCCCAGCCTCGCCGCCTCGCCTGCCCAGCCTGGCCGCCTCGCCTGCCCAGCCTGGCCGCCTCGCCTGCCGAGACGCTGCCGGGGACGCGGTTGCCTACAGGCCGAGCGTCTTGCCGATGATGTCGCGCTGGATCTCGCTCGTGCCGCCGTAGACCGTGGAGACCAGGGCGGCGCGCACGTGGCGTTCCATGTCGTACTCGGTGGCGTATCCGTAGCCGCCCATCATCTGCATGCCGGCCAGCGCGACCTCGCGCGCCACCTCGGTGGTCTTGAGCTTGACCATCGAGCTCTCCCGGGGCAGCACGCGCGATGGGTCGCGGTCGACGAGCTCGGCGGTGCGATAGACCATTAACTTGCAGCACTCGATCTCGGTGGCGAGGTCGGCAAGGCGGTGGCGCAGGGCCTGGAACGTTCCGATGGGCCGGCCGAACTGGCGGCGCTCCCGCACATAGCCGAGCGCGTCGTCGAAGGCACGCCGCGCGGTGCCGAGCATCAGCGCGGCGAGGATCAGCCGTTCGAGGTTGAGGCCCGCCATCAGCTGCCGCCAGCCCTGACCGACCGCACCGACCACCGCGCCGGCGGGCGCCCGGCAGTCGGTGAAGTACAGGTCGTTGACCTCGCGGCCGCCCATCGTGTCGATGCCGCTGATCCGCAGGCCGCCGGCCGTGCCCGGCACGAGAAGCATGGTGAGGCCTTCGTGGTCGCCCGGGACGCCGGAGGTGCGCGCGACCAGTAGGATCGCGTCGGCGAAGTGGGCGTTGGAACACCAGGTCTTCTGTCCGTTGATCACGAAACCGCCGCCGTCGGCGGCTTCCGCGCGGCAGGCGAGGGCGGCAACGTCGGAGCCCGCTTCCGGTTCCGACATCGCTATCGCGTACGTCCGGCCGGCCGCGACCCCGCCGAGCACGGCCTCCTTCTGGGCCTGGGTGCCGAAGCGCGCGATCGCCCCGGCGACGATGGCCGAGGTGGCGAAGCCGCCGACCGGCGCCATGCCGTACGCGGTGTGCTCGAGGAAGAGGCACGTGTCGACCATGGTGCCGGCGCCGGCGCCCACCTCGAGCCAGCCCAGGTCGGCGAGCTTCTGGTAGAGCCCCTGGTTGTGCGCGTGGCGGCCGCCGTCGGTGAGCTCGTCGCGCTGCTGACGGGTGCCGGTCTCGCGCTTGCAGAAATCGGTGACGGCCTCGGCGAAGGCGCGCTGCTCATCGGTCAGATCGAGATCCATGTCAATGCCCTTCACCGCGTCTTCCTCGGTCACCGCCGGGATTGACAGCGACCGTAACATATCAAATATCAAATCTGGAGGGTGTGTCATGGTCGCCACCACGTCGGTCGCCGTCGAACCGTTCGTCACCCGCGCCCGCGCCGCGGCCGGCTGGTGGGGCGGGCTGTCCTTCCGGGAACGGCGAGCGTTTCTCCTGGCCTGGAAGCGGGTGATCGCGGCCCGCTCCGGCGAGCTGTCCGAGCTGATCAGCGAGGAGACCGGGAAGCCGGTCGGCGACGCGCTGCTCGAGGTGATGCTCGCCGTCGAGCACCTGGACTGGGCCGCCCGCAACGCTTCCCGGGTGCTGCGCAGGCGCCGGGTCCGCTCGGGACTGCTCGCGGCCGACCAGGGGGCGGCGCTCTCCTACCGGCCGCTCGGCGTGATCGCCGTGATCGGCCCGTGGAACTATCCGGTATATACGCCGATGGGCTCGATCTCGTACGCGCTCGCGGCGGGGAACGCGGTGGTCTTCAAGCCGAGTGAGCACACCCCGAAGACGGGGGTGTGGCTCGCGGAGGCGTGGGCTTCCGCGGCGTCGGCGGTCTCCCTTACATCGGCGACTTCCTCGGCTGCGGCGACTTCCTCGGCTGCGGCGACTTCCTCGGCTGCGGCGACTTCCTCGGCTGCGGCTGTGCTGCAGGCCGTGACCGGCGACGGCGGGACGGGCGCTGCGTTGTGCGTTGCCGGCGTCGACAAGGTGGCTTTCACCGGCTCCGCGGCCACGGCCCGGCGGGTGATGGCGTCCTGCGCGCCGACCTTGACCCCGGTGGTGATCGAGGGCGGCGGCAAGGACGCGATGATCGTGGCCGCCGACGCCGACCTGGACGCCGCCGCGAAGGCGGCAGCCTTCGGCGGTTTCGGCAACGCCGGCCAAACCTGCGCGGGCGTCGAGCGGGTCTACGTGGAACGCCCCGTCTACCACGACTTCCTCGACCGGCTGAAGGCGATCGCCGAGTCGCTGCGACCCGACGAGTTGCCCTACGGGCCGATGACCGTGCCGACGCAGGTCGACATCGTGCGCGACCACATCGCCGACGCCCTCGCCCACGGCGGCAAGGCTCTGGTCGGCGGTCCCGAGTCGGTCGACCCGCCGTACATCCGCCCGGTGGTTCTCACCGAGGTCCCCGAGGACTGCGCCGCGATGACCGAGGAGACCTTCGGCCCCACCCTCGTGGTCAACCCGGTCGACGACCTCGACGAGGCCGTCCGCCGGGCCAACGCCTCCCGCTACGGCCTGGCCGCCTCGATCTTCTCGGCCGACCGCAGCGGCGCCGTGGCCCTCGCCGCCCGTCTGCGCACCGGCGCCGCCTCCGTCAACGGCGTGCTCGGCTTCGCCGCCGTCCCCGCCCTGCCCTTCGGCGGCGTGGGCGACTCGGGCTTCGGCCGCATCCACGGCCCCGACGGCCTGCGCGAGTTCAGCCGGGCCCAGTCGGTGACGTGGCGCCGGTTCGCCGCCCCGATGGACCTGATGCGCCTGGGCCGCGACCAGGCCGTCCTCGACCGGGCCGCCAAGCTCTTCCGCCTACGCCACGCCCGGGGAGCCCGGTGACCGGCAGCCCCCGATGAATGTCCCAGGCCCCGGCCGGGCGGCGCCGGTCAGGTCCAGATGCCCAGGTCGTCGAGATGTTTGATCAGCAGGTCGGCGCCGTTGGTGAAGTGGCTGGTCATCAGCGTGCGCGCGGCCGCCGGGCGACGGTCGGCGAACGCCTCCAGCAGCAGGTCGTGGTCCGTGCGCATGCTGTCGCGCCACGCCTGGTCGGAGGCGTAGAACCGGGCCGGCGTGTACCGGGTCGCCGTGTGCAGGAACCAGCTCAGCTTGCGCGCCTCGGCCAGCCGGTTGATCGTGCGGTGGAACTCGTACTCCAGCCGCTCGACGTCCTCGATCTTGCGGGCCCGGGCCGCCCGCACCAATGCCCGGTTCGCGACCGTCAGCTCGTCCAGCTGCGCGTCCGTGATCCGCTCGGCGACGCGGGCCGCCAGCTCCCCGGCAATGTCGCCCTGAAGCTGGAACAAGTCGACGACATCCTGCTTGGACAGCGGCGCGACCACGTACCCCTTGCGCGGCTCCAGGACCACCATGTCCTCGCCGCGCAGCGTCAGCAGCGCCTCGCGCACCGGCGTGATGCTCACGCCGAGCTGGGCGGCGACCTCCTCGAGCCGCACCCGCGCGCCGGGCCGCAGCTCGCCCGACATGATCCGCTCACGCAGCGCGGCCGCTACCTCTTCGGAAAGCTGGGGTCGCATCCGACAGAGGCTATCAAATATCAAATCGGGATCCGCCAGGCCGTGAGGTCTTGCGGCATGGGCACCCGCTTCCGCCACGACGTGGTTGCCTGGTAGGGCTACCACCGTTCTCGACGTGACACCGGCAGGCGATTCCGCTTGCCGGCCGGCCGAAGGTGAGGGAGTTGATGACGTAGATGCCCCGCCGCCGCTACCGCAACCAGGCCCGGATCGCCGCCCTGGACCCGGCCGGGAACCACCTGGAGATCTACCAGATCTCCGCGGGCCTGGAGTTCCCGTGGGACTACACCCGGGCCCTGGAGTTCGCGCTGTTCCGCACCTATTGCGTCCCCAGCATCTCCGGTCTGCTGGCCGCCACCGGCGAGTTCGAGAAACGCCCCCAGAAGCGCTACGACGACACGGCCCTGCTGATGGCCGAGATCGCGGCCCACGGCTACGACTCCCCTCGCGGACGCGAGGCCCTGCGGGTGGTGAACCGGGCCCACGGCCGCTACGCCATCACGAACGACGACATGCTCTACGTCCTGTCCACCTTCATCTACGACCCCATCGAGTGGCTCGAGTCGTACGGCTGGCGTGCCCTGCACCCCCACGAGCGCGAGGCGGCTTTCCACTACTACCGTGCCGTCGGCGCCCGCATGAACATCCACGACATCCCCGGCGACTACGAGGCCTACGCCACCTTCAAGCGCGACTACGAGTCCCGCCACTTCGTCTACTCCGACACCAACCGCCGCATCGGCGAATACACCGTCGGCCTGTTCGCCGCCTGGTTTCCGTCGTTCCTGCGCCCCGCCGTCCGGCTGGGCGTCCGGGGCATGCTCGACCCCCGCATGCTCACCGCATTCGGCTTCACCCCCGCCCCCGCGTGGGTGGGCAAAGCGGCCGCCGCCGGCCTGCGCACCCGCGCCTTGGCCCTGCGTCTGTTCCCGCCCCGCCGTCGCTCGGTCCTCGGAGTGTCCAAGCGCAACCGCACCTACCCCGGCTACCCCACCGGCTACACGCCTTCCGACCTGGGCGCCCCCGCCCCGAGCTCGGATCTCCCCGCCGAACACCTGCGCCGCGCCTGACGGCGGCCATCACGGCACCCCTCGTCGCCGATCGCACACCGGACGCCGGCCGCGGCCGCTCACCTGGAGCGACCGCATGGCTGGGCCGGCACGAGCAGCAAGGCGTGCCGGCCCCGACGCATGCGTCCCTGGCCAGGAACGGGCGTCCCTACTCCGCTGCCTGATACAGCCCGTCGATGGCGTCCGCGTACTTCTCCTGCACGACCCGCCGGCGAAGCTTCAGCGTCGGGGTCAGCTCGCCGCTCACCGGCGTCCAGACGGTGGACAGCACCCGGAACGTCTTGACCTGCTCGGGCCGGGCAAGTTTCCCGTTCGCGACGGCGACCGCGACGCCGATCTCCTCGAGCACCAGTGGGTGCGACGAAAGCGCGCCGATCGACGTGTCCGCGATGTCGCGGGCCCGGGCCCACAACGGCGCCGTCTCCTCGTCCAGCACGATCAAAGCCGTCACGTACGGCCGCCGGTCGCCGATGGCCACCGCCTGGGCGATCAACGGGTGTGCGCGCAGAGCGTTCTCGATCTGGGCCGGCGAGATGTTCTTCCCGCTGGAGTTGATGATCAGCTCTTTCTTCCGGTCGGTGATCGTGAGGTAGCCGTCGTCGTCGAGCACGCCCACGTCGCCGGTGGCCAGCCAGCCCTCGGCGTCGACCACCGGCTCCACCCCGCCGTCGGCCCGGAGATATCCGGCGCAGACCAGCGGGCCCCGCACGAAGATCTCCCCGTCCTCGGCGAGCCGCAACTCCATCCCCGGATTGACGCGCCCGACTGTCCCCGTACGGAAATGGCCTGGTGTGTTGATCGTGGCGGTGCCGGTCGTCTCGGTCATCCCCCAGACCTCGAGGACGTCCACGCCGATGCCCGCCAGGTAGCGCAGCACCTCCACCGGGATCGGCGCGGCCCCGCTGCCCGCCCAGAGCATGTTGTCGAGCCCGAGCTTGGCCCGCAGCGGCCTGAGCACCTGCGCGTCCATCGCGTCGAAACGCGCGGCGAGATCGGGAGGAATGTCGCGCGAGGCCCCGCGCAGCTCGTATACCTCGGAGGCGACGGCGCTCGCCGCCGAGACCGCGGCCTGGACGGCGGGATCCGCCACCGCCAGCTGTGCCTGCAACCCGGCGACCATCTTCTCCCAGATGCGCGGCACCCCGAAGAACGACACCGGCCGCACGGTGACCAGCCCCGCCAGCAGCTGCGCGGGATCGGGGCAGATCGTCACGTGCCCGGCCCGGTAGATCGGGTTGTAGATGCCCAGCATCCGCTCGGCGATGTGCGCGAGCGGCAGGTAGGCGAGGGAAGCCGTGTGGTCCGGGGTGGAGACCGTCGCCTCGAGCACCACGGATTGATAGATCACGTTCTGGTGGGTGAGGACGACGCCCTTCGGATCCCCGGTGGTGCCGGACGTGTAGAGCAGGGTGACCGGGTCGGACGCCCCCACGTTTCGCCAGGTCTGCTCGAAGACCGAAGGGTCGGCCTGGTGCAGCTCGGCGCCGCGCGAAGCGGCCTCGCGAAGCGATCCGTCCACCACAAGGACGCGCGGCGGATTCTCCAAGGAGTCCAGAATGGGCTTCCAGCGCGCCACCATCTCCGAGTTCTCGAGAACGAGGAACGGTGCGGCGCTGTGCTCGGCCAGGTAGCGCAACTGGTCGGACGCGAGCGTGGCGTAGACGGTGGACGGCACGGCGCCGAGGTGGACGGCCGCGAGATCGGCGATCCAATGCTCGACGCGCCCCGACATCATGATCAGCATGCGGTCCCCGGCGCGCAGCCCGAGGTCGGCCAGGCCGCGGGAGAGTCCCGCGATCTCGTCGCGCAACTCGCGCCAGGTAAGTGCACGGTCGCCGCCGAGCATGCCCAGGGCGGGCAGGTCGGCGAACTCGGTGGCGTTGCGGTGGAGCAGGGCGGGAACGGTCAGCCCTCGGGCGGTCTCGGCGCACCGCCGGGCGAGGGTGTCATCCACTACGCGGCCTCCTCAGCCATCGAAGCAAGCAAGAATTCAGGTCGCTATCGGGTTGCGCCGCCGGGAGTGGCGCCGGCGGAGATCGTTGAGGTAGTGGTCCTTCGCCGCGTCGCGGATTCGGTGCGGCAGGTGTGGATAGACGACCGACATGGCGGCCAGGCCGCGGTCCAGCAGCCGCTGCCGGCGCGGCGGCCACGAGAAGTGGTAGCCCTCCCGGATCGGCGCCGGGAGCAGCCCGATGGTGACGAAGCGGTTGAGCGGTACGCCGGGCCGCAGCGCGACCGGCAGGTTGCGCGGCCACAGGAGCGCGTTGGCGATCACCTGGGCCTCGGCGCTGACGCGCAGCGTGCCGATCATGTGGTCCCAGTAGGTGGCGAAGGCGGCGCGATCGGCGGGCCAGGCGCCGGCGGGACACCCGATCGAGGTGGCCAGGACGCTGTACTGCTGGTAGCAGACGTCGGCGTCGGCCTCGGCCAGCGGGCGGACGACGCGCTGGTAGAGCACCATCGCGGTGTCGTAGAGCGTGGCGTTGACCCAGATCTGCAGACCGGGGTCGTCGGCGAAATAGCCGGGGCCGGTCACCCGGCGGTGCATGGCGGCGACGGCGCGGCTGATCGCGCGCGCCTCCTCGCAGGTACCGAAGAGCACTCCGTAGACGTAGCTCATCGTGGCGCGCAGGCGGTCGAGCGGGCGGTCGGCAAAGTCGCTGTGGTCGTACACCCCCTGGGCGACGCCGGGGTGGGCGATCTGCAGCAACGTCGCCCGGCCGCCGCCGGCGAGCAACAGCCCCTCGCGGGCCACCCGCCTGATGACCGCGTCGTCGCCGAAGAGTCCGTCTTCCATTCCGGCAACGTAAACGACGGTTAACTTCTTGTGAAGACCGCCGAGCGTATGGCGCGATATTTTCGCACCTCAGAACCCCGGTGGCTGAGAAGACGGATTAACTTATGCGTTGAGGACGACACCCATGAGCCGGACGAGGTGACGGTTCATCCCGGTACGCCGATCGAAGTACACCCACCTGCTCAGGTCGGTCACCACGTTCAGCGCGGCGTGCGTCAGCACGCGCGCCTCCGAAGCCGTGAGCTCGGGCCGGACCGCGACCAGCAGCCGCACCCATTCCTCCACGTGCAGCCGCTGCACCTTGCGCAGCTCGTGCCGGTCGCCCTCGGGCAGGTTGTTGTTCTCGGCGAGGTAGACCGTGACGAGGTCGCTGCGCTCGAAGGTCAGCTCCACGTACGACTCGATCATGCGCCGCAGGGCGTCGGCGTCGTCCCGCGCGCCGGACAGGGCCGCGGCGGTTGCCTCGGTGACCCGCTCGGAGGCGCGGTAGAAGGCGGCAGCGAGGATGTCGGCCTTGCCGGGAAAGTAGCGGTACACGCTGGACGCGTTGATGCCGGAGGCGTGCCCGATCAGCTCGACGTTGACTTCGTGGTAGCCGTACAAGCGGAAGAGCCGGACCGATTCGGCCAGGATGATCTCGCGGCGGGCGCCGATCGGGACCGACACGGGCAGAACGCCGAGCTCGAGCCCCGAGATCGGCGTGGGCGGCGAAGCCTGCATGACCGCGCGGCCGGCCCGGTGCAGCAACTGCTCGGCCTTGCCCTTCGCGATCACCGCCCGATGCGTGGCGAGGCTGCCGAAAACGCTGAGAGTCGCCCGGGTGATCGCCTCGGCGTCGGCCACACCCAGCTCGGGACGCTCGTTGAGAAGGGGCAGGGCGATGCGGCGGAACAGCACTTCGAGGTCGGCGCGGAACTCGGCGTCATGCTTGTCGGTCAGGTAGCGCCACTGCCACTGGTAGAGTCCGGCCGTCCGGCGGTGCGTCACCGCCAGCCGGGCGAGCGCCGCCAGCAGCGCCTCGAGATCGAGCCACGCGTCCTCCGACGACGAAAGATCGGTGGCGGTCAGCGTCGCGTCGATCAGGCCACGGCCGGCGGCGACCAGGATCGCGTACTTGCTGTCGAAGTGCCGGTAGACCGCCGGGGCGCTGATGCCGACGACGCCGGCTATCTCTTCGAGGCTGACGCCGTGGTAGCCCTGCTCGCAGAAGAGCTCGGCGGCGACCTGCGCTATGCGGTCCTTGCGGTCCTTGGGCCGCTGCCGGCCGACGGTGGGGCTTTGCACCCGAACAGCGTACGCGAGTTAGCGGTGATTCGCGTCTGACGAATATCCGAAGCCTTGACAACGAGGCAAAATCCGAGAAAAAGTTAACCATGATTCGCACCCAGGAGGCGTACGTTTACGACGCCCTGCGCACACCGCGGGGGCGGGGAAAGAAGACCGGGTCGCTGCACGGCGCGAAGCCGGTCTCGCTGGTCACCGGTCTCATCGACGAGCTGCTCCGGCGGGCGCCGGCCCTCGACCCGGCCGACATCGACGACGTGGTGCTCGGCGTCGTCTCCCCGATCGGCGAGCAGGGCGCCGACATCGCCAAGATCGCGGCGCTCGCGGCCGGCCTGCC
Source organism: Actinoplanes sp. NPDC051513 (assembly GCF_044454685.1). Taxonomy (NCBI): domain Bacteria; kingdom Bacillati; phylum Actinomycetota; class Actinomycetes; order Micromonosporales; family Micromonosporaceae; genus Actinoplanes; species Actinoplanes sp. NPDC051513. The sequence continues at coordinate 25,888 of NZ_JBITDW010000023.1, forward strand.
CGAGACCGTGTCCGGCCTGCAGGTCAACCGGTTCTGCGCGTCCGGGCTCGAGGCGGTGAACCTCGCCGCGCAGAAGGTCCGCTCCGGCTGGGAAGACCTGGTCCTCGCCGGCGGCGTCGAGTCGATGTCGCGGGTGCCGATGGGCTCGGACGGCGGCGCGTGGGCGCTCGACCCCGAGACCAACCTGGCCACGGGCTTCGTGCCGCAGGGCATCGGCGCCGACCTGATCGCCACGATGGACGGATTCTCGCGGGAAGACGTCGACGCGTACGCGTTGAAGTCGCAGCAACGGGCGGCGCGGGCCTGGGCGAACGGCTACTTCGCACGGTCGGTCGTGCCGGTCCGTGACCGCAACGACCTCGTCCTGCTCGACCACGACGAGCACGTGCGGCCCGAGACCACCATGGCCGGGCTCGGCGCGCTGAAGCCGTCGTTCGCGACCATGGACTTCTTCGACGCGGTGGCGCTGCAGAAATACCACTGGATCGAGCGGATCGACCACGTGCACACGGCCGGCAACTCGTCGGGCATCGTGGACGGCGCCGCGCTGGTGCTGGTCGGCTCGCGGGAGGCCGGCGATCGAGCCGGGCTGACCCCGCGGGCCCGCATCGTCTCGGCCGCCCTCAGCGGCGCGGATCCGACGATCATGCTGACCGGGCCGGCGCCGGCCTGCCGCAAGGCCCTCGACCGGGCCGGCCTCACCGTCGACGACCTCGACCTGGTCGAGATGAACGAGGCGTTCGCGGCCGCGGTGCTGCACTTCGTCGACGACCTCAAGGTCGACCCCGAGATCGTCAACGTCAACGGCGGCGCGATCGCCCTCGGCCACCCGCTCGGCGCGACCGGCGCGATGATCATCGGCACGCTGATCGACGAACTGGAACGGCGCGGCGACCGCTATGGCCTGGCCACGCTCTGCATCGGAGGCGGCATGGGCGCGGCGACGATCGTGGAGGTGATCCGATGAGCGGTACGATCCGCTGGGAACGCGGCGAGGACGGCATCGTCGTGCTCACCCTGGATGATCCGGCGCGCGGCGCCAACACCATGAACGAGGCGTACGTCCGCAGCATGGCCGGCACGGTCGCGCGCCTCGAGGAGTCTCGCGACGAAATCACCGGCGTCATCGTCACGTCCGCCAAGAAGTCGTGGTTCGCGGGCGGCGACCTCGACCGGCTCCGGCAGATCGGGCCCGGCCAGGCCGACGAGGCGATCCGGCAGGCCACCGAAGTGAAGGCGCAGTTGCGCCGGCTCGAAACGCTCGGGCGGCCCGTGGTGGCGGCGCTCAACGGGTCGGCGCTCGGCGGCGGGCTCGAGATCGCGCTCGCGTGTCATCGGCGGATCGCGCTCGACGACCCCAAGCTGCTCGACGACCCCAAGCTGGAGGTCGGCTGCCCCGAGGTCACGCTGGGTCTGCTACCGGCGGGCGGCGGCGTGGTGCGCACCGTGCGGCTGCTCGGCCTGGCCACCGCCCTGACCGAGGTTTTGTTAACCGGCGTTCGGCATCGGGCGGCGGCCGCGCAAAAGCTCGGCCTGATCGACGAGCTGGTCGACACGCCCGAGGCTCTGCTGGCCGCCGCCAAGACCTGGATCCGCGACAATCCGGACGCGCGGCAACCCTGGGACCGCCTCGGATACAAGATCCCCGGCGGCATTCCCCTGGTCCAACTACCGGCCTTCCCGGCCAATCTGCAGAAGAAGCTCAAGGGCGCGCCGTACCCCGCCCCCAAGGCCATCCTCTGCGCGGCCGTCGAGGGCGCCCAGCTCGACATCGACACCGCGTTCGACATCGAGAGCCGCTACTTCGCCTCGCTCGCCACCGGCCAGACCGTGAAGAACATGATCCAGGCGTTCTTCTACGACCTCAACACGGTGAACAGGCGCGACGTCGGCGAGATGCCGCCGGTGCGCAAGGTCGCGGTGCTCGGCGCCGGCATGATGGGGGCGGCCATCGCGTACGTCTGCGCCCGCGCCGGCGTCGACGTGGTGCTGCGCGACGTCTCCCCCGAGGCGGCGAGCCGCGGGAAGGCGTACGCGGAAAGGCTTGTCGCCAAGGATCTCGACCGCAAGCGAATCACGGAGAGTAACGGCCGCGGCCTGCTCAATCGCATCACGCCGACCGCGGACCTGGCCGATCTGGCCGGCGCGGACCTGGTGATCGAGGCGGTCTTCGAGGACATCGCGCTCAAGCACAAGGTCTTCGCCGAGATCGAGGACATCGTGGCGCCGCACGCGCTGCTCTGCTCGAACACGTCGACCCTGCCGATCACGGTGCTCGCCGAGGGGGTGCGCCGGCAGAGCGACTTCATCGGCCTGCACTTCTTCTCCCCCGTCGACAAGATGCCGCTGGTCGAGGTGATCCCCGGCGAGAAGACGAGCGACGAGGCGCTGCGGCGCGCACTCTCCGTAGTTGGCCTCCTGCGAAAGACCCCGATCGTGGTGGGCGACAGCCGCGGCTTCTTCACGAGCCGGGTGATCGGCACGTTCACCAACGAGGGCATCGCGATGCTGGCCGAGGGGGTGCCGGCGGCGAGCATCGAGCAGGCCAGCAGCCAGGCGGGGTATCCGGCGCCGGTCCTGCAGCTGATGGACGAGCTCACGCTGACGCTCCCCCGCAAGATCCGCCGCGAGTACCAGGCGGCCCTCGGCGACGCGTGGATCCCGCATCCGGCGGACGCGGTCCTCGACCGGATGATCGACGATTTCGGGCGTCCGGGCCGCTCGTCGAATGCCGGTTTCTACACGTACGAGGACGGCAGGCGCACCGGGTTGTGGGACGGGTTGTCGGCGTTCGCGCGGCCGGATACGCGCGTCCCGTTCGAGGACCTCAAGGAGCGCTTCCTGTTCATCGAGGCGATCGAGAGCGTGAAATGCCTGGACGAGGGCGTGCTGAACTCGGTGCCCGAGGCGAACGTCGGGTCGATCCTCGGGATCGGGTACCCGGGCTGGACGGGCGGGGTGCTGCAGTACATCAACCAGTACCCGGGCGGGCTGCCGGGCTTCGTCGACCGTGCCCGCGAGCTGGCCGCGCGGTACGGGGACCGGTTCGCGCCGCCGGCGCTGCTGCTGGCCAAGTCCCGGGCCGGGGAGATCTTCGCCTGAAAGCGCAACGGCGCTCCTGAGCCCGGCGGCTTCACCGCGTGCCGGGCTTGCGCGGGCCTCGACCCTGACGGGGGTGGGGGCCCGCGCTTCTGGGCAACTCCCACGCCGGCGAGAGCTCCGCGGCCGCGACCCAGTCGGAACCAGCATCGAACGGCCGCACATCCCAGCCCGAGTCCCGCGTGGCCCGGCTGTGTGTCGCTCGTTCTGCCACGTGGCTGGCAACGCTGGGCTGCCATTGCCCGCGCGGGTGGTTTCGCCAGCAGCGGCCTGTTGCGCTGGGCCGACGCAGAACATCGGCGCAGCCTTGAAGACCTGGTGTTAGCTCCGCGCCAAATCATCAAGAACTCGCCGCGGACGGCCACGCCGGGATGGGAAGCGCGCCGGCAGTCGCAGCTGTGAAGAGTTGCTGTTGGCCTCGAGCAGAGAGTTATCAAGATCGCGGGTGAGCGGGCGGGCGCGGGCCGAGCGAGCAAGCGGGCGGCGGGCACGCGGGCGGTGGGCACGCGGGCGAGCGAGCGGACACTCGGGCGGGCGCGCAAGCGGGCAGGCGGGCGAGCGAAGCGGTGGCGGGCGCCGTGGAGGGGGAACGCGAACGCGGGGTGGGGCGGCGATGCGGTGAAGCATCGGGTCGCCCACCCCGCGTTCGCGGCGTGTGCCGTGCAGGTAGGAAGTTCGGCCGCGCTGGGCGGCCGAACTTGGCACGTCAGTGCATCATCACCGCGGCGTCGGCGACGCCCTCGCCCGCAGTGCTGGCCGGAGCCGCCTCCTTCTTGCGTGGCAAGAAGGCGATCGGGATGAAGGTCGCCAGCACCAGGAAGAAGCCGACCGTGAAGGTCGTGGCGAACGAGTCGGCCACGAAGTTCAGGCCGCGCTCGATGATGTCGGGCGGGATCGGCAGGTTGGCGCCCTGCTGGTGGGCGATCGCGGCGCCCGCCTCGGTGATGGGCTCGCCGGTCTGCGGGTTGACCGCGCCCGGGATGTCGGGCGACTGGTTGAGCTGGCTGGTCAGGATCACCGACATGGTCGCCGTGCCGATCGAGCCGCCGATCTGCTGGAGGATGTTGACCAGCGTGGATCCGCGGGCCACGTCGGCGTGGTGGAGCGTCCGCAGCGCCGAGGTCATGATCGGCATCATCGTGCCGCCCATGCCGAGGCCCATCACGAACAGCGAGCCGCACAGCAGCACGTACGACGTGTCGGTGCCGACCTGGGTGAAGGTGAAGAAGCCGACCGCGATCAGCGCCATCGCGAACGGGACCGTGCGGCCGACCGGGACGCGGTCGGCGAGCGTGCCGGCGATCGGCATGGTGATCATCGCGCCGATGCCCTGCGGCGCCATCAGCAGACCCGCGTGCAGCGTGGACTCGCCGCGCACCTGCAGGAAGTAGCTGGGGAACAGCAGGCCGGCGCCCATGAACGCGATGATGAACACGAACAGCGCGATCGTTGACACCGTCAGCCGCCGGTTGCGGAACAGCCGCAGGTCGAGCAGCGGGTGCCGGGGCTTGAACGAGTAGAACACGAAGCTGACCATCATCACCGCGCCGATCAGCATGGTGACCCACACCTTCGGCGCCGTGATCGTGCCCTCCTGTGGCAGCGACGAGACGCCGAACAGGAACAGTGCGAGGCCGGGCGAGAGCAGCAGCATGCCGACGAAGTCGAACGACTCGGACGGCACCGGGCTGTCCTTCGGCAGGGCGAAGAACGCGTAGACGAGGGCGACCGCGCCGATCGGCACGTTGATCAGGAAGATCCAGTGCCAGCTCGCCGCCTCGATCAGCCAGCCGCCCAGGATCGGGCCGCCGATCGGGCCGAGCAGCATCGGGATGCCGAGCACGGCCATCAACCGGCCGATCCGCGCGGGCCCGGCCGCGCGGGTCATGATCGTCATGCCGAGCGGCATCAGCATGCCGCCGCCGAGGCCCTGGAGCACGCGGTAGGCCACGAGCTGCCCGATCGAGTCGGCGGTGGCGCAGAGCACGGAGCCGAGGGTGAACAGCAACAGGGCCAGCATGTAGAGCCGCTTGGTGCCGAACCGGTCGGCCGCCCACCCGCTGAGCGGGATCACGGTGGCCAGGGCCAGGGTGTAGCCGGTCAGGGTCCACGCAACCTGGGCGTACGTCGCGTTGAACTCTTGCTGGAACGTCGGCAGCGCGACGCTCACGACGGTGATGTCGAGGATCGACATCACGGCGCCGAGCACCACGACGCCGGCAATCTTGAATACCGCGGCGTCCAGTTTCTCGGGCGGCGCAGCAGCCGCTTGATCAGTCACGAGGTTGCTCCAGAGATCGCGATCACTGTGTGTATGGCCTGGATACTGCCATCGATGCAGCTCGTGGGGCATCCCGTTTTCCGACAGGGTGACCCCGATCACTCAGCGAAATCTCAGGCGGCGCGAATCTCCGGCGGCGAGGTCACGCCGCGATGAGCTCCCTGTCCGGTTCGGGCCGGGTGGCTCCTGTTGCCACGACCATGGACGCGACGCTCAGCGCCCAGCGCATGCGCGGGGCCGAGGTCTCGGGGTAGTCGCCGTAGGCGGCGGCCATCATGGCCACGCAGCCGCGGGTGCCCCCGCACGCGTGGACGGACGAGGCGATCGCGGCGTTGACCGCGGACGGGACCGGGCGGGAGCCGGTCGGCAGGTCGCTGGCGAACAGGGCGGCCGCGCGGGCGGCGAGAAGCTGGCTACGCATTTCGATCATCTCCGATGTCGTGTGCGGTTCGTGCCTCAGAGTGCTCCTGGTCCGCTAGTGATCGCCTCCGGGTTTCCACCGGAACCGGCAACCCCTGTCCCCTGCGGGCCATACCTGACAAACGTCGGATTGCCAGGAAGGGTTCTGTCCTCCGACGGCTATTCGGTACAGAGGGGGACGGGGATGGCCCGGATACGGAGGTCACCTATCCGACATCGACGGCATCGCTTCGGTGAGCATCGCGCGCCACCCGGGCAGCGGGTCGACGCCGGTGCCCGCCCAGCGGTCGTGGCCGAGCACGCTGTACGCCGGGCGCCGCGCCGGTCGCACGAACCGGTCGCTGGTCGTGGGCCGGACGCGCGAAGGGTCGAGGCCGGCCTCCTCGAAGACGGCCCGGGCGAGGCCGAACCAGGTGGTCGATCCGGCCGCGGTGCCGTGGTAGGCGCCCGGCTCGGCCCGGCCGGCGACCGCGGCGCGGCCCAGCGCGACGAGCTGGCGGGCGAGCGCGAGCGACCAGGTGGGCGAGCCGTGCTGGTCGTCGACCACGTCGAGGGTGTCCCGGTCGGCGGCGAGCCGCAGCATGGTGCGGACGAAGTTGGGTCCGTGCTCGCCGTACAGCCAGGCGGTGCGCACGACGTACCCGCCGGCGGCGAGCACCGCCTGCTCGCCGACGGCCTTGCCGCGGCCGTAGGCGTTGATCGGGGCGTGCGGGGTCTGTTCGGGGATCGGCGCGGTGGCGGCGCCGTCGAAGACGTAGTCGGTGGAAACGCTGATCAGCCGCTTTCCGGCCGTTTCGGCGAGCACGCGTACGGCGTGCCCGTTGACCGCCGTGGCCGCCTCCTCCGCGGTCTCGGCGCCGTCGACGTCGGTCCACGCGGCCGCGTTCAGCACCACGTCGGCGCCGAGGACCGCATCGCGTACGGCCGCGGGGTCGGTGATGTCGAGGCCGGCTCGGGCCACCGCGACCACATCCGCCTCCCCCGCCTCACGCAGCGCGGTGGTCAGGTCGCGGCCCAGCATGCCGCCGGCGCCGGTGACGAGCCAGCGCATCAGAGCGCGGCCCGGGCCTTGAGCGGCTCCCACCACGCACGGTTGGCGCGATACCACGCCACCGTGTCGGCCAGCCCTTGATCGAGCGTGACCTGCGGCGCGTACCCGAGCTCGTTTTTGATCTTGGTGATGTCGAGCGAGTAGCGGCGGTCGTGACCCTTGCGGTCGGCCACCGGCCGCACCATCTCCCAGCCGGCGCCACACGCGTCGAGCAACCGCTCGGTGAGCTCGCGGTTGCTCAGCTCGGTGCCGCCGCCGATGTTGTAGACCTCGCCCGCGCGGCCCTTCTCGAGGGCCAGCTGGATGCCGCGGCAGTGGTCGGTGACGTGCAGCCAGTCGCGCACGTTGCCGCCGTCGCCGTAGAGCGGCACCTGGATGCCGTCGATCAGGTTGGTGACGAACAGCGGGATGACCTTCTCGGGGAACTGGTGCGTGCCGTAGTTGTTGGAGCAGCGGGTGACCACCACGTCCATGCCGTGGGTGCGGTGGGCGGCCAGCGCCATCAGGTCGGAGCCGGCCTTGGAGGCGGCGTACGGCGAGTTCGGCGTCAGCGGCCACGTCTCGGTCCACGAGCCCTCGTCGATCGAGCCGTACACCTCGTCGGTGGAAACGTGCAGGAAACGGCCGACCCCGGCGGCGCGGGCCTCGTCGAGCAGCGTCTGGGTGCCCAGCACGTTGGTCGTCACGAACGGCAGCGCGCCGGCGATCGAACGGTCCACATGGGACTCGGCCGCGAAATGAACGATCGCGTCATGGCCGGGCAACAGCTCGCGAAGAAGGGCCGAATCGGTGATGTCCCCCTGGACGAAACGCAGTCGGGAATCCGTCATTGGGAGGTTGTCCCGATTCCCGGAATAGGACAACAGGTCCAGAACCGTCACCGTCGCGCCCGCGACGCCGGCGTATTCGTCCTGCAAGAGGGCCCGAACGTAGGCCGAACCGATGAAACCGGCACCCCCGGTCACGAAAATCTGCACGGGTGGCGAGTGTACGCGTCTTGCGTGTGCTGCCTAGTCTCCTTCGGTGCGCGGAATCCTGCTCGCCGGTGGAACCGGCTCACGACTGTGGCCCATTACCATGGCCATGTCGAAACAGTTGATGCCGATCTTCGACAAGCCGATGATTTACTACCCGCTTACCACTCTGGTATCAGCGGGGATCCGGGAAATTCTCGTGATCACCACCCCCGAGGACCAGCCGCTCTTCCAGCGCCTGCTGGGCGACGGCAGCGGGCTCGGGCTCTCCCTGTCCTACGCCGTGCAGCCGAGCCCCGACGGGATCGCCCAGGCGCTCAAGATCGGCGCAGACTTCATCGGCGACGAGCCGGTCGCGTTGGTGCTGGGCGACAACATCTTCCACGGCGTGGGCCTGGGCCGTCAGCTCGCCCGGTTCTCTACCCCCGCGGGTGGCCGCGTCTTCGCCTATCCGGTGGCCGACCCCGAGCGCTACGGGGTGGTGGAGTTCGACGACAACGGCAAGGTTCTCTCGATCGAGGAGAAACCCGACAAGCCCAAGTCGACATACGTCGTTCCCGGCCTCTACTTCTACGACGCCGACGTGGTGCGGATCGTGGAGAAGCTGGTGCCCAGCGCGCGGGGCGAGCTGGAGATCACCGCGGTCAACGAGGAGTACCTGCGCCAGGGCCGGCTCGACGTGACCGTCCTCGACCGGGGCACGGTCTGGCTGGACACCGGCACGTTCCAGTCGATGGTGCAGGCGTCGGAGTACGTGCGGGTCATCGAGGAGCGGCAGGGCCTCAAGATCGGTTGCATCGAGGAGGCGGCCTGGCGTCTCGGCTTCATCTCCGACGACGGCCTGCGTTCCCTGGCGACGCCGCTGCTCAAGAGCGGGTACGGCGATTACCTGGTGCGACTGCTCGACTCCGGCCGGTTCGGGGGTGCGCTGTGAAGATCCGGCCGCTCACCATCGAGGGCGCCTACGAGATCACCCCGGTCCAGCACGGCGACGGCCGCGGCGTGTTCCTCGAGTGGTACCGCTTCGACAGGCTGGCCGAGGTCGTCGGGCACCCGCTCGACCTGGCACAGGCCAACCTCTCCACCTCGGCGCGCGACGTCGTGCGCGGCATCCACTTCGCCGACGTGCCGCCCGGCCAGGCCAAGTACGTGACATGTGTGTCCGGCGCGATCCTCGACGTGGTCGTGGACATCCGGGTGGGCTCGCCGACCTTCGGCGCGTGGGAGGCCGTCCCGCTGGACGACCGGGAGCGCAAGGCCGTGTACCTGGCCGAGGGCCTCGGACACGCGTTCTGCTCGCTGACCGAGGGCGCCACGGTGACGTACCTCTGCTCGAGCACCTACCGCCCGGGGCACGAGCACGGCGTCGACCCGCTCGACCCCGAGCTCGGCATCGCCTGGCCCACGACCGCCCCGTCGCTGTCCACGAAGGACGCAGCGGCGCCGTCGCTCGCGGAGGCCCGGGCCACGGGCCTGCTGCCGCAATTTGAGGTCTGTAACACATTTATCGCGGAACGTGGTCGGATTTAATACATAGCGCTTTCCCCTCCGGCCGATTGACCCGTACCGTGCGATGGAGTATGAGTTGCAGGTCCATCGCAACATTTAGGGAACATTAAGTTCCGAAAAATGGCAATGTTCCGGTACGCCCGATTTGACCGCCCTGCGCAGCATTTGGAAATGGCATCGTCCGATTCGCCATTCCTCTCACACGGAAAGGTGTAGCGCGCGGCCCACACGATTAAGCAGGCTCTCCGTTGGAGTCCGACGGGCCACCACCCGGCGGTCAAAATCTGAACTAGTTACACACTCGCTCGACCGGCATGTCCGACAGAGGCACAAAAACGGACCGTGGTTGACCGCCATCAATGACGGAGGCTAGGCGTGCAGACGATCGACCCAAGATCCACCGTCGATCTCACCCAGGAAGAACCGCTGCTCACACCCGTGCGGCGGCCCGAGTTCCGCCGAGCCGCGCCGCGCCCCGACTGGCGCGGCCGGTACGCCTGGGGCTTGTACCTCATCGACTACGCGGTCGGGCTGGTGGCGGCCTGCTCGGCGCTCTTCATCCGATTCGGGAACTACAGCCCGGCGCCGTTCCTGCTGGTCTATCTGCTGCTGACGTTGCTTTTCCCGCTCGCCTGGATCGCGGTGCTGGCGCTCAACCGGGCGCACGAGGGCCGGCACCTGTTCGTCGGCACCGACGAATACGCGAGAGTAGTTCGATCCGGACTAGGCCTGACTGCTACGCTGGCCATTTTTTCCTTCGCGTTCGACCTGCGTTTGGCTCGCGGATACGTGCTAATCGCGGTTCCGCTGGCCACGGCGCTCGGCCTGGCCGCGCGATATGCCTATCGGCGATTGCTGCACCGTTCGTGGGCCAACGGTAACCGTCTGCACCGGGTCATCCTGGTCGGGCACGCGCGGGCCGTCGCCGACATGACCCGCCGGCTGCGCCGCGAGAGCCACCACGGCCTCGGCATCCTCGGCGCCTGCGTGCCGGCGAGCCAGATCAGCGACGCCGACGCCATCGCCGGACTGCCCGAGATCTACGGCGACTTCGACGGCGTGGCCGCCGCGGTCAGCCTCTCCGGCGCCGACACGGTGGTCGTGCTCTCCTGCCCCGAGATCGACGGTCCCGCGCTGCGCCGCCTCGCCTGGCAGCTCGAGCGGGACGAGATCGACCTGATCGTGGCCAGCACGCTGGTCGACGTGGCCGGCGACCGCACCACGATCCGCCCGGTCGACGGCCTGCCGATGCTGCACGTCGAGCACCCGCGGCTCAAGGGCAGCGCCCGGCTCATCAAGACCGCCTTCGACCGGGCCGGCGCGTTCGCGTTGCTGGCGCTCAGCTCGCCGTTGCTGCTCACCCTCGCCCTTCTGGTGAAGTTCGGGCCCGATGGCCGCGGCCCGGCCATCTTCAAGCAGGAACGGGTCGGCAAGGACGGCCAGCTGTTCATGCTCTACAAGTTCCGCACGATGGTGGTCAACGCCGAGGCGCGCCTGCAGGAGCTGCGCAACCTCAACGACACCGACGGCGAGCTGTTCAAGATGCGCGAGGACCCCCGGGTCACCCCGGTCGGCCGCTGGCTGCGCCGCTTCTCGCTCGACGAGCTGCCCCAGCTGATGAACGTGCTGAAGGGCGACATGTCGCTGGTCGGCCCCCGCCCGCCGCTGTCCCGCGAGGTCGCCGGATACCCCGCCGACATGCGCCGGCGGCTCGCGGTCAAGCCCGGCATGACCGGCCTGTGGCAGGTGTCGGGCCGGTCCGACCTGTCCTGGGACGAGTCGATCCGGCTCGACCTCACCTACGTCGAGAACTGGTCCCTGTCCATGGACCTCGCGATCCTGGCCCGTACCGTCAGCGCCGTCGCGCGCAGTTCAGGTGCTTACTGACATGACAAAGACTCCCCGCCTCACGGTGATCGGCACCGGCTACCTGGGCGCCACCCACGCGATCTGCATGGCCGTCATGGGCTATGAGGTCATCGGCGTCGACGTCGACCCGGTGAAGGTCGCCAAGCTCGCCTCGGGCGAGGTGCCGTTCTTCGAACCCGGACTGCCCGAGCTGCTCGCCAAGGCCCTCGAGACCGGCCGGCTGCGGTTCACGACGAGCCTCGCCGAGGCCGCCGCCTTCGGCGACGTGCATTTCATCTGCGTGGGGACGCCGCAGCGGAAGGATTCGCCGGCGGCAGATCTCACGTACGTCGACAGCTCCGTCACCGAGCTCGCGCGTCACCTGACCCGCCGCGCCCTGGTGGTCGGCAAGTCCACGGTTCCGGTCGGCACGGCGGGCCGGCTCGCCCAGCTGATCCGCGACGTGGCGCCGGCCGGCGACCAGGTCGAGCTGGCCTGGAATCCCGAGTTCCTGCGCGAGGGCTTCGCGGTCGACGATACGATGAAGCCGGACCGGATGGTCTTCGGCGTCACCAGCTCCTGGGCCGAAGAGATGCTGCGCGCCGCCTTCCGGCCGGTGCTCGCACAGGGCGTACCCGTCAAGGTGACCGACCTGCAGACCGCCGAGCTGGTCAAGGTGGCGGCCAACTCGTTCCTGGCCACGAAGATCTCGTACATCAACGCGATGGCCGAGATCTGCGAGGCGACCGGCGCCGACGTGCACGACCTCGCCGAGGCCCTCGCGTACGACGAGCGGATCGGCGGCAAGTTCCTGCGCCCCGGGCTCGGTTTCGGCGGCGGCTGCCTGCCCAAGGACATCCGGGCGTTCACGCACCGGGCCGAGGAGCTGGGGGTCGGCCAGGCCGTCGGGTTCCTGCGCGAGATCGACGGCATCAACACGCGCCGCCGGGCCCGCACGGTCGACCTGGTGGTCGAGCTGTGCGACGGCGACGTCAGCGGCAAGCGGGTCGCGGCGCTGGGCGCGGCGTTCAAGCCCAACTCCGACGACATCCGCGACGCGCCGGCGCTGGACGTGGCGGCGACGCTGGCCCGCATGGGCGCCGACGTGATCGTCTACGACCCGGCGGCGATGGACAACGCGAAAAAACAACACCCCGAGCTCGGGTACGGGGTGAACGCGCTCGACGCGGCCCGTGACGCCGACGTGGTGGTCCTGCTGACCGAGTGGACCGAGTTCCGCGAGATCGACCCGGCCACCATGGGCGCCGTGGTCGGCCGGCGCAAGCTGGTCGACGGCCGGCACGCCCTCGACCCGGTTCAGTGGCGCGCGGCCGGCTGGGAGTACCGGGCCCTGGGCCGCCCCTAGGTTTCGCTTGGTTTCATGCGGGCCGCCCCGGGTTTCGAGGGCGGCCCCTTCAGCGCTCAGGCGTTGCGCACCGCGATCAGCGACTTGGTGAGGCCCGCGAAGCGCTCGGCCCGCAGCTCCGAATCCGGGAAGTAGTAGCGCATCTGGGTACGGCCGAGGAGCTCGACCCACAGCGCCGACTCCACCGCGCCCTTCTTGTCGCCCGGCGGCGTGTGCACCAGCGGCCACTTGCGCAACATCGCGGCCTGGGCGGCCGCGGGCATGAACTGCATGCCCGGCGCCACGAAATGCGGTTCGATCGGGAAATACCGGTACGGCGTCTGCACCCAGTGCGCCGGCGCCAGGTCGTGGATCGCCTCGGCCAGCCGCAGGCGGCGCTCGTGGCCGCCCACATGCTCGATCACCGAGTTGGAGAAGACCAGGTCGTACCGGCGCTTGCGGATCTCGGCCGGCAGCTCGCAGGCATCGCCGAAGTCGACCTCGGCCCAATTCGGCAGCTCGCCGCTCTCGAGGCCGGTCTCGCCCTCGAGATTGACGATGTGCACGTGTCGGGGCCGCACCGGCGCGTTCACCCAGCTGCTGGCCCGGCCGCCGAGGTCGAGGACGCTCATCTCGGCGAGATCGGGAAATTGCTGCGACAGCCAGCCGGCACGCCTGGACCTCAGACGGTCACCGACGGAGCCCGGGCGATCAACGAATCGCCAACGTAGAGAATGGACGCCCACAGCTATGCACGTTAACCAATACGGTGGACCGGAAGTACGCCCGTTCGGCCAGCGAAATATGGCGACTAACCGACAATGACCGTGACCATCCGGCCGTATCGTGACACCTCATCGGCGGGCAGGATGGTCGGGTGGAAAACAGCCGCGAGTCGGTGGCGGTCGTCTCCGTCACGTACAACAGCGCCGGCCTGCTGCGCGACCTGATCGCCTCGCTCGGCCCCGGCCTCGAAGGCATCAACTGGCACCTCACGGTGGCCGACAACGCCTCCGCCGACGACAGCGCCGGCGAGGTGCGCCGGCTGGCGCCCGAGGCCCGCGTCGTCGAGATGGGCCGCAACGCCGGGTACGCCGCCGGCATCAACGCCGCCGTGGCCGCCGCTCCCGCGCACACCGCGGTGCTGGTGCTGAACCCCGACATCCGCCTGCGGCCCGGCTGCGGCGCTGCCCTGGTGGCCAACATGCGCCGCACCGGCGCCGGCATCGTGGTCCCCCGGCTCGAGCGCGGCGACGGCTCCGCGATCGCCGTGCTGCGCCGCGAGCCGTCCGTGCCCCGCGCGCTCGGCGACGCCTTGCTAGGCGCCACCCGGGCCGGCCGTTACCCGCTCCTGGGCGAGCTGGTGGTCGGCGACGAGCATTATCGGCAGGAGTCCGCGGCCGACTGGGCCGCCGGCTCCGCGATGCTGATCGACAGTGCCTGCTGGGACGCGCTGGGCCCCTGGGACGAGAGCTTCTTCCTGTACTCCGAGGAGACGGAATACTCGCTGCGCGCCCGCGACGCCGGCTTCGTCACCCGCCTGGCGCCCGACGCCCTGGCCACCCACCTCGAGGGCGATTCCAAGGTCTCCCCGCGCCTGTGGGCGCTTCTGACGGTCAACCGGGTGCGGTTGTTCCGGCGACGCAACACCGCGGCCAGCACAGCGGCCTACTGGGCCGCGCTGCTGCTACGCGAGACCTCCCGCTCGGTGCGCGGCAACCAGGCCAGCCGCGCGGCCGCGGCGTCGCTGCTGAGCCGCACCCGCATGCGCCAGGAGCCCGGCCCGACTTGGGGCTTGGAGATCTGAGGTCGGGGCACAAGACCGATCCGATACCAGATCGCCAGGACATGGCCTGGCTAGACGGTGAATCGGCCGACGATTTTGCGCAGATCGGCGGACATTTCGGCGAGTTGGCCGGCGGCTCGGTGCGCCTCGCCGACGCCGACGGTGGTGAGCTGCACGGACGCGGCCACCTCGGTGATGGTCGACGCGACCTGGCTGCCGGCGGACGCGGCCTCGGCCACGTTGCGGCTCATCTCGTTGGTGGTGACCGTCTGCTCCTCGACGGCCGACGCGATCGTGGTCTGGAAGTCGTTGATCCGCCCGATGATCTCGCTGATCTCCTCGATCGCGGTCATCGCCCCGGTCGTGTCGGCCTGGATCGCCGCGACCCGGTTGCCGATGTCCTCGGTCGCCTTCGCCGTCTCCTGGGCGAGATCCTTCACCTCGCTCGCGACGACCGCGAAGCCCTTGCCCATCTCGCCGGCCCGCGCCGCCTCGATCGTGGCGTTGAGCGCGAGCAGGTTCGTCTGCTCGGCGATGGCGGTGATCACCTTGATCACGTTGCCGATCTCGGCCGACGAATCGCCCAGCTTGGCCATCACGGTGTTGGTGGTGGCGGTGACACCGACCGCGCGGGCGGCCACCTCAACGGCCTGGGTGGCGCTCTGGCTGATCTCGCGGATCGAGGCGCCCATCTCCTCCGCGCCGGCCGCGACGGTCTGGATGTTCGTCGACATGAGCGCGGCGGACTCGGCGACGGTGCCGGCCTGCGCGGCGCCGGCCTCGGCGCTGCGGGAGCTTTCCTGGCTGGTCCCGGCCAGCGAGCCGGCCGCCTCGGTCAGCTCGGTCGCGTGCCGGCCGAGGTCGCCCACGGTCTGCCGCAGCGTGCCGGTGGCCCGGCGCAGGCTGTCGGCCATCCGGCCGAGCTCGTCGCGCTGGTCGACGTCGGCGTCCTTGGTGAGGTCGCCGTCGGCCACCGCGTCCAGCACGATCGACACCTTGCGCAGCGGCCCGACGATCATGCGGGCCACCACGAGGGCCAGGAAGATGCCGAGCGCGAGCGCGATGGTCAGCGCGATCACCAGCGCGGTGCGGGTCGACTCGACCGTCGCGCCGAAGTCGGGCCCGGCGATCAGCGCCGCGTCGGCCCGGGCGATCTCGTCGCTCAGCAGGCCCTCGTACGCCTTGCGCAGGTCCCGGTTGGCGTTCATGGCGGCGTCGATCGCGCCGCTCTTGTCGGTGCGGTAGGTCGTGAACTCGGCGTCGATGGCCGTGAACCAGGGGTCGGTGGCCGCCTTGATCTTGTCGACGGTCGCTTGCTCCCCGGCGCCGCCGAGCGTTCGTGCCGCCGCCAGACTCTTGTTCACCTCGTCCTGGCGGCCGAGCGCCTCGTCCTTGAAGTCGGCGCCGCCGTCGATCAGGTAGCCACGCTCGTCGTTCGCGGCGGCCTTCGCCTCCAGCGCGGCCTCGTTGAGACTGGTGATGTAGGGGACGCCGCGCTGGAGCTCACCGTTGCGCGTGCTCTGCAGATTGGCGATGCCGACCAGCGCCATCGTGCCGGTGACCATCGTCCCGGCGATCGCCACACCGGCGACCGCGAGGATCTTCCAGGAGACCGTGCGGTCCCGCATCCAGCGTCCGGCCCCCATGGCCATCCTCCCCTGTCTCTAGTCTTCGAGACTCATCGGCAGGGCGTCCGGGCGGCTTAGCGGGGGACAGCAACGCATTTGAATACGCGGAAATATGGCGGTCGGGCCTGTCCTAGTCGACCGTAGGTGTGTGGCCGGCGGCGACGGCCTTCAGGACGTCGGCGTGGCGGCGTAGGCACTGCTCGGCGGAGAACTCGGCCAGGGTCTCGGCGCGCAGGGCGGAACGGCGCTCCGCCCAGTGCGCGCGGTCGCCGATCAGCTTGGCCATCGCGGCGACCAGCTCGGCCTCGTTCTGCTGGGGACGGAAGCGCAGGTCGCTGATCGTGCCCCAGTCGAGCGCGGTCGGGTCGCCCGCCGGGTGCTCGACGAGGATGCCGCGGTCGCCGGCCGCCAGTTGCTCGCGGGCGCCGCCGACGTCGGTCATCACCGTGGGTACGCCGCTGGTCAGCGCCTCCATCGAGGCGAGCGACCAGCCCTCGAAGAACGAGTCGAGCACGAAGCCGTCGGCCGCGGACAGCAGCGCCGCCGGGTTGGGGCAGTGGCCGCGCAGGTGGATCCGGTCGGCCACGGCCAGCTGGTCGGCGTACGCGCGGACCTGGGCGTAGTAGCGGGCGTCGTCGGCCCGGCCGGCCACCAGCAGGTGCGCGTCGGGATGGGCGGCGGCGACCTCGGCGAACGCGGTCAGCAGGGCGTACGTGTTCTTCTGAAGGCCGTAACGGGCCAGGGAGAGAAAGAGGAACTCGTCGCGCAGGCCCAGGGCCTCGCGGGCCGACGCCCGGTCGACCAGCCGGACCCGCTCGGGGTCGACGCCGTTCGGGATCGTCACCAGACGGTCGGCGGGGAAGTCGGGGTTGCCGGCCAGATACTGCCGGCGGACCAGCTCGCTGACGGCGATCTGGGCGGAGATCTGCCGGGCCCGCTCCCGCTCCCCGGGCCACACCTCGGGGTGCAGGAAGTGGTGCATGCCGTGCAGGGTCTCGACGTACGGCACGCCGAGGTCGGCGGCCGCGGCGGGCAGCCACTCGGGTGCGCCGTGCGCGCTGATCACCGCCGGGTCGAAGGCGCGCAACTGGTCGCGGCACGTCTGCTCGTCGAGCGCGAGCGTGGCAACGCCCTCGCTCTCCAGCTGGGCCACCAGCCGGCCGGCCTCGCCCTGGTAGCCCGCCATCCGGGTGCCGGCGTAGGCGACGACGGTCTGGACCCCGAAGCGAGGCAGACGGCGGCCCAGGAAGGCCACGAACTCGTCCATCCCGCCGACGTCGAGGACGTCGATGGCGATGACCGCTCGCAGCGGCTCGCCGGTGACGGCGGCCGTGGCCGGCGGCGCTGCCCGGACCGGAGCGGGCCGGAGCGAAAGCAGGTCGCCGCCCGGGCGCCCGGCGACCAGTGGGACGGTCCAGTCCTCGGGCGGGCCGGCAGGCGCGTCACGGTCGGCGGCGTCGAGCCGGGCGAGGACCCGGCCGCCGAGCCGCCGCAGCGGCGCCGGAACGCTGTGTGCCCGGCGCTGGGCCCAGAGGGTGAAACGCTGCATGGTGGTCCTTCCGCCGATGCCGCGAGGCCGATGCCGCGTCAGACGCTGAGGCCGCGTCAGACGCTGAGGATGCGTCAGACGCTGAGGATGCCGAGCCGCCGGGCCAGCTTGAGCGAGCGGTCGAAGATGACCAGGCCGCCGGTGAACACGACCAGGCAGAAGATGACCAGGATGGCGATCGCCGCGCCGGTCGAGTACTCGGTGGCCGGCGGGTTGGCCATCAGCAGGTTGCGCTCGGCGCTGATCACGTACGAGTGCGGCACCAGGTAGCTGATCCAGCGGATCCAGCCGGGCAGCACGCTGATCGGGAACAGCGCGCCGCCGAGCACGCCGGCCGCCAGGGCGTAGATCGAGATGACCGGCTCGCCGCGCTTGAACAAAATCAGGAAGCTCGCGGCCAGGGTGCCGATCGCGTTGCAGGCCACCACGCCGAGGAAGAGCACCACCAGGGCGAGCGGCACCGCGGAGAGCTTGATCGGCGCGCCCAGCAGGACGCCGATCGCCACCATGATGCAGGCGAGCAGGGCGCCGGTGATGCTGCGCCAGATGTTCATCGCGACCGGGATCAGCGCCCACGGGACCGGCTCGACGAGGTATGTCTCGAGGGTGCCGCGCTCCTGCGCGTACGTGAGCCGGTTGGTCAGGCCCGTAAGGGCCTCTTGCAGGCCGGCGGCGACCGCGGTGCCGATCAGCATCACGGTGAACAGGTCGTCGCCCATGTTCAGGAACGTGCTCTGGAAGTAGTAGAGCAGGACCGGGAAGACCACGGCCACGTAGCGCAGCAGGCTCGCGGCCGGGAACATCCGCTCCTCGACCAGGTCGATGCGGATGTAGCCGCCGAACGTGTCGAGAATCTGGCGGAACCGCGAGCGAGGCCGGATGACCTGCTTGTACGTCAGCGTGGTCACCTTGACTTGCTCCCCACCGGCGCGTCGGCGCCGTAGACCTGGGCAATGAGATCGCGCAGTGGCATCGGGATCTCGCGGATGTGCTGGATCGAGGCGGCGAGGGGGCCGAGCCCGGCCAGCACCGCGCCGACACCGCCCTTGGCGCGCAGCCGGCAGCGTACGGCCGGGCCATCGGCCTCGATCTCGAGGCCCTGAGCGATGAGCTCGGCGCCGGCGTGCCGGGCGGTCACCTCGTCGCCGAAGACGAGCTCGAGGCGGGGCGCCTCCCACTCGTCGCGCAGGCTCTGCAGGTCGCCCGAGTACTTGACCCGGCCGCGGTCCATCAGCAGGGCCTGCGACTGGAGCGCCTCGATCTCCTCGAGCCGGTGCGAGGAGATGAGCACGGCCAGCTGCTCCTTGGCGACCAGATCGGTGATCAGCTTGAGCAGGCCGTGGGCGGCGATCGGGTCGACCGCGCCGGTGGGCTCGTCGAGGATGAGCGCGCGCGGGGCCGGCAGCAGCGCCCGGGCGAGCCGCAGCCGCGCCTTCATGCCGGCCGAGAGGCTGGCCACCACCGCGTGCGTCTGCGGGATGAGGTTGACCGCTTCGAGCACATGCCGGATGCGCTCGGCCAGGTCTTTCTTACTCATGCCCTGCAGGCGGCCGTGCAGCTGGAGGTTTTCGTTGCAGGTGGCGCGCATCAGCAGGCTGCGGTCCTCGGACGGCATCCAGCCGACGACCTGCCGGACCTGCTCGGAGTCGCGCTCGACGTCGAGGCCGAGCACGTTTCCGGTGCCGTCGGTCGAGGTGGTCAGGCCCACGATGATGCGGAAGAGCGTGGTCTTGCCGGCGCCGTTGGGACCGACGATGGCGCAGATCTCGCCCTCGCGGACCACCAGGTCGACGCCGTCGAGCGCCTTGACCGGCTCCTTGATGTGGCTGCGCGCGAGCGCCCGCATCCAGCGCGGGGTGGGCTCGTAGAGCTTGGTGAGCCCGGACAGGACGATCACGTCCTGCGGCGTCTCGGTCATCGTCCGGCTCCGATCGAGCCCACCGGGCTCATCAGGCCGGTGCGGCGCCACTGCCGCCAGCGCAGGCGGCCCGTGATGTCCTCGACCGTACGGCTGATCACTGTGTTGCCTCCCCGGCCGCGAGCGCGCAGCCGTTCGTAGTCTTGCCAGAGAGCAGGGTCGCGATCCGGCGGGCACAGCTCGGCGGCCAGCGCGACGAGCCGGTCACGCGGCTCGTCCTCGCTGTCGGGGCCGGGCTGCGCGGCGGTGACCAGCGCCTCGCGCGCGAGCGAGCGCATCGCGACGTCGAGCAGGCCGTGGCCGGCGGGCAGGAAAGCCTCGTCTTCGGAGAACAGGATCTCGAAGGTGAGTTTGCGCTGGACGATATCCGTGTGAACACCGGCGAACATCTGGACGTGCATGTTCGCGCCGTGCTTGCGGTAGTACGCCTGGTCGGCGCCGTTGATGCGGCCGATCGCGCCGCGGGTGCCGGCCCGCAGCCAGAGCAGGAAGTCGGCGGCGTGCGGCAGCCGGGCGTCGTAGCCGACCAGCTCACGCATCACCGACCCGCGCATCACCACCTCGGGGGTGGAGACGGGGTTGCTCATCCGGCGGCACATCTGCTCGATCCATTCGGGGCCCTCCCAGATCGACCAGGAGCTCACGGTGGTGCGCGGCGCGGGCGGCTCATCGGCGAAGGTCGGCGAGAAGCCGTAGACCATGGCGACCTCGGGGTGCGCCTCCATCAGCGCGACCGAGCGGGCCAGTGAGCCGGCGCTGAGCAGGTCGTCGGCCGAGAGCAGCACGACGTAGTCGCCGTCGACCGCGGCCAGGCCCTCGTTGTAGGTGGCGATGTGCCGCTTGTTGGTCTCGTGGGCGATCAGCCGGACCCGCGGGTCGGCGTCGGCGAGCTTGCGCGCCACCTCGGCGCTGCCGTCGGGCGAGGCGTCGTCGACGATCAGCACGTCGACGTCGACGTCCTGCTGGCTGAGCACGCTGTCGACGCAGCCCGGCAGGTAGTGCCCGTAGTTGTAGCAGGGGATCATGACCGAGACCCGCGGCCTGGTCCGTAACGGCTGGGGCGCCACTCGGGTCACCATCGGCCGCCCCCGTGCTGTTTCCGGTAATCCACCGCTACCTCGCTAGCTCGATCTGCCGCGTCAACGCGGCCCGTGGGTGAGCCCGCGGGCCTGCGGAACAAGACATTTCCACAGGCCGTCGCGGGCTCACATCAGCGGAATGGTCGGGCCCATGTCGCTAATTTGACGCCTCGAACACCACATCGACCCAGTAGTTGGTGTTCGAGCCGTCGCTCGGGAAGCCGCCGCCGTAGCGGTAGACCGCGCCGCCCGACGGGATGTGCAGCGGCAGGGTCGTCCAGCCGCTGGTCAGCCCGCCGCCGGTGATGGCGTAGTGCCCGTTGGGCGCGTAGTACGTCGCGACGTACGTGGTGCCCGCGGTGATGTCAACCGGCGTGGTGAACGTGAGGGTCTGCCAGCCGGAGTCGCTCTCGCTCTGGAACGTGCCGGTGGCCAGCACCGAGCCGGTGGACGACCAGAGCGTGCCGGTGTGGGTGCCGGTATTGCCGGCGCCCTTGAAGAACCGGATGCCCTTGATCTTGCCGGCCGTGTCCGAGCTGAACTTGACGCCGAGCTCCAGCGCGCCGCCGTCGTTCCAGCTCTCGTGGGCCGGCACGTCCTCGTCGCCGAAGAACCCGCTGACCGACGGAGGCGTCGGGTCGTTGCCGGCCACGAACAGCGGGTCGACCCAGTAGTTCGTCGCGTTGTACGAGTTGTTCGGGAAGGCCGCGCCGCTGCTGTACCGGTAGAGGCCGTTGTTCACCGAGGTCGCGCTCAGCGGCCCGTTGGTGTATGTCGACGAGAAGAAGTTCGTGTTGGTCGAGTAGTGGCCGTTCGGCGCGTGGTACGAGACCACGTACGTGGTGCCCGCGGTCACCGGGACCGGACTCGAGAACATCCCGACCTTCCAGCCCACCGTCGTGCTGTCCGCGAAGGTGAGCTGCGCCATCTGCGTCCCGCCGGAGGTCCAGAGCGTGCCCGTGTGCGAGCCGGTGTTGCCGTCGCCCTGGTAGTAGCGGATGCCGACGACGGTGCCGCTGACCGACGGCTTGAACTTGACGCCCAGCTCGACCGAGCCGCTGTCGTTGTTGGACAGCACGGTCGGCACCGCGTCGTCGGCGAGCAGCGTCTGCACCGTCGCGGCGAGGTCGGTGGTGAAGCTCCACTGGCTCGGCGCGTCCATCGGGGTGCCCGACGAGTCGTTGGCCTTGACCGTCGCCGTGTACGTCGTGAGCGCGCCGAGCGCCGCGGACGGGGTGAACTTGGCGGTCTTCGACGCCGAGTCGTACGAGGTGGCGCCCGCGACCGACGTGCCGTTCGGGTCCTTCACCGTGAACTGGATGGACGACGAGTTGACGGCCTTGGTGAAGGTGGCCGTCGGCTTGGCCGCGACGTCGACGCCCGTGGCGCCGTCGGCCGGGCTGACGGCCGCGACCGCCGGCGGCGCCGACTCGGCCGAGTTGAACACCACGTCGACGTAGTAGTTGGTGTCGTTGTAGGTCTGGTTCGGGAAGCCCGTGCTGCCGGCCTTGAACACGCCGTTGCCGCTGGCCTGGGTCGACCGCAGGGCCGAGATCGGCCCGCTGACCCAGTCGCGGTAGCTGTAGTACGAGAAGAAGTCGGCCGCGTAGTGCCCGTTCGGCGCGTAGTAGGACGCCACGTACGTGGTGCCCGCGGTGACCGGGACGGCGGTGCTGAAGGTCAGCTTCTGCCAGCCGCTGCCGGTCTCCGAGCCGAACGTCCCGCTCACGATCTTGGAGCCGGAGGACGACCAGAGCGTGCCGGTGTGCGTGCCGGTGTTGCCCGTGCCCTTGTAGAACCGGATGCCGGTGATGAAGCCGTCGACCGTGGGCTTGAACTTGACGCCCAGCTCCCAGCCGCCCGAGTCGGTCTCGGCCGGGTTGTCCGGCACGCGGGCGCCGTACAGCGTGTTGGAGCCGGTCAGGTTGAGCGTCCGCGCGGCGCTGTTGCCGCCGAGGTTGGCGCTGTCGTCCGCGGCCCGGGCCACGAGCGTCTGCGAGCCGAGGCCGGCCGCGTACAACGTGTACGACCACGAGGTCGTGCCGGTGGCGGGGTGCCAGGTGGTGCCGCCGTCGGTGGAGACCTCGACGCCGGCCACCTTGCCGCCGCCCAGGTCGGTGGCGGTGCCCGTCACGGTGACCTGGTTGCCGTTGACCGCGCTGGCGCCGGCCGCCGGCGTGGTGATGGTGGCGGTGGGCGCCTGCACGTCGGTGGAGGCGTTGGCCGCGGCCAGCGTGCTCATCAGCGTGGCGGGCTGGACGCCCATGTCGGCGAAGAGGTTGACGGTCGCCTGCTGGATGTTCTCGTCGGCCGGCAGCGGCACGCTCTGCGAGTCGTGCACCTCGTCGAGGCCCCAGCCCCACTGGATGGTGCCGGCGTCGAAGACCAGCGCCCCGCTCGCGGCCTTGTACAGCGTGACCGAGTGGGTGGTGGTGCCCGGCGAGACCGTGTTGCCGAAGTCGCGCAGGTACTGCGGGGTGGCGCCGACCGTCTTGGACAGCCGGACCGTACCGGCCGGGCGGAAGCCGTTGTCGACGTCCTCATCGGACTCGTAGCCGATGATGTGGTCGGAGAGCACGGTGCTGCCCGAGCTCTTGCCGGCCGCCTCGGTGTTGCGCCACAGCCGCATGTTGCCCTGCTCGGCGGGGACGGTCAGCGGCAGGTCGTCGTCGTTGGCCATGTACTGCTGGCCGGTCAGCGCGTTCTCCGGCTTGCCGCCGTTGCTCGGCGGGCTGAACCGGGGGTCGCGCCAGGTGCCGCTCCACTCGGTGGACGGGTCGATCTTGTCGTTCGCCCACGTCTCCTTGTAGCTCACCAGGGTGCGGTTGGCCGTGTTGGCGCCGTCCCGGCTGGGCTCGAGGCGGGTCTTCCAGTAGACCTCGTTGCCGCTGAGGAACGCGAGATTGACGCCGGCGTCGCGAGCCGCCTCGACGTTGGCGCGCTGATTTCCGGACCAGTACTCGTCGTGGCCCACGGAAAGGAAGACTTTGTGGTTCTTGATGAGCTGACCACGGACGTCGGCGTCCACTCCGGACATGTAGCTGACGTCGTATCCATTCCGTTCCATGAATCGGATCGTCGGGTACTCGTTGGAGAACAGGAAGTCGCGACCCCACACGTTGCCGCGGGTGGCGAACGGGCGGTTGTAGCTCAGCTCGTACGCCCGGCCGTGCGCGCCGCCCTCGTAGAAGTCGGAGCCGCCGTAGAGGTTGTAGGCCTGCCACGTGGTGTCCGAGGTCTGGAAGACGATCTTGGAGGTGCTGGCGTCGTTGCGCACCACGAAGACGATGTGGCTGCCGTCCTCGGCGCCCGGCCGCTGCAGCCGCGCGATGTACACGCCGGAGACGGCGTCGGACGGGACGGTCCAGCTGGCCGAGACGGCCCAGTTGCCGCAGTCGTAGACCTGGGTGTCGACGCTCTCGATGCAGTCCGGCTGGGTCTGCGGCAGCGTGACGCTGGGCGTCGCGCTGCCCCACTTGCGGGCGCCGTCGCCGTTGTACCAGCCGAGTCGATAGATGTCGATGGAGTAGCTGGTCGCGGGCGTTTTGATCTTGAACTGGATCTGCTCGCCGGCCTGCACGCTCATCTTGGTGGCAAAGCCCTGCAGACCCGCGTCGCCGCTGCCGGAGATGTCCCAGTCCTCGCGGGGGTCACCGGTCTTGTTGTTCTCGCAGACGATCGGGTTCGCGCACGTGTCGGCGTTCGCGGACGGCACGAAGACCAGCCCGCCGAGCGTGGTGAGCGCGACCGTCAGGACGATGGCCAGCGCGGACCGCACCGCCCGGGGGCGGTCCCGCCACCGAGCCGGGATCAACCGGGACGACTCGATGGCCCCCAGCCACCTCGCCCCTCGTCCCCGCAGTACGTCGTTCACCAGAACCGTCCCCTCAAGCCGCCGAGATATCCTTGCCACACCGGCGGCTCCCCCTGCACGCACGCGCGATTGTGCCGAGAGGCTAGCGATGACGGTCGCCCTCCAGCAATTGCTCGTTCATTCTGCCTGCACCGGCAACAGGACGGCCCGGCACAACCGTTCGGGCCAATTTCATTCCGGACGCTCGGATGAGCGTGTCGCTGCGATGTCGACAATGCGATTACTACGCGGTTACACAGCGTACTAAATGCGGGTAAGTGGCGTTCTGGGAGCGCTCTCGAATTCCGGTTTATTCGATTCGCGCCGCTCCGGCACGCCCAGGATGTCGTGATATCGACATCTGGACGTCAGGTCCGGGGCGGTTACGGTGTCGCGGTGACCGCAGAGAAGCAGAACACGCGGGCGCCGGACACACGTGCCCGCGAGCGCCTGCCCTCCCTCACCGGGCTCCGCTTCGTCGCGGCCTTCCTGGTCTTCGGGTTCCACCTGCACGTGGCGCACCTGCTCGACACCGGCGCCGCCGGCACGGTCATGGAGTGGGTCTTCGGCCAGGGCGCCGTCGGCGTCTCGTTCTTCTTCATCCTCAGCGGCTTCGTGCTGACCTGGTCGGTGCGGGCAGTGGATACGCCGCGGCGGTTCTGGCAGCGGCGGTTCGCGAAGATCTACCCGAATCACGTCGCCACGTGGATCGTCGCGCTCCTGGTCGCAATGGTCACCGGGGCCGGGGTGACCGCGGCCGTGGCCCTGCCCAATCTGGTGCTGGTGCAGGCCTGGTTCCCCAACCCGGACATCTACTACGGGATGAACTCGCCCAGCTGGTCGCTGGCGTGCGAGGCCCTGTTCTACGCGCTGTTCGTCCCGCTCTATGCCGGGTTCATCAAGATGCCCGCCCGCGCGCTCTGGCCGGCTACCTGGGTCGCGCTCGCGCTGGTGTGGCTGGTGCCGCTGATCGCTCAGGTGATGCCGGACGCGGACGACCGGTACTGGTTCATCTACGTCTTCCCGCCGTCGCGCCTGCCCGAGTTCGCGGCCGGAATGCTGCTGGCCCTGGTGGTGCGGGCGGGCCGCTGGCCCCATGTCAATGCCGGGGCGGTCGGCGTGTTCGCCGTCGTGACCTACCTGGTCTCCCGGCTGCTGCCGGAAGACATCCACTACGTGGCGGTCACCGCGATTCCGCTGGCGCTGCTCATCGCGGCCATCGGAGCGGGCGACGCCGAGGGGCGGCCCAGTCCGTGGCGGGCCCGGTGGATGATCTGGCTGGGTGAGACGTCGTTCGCCTTCTACCTGGTGCACCAGCTGGCGGTGCGGCTGGTGGTGCGTTTCGCCGGGGACGAGCGCAGCGTCGCCGCCGAGCTCGCCATCTCGCTGGCCTGCCTGGGCGTCGCGATCCTGGGTAGCTGGGCGCTCTACCGCATCGTCGAGGTGCCGGGGATGCGCCTGCTCCGTCCGCGCCGGGCAGTCAAGGCCTAGTAGGGCCTCACTTCACAAAGCGGCGCACGGTCGCTGTTCGGATGCGTCTTGCCGGGTGGGTGAAGCGCCAGACGGCGCCGCACATGCCCATCAGCAACGCCATCGTGATGGAGAAGGTCGTGTAGTAGAACGAGTCGACCGTGCCCTCCACCAGGATGCAGATGACCTGGGCGGCGATCAGCGCCGTGCAGAGGTGGCGGATCTCGGCGTCCTTCGAGCGGCGCATGGCGATGCCGGCCAGCGTGATGCACGTCAGGTGCAGACCGAGCAGCACCGCGACGCCGACCAGGCCGCCGGTCACCAGCGTGTAGAGCCATTGGTTGTCGAGCACCAGGCCCTGGTAGAGCTCGGGCACCAGCGTCCAGGGGCCACGGCCGAACCAGGGGCGCTCGGAGAACCAGTGGGAGACCAGCGCGTAGTCCTGGGTGCGCCCGGAGATGCTGGGATCCTCCTCGGCGCCGGTGAACATGCCCGAGATGGTGCCCAGCAGGCCCGGCCGGAGGACCATCAGCGCGGCGATCAGGATGACGCCGCCGCCGAGGATGTTGTAGCGCAGGCGCCAGTTCCAGATCGCCGTCATCACCAGCAGGCCGGCGACCAGGGCGAGCACCCCGGTGCGGGAGATGGAGATCGGCACGGCGGCAGCGCAGACCAGCGCGCAGAAGATGGCGGCGCGGCGTTGCCAGCGCTTGGCGGCGAAGCGGGCCATGTGGATGGCGAACGGCACCGCCATCGCCATGCAGGCGCTGAACTCGATGTAGTGGGTCGCCGTGCCGGCCACGCGGAAGCCGACGCCGCGGTTCTCGAAGCCGACGAAGCCGCCCTTGAGCTCGAGGCCGGGGAAGTCGTAGTAGTGCGCGATGTCGACCTTGGCGACCGACTCGTAGATACCGACCAGAGCGCAGAACGCGGCGCACCACACCAGGACGCGCAGCACACCCTTGAGCCTGTCCCAGTTCGGCACGCCGTCGGCGGTCACCAGGATGACCCCGATGAACTCGAGGACCTGGAGGATGCCGAAGTTCTGCGCGTTGGCCTCCAGCGACGGCAGGCCACGCAGCAAGCCGGCCAGATAGCTCCCGAGCAGCGCCAGGAAGTAGGCCAGCACCGCCCAGCGCAGCGGCTGCGGGCCGACCATGGTGAGCCACGGGTTGAGCCGGGCCAGCACCCACATGCAGAACAGCACCAGCGCGACCAGCAGGGCGGGACGCCCGGCGTAGGTCAGGTTGGGCACGATCAGCCGGCCAGGCATCAGGTAGAGCAGGCACAGCATGATCGTGAGCACTGCCGCCGAGTCGATCTTGCCCAGGCGGCGGGACGCGTAGAGGCTCCGCCCGACCAGCGACGGCTCGAAGTCGACCGGATAGTCGACGTCGGCGATGCGGGTGGGGGTCGCCGTGGTCACCTCACCTGCTCCGGTCGTCGCGCTGCGTGCCCATCCGCGGTCCACCGCCGTTGGGCGAGTCGCCGTTGGAGCTGGGCGGGGTCGGCTGCGACGGGACACCGGCGCCGGCGCGGAAGACCTTGCCCTCGCGCTTGACCGTGGCCCGGGGCATCAGCACGGTGTTGGGCGGGATGATGGTCTGCGTCTCTTCGACGGACGCCGGCGCCCGCATGGCGGGGGCGGGACTGACCGGCGGCGGGTCGACGCGGACCGAGGCGCCGGCGCGGCGGGAGCCGACGCCGGTCTTGGTGGGCCGGATCAGGCGGGTGGCCTCGCCACCGTCGCGCTCGGCCTCGGCCTCGGCCTGGTCGTCCGGGCCGGCGGCGCGCTTGGTGCGCCGGCGCAGCAGGGCGTCGAGGCCGATGGTGGCGCCGGCCGAGGTCAGCAGGCCGATGCCGGCCGCGACGATGAGCACGCGCTTCTGCTTGCTGGTCACGACCGTGACCTTCTCGCCGTGGTCGAGCGCGAGCGTGGTGATCATGTCGACCTTCGCCACCCCGAAGCGGCTCTGCTCGGACTCGACGAACTGCGCCAGCACCGTCATGAGGCGCTGCACGGTCGCGGTGGCCTGCGGGGCCGACGTGCCGATCGCCTCGATCGACAGGAACGACGTGCCGTACTCGATGGTCACCGTGAAGCTGTCGGAGAGCCCGGCGGAGGTCAGCCCCTTGGCCACCGACTCGTCCTCGACCTTGACGATCGCGGCCTGGCCGAGCGCGTTGTAACCAAGATCACCCCACGGATTGTGCACCCGCGTCGGCTGTTTGGTGGTGCCCTTGCCGGTCGTCGTGGTCGACGTGTCGGCCGACCCGGTCGCCGGCAACAGCTGAAGGTGCCCCTCGGCGCTGTAGTCGGGGTCAACGGTCCTGCTCAGCAACAGCACACCGGTCAACGAAACAAGAAGCAGCGGCAGGGCGAAGTACCACCGCCGGAACAACAGTCTCGTGAGATCGAAGAGATCCACAGGTTCCTCTCGATGGCCGGTCTGGCGGGACGCAGCGGGCATAACACACCGCAGGAATCGGATGGGGCGAAAATCAGGGTACGGCCCGAAGCGTCCACCCCCAAGGCCCCAACGTCTCGTCTTTGAGGTCTGGCGGGACACCCCCATGCGAACGCACGGCCGGTTCATCCCGGCTCATCCGGTACGTCGGGCCCTGGCAGCGATCATCCTCCGAAAGCTGTCCGAAAGGCGACTGCGCGGTTGGCCCGCCACCGGGCCCCCTCTGCCACAATCGGCCCCCATGGAATCCACCCAGCCTGATTCCGATCCGTACCGCGCCAACGGCGCCCATTCCGGGGCGCCGTGGGGACCGGCACGGACCGAGGCCTTGCCGCGTGTTCCGGTCGAGCCGCAAATCGTGGTCGATCCGCGCTATCCGGTCGAGCCGCCGCCTCCCGGACATTCCGGACCGAGCAAAGGCTACCCGCGCTGGCAGATCGCCGCCATCGCCATCGGCGTCCTCGTCGTCGTGCTCGGCAGCGTCGGCCTGGCGGTCATGTCCAGGAAGGACAAGGGCGCCGCGACGAACGCCGCCGGCGTCGTCACGAGCGCGGGGGCGGCGAACTCCGTCGGGCCCGCCGCGACCGCGTCCGCCCCGGCCGGCGCCTCCGCGAGCGCGAAGGCCAGCGCCTCCGCGAGCGCGAGCGCCAAGGCCAAGGCCTCCGCGAGCGCCAAGCCCAAGACCGAGAGCGCGGGACAGTTCGGCAACTTCCCGAACGCCAACAACACCGGCGTCCCGGCCGGCGTCACGCTCAAGAAGAAGAGTGGCGACATCACGGTGACCAAGAAGGGCACCGTGATCGACGGCATCGAGCTGACCGGTTGCATCAGCGTCAACGCCAGCAACGTGACCATCAAGCGCAGCCGCATCAAGGGCTCGTGCGCCGAGGGCACCATCGGCCCCCACTACAACGCCAACTACACCAACCTGCTCATCGAGGACGTCGAGGTCGACGGCCTCGACGAGTCGAACACCTACTCGGTGGTCGCCGGGACCAACTTCACCTGCCGCCGGTGCAACCTGCACGGCGGCGGCACCGGCATCCGCGCCGGGTCGAACGTCGTGGTCGAGGACTCCTGGCTGCACGGCAACCACGTGGGCGGCGAGAGCCACAACACGGCCATGTCCATCCACGGCGGCAGCAACATCACCATCCGGCACAACTGGCTCCAGTGCGACGGCGGCTGGAACTGCTCGTCGGCCCTGTCGCTGTACACGCCGGATGGCGCGATCGACCACGTGCTGGTCGACAGCAACCTCTTCTCCGGCGGCGGCTACTGCGTCTACGGCGGCGTCTACAACCGCGACACCGGCCTCGTGGCGGCCAAGCAGGTCCGGTTCCTGAACAACGGCTTCCTCAAGAACCAGTGGCCGAAGTGCGGCGACCTGGGACCGGTGGCCGGCTGGGACGTGCCGGTCGAGGGCAACGTCTGGTCGGGCAACTACTGGTACCCGGACCGCAACAAAAAGGTTGAGCCGTAGTCGATGAGAGCGTTCCTCGCAGTGTCGGTCGCGCCCGGCGCGGTTGCTCCCGCGCCGGCGCGGCGGCTCCTCGCCACCGCCCAGCTCGGCCCGGCCGGCAAACTTGTCACTCTGGAGACGGACCACGACTGGGTGGTTCTGGCCGGCGCGGAGAGGGCCGAGGCGGACGGCGCGTTCACCGTGCGCTTGACAAATTCCGTACGCTCGCGCACCGGCGACCTCGGCGCGGCGGCGCTGGCCCGGCTCGTGACGCCGCGGCCGGACGGGCCGGCGCTGGCCGGGATCCTTCCGCCGTTCGCCGTGGCGCACCGGGAGGGCCCGCGCGCGCCGATCGTCGCGGTCACCGACTGGCTCGGCCTGCGGCAGCTGTTCTGGTGGCAGGGCGACGGGGTGGCCGCCGTCTCGACCAGCGCCCTCGCCCTCGCCGCCCTCTCCGGCGCGGGGATCGACGCGGCCGCGGCCCGGGTGCAGAGCCTCGTGGGCTGGCAGCTCGGGCTCGACACCCTGTTCGCCGGGGTGACCAAGCTCGGCCCCGCCGGCGTGGCCACTCTCGCCAGCGGACGCGTCACCCTCGACACGTACGCGGAGCCGCTGGGCACCTTCGACGACCAGTCGCCCGACCCGGCCGCCGTCGTCGACGAGATGGCCGGGGTGCTCCGCGAGATTCACGCCGCGTACCTGACCGACCACCCCGGCACGATGATCCAGCTGACCGGCGGCCAGGACTCGCGGATCCTGCTCTGCTCGACGCCGGCCGAGCTGCGGCCCCGGCTGCGGGCCATGACCCTGGGCACGGCCGACTCCCCCGACGTACGGGTGGCCGCCAAGCTCGCCGCGTCCTGCGGCATCCCGCACGAGGTGCTCCGCCTCGACCGGCAGGACCCGATCGACCCGGCCACCGCGCACGCCCTGGCGCTCGAGGCGGCCCGGCTGCTCGACGGCATGGCCAGCCCGCTGGCGCTGGCCCCGCTGCTGCTGGCCGAGTCGCGCCTCGAGCAGGGACACCGGCTCTCCGGCATCGGCGGCGAGACCGCCCGCGGCTTCTTCTACCCGGGTCAGCCCGGTGATGCCCAGACCTCGGCCCGCCTGGTGCAGCGCCTGGCCCAGTGGCGCCTGTTCGCGAACGAGGCGGTGGCCACCGAGGCGCTCGGCGGCGAGCTGGCCGACGAGTCCCGCGAGGGGGTGCACGCGCGCCTCGAGAAGGTCTTCGGCGACCTCTCCCGCGACTGGCTGCGCGCCACCGACGAGTTCTACCTGTTCCAGCGCACCCAGCGGTGGGCCGGCGCGCACGGCACGCCGGCCTCGGTGAGCCGGCATTTCGTCAACCCGCTGCTCGACCGCCGGGTGATGGAGCTGGCGCTCGCCGCCCGCCCGGCCGACAAGCGCGACTCCCGGCTCTCCGGCCGGCTCATGCAACGCCTCGACCCCGGCCTGGCCGCCATGCCGCTCGACTCCGGCCTGGTGCCGGCACGGCTCGCCAACCCCGGCGCGGGCGCGGCGCTGAGCCTCGCCACCGTCAAGGCCCGCAAGGTGACCGCCAAGGTGCGCCAGCGGCTGCGCGGCGCCGGGCGGGCTCAGCTGGGCGCGGCCGAGATGGCCGGGCTCGTGGTGGCGCACTGGCGGGCCGAGCCCGGGTGCGCCCCGGTCAACGCGCTGCGGACCGGGAACGTCGTGGACGACAATTGGCTCGGCGAGTTGCTCGACGGCCGTCGCGAGGCCGACACCGCGACGGTGGCATTCCTGATCAATCTCGCGGTGGCCGGCGAGGTCACCGGCGTGAAGGGCTCTTGATGATCCACCAGGTGATCGGACAGGTGCGTGGCAGCCTCCAGGCGGTCAGCCACGCGCGCGACCTGCGCAGCCGGCGCCCTCCGGCGCTGCGCTACGCGGATCGGCCGACCGGGGAGCCGACGATCTACTACCTCACGCCCGACCAGACCGCCCCGCGCGGCGGCGTGCGGATGAACTACCGGCACGTCGACCTGCTGACCGAGCTGGGCCTGCGCGCCTGCGTGCTGCACACCCGGCCGGGCTTCGAGGTCTCGTGGTTCGAGAACAAGACCCGGGTCGCCGCGGCCCCCGAGATCACCCTCGGGCCGGACGACGTCCTCGTGGTGCCGGAGTTCTACGCCTCCGGGTTCGACACGCTGCCCCGCGAGGCTCGCAAGATCATCTTCAACCAGGGCGCGTACCACACGTTCGACTACGCCGAGGACGACGGCGCCCCGGGCGCGCCGTACACGCAGGTGCCCAACCTGCTCGGCATCCTCACGGTCTCGGACGACAGCGCCGCGCTGCTGCGCTACACCTTCCCCGGCATCACGGTGCACCAGGCACGGGCCGTCATCAACCGCACGCTGTTCCACCCCGAGGGCCGCCCGTCCGGTCGCCGCATCTCGTTCGTGCCCCGCCGCCGCCCGCTCGACCGCCGCCAGCTGTTCCACATGCTGCGCGCCCGCGGCGTGCTCGACGGCTGGGAGCTGTGCGCCATCGAGGGCCGCACCGAGGCGCAGACCGCCGAGCTGATGCGGTCGAGCGCGCTGTTCCTGAGCTTCAGCGAGCGCGAGGGCTTTGGCCTGCCCCCGGTCGAGGCGATGGCCACCGGCTGCTTCGTGGTGGGCTACTCCGGGCTGGGCGGCCGCGAGTACTTCGACCCGGCCGACAGCGGCCCCGTGCCTGATTCCGACCTGCTCGCCTTCGCCACGGCGGTGGAGGACGCGGTATGCCGTTACGACACCGACCCCGCGGGCCTCGCCGCCGCCGGCGCCGCCGCGGCGAGCCGGGTGCTGAAGCGATACGACGAGGATGGCCTGCGCCAGGATCTCGTCGCCCTTTATAGCCCGATTTTTTCCGATTAGCTCGAGCGCCGTCAATCGGCCGAACTGCTTTTTTCACCGGCTTTCCGGAGTCGGTGTAAGACATTCGACACGGGTTGCCGCCACTTGTTCCATTGCCGCTAGCGCCCCGCGCCGGAAGAGTCGTCCCTGGCAAACTGCGCCGTTTCCGGCGTGGCAATTGTTCGGGATGTCCGAAAAAGGAAGAGCGCGGCGTATGCAGAAAAAGCGGCCTCAGGTCACCATCCTCATCGCCAATTTGCCTGCCGAACGAGACCGACGGGTCATACGCGAATGCCTTTCCCTGGAAAGGAACGGCTACGACGTCACCGTAATCGCACCGCGCGGTGACCGTGCGCTGAAGACGCTCCCCGGCAGCCGCAACACCCGGCTCAAGCCGTACCCGGTCTACGTCCTGGGCGCCGGCGTGCTGTCGTTCGCCTTCGAGTTCGTCTGGTCGTTCCTGTGCATCGCCGTGCGGCTCGCCGGCGAGGTGCTGTCCGGGCGGGCGCACGCCGTGCAGGTCTGCAACCCGCCGGACGTCTACTGGCCGCTCGCGCTGGTCATCCGCGCGCTGGGCCGGCCGTGGGTGTTCGACCACCACGACCTCTGCCCCGAGATCTACGTGACCCGTGCCGGCGACGGCCGGCCCAACCCCGTGGTCTTCAAGACGCTGGTCGCCTTCGAGTGGCTGACCCTGCGCACCGCGAGCGCCGTCTTCGCCACCAACGAGTCGTACCGGGAGAACGCCCTCGCCCGCGGCGTCAAGGCCGGTAAGGTCACCGTCGTGCGCAACGGCCCGGCCGCCAGCGAGATCGCCACCACCGGCGCCGACGACCCGATCCACACCGGACGCACCCCGCACCACCTGGTCTACCTGGGCGTGCTCGGCCCGCAGGACAACGTCGAGGGCGCCGTGCTGGCCGCCGACGAGCTGACCCGGCTGCGCGGCCGCGCCGACTGGCGGCTGACCGTGGCCGGCGACGGCGAGAGCCTGCCCGGCCTGCAGAAGCTGGTCTCCGAGCGCGGCCTCGGCGACGTCGTCGAGTTCACCGGCTGGCTGGACGCCGAGGGCGTCGACAAGCTGCTGCGCGAGGCCACCGTGGCGATCCAGCCCGACCTGCCCACCAAGATGAACCAGCTCTCGACGATGGCCAAGACAGTGGAATACCTCGGCCGCGGCGTGCCGGTGGTGGCCGTCGACCTCATCGAGACCCGGCGCACCGCCGGCGACACCGCGGCCTACGTGCCGACCGGCACGCCCGAGGAGTTCGCGGCCGCCGTCACCGAGCTCTTCGACGACCCCGAGCGGTCCGCGCGGATGCGCAAGGAGGGCCTGGCCCGCTTCGACGAGCTGCTCGCCTGGGAGCGCCAGGAGGGCCCGTACATCACGGTCTGGGACCGGCTGCTGGCCAAGCGCAAGCTGCGGGCCGGCGTCGCGGTGCCGAAGCCGCGCGAGGCCCAGCTCGAGAACGCGCCGTTGGAGAAGGCAGAGTGACCGTCGGCATCGTCATCGCGGCGCACAACGAGGCCTCGGTCATCGGCCGGTGCCTCGACGCGCTGCTGTCCGACCCCACCGCCCCGCCGCTCGAGATCACCGTGGTGGCCAACGGCTGCACCGACGACACCGCCGCGGTGGCCGCTCAGCGCAGCGGCGTGCGGGTGCTCGACCTGCCCGAGCCCGGCAAGGCGGGCGCGCTCAACGCCGGCGACGCGGTCACGACCGGGTTCCCCCGGCTCTATCTCGACGCCGACATCGTGCTGCCGCACGGCTCGCTGCGCGCTCTGGCGGACGCCCTGGAGAACGGGCCGCTTGCCGTCGTGCCGCGGCGCAAGCTCGACCTGAGCGGCCGGCCGCTCGCCGTCCGGGGCTACTTCGCCATCAACTCGCGGCTGCCGGCCTATCACAACGCGCTGTTCGGGCGTGGAGCGATCGTCCTGTCCGAGAAGGGCCGGGCGCGGTTCGGCACCTTCCCGGGGATGGTCGCCGACGACCTCTTCCTCGACTCGTTGTTCACCGCGGACGAGAAGCGCGAGGTGCCCGCGGCGGTGTCCACAGTGGCCACTCCGCTGCGCACCCGCGACCTCGTCCGGCGCCTGGTGCGGGTGCGGGCCGGCAACGCGGCGATGCGCGCGGCCGCCGCCCGGGGTGACGCGCCCGCGGGCGTACGCAAATCGGTTCGTTCCTCGTGGCTGCGCGACGTCGTGGTTCCGCGACCGTGGCTCGCGCCCGCCGCCGTCTGTTACGTGGCCCTGACCCTCGTCGCCGCGCGCAAGGCGCGCGGGCAGAGCGACGCGGTGTGGGGACGCGACGAGTCGACCCGTGCCGAGCCGTCCCGGCAGGCCGGCTGAGCCAGGAGAACCATGAGCAGCGACAGGGTACGCAATATCTGCTTCCACGGCGTCGGCGAGCCGAAACGCGAGATGGAGCCCGGCGAGGACGTCTACTGGGTGAAGACCGACCAGTTCGAGGCGATTCTCGACGAGGTCGCCTCGTGGACGGCGCCGGTGCGGCTCAGCTTCGACGACGGCAACGCGTCCGACGTCGAGATCGGCCTGCCGGCACTGGTCGAGCGCAATCTCTCCGGCGAGTTCTTCCTGCTGGCGGGCCGCCTGGACACACCGGGCAGCGTCAGCACCACGGGCGTCGGCGAGCTGCGGGCGGCCGGCATGCGGGTCGGCTCGCACGGCATGGCGCACCGGTCGTGGCGTGGGCTCGACGCGAAGGAGCGCGAGGCCGAGTTCGACACCGCGCGCGCCGTGCTCTCCCGCGCCGCCGGCGGCGCCGTCGACTCGGCGGCCTGCCCGCTCGGCCGCTACGACCGGCGGGTGCTGGCCGAGCTGCGCGGCCGCGGCTACACCCGGGTCTACACCAGTGACCGGCGGCCCGCCCGCGCCGGTTCGTGGCTGCAGCCGCGGTACAGCGTCCGCCGCCACGACACCCCGGAGTCGCTGCGGGCCGAGGTGCTGGCGCCCGCGCCGCTGCCGGCCCGGGCCCGCGCCCTCGCGGTCGGGACGGTGAAGCGATGGCGATGACCGTCCTCGTGGGATTCGCCGAGTCGCTCGCGGCCATCGAGTCCGTGTGGTCGCTGCGCGACGCGGGCTTCCGGGTGGTCGCGTTCACCCGGGAAGGCCGCCGTCCCGCCGTGGCCGCGGCCAAGGGCGTACGCGTGGTGGAAGTGCCCTCGCCGGAGCGTGACCTGACCGCCTCGCTTGCCGCTCTCCGCGCCCTCGTGGCCGAGGAGAAGGCCGTCGCGGCCATGCCGTTCGACGACGCGGCCCTGCTGCTCACCGACCGGCTTGCCGACATCGTGAAGGTCGCCGGCCCGACGGGGGCGAATGCCGCGCTCGCGCTCGACAAGAGCGAGCAGCTCGAGCTCGCCGCCAAGGCCGGTTTCGCCGTGCCCGACACCGCGATCATCAGGCCGGGCGAGAAGGCCGAGCTGCCGGGCGCCGGACCGTGGATGGTCAAATGCGCCGAGGCGGAGGTCGAGCGGGACGGCAAGCTCACGCGCCCGTCCGGGGGCATCGCCCGCACCTCGTCAGAGGCGCACGAGATCGCGGCGGAAATCGGTGCGCCGGCGTTGGTGCAGCGGTTGGTCGACGGCGTCGGCGAGGGCATTTTCGGGTATGCGGCCGGGGGCCAGGTGTTCGCCCTGTCGGCCCACCGCCGGGTGCGGATGATGAACCCGCGCGGGTCCGGCTCGAGCGCGTGCCGCTCCATCGACGTCGACCCTCAGCTGGCCGCCGCGGTCGCCCATTTCTGCGAGCTGGCCGGCTGGAACGGCATCTTCATGATCGAACTGCTCGTCGACGACGCCGGCAACGCGTGGTTCATGGAGCTCAACGGACGCACCTGGGGCAGCATGGCGCTCGCCCGGGCGCGCGGTCTCGCGTACCCGGAATGGGCCTTGCGAGGAACGCTCGACCCGGAGTTCCGGCCGCCTGCGACGCCGCCGGCGCCACACCTGCTCAGCCGCCACCTGGGCCGCGAGATCGTGCACCTGCTCGCGGTGATGCGGGGAGCGCGCGGGGCGGACGCCGGGCGATGGCCGTCGCGCGGCGCGACGCTGGCCGCGATGCTGCGACCGGCGGGCCGGACGCGCTGGTACAACGCGCGCCGGGGAGAATCCGCGGTGCTGGCACGGGATACCTGGCAGACGGTCGCCGGGCAGCTGCGGAGGCGATAGGTGACCAAGGTACGGGCGGCGGCCCACGTCCATTCGCGATGGTCGGACGACGCGACGTGGAAGCTGCCGGACATCGCGGCGGCCTTCGGCGAGCGCGGCTTCCGGGTGGTGCTGCTGGCCGATCACAGCCGTGAGTTCGAGGCGTCGCGGCTCGACGAGTACGCGGCGGAGTGCGCGGCGGCCTCGACCGGCGACGTGCTGCTCGTGCCGGGCATCGAGTACAACGACCCGGACAACGTCGTGCACGTGCCGGTGTGGGGACAGGTGCCCTTCTACGGCGCCACGCCCGGCATCGGCGAGCTGCTCGGCAAGGTCGCCGCGGACGGGGGGATCGCGGTGCTCGCCCACCCGTGGCGGCGCGAGGCGTGGAAGCGGTACGACCCGGCGTGGACGCCGCTGCTGGCCGGGGTCGAGATCTGGAACCGCAAGTACGACGGCCTCTCCCCCAACCGCCACGCCTTCGCCCTGGCCAAGCGGGAGGGGCTGCGGCCGTTCGCCGCGGTCGACTTCCACACCCGGCGACAGCTGTTCCCGCTCGCGGTGGAGCTGACCCTCGACGGCCCGGTGGTCGACCGCGCCGCGGTGGAACGGGCGCTCGCGGCCGGCGCGTTCACCCCGGTGTTCCGCAACCGCCCGGTGACCAAGGTGCTGGGCGGGGTGGACGGTTTGGCGTTGCGCGCCGTGGAAACGGCCCGCCACCGAGCGGCGCCGGTCCTGCGCGGCCTCCGCCGCGACTAGCTCTCGGTGCGGCTGCCGCCGAAAGCGCGAAACTGGTGTCGGCCTCCGCCGGCGGAAGGCCGCGGTTCTGCCGGCCAGGAAGCTGGCGATTCCCGCTCCTGCGGTCGAGACCCCGGTGGTGACGCGGGTGGTCTCGGATCTGAAGTTGCCGGAGCCGCCTGCCCTGCCGCCCCTCCCGACGGTGCCGTCCGTCCCGCTTCCGCAGGTGCCGTCGGTCCCCTCATCGCCGCCGTTGGCCGACCTGCCGGTGGCGCAGCCGCCGTTGGCCCAGCCGCCGGTGGCTCAGCCGCTGGTGGCTCAGCCGCTGGTGGCCCAGCCGCCGGTGGCTCAGCCGCTGGTGGCCCAGCCGCCGCTGGCTCAGCCGGCGGCGACACTGACCGGATGGCAGGCCGTTGCAATCCCGGCCTCCGTGCCGATGGCGGCGCCACGGTCCACGGTGGCCGGCGTGTCGGCGGCGCACGTTCACCATGACCTCGCCGAACGGCCCCGCACGGTCGGGCTGAGCCCCTCGCCGGCCAAGCCACCACCGGCTTCGCCGCCGCACCCGGGTGACCGGTCCGCCGACGCTCAGTTCCGCGACTCCGGCGGCGGCGGCGCACCCCCGATGGGCACCCTCCCGTCGTCTTGGTGGCCGGATATCGCGGCCGCCGCAGCCCTCTCACCCGCGAATGCGAACACTTCCGGACGAATCGTCCGGTATTGCGGTCCTCCCAGCTGATCCCGCGGTCCGGAATCGGGCCGACGCCGGTGCACCGACCCGGCGACGCGGCCATCAGCCGGCCTCCGGAGATTCGAGTAAGGCCCATCGGACGCCGGCATTCCCACCGCGAAGCTTGACCCTGGCTGGGAGGCCATCGTGATCCGCATTCTGCTCGTCGAACCCATGAATCTGCTGCGCGGCGCCCTGGCCGCGACCTTGTCGATGGAAGAGGACTTGGCCGTGGTCGCCGAACTGGGCGGCCTCGGCGAGGCGCTGGACATGGCAGGCGCCGTGCTGCCGGACGTGGCGGTCGTCAACGTCGGGCTGCTGGCCGGGGACGGCCTGCGCCTGTTCACCCGGCTCAGCGTGGAGCAGCCCGGCTGCGCCACGCTGGTGCTGGCCGGCCCGGACGTCCCGGGGACGCTCCACCGTGCGCTGGACGTCCACGTCCGCGGCGTCGTCGGCACCCAGGCCGCGCCGTGTGAGCTGGTGCGCAGCATCCGCCGGCTGGCCCGGGGCGAGCGTGTCATCGACGCCGGGCTGGCCGTCGCCATCGTCGCCGCACCGCGCAGCCCGCTGTCGGCGCGAGAGCTGGACGTGCTGAGCGTCGCCGCGTCCGGGGTGCCGTCCGCGGAGGTCGCCGCCAAGTTGCACCTGACCGCCGGCACCGTCCGCAACTACATCTCGGTGATCCTGCGCAAGACCGGCGCGCGCAACCGGCTGGAGGCGGTGCGCGTCGCCGAGGACGCGGGCTGGCTCGCATGACTCGTGACTTTTGTCAGCGGTCCTTCCTGACTCCTCTCACATCAGCCGATGACAACGCTCACTGGGCCGGGCCCCCGCATACATCGAGGCTTGTCGGTGAAAGGAATTCCTATCCGCAGGAGGAACGATGACGCACCGGCAACGGCTCTCGATGATCGCCGTAACTCTGCTCGCGGCGCTGGGGCTGGCCACCGCGGGCGCGAACCCGGCCGCCGCCGCCCCGAGCGCCCAGGCAGCCGCGCCACCCGCGACCACCGCCGTCCCCAGCATCCCGGTCACCGGCGCCTTCACGGACGCCACGGGCGGTACCGGCACTTTCGCCGGTAGCTTCACTCCCACGAGCTTCGCGGCGCAGAACGGAAGCCTCCTGGCTACCGGCACGCTGACCGGCACCCTCACCGACGCGGCCGGCGGCGCCGTCGGCACGGTCACCCAGACCGTCAGCATGCCCGCCGCCGTTGCCCAGGCGACGTGCCGGGTTCTGGACCTCACTCTCGGCCCGCTGCACCTGGACCTGCTCGGCCTGGTGGTGGACCTGAACCAGGTGCACTTGACCATCAACGCGGTGCCGGGGCCGGGGAACCTGCTCGGCAACCTGCTCTGCGCGATCACGCACCTGCTCGACCAGAACCCCGGCGCCGGGTCGCTGGCCGCGATCCTCAACTTCCTGCTGGCCCTGCTCGGGCAGCTCTGACCTGTGTCCCCCGCCGATGCAGCCGTACGCACCCGCGCGCGGCTGCATCGGCGCGCGAGCAGCGCGAACGAGCCGGCGCTATCGCACGACCGTCGGCGACCACGCGTCGGCGACCAGCACGGTGGGCTTGCCCGAGCCGTCGGCCGGGACCTGCCAGATGTCGCTGCTGGCCGTGCTGGTGCCCTGGCGGGGCAGGCCGTAGAGGACGGTGTCGTTGTCGAGCCACTCGGCCTGGTCGTCGACGCTGTGGGTCTCGGCCAGCAACGTCTCCTTGCCGGTGGTGAGGTCGTAGACCGCGAGCCGCCACTTGCCGGCGGGCAGGTCGCCGTGCTTCTTGAAGGCGACGCGGGTGCCGTCGGGTGAGAGCGAAGGGCATTCCACGTCGCCGCGGATGGAGGTGACCGTCTTGGCCGACAGGCTGCCCTTGACCAGCCAGGTCTTTCCGCCGGAGGCGGCCGTGGCGTAGAAGGTGTTGTCGTTGTCGGCGAAGGTGACGCCCCACAGGTTCTTGTCGGCCGCCGTGATGACCTTGCCGTCGACCGTGAGCTTGAACTTCTCGATGTCGCCGATGGTGACGCCGTCCTTGCGGCTCACCACCGTGCGGGTGGAGAACTTGCCGGGGTTGGCGTAGGAGTCGCCGAACACGAACGTGGTGGTGGCGGCCAGGGAGCCGTCGGGAGACAGCCGGGCCCGGCTGGGCAGGCCGGTGAGCGGCAGGTCGTGCGCCGGCGACCACGCGCTGTCGACGATCTGCGACTTGTACGTGGTCACGAGGCCCCGGTCGGCGGAGAGGCAGATCGCGTCGGCGGCGGAGGCGTACACCCGCTCGCAGGACATCGGCGTGAACGTGCGCGGCCCGCCCGGCGCGGACAGCGGCACCATGGCGACCTTGCCGTATTCGCTGCCCAGCGCGGTGCTGCGGAAGACCAGCCGGGGCTGCTTGCCGACGGCCGCGAGGTCGCCGCCGGTGGCCACCGCGGGCGCCGAGGACAGGGTCTTGGCCTGGTCCTTGTGCACGTTCCACACGTACGCGACGGAGCCGAGCGCGGCGAGCACCAGGATCGCGGCGAGCACGGAGATTCGCTGCCGCACGGTCACGCCGAGACCTCCGCGGCCGAAGGACGGTCGATGCCGCGCAGCAGCCGGGCCGCCACCGGCACCCCGGCGGCCAGCAGCACCGCGAACAGCACCAGCGACTTGCTCGGGCCCTGCACGCTCCAGAGCAGGCCGAAGACGACCGAGGAGGCGAAGCGGGCGATGGCCTGGACGGTCTGGGCGGCGGCGATGCCGCTGCCGCGGCTGTCCGCGGAGACCAGCCGGCTGATCAGGGCGGGCAGCACGCCGTCGGTCGCGGCGTAGAAGACGCCGAGCAACGCGAGCGTGGCGAAGGTCAGCCCGAGGCCGCCGGCCGGCAGCGCCGCCAGCACGTAGCAGGCGATCAGCGCGCCGTGCCCGGCCACGAGGACCTTGCCGCGGCCGACCCGGTCGGAGAGCCGGCCGAGCGGGATGGCAAGCGCCAGGTACGCGATGTTCGTACCGACGTAGAGCAGCGGGAAGTACTTGGCGGCGAAGTCGTCGCGCTCCTGCAGGGACAGGTAGAGGAACCCGTCGCCGACCGTGAACAGACCCAGCACCGTCGCGGCGATCAGGGGCCCGCGCAGCCGCTTGCCGCCGACCTCCTTCATCACCGTGCGCAGGCCGACCCGGGCGGTGTTCACGGTGGTGCGCAGATTGGGCACGAACAGCACCAGGACGGCGACGCCGACCAGGGCGAACGCGGCCGACACCACCCAGATCGAGTCGTAGCTGCCGGGCACGCTGGCCAGGATCGCGAACGCGACGAGCGGGCCGATCGCCGCGCCGATCGTGTCGAGGGTGCGGTGCACGCCGAACGCGCGGCCGAGCATCGTGGGGTCGGAGGCCTCGGCGATGAGCGAGTCGCGGGGCGCGGTGCGCAGGCCCTTGCCGAGCCGGTCGGCGGTCACCACGCCGGTGATGGCGGCGAAGCCCGCGGCCGGGATCATGGCGAGGCGGCTGACGGCCGACGCGCCGTACCCGACCACCGCCACCCACTTGGGGTGACCACCGCGGTCGGCCGCGTAGCCGCCGCCGATCCGCACGAGCGCGCTGACGCCCTGGTACATGCCGTCGAGGAAGCCGTAGGCGACGGGGCTGAGGCCGACCGCCACGGTCAGGTACAGCGGGAGGACCGAGGAGACCATCTCGGAGGAGATGTCGGTCAGCAGGCTCACCGTGCCGAGCAGCAGGACGACCGAGGAGACCCGCTTGACCGCCTTGCCGGCGCCGGCCGGCTCGTCGGCGCCGGGGCGGTCTCGCAACGTCACATACACGGTGTTTCCCCACTTCCCCAGCCGGTCCGGCAATAC
Organism: Actinoplanes sp. NPDC051513; assembly: GCF_044454685.1. NCBI lineage: Bacteria > Bacillati > Actinomycetota > Actinomycetes > Micromonosporales > Micromonosporaceae > Actinoplanes > Actinoplanes sp. NPDC051513. The sequence continues at coordinate 67,957 of NZ_JBITDW010000023.1, forward strand.
GCTATCGATACCGCCCGGCCGGGTCTCTGGCCCGTTCCGCCCGAACTGGTACCAGTTCGGGCGGTACGAATTACGACGTTCAGGCCAGGGCGGCGGTGAAGGCCTCCGCCACGCGGGCCTGCTGGTCGGGAGTGATCTGCGGGTAGATCGGCAGCGACAGGATCTCGGGCGCGGTCCGCTCGGCGTTCGGGAACGAGCCGCCCAGGTAGCCGAACGCGCCGGTCTTGTGGATGGGGAACGGGTAGTGGATGCCCGCGCCGATCCCGGCGGCGTTGAGCTTGGCGAGCACCTCGTCCCGGCGCTGGACCCGCACGCAGTAGATGTGCCACACGTGCTCGTTGCCGTCCAGCGTCACCGGCGTGATGACGTCGAGGCCGGACAGCAGCTCCGCGTAACGGGCCGCGGCGGCCCGGCGGCGGGCGTTCCAGTCGTCGAGGCGGGCCAGCTTGGCGCGCAGCACGACGGCCTGCAGCCCGTCGAGGCGGCTGTTCACACCGATCAGGTCGTGGTGGTACTTCTTGAGCCCGCCGTGGCTGCCCAGCGTGCGGACCGTCTCGGCCCACTGCTCGTTCGCGGTGACGACCGCGCCGGCGTCACCGTAGGCGCCGAGGTTCTTGCCCGGGTAGAAGCTGGTGGCGGCGATGCCGTCGACGCCGGCGCCGATGCCGTGCCGCTTGGCGCCCTGCGACTGCGCGGCGTCCTCGACGATCGCGATGTCCCGGCCGCCGAGTCCGGCCTTCAGCTGCTCGACCGGCGCCATCTGGCCGTAGAGGTGCACGGGCGCGATCGCGCGGGTGGCCGGGGTGACTGCCGCGAGCGCGGCTTCGACATCGATGAGATACGTACGGGGATCGCAGTCGACCAGAACGACGCGGCCGCCTGTGCGCACGACCGCCTCGGCCGTCGCGATGAACGTGTTGGCCGGCAGGATCACCTCGGCGCCCGGGCCGACCCCGACCGCGCGGAACGCGAGCTCGAGGGCGTCGGTGCCGTTGGCGACGCCGATGCAGTGCGGCACGCCGGAGAACGCGGCGTACTCCTGCTCGAACGCGGCCACCTCGGCGCCGCCGATGAACGCGGTCTCGGCGATGACGCGCTTGAAGCCGGTCTCGACCTCCTCGGCCACCTCCGCGTGGGCGGCGGCCAGGTCGACGAGCGGGATCTTGTTCATGCTGGTGCTACTCCTGCCGGGTCGGGTTTCGTTGTCGCCAGCCGGGCTTCCAGGCCGGCGATCTTCGCGAGGAGGTCCTGGGTGCGCAGGCCGAGGGTCTGCTTGACCGAGCGGATCACGGCGGCGGCCGGTACCGGCCCGTCACCGTCGAGCTCCACCGTGTGCAGCCTGAGCACGCCGTCGCCGGTGAGCACGTCGACCCAGCCCTCGGCGGACGAGCGGCCGACCGGGCGGCCGGCGATCCGTCCCTCGAAGCGGGGCGCGTCGTGCCGCACCTCGGCGTGGTGCACTCGCAAGCGGCGCAGGCCGAGGTACGTGTAGGCCGCCGGGAACGGCGGCCGGAGCGCCCGGACGAGGCGGTCGAGGCTCGCCGCCGGTTCGGCCCAGCGGATCTCGCCGTCCTCGGGCAGCCGGGTGCAGCAGTAGGTGGCCTCGCTCTCGTCCTGCGCCGCGCCCAGGTCGCCGCCGATCCGGCGGCGGACCGCGTCGGCGATGTGCAGGCGCTGCAGCTCGTTGAGGCGGTCGTAGAGCGTGGACACGGTGTCGGCAGGGCCGATCGGGACGCTGCCGGAGTAGAGCACTCCCCCGGCGTCCAGCTCGGGTTCGAGGCAGTGCAGCGAGATGTACGCGTCCGGCTCGCCGTTGATGAGGGCCCAGTTGACCGTGGCCCGCCCGCGGTACCGGGGCAGCGGCGCGTAGTGCACGTTGACGAACGGGATGTCCGCCAGCATGTCGCCGGGCAGGATCCGGTCGTACGACGAGACCACCACGGCGTCGGGACGCTCGCGGGCGACGACCTCGCGCAGCGAAGCCACCGTGGTGTCGGCGACCACCGGGATGCCGTGCTTGACGGCGAGCGCGGTCACGTCGTCGTCGCCCGGCCGCAGCAGCGCCGCGATGGCGAAGTCGTCGACGAGGCCGGCCAGCGCGGTAGCCGTGGTGGGCCCGATCCCGACCAGCACGAGCCGGGGTTGGTCAGGCGAGCTCATCCACGAACTCCCGATCCTCGGCGGTGCGCTCGGCCGCCGGGCGCAGCAGCACCTCGGCCACCTTGAGGCCACCGGTCTGCAGGCGGACGATCGGGTCGGGGCCGACGGCCGACGGCAGCACGCCCATGTGGCCGGCGCCGGGCTCGGCCGCCGGCGACACCGGCAGTCCCCGCGCGGCGAGGCCGTCCCGGTCGAGGTCGCCCCAGTACTGCCCGACGAGGCAGCCGGGCCAGCGCGCGGCCAGCGCGTCCAGCTCGGCCGGGGTGAGGACCGGGCCGCCGGTGGGCCGCATCGAGACGACCAGCGCCTCGGGTTGCGGGCCGTCGAGCAGCCCGGCCAGCGTCGCCGCCGCGGTCACCTCGGCGCCCGCACCGGCGAGGCCGCGCACCATGAAGTCGTTGAACGGGTTGTCGCAGAGCAGCGCGATCCGGCTGCGGTACGCCGGGACGCCCGCGTCGAGCAGCAACTTGACCGCCATCAACCCGAGGTAGGAGAAGACGTCGACCGCCGGGTGCCGCTCGTTGGTGCCGGCCACCTCGATGCCGCGCTTGCGCAGCGCCGGGATGTCCAGATCGGAGCGTCCGGCCTCGGCCTCCCACGCTTCGAACATCAGCGGCACGACGGCCGTGGGCTTCATGAGGTCGACCATCGCCTGGTCGATCGGGCGCACGTGCCCCGAGTTGGTGACCACGTCGGCGCGCGAGATGTCGTCGGGCCGGCGCTCGGTCGTGACCCGGATGCGGCCGGGCACGCCGGCCGCCTCGGCGAGCGCGAGAGTCCGCGCGGTCACCTCGGCGGCCGTGCCGTAGCGGGTCGAGCGGGTGAACGCGATCACCTCGGCCGCGCCGCCCAGCGCCGCGAGCACCGGGGTGACCGCGTACGGGCCGGTCGCGGCCTCGGTCAGCACGACCTTGCCGGACAGGTCGAGCCGGGTCTCCGCGACCGAGCGGCGCATCAGCCGCAGCAGCCGGTCGGTGGAGAGGCCGGGCGCCGTCATGCGCGGCTCCCGGCGAGCTCGCGGAGGATGCCGGCGATGTAGTCCTGGTCGTCGGCGGTCAGCGCGTGGTGCAGCGGCAGGATCAGCGACTCGCGGGTGATCCGCTCGGTCACCGGCAGCGGGACCGGCGCCATGTCGGCGTACGCGGGTTCGAGATGGGCGGCCATGATGCCCCGCCGGGCCGAGACGCCCCGGGCGGCGAGCTCGGCGAGCACCTCGTCGCGGCCGGCCGGGAAGCCGTCGAGCAGCACCCAGAACGACTGGTAGTTGGTCTGCCCGTAGGCCGGGTCCTTGACCGGAACGAGGCCGTCGATGCCGGCCAGCAGCTCGTGGTAACGGGCCGCGAGCTCGCGCCGCTGGGCGACCAGGCCGGGCAGCCGGCCGAGCTGCACGAGCCCGACGGCGGCCTGGATGTCGGTCATCCGGTAGTTGTAGGCGGTCTCCAGGTACGCCTCGAGCACCGGCTGCTTGCTGGCGTGCCGGTCGGCGGCGGAGACGTTCATGCCGTGCTCGCGCAGCCGGCGCAGGCGCGCGGCGTGGTCTGCGTCGTCGACGGTGATCATGCCGCCCTCGCCGGTCGTGATGACCTTGCGGGGGTGGAACGACCAGGCGGCGATCGCGGCCCCGGCGCCGGCCGGCTGGCCGTACGCGGTCGAGCCCGCCGCGCAGGCGGCGTCCTCGACCAGGCCGATCCCCCAGCCCTCGGTGGCCTTGCGCAGCGCGACCGTATCGAACGGGACGCCGCCCTGGTGCACGGCGATGACCGCCTTGGTGCGCGCGGTGCGGACCGCGTCGATGGTCTCGACGGTGAGGTTGCCGGTGGCCAGGTCGACGTCGGCGAAGACCGGGGTCCCGCCGACGTAGCGGACCGCGTTCGCCGTCGCGATGAACGACAGCGACGGCACGATCACCTCGTCGCCGGGGCCGATGCCGAGCAGCACCAGCGCCAGGTGCAGGCCGGTCGTGCAGGAACTGACCGCGACGCCGTGGCAGGCGCCGACCAGAGTCGCGAACTCCTGCTCGAACTTGGCGACCCGAGGACCTTGGGCGACCCAGCCGGACCGGACGGCCTCGGCCGCGGCCTCGGCCTCCTCCTCGCCCAGCATGGGGATCATGACGGGAATCTTGCGGTCGCTCATTTCGACCCTCGCCACCAGTCGACCAGGCCCTGCAGGCCCTCGTTGAGGCTCAGCTCGGCGCGGAAGCCCAGCTTCTGTTCGGCGGCGGCCGTGCTGGCGAGGCGGCGGGTGACGCCGTTGACCGCGCGGGCCGGGCCGTGCTCGGGGGCGAGGTCGGACTTCATGACGTCGCTGAGCGCCTGGGCGAGCTCCTTGAGGCTGGTCTCCTCGCCGCTGGCGATGTTGAACACCTCGTCGGTGACGTCGGCCTTCGCGGCCAGGATGTTGGCGCGGGCGATGTCGGCGACGTGGACGAAGTCCATGGTCTGCAGGCCGTCGCCGAGGATCAGCGGCGGCGTGCCCGACTCGATGCGCTCCATCCAGCGGATCAGCACCTCGGTGTACAGGCCGTAGATGTCCATCCGCGGGCCGTACACGTTGAAGTAGCGCAGGGCGACGTAGTCGAGGCCCTTCATGGCGTGGAAGCTGCGCAGGGTGGCCTCGTTGAAGGCCTTGGCGGCGCCGTAGAACGTGTCGTTGTTGTACGGGTGGTGCCGCTCGGTGGTCGGGAACTGCTCGGCCAGGCCGTAGACGGAGGCGGACGACGAGGCGATCAGCTTCTTGACGCCCTCCTCGGCCGCGGCCTCGACGACGTTGAACGTGCCGTCGACGAGCACCTCGTTGGCCAGCCGCGGCTCCTCGGCGCACTGGGTGATGCGGATCGCGGCGAGGTGGAAGACCAGGTCCTTGCCGGCGGTCACCTCGCGGACGAGCGCCTGGTCGCGAATGTCGCCCTCGACCAGGGTCACCGGGCCGTTCGCGTCGGCCCAGGCCAGGTTCTCCCGGCGGCCGCGCACGAAGTTGTCGAGCACGACGACCTCGGCCGCCCCGCCCCGGATGAGTTCGTCGACGACGTGCGAGCCGATCGTGCCCGCACCGCCGGTGACGAGGGCCCGCGAGCCCTCGATCTGTACGCCCGTCACGCCATGTGCCCTTCGTCGAGCTTGATCATCGTTCCGCCTTCGGCCAGGCTGCGCGAGGCGGCCTGGAGGATCTCGAGCACCCGCAGCCCGGCCCGGCCGTCGGTCAGGGCCGGCGTGCCGGTGGTGATGGCCCGTGCGTACTCGTCGACCATGGTGCGCAACGCCTCGCGCTCGACCAGCGCGGGGGCGACCATGTCGCCGGATCGGTAGGAGACGAGAATGTCGCGGCGCTGCTCGTCGCCGAGCTCGTCGGGCGAGGCCACGTCGACGCCCCGATCGTAGATCGCGAGGCGCTGGCTGGGGTTGAGGTCGTCCCACACCAGCGTCCGCTTCGAGCCGCCGAAGATCGCCGTACGGATCTTCACCGGGGACAGCCAGTTGACGTGGATGTGCGCGATCGCGCCGGTGTTGAGCTGGAGCGTGAGATACGCCACGCAGGCCCGGCCGGCCCCGATCCCGTCGGCGCCGTGTGCGGCGACGGCCACCGGGCGCACGCCCGGCGGGAGCACGAAGTCGAGGATCGAGAGGTCGTGCGGGGCGAGGTCCCAGACCACGTCGATGTCGCGCTGCACGAGACCGAGATTGATCCGTACGGAGTCGAGGAAGTGCAGGTCGCCCAGCTCGCCGGAGTGGAGCATCTCGCGGATCCGCAGCACCACCGGCGTGTAGCAGAAGGTGTGGTCGGTCATCAGCGTCAGGCCGCGCTTGTCGGCCTCCTCCACCAGTTGGAGGCCTTCCTCGTGGGTCGCGGCCAGGGGCTTCTCGACCAGCACGTGCTTGCCGGCGCGCAGGGCGGCGAGGGCGACCGGCAGGTGCGTGCCGGCCGGGGTCGCGATCGCGACCGCCTGGACCTCGGGATCGGCGAGCACCTCGTCGAGGTCGGCCGAGACCTTGACGGTCGAGTAGCCGCCGAGGACCCGTTCGGCGCGCTCGACATCGAGGTCGCAGAGCCAGCGCAGGCGGAAGGCGGGCGCGCCCTGGAAGTTGCGGACGAGGTTCGGGCCCCAGTAACCGGCCCCCACGACGGCAATGCCGATCGGCTCGGTCACGGGCTGCGGAGAAGTCACGGATGTCCGTTTCGCTCGGGAAGCCTTGCTTCTTTAGACATGTGCGGACCGGGCAGCGCCTAGCGCGCCCGTGGCGCAAGTTACCGATCGGCTCGGTCGGGAAGCCAGAGCTCTGACGGATTTCCGGCGGAGCCGGGAGGGCAAGCCGTACCTTCGGTCAACGCCCTTACGACGCTCGGACGGCATCGGCACCGACCGTCGGGCAGAACCGCCGAACTGCCTGATTTCGGGTGGCCACCGGACTGTCATTGCCTTTAGCCTGACTCGCGCCATGAGAGGACCCAGATGACCGAGCTGCTTCCGCGTCTGCGCGGGATTGCCCGGGCGGGCTTGCTGAGCTCCGCCCGCGACGAGACCGACACCGTGGGCGGGCGCAGCGCCCTCGTGCTGGCCCCTCATCCCGACGACGAGACGCTCGGCTGCGGCGCGACGATCCTGCGCAAGGTTGCGGCGGGAACGCCGGTGACGGTGGCCGTGGTGACCGACGGGCGGCATTCGCACCGCAGCGAGCATCTGAGCCCCGATTCCCTGGCCGCCCTGCGCCGGGCCGAGATGTCCTCGGCGGCGGGCCGGTTGGGGCTGGACCCCGATGCCGTGCGGTGGGGTGGGTTCGAGGACGGCACTCTCTCTTCTCAAGAAAAAGACCTTTTCGCGTACGTCGCAGAGCTGCTCGCCGAAGTGCGTCCCGACGACGTGTACACGACCTCGGCGGACGAGCCCCACCCCGACCACGCCGCCCTGGGCCGGGCCGTGCGGGCCGCGGCCGCCTCTTCCGGGAGCCGGGTCCTCGAGTACCCGGTGTGGCTGTGGGGCTCGTGGCCGCTGCGCCGCGGCGACCGGCTGGGGTCCACGCTGAACGCGGCCGGCTCGATCGCGCGGCGGCGGGCGGTGAAGGTGCGCGCCGGCGATCACCTGAAGAGCAAGCTGCACGCGCTCGACGCGCACGAGTCGCAGCTGCGCCGGCCGGCGGGCGTTCCCGACGGCGAGCCCTGGGCGAGCCTGCCGCCGGGCGTGCTCGCGGCGGCCGGCGCCGATGCGGAGCTGTTCCTGCTCGGCTGAGGTCAGTTCAGCTTCTCGCACGTCACCTGGACCAGCCACGGCGGCGTCTCCACCGGGGCGATCGGGATGGCCGCGGTCGCGCCCGCGACGCACGTGGCCCGGGCCTTGTCGAGCTCGGCGTCCCATGCGGGTCCGTGCGCGCGCGGGTTGTCGATCCGCAGGTTGATCAGCGCGATGACCGCCAGGAACCCGGCCAGCACGTAGAGCGGGACGGCGTTGCCCGGCCGGGGTTGCAGCAGGGCGACCAGGGCCACCACCACCAGCAGGGCCGGGGCGACGGCGTACCGCGGGGCGGCCACGCCGGAGAGCACCACCGGCAGCACGTACAGCGCGGCGCTCTGGATCACGGCCGCGCCGGCCAGGACCCACGCCGGGCGGGTCAGGCCGCGCAGGGCGACCACGAACGCCACGGCCACCAGCAGCCAGGCCACGGCGGCGAGAGCCACCCAGCGGGCGCCGATCTGATGGCCGAGCCAGCGCTGGCCGATCAGCGGGGCGGGGACGGCTCGCAGAAGATAGCCGACGGCCGCGCGAACCGGGTTGGGGTCGAGCTCGCGCTCGCTGGAACCGGTGGCCAGGCCGATGAGCTGCACAACCAGGCCGAGCGCCAGGGCGCCGCCCAGGATCTTTCCTAGCCGGCCCTCCTCCTTGTGGAAGAAGCGGAAGAGCGCCAGCGGCACGTAGGCGAGCACGAGGATGTCACTGGTCGCCACGAGCAGCACGGTCGCCACCGCGACCACCTGGCCGATCCGGCTGCGCGGGCTCCACAGGAACACCCAGAACAGCACGTACAGGCCGTACCAGTGGAAGTTGGCGACCGAGTTGAGCACCTCGTCCTGGGCGACCGGCACCACGACGACCAGCGCCGACACGACGACCCGGGCCACCGTCGACGAAAGGTGGGCGGCGCTGGTCACGTAGACCAGCAGCGCCAGCAGGGCAACGATCAAAGCGGCGCCGGCGGCCAGCACCGTCGCGGCGGCGCTCGGCGGAAAGACCGAGGCGATCGCGGCGAGCAGACGCGGGACCGCATGGAAATAGCCCGCGTACGAGGTGGTCAGCGCCGCCCAGGGGCCCTTGTCCACGGCCTCGGCGTAGAAGATGCTGCCGTCCTCGGCCCAGATCGTGTTGAGCGCGCCCGGCCCGGGCTGCCGGAGCAGCCCGACCGTGACGGCGGCCGCGATCGCGACCACCGCCAGGACCGCTTTACCCGTGGTGACCGACTTGGCCGGTGCGGCGGCGAAAAGGTCTTTCGCCGCCGCGGGGGCTCGTGAGATCAGAGCCGACCCTCGGCCACCGCCTGAGTAACCCACGGGATCACCTCGTCGAGCATCTCGTCCAGGGACGTGGTCGCCTCGAAGCCGAGCACCTTCTGCGACTTGCTGACGTCCGGGACGCGCTTCTGCACGTCGTACTCGTAGGGGTCGTCGGAGACCAGCGACAGCGGGACGTCCGCACCCTTGATCTTCCGCCAGATCACCGCGGCCAGGTCGCGGACCGTGGTCGACTCGGCGGTGGAGATGTTGAAGTCCTCGTTGTGGGCAGCGTCGGACTCCATCGCCACGACGATGCCACGGGCCAGGTCGCCGCCGTACGTGTAGTGGCGCACCTGGCTGCCGTCGCCCAGGATGTGCAGCGGGTCCTGGCCCTTGAGAACCTTCTGCACGAGGTCGGGCACGACGTGCGACATCGCGAGCTTGACGTTGCCGGAGAGCACCTCGACCTCGCCCAGCGCCCGGCCCTCGCCGACGCCCACGCAGTTGAACGGGCGCACGATCGTGTACGGGAGCTTGTACTGGTCCCAGGCGGCCTTCGCGTAGTACTCGACGGCGAGCTTCTGGAAGCCGTACGACGACAGCGGCGGCGGGATCTTGCGCTCGTCGCCCTCGGCGGACGGCCAGTGCTCGGTCGACTCGAAGACCATCGACGACGACAGGTACGTGACCTTCCTGAGCTTGCCGTTCTGGTGGGCCTTGATGGCGGCGTCGCACGTCGAGGCCATGATCCGCTCGTTGGTGGCGAGCAGGTCGTAGGCGTACGCGTGGAAGTAGGAGATGCCACCGATCATGGCCGCGCCGGCGATCAGATGGTCACAGTCGGCCAGCAGCTCGGTGACCAGCTCGACATCGCGGGCGTCGCCCTCGGTGAAGTGGTAGCGCGGGTGGCTGTCGTAGGAACGCGACACGGGCCCGTACTTCGAGTAGTTGTCCAACCCGACGACCTCGTGCCCACGTGACAGCAACTCCTCAACGACATAGCCGCCGATGAAGCCGGCGGAGCCGGTGACGAGAACTTTGGACACGGTCTCTCCTAAATGTTGGAATTGAGCGGTACGGCGGGCGGGGTGGCGGCGAGCTCGGCCGCCTCGACGCGCTCCCGGCGCGCGGCGAGCTGGTCGAGGGTGAGCCGGCGGCCGTAGGCGAACCTGTACCACTTCAGGTAGCTGGGCAGGAACCGGCCGAGGTCGAAGTGCGACTCGCCGAGCTGACGGTCGAGCCAGATCGTGGGCAGCTCGGCGACGGGCAGGCGGGCCCGGCTCGCCTTCGCGGTCAGCTCGAGGCCGATCTCGAAGCCCGCACGGGATTCGATGCCAACCGTGCGCACGAACTCGGCGCTGTACGCCTTGAAGCTGTTGGTGGCGTCGCGGGTGCCGACCCGGGTGAACATGTACAGGCTGCGGCCGGCCCAGCGCGACATCAGGCGCTTGAGGAACGGGCCGCCGACCTGCTGGCCGCTGGGCATGTAGCGCGACGCCGCGGCGACCACCACACCCCGCTCGACCAGCATGGCCAGGCTGTCGATCTGCCGCGGGTCGTCGCAGCCGTCGGCCATCGTGACGACCACGACCGGCGCGATCGCGGTGTCGATGCCGAAGCGGATCGCGTTGGCCGGCCCCCGGCCGTACGTGTTGAGGACCGGGCGGACCCGCGGGTCGGCCATGGCCAGCTTCTCCGCGTACGGCACCGTCGTGTCGTCGGGGGTGTCGTGCACCAGCAGGATCTCGGCGGGCAGCAGCACGTCGCGCAGGATGCGCTCCATGTGCTGCATGATCGCTTCCCCCTCGTTGTAGACGGGGATGACGACCGTGACCCGGGGCCTCATACCAGCACCCCGCGCCGGGTCAGCCCCCACATGTCGATCAGGGGAAGCTCGGTGTCGAGGTCCGCGTACTCGGCGTGCGGGGTGGCGATGATCAGGATGTCCGCCTTGGCCAGCACCTCGTCCAGCGGGGCGAACCGGTCGTCGACGATGTTCGGGTCGGTGCAGATGACCGATTTCGCCTTCATCGTGAGGATCTTCCGGAGCTTGTACGCGAGGCTCTCGCGGGAGTCGTCGCTGCCGGCCTTGAACGCCATGCCCAGCACGCCGACCGTCATCTCGGAGATGTCGAAGCGATCTTCCACCTTGGACACCAGGTAGTTCGGCAGGCCCTCGTTGATGAGCATGGCCGCGTGGCCGAGCACGAAGTTGTTCTGGTTGAACGCGGCCAGCTGCATCGTGTCCTTCAGCAGGCACGGGCCGGCGGCGAAGCCGGGCATCGGCACGTCGGCCGCGCGCGGGTAGTCGAAGGTGATGGCGTGCCGGATCCGGCTGTAGTCCAATCCGTAATCGTTGGCCATCATCCAGAACTGGTTGGCGGTCGCGAACTTGATGTAACGCCAAGTGTTGGTGAACAGCTTGGCGAGCTCGGCCTCTTCGGGAGCGACCTGGACGATCTGCTCGGTGAGGTTGCGGAACAGCTTCTCGGCCCGCTGCGACACCTCGGGGCTGCGCGCGGCCACGATCTGCGGCAGGTCGAACAGCTCGGTCAGCGCCTTGCCCTCGGCGATCCGCTCGGGGCAGAACGCGAGGTCGACCTCGATGCCCCGGTTGCGCAGCATCTTCTCGGTCAGCGCGGTGACGCCCGGGTAGACCGTGCTGCGCAGCACGACCAGCTGGCCCGGCACCAGGTGCGCGGCGCAGCGCTCGAGCGCCCGCGGCACGACACCCAGATCGGGGTTGAGGTGCTCGTCGACCGGCGTGCCGACCACGACGATCAGGTTCTCCGCGGTGCTGACGCTCGCCGGATCGGCGGTGGCGTTCAGCCGGCCGGCCGCCACCACCTCGGCGAGCAGCGCGTCCGCGCCGTCCTCGTCGAACGGCATCCGGGCGTCGTTCACGGTGGACACCGCTGCCTCGTTGATGTCGTACAGCGTCACCGTCTGGCCACGCGAAGCGAGCGCTATGCCCAGCGGCAGGCCCACCCGTCCGCAGCCGCCGATGATGACGACGTCACGAGTGAATTGGTTTGTCCCCACTGGCGTGTATCCCCCCACCCGTTTCACGTTCCGAGCCCCCGGAACGGCTAGATGCTATAGAGCACCGTGGTGCCAGCTGTTGTGTTTGTCGAGTTCCGAACAAGGGGTTGAAACGGAGAGCCACCCACCAATGGCCGGTCCGGTGGAAGGGTCACCGGTTCAGCCGATGCCGCGGTCCCTTCGGCCCGCGCGGTGGCGCGGTACGGGACACTAGCCTGAGCCGGTTCGTCCCGCACCTGGAAGGATCGCCGCATGACCATCGCGCCCACGGCCGACGTGGATCCCCGGGCCGAGATCGGCGAAGGCACCCGTATCTGGCATCTCGCCCAGATCCGCGAGGACGCGACGCTCGGCGCGAACTGCAACATCGGCCGCGGCGCCTACGTCGGTCCCGGCGTCGTCATCGGCGACAACGTGAAGCTGCAGAACCACGCGCTGGTCTACGAGCCGGCCCGCCTCGCCGACGGCGTCTTCATCGGCCCGGCCGCGGTGCTGACCAACGACGAGTACCCGCGCGCCGTCACCCCCGAGGGCCGCCTCAAGACCGGCGACGACTGGCATGCGGTCGGCGTGACGATCGGCGAGGGCGCGGCGATCGGCGCCCGCGCGGTGTGCGTCGCCCCGGTCACCGTGGGCCGCTGGGCCCTGGTCGCTGCGGGCGCGGTCGTCACCAAGGACGTTCCCGACTTCGCGCTGGTCGTCGGCGTACCGGCCCGCCGCATCGGCTGGGTCGGCCGCGCCGGCCGCCCGCTCACCGCCAAGGGCGACGGCCTGTGGGTCTGCCCTTCCACCAGCGCCGAATACCGCGAATCGGACGGCATCCTCACCGAGAGCTGAACCTCTAGGCTCGCACCGTGGAGTTCCAGGTCCTTGGGACGGTGCGGGCGGTGGAGGCCGGATCGCCGCTTCCGCTCGGTGGTCCGCGGCACCGCCGGCTCCTGGCCGCGCTGCTGGCGCAGGCCGGCGAGACCGTCTCGGCCGACCGGCTGACCGAGGCGCTGTGGGGCGACGATCCGCCGCGCAGCGCGGGCGAGATGATTCACGTACGGATGAGCGAGCTGCGCGCCGCGCTCCGGCCGGCCCATCCCGGTCCCGTGTCGGGTGACGGCGGCTATCGCCTGGATGTCGCCGACGACGAGCTGGACGCCCGCACTTTCGCGCGCCTCGTCACTTCGGGCAGTGAGGCGCTAACGGCCGGTGATGTAACCGCGGCTCGCGACCGCCTGGCCGGCGCGCTGACCAAGTGGCGCGGTCCCGCGTTCGGGGAGTTCGCCGCCGAGCCGTTCGCGCGGGCCGAGGCCGTCCGGCTGGAGGCGCTGCGGTTGCAGGCGCTCGAGGACCGGATCGCCGCCGACCTCGCTCTCGGGCGGCAGGCCGCCGTCGTGGCCGAGCTGAGCGCGCTGGTCACCGACCATCCGCTGCGCGAGGGGTTGCGCGAGCGACTGATGCTCGCGCTCCATCGGTGCGGGCGCCAGGCAGAGGCATTGCACGCGTACGAGGAGGGGCGCGAGATCTTCGCCGAAGAGCTGGGCGTCGACCCGGCTCCCGCCCTCACCCGGCTGCACACGGCGATCCTGCGCCGGGACCCCGCGCTCGACCTGCCCCCGCCGATCGCCACTCCCCTGACCAGCTTCGTCGGCCGCGACCGCGACCTCGCCGAGATCCGCGCCCGCCTGCGCGCCGGCCGCCTGGTCACGCTCACCGGCGCGGGCGGCGCCGGCAAGAGCCGCCTCGCCGTCGAGGTCGCCACGGGCCGAACGGCCTGGCTCGTCGAGCTGGCCCCGCTCTCGCACCCCGATCAGGTGGCGCCCGCGGTGGCCGCCGCGCTGCGGGTCCGGGAACGTCCACAGCGAATGCTCGCCGCCCTGCTGGCGGAGCGACTGCATGACACGGCCGGCCTGCTCGTGCTGGACAACTGCGAACACCTGCTCGACGGGGTCGCCGCCCTCGCCGGGCAATTGCTGGCTGACTGCCCCCGCTTGCGGATCCTCGCCACCGGCCGGGAGCGTCTCGGCATCGCCGGCGAACAGGTATGGCCGGTGGACGGCCTCGACCCGGCCTCCTCCCTGCTCCTGCTGGCCGCGCGCGTCGCGGCGATCCGCCCGGACATCACCGCCGACAGCGCCGCCGATGGGGCGGCCGCCCAGATCTGCCGGCGGCTCGACGGGCTGCCGCTCGCGATCGAGCTGACCGCCGCCGCGGTCGCCGCGCTGGGTGCGGACCAGGTCGCCGAGCGCCTCGACGACCGGTTCGGCGTGCTCGGCGCGGAGAGCAGGACGGCCTCGCCGCGGCACCGCACGCTGCGCGCGGTCCTCGACTGGAGCTACGACCTGCTCGACCCGCCGGTGCGACGGCTGTTCGACCGGCTCGCGGTCTTCGTCGGCGGCTTCACCCTCGAAGCGGCCGAGGCGGTCGGCGCGGTCGAGGGGGAGCCGCCGGTTGCCTGGTCGCTGGCGGCGCTCGTCGAGAAGTCTCTGGTGACCGGTGACGGGTCTCGCTACCGGCTGCTGGAAACCGTCCGGGCCTACGCGCTCGAACACCTCGGCGACGACGCCGACCTGCGGGACCGCCATGCGGCGTACACGTTGGGGGTGGTGTCCTCCGCGCGACGCGCCCTGCGCGGTGTGCAGGAGCCGGTGTGGCTGCGGCGGCTCGAGGCGGAGCACGGCAACATCCGGGCGGCCCTCGAATGGTCCCTGCAGCGGGGCGACGCGGGGACGGCGGTGCGGCTGGCCGGGTCGCTGTATCCGCTGTGGGATCGGCACGGCCACTACCGCGAGGGACGCGAATGGCTGGCCCGGGCACTGGCGCTGCGGCCCGGGGTGCCGCCGCTGGTGCGGGCCAGGGCGCTGGACAGTGCGGCGGGGCTTGCGGTGATTCAAGGTGATTTCGCGGCGGGGGCCGCGGCGGCCGAGGAGTCGGCCTCGCTGAGCCGAGCGGCCGGCGATCCGGCCGGGGCCGCACGGGCGCTGACGACGTCCGGGCTGGCTCTCTTCTATGCCGGGGACACCCGGGCGGTCGACGTGCTGGAGGAGTCGGTGCGGCAGGCGCGGGCGGCCGGGGACCGCGGCCAGGCCGGGTTCGCGCTGATGTACCTCGGCGCGACCGATCTCGCCCGGTCGCGGTTCGTGGCGGCCTTCGCGCGGTGCGACGAGGGCGAGGCCGATCTGCGCGCCGCCGGAGATCCCGAGGGGCTGGCGTGGATCCACATCGTGCGCTGCGGGGCGGCGTGGCGCACGGGCGACCGGGCCCGCGGCGTCACCGAGCTGCGGGCCGCGATCTCCGGGTTCCGCAGCCTCGACCATCGGTGGGGACTGTCGATCTGCCTGCAAATGGGGGCGGAGGTCGCTGCGTTTCGGGGCGATTTATCCCGTACGATATGGCTTGCGGCCTCGGCCGAGACGGCGCGCGAGTCGGTCGCGGCCGGATGGATGCCCTTCCTCAAGGTTTGGTTCGAAGCGCTCGTGGCCGCCGCGCGCGACGCGCTCCCCGTGGCGGCCTTCGACGCGGCCTGGCGTGACGGCGCCGCCGCGGGCCTGGACCGGGCGATCGCGTCGCTGGCAGAAGACCTCGTCGGGTCGCCCACGGAAGATCTCGGATAAGGATTCGGGAAGGCGTCCCGCCTAGCTTCGGTCGCATGCGAGGACACGGGGTGCAAGTGCTGGTGGTGGGGGCCGGGATCGCCGGTCTGGCGACGGCGCGGACGCTACGAAGGTGGGGCGCCGAGGTCGAGGTCGTCGAGCGGGCGCCGGCCGCACGCACCGAGGGCGCGGGGATCTATCTGCCCGGGAACGCGGTGCGGGCGCTCACCGACCTGGGCGTCACGGGCTTCCGAGCCGCACAGATCACGCGGCAGCGGATCAGCGATCACCGGGGCCGGCCCCTGATGGACCTGCCGGTGGAGGCGCTGTGGCACGGCGTCGGCCCCTGCCTGGCGACGCACCGGGCCGACCTGCACCGCATCCTCCTCGCCGATGTGCCGGTGCGCTGGTCCTGCACGGTCTCCTCCGTCGACTCCGCCGGGTCGGTCGTCTTCGCCGACGGCAGCACGTCGCAGTACGACCTGGTCATCGGCGCGGACGGCGTGCACTCCTCGGTGCGGCAGATCCTGTTCGGGGTAGCCGCACGGCCGCTGGGCTTCGACTCCCGCCGGTTCGTGGTGCCGTGGGCGGAGCCGTCGCCGTTCTGGTCGCTGATGCTGGGCCGCAACGCCGCGTTCCTCACCATCCCGATCGGCGAGGAGCAGGTGTACTGCTACGCCGAGGGCGACGTGGACGGCTTCGCCGACCCGGTGCCGAAGCTGCTGGCCAACGCGCCCGACGCCCACCGCGCGCCGATCGAGGAGGTGGCACTCCCCCACTGGTCGCGCGGCCTGGTCACGCTGATCGGCGACGCGGCCCACGCCACCTCGCCGAACATGGCCCAGGGCGCGGCGATGGCGGTCGAGGACGCGCTGGTGCTGGCATCGACGCTGTCACAGGCCGACACGATCGAGTCGGCGCTGAGGTTGTTCGAGGAGCGACGGCGCCCGCGTACGGAGTGGGTGCGGGCCCAGACCCATCGCCGCGACCGGAGCCGCTCACTGCCGGGGCCGATGCGCAACCTGGTGCTGCGGCTGTTCGGGGGGCGCATGTTCCAGGCCAACTACCGCCCTCTCCGGGAGGGGCCGTAGCTCAACGCGCTTGACAGATATACCTAGCGTTATCTGTCGATGCCTCCCCGCCCGCGTTCACTCCACGGCGGCGGCGGCGACCCACCGGACGACGGCGGGTCACCGCCGCGACCTCATGGCGCCGGAGGCAGCGGAGGCTTCCGAAACGTCGCCGAAGCCGAAAACGCGGTCGCCGAGTTGTGCCGCCACGGCCGCTCCATCGCCGAAGGCGGCGCCGGCCCCTTCCCCGCTGGGCCCTCTTCGGCGCCGTCCGCCGGTGCACCTCCGGTTCGCGGCGACGACGACATCACGCTGAGCCGATGGGAGAACAACTACGACCACCTCAGCGATGAACCGCTGAAGTTCAACGTCGCCGTCAACGACGACGCCCACAGCGCCCAGAAGGCCCACACCGTCCGCGACCACGGTCCGCAGCTCCCGCTGCGAAGCATTCCGGACGTGAAGACCGTCGAGGGCCGCATCCACGGCGACTCCGGATGGCGGCACGCGGCGAATGCGTCGACCAAGTGGTCCGACCCGTCGACGATGAATCGGACGATCAACGAATACGTCCGCGGCAACTGGGCGCAGATTCGCTCCGACCTGGCGATCGAGGGAAAGCACGAGGCCGTCTTCGACGCCGGGCACCGCATCGGCGAGGGCTTCGTCAACCGGGGAATGGGCGGCGCCGGTTCCCGCGAGGCGCAGTACGTCACGACCAGCGTCGTGCGCCTCGTCATCAAGGTCGTTCCCGGCTCCGATCCGCCGGACGTGTACATCAAGACCTCATTCCCCGCGGCGTTAGGGTGATTGCATGGATTCCTCGC
The DNA here is from genome assembly GCF_044454685.1 of Actinoplanes sp. NPDC051513. NCBI lineage: Bacteria > Bacillati > Actinomycetota > Actinomycetes > Micromonosporales > Micromonosporaceae > Actinoplanes > Actinoplanes sp. NPDC051513. The sequence continues at coordinate 85,117 of NZ_JBITDW010000023.1, forward strand.
AGATCCGCGAGCAGCTACGAAGGCGGGCCGAAGAGCTCCTGGCGGAGCCGCCGCTGGAGACCGTCCGCGGCTTTCTCGCGACCGAGATCGGCGACGCCGCCGACTTCGAGGAAGCCCGCGACAGCCTCGCGCAGCTGGCGCAGGTGAACATCCGCTCGCATCAGCGGGAACTGTGGGCGCTCGAGCGAGTCATCGCCGATCCGCCGGCCGAGCCGGGCGCTCTCGCACGCCTCGTCGCGTGGGATGCCAACTGGGTGCTCGACGACACGTCCGACGCGGCTGCGCTGCAGTTCCTTCGCGAGGTGGCGCAGATGCTGCGCGAGGTGATCGAGGCGGCGCCGCCGACCGCCGATCGCTGGCGCAGCTGGCCGCCGCAGCTCTGAGGGAGCGGCATCGTGATCTCCGCCAGCCGCCGGGGCATTGTGGGCACGACAGCCGCGGTCGTCATCGTGGCCGGCGCCGGTTTCTGAGCGATGGCGCCCCGGAGCCTGGATCGGCTCCGGGGCGCCCGATCGTCAGCTGTTCCAGACCTGGAAGCTGGAGATCTGGCCGGCCGGCCAGCCGGTGTTGCCGGTGATGTTCAGCCGGAAGTATCGCTGGGTGGTCGCCGTGAAGGTGATGGTCACGGTGTTGTTGGCGGACGGGTTGAAGGTGTAGCCGGCCGACGCCTTCACGGTCGACCAGTTCGAGCCGTCGGTGCTGCCCTGCACCGACAGGGTCTCGGTGCGGGCGCCCCAGCCGACCGGCAGCTGCAGCACGACGCGGGAGGCGCTTTGCGCCGAGCCTAGGTCGACCTGCACCCACTGCGGGAAGGCGTTGTTGATGCTCTCCCAGTAGGTGTTCTGGTCGGCGTCGGTGACGTTGCCGGACGGGTAGACGTCGTTGTGGCTGGACTCGCTGGTGGGCCTGCCGGCGGCCAGGTTGGTGCCGGTGGCACCCGCACCGGTGCCGGTCAGGGCGACCGTGGTGCTCGCGCCGCCGCCGGAGGCGGTGAGGGTGCCGGTCCGCGTGCCGGAGGCGGTGGGCCGGAAGGTCACGGTGACCGTGCAGGAGGCGCCGGCCGCCAGCGACGTGCCGCAAGTGGTGGACTGGGCGTAGTCGCCGGTGACCGCTACCGCGAACGAGGTGGCCGCGGCGTTGCCACTGTTGGTGACGGTGACCTGCTGGCCGGCGCTGGTGGTGTTCAGCGCCTGCGAACCGAACGTGAGCGAGCCCGGGCTGGCCGACAGTGCCGGAGCCGGAGTGGAGCCGCCGCCCGAGGGATAGACCTCGAGCTCGGAGACCTGGCCGGCCGGCCAGCCCGAGTTCGCGGTGATGTTGACCCGCACGTAGCGGGCGCTGGCGCCGGGCACGGTGATGCTGGCCGTGTTGCCGGACGCCGGGTTGAAGGTGTACGTGGCCGAGCCCACCGCGGTGCCGAAGCTCGAGCCGTCGGTGCTGGTCTGCACCGACAGCGTCTGGGTGCGGGTCGCCCAGGCGGAGGCCGGCGGCAGCTTCAGGGTCACCTTCCCGATCGCGTACGCCGTGCCGAGGTCGACCTGAAGCCACTGCGGGAACGCGCCGTTCACGCTCTCCCAATAGGTGTTCGCGTCGCCGTCCGTGGCGGTCGTGGGCGCCTGCGTCGCGTTGACCTGCGAGCTCGCCGTGGCCGGGCGCCCGGCCGCGATGTTGGTGGCGCTGCCGATCCCGCTGCCGGTGAGGGCGATCGTGGCGGGGTTGTTGTTGGCGTTGCTGGTCAGGGTGACGCTGCCGGCACGCGTACCCGAGGTGGTGGGTTTGAAGGTGACGGTGACCATGCACGATGCACCCACGGTGAGGGACCCGCAGGTGTTGGTCTGCGCGAAGTCACCGCTCGCGGTGACCGCCGAGACGGTCGCGGTCGCGGTGCCCGAGTTGGTGACCGTGACCGTCTGCCCGGCGCTGGTGGCGCCGACGACCGTGCCGGGGAACGACAGGCTCGACGGGCTGGCCGACAGGATCGGGCCGGGGGCGACGCCGGTGCCGGACAGCGGGATCGTGCTGGTGATGCCGGACGCCGTGACCGTGAGGTTGCCGGTGCGTGAGCCGGCCACGGTCGGTGCGAAGCGGACGCTCACGGTGCATGAGCCGCCGCCCGCGATGGAGCTACCGCACGTGTTGGTCTGCGAGAAATCGCCGGTGATGGAGACTCCGCTGACCGGCGCCGCGGCGGTGCCCGAGTTGGTGACCGTGACCGTCTGCGCGGCGCTGGTCGAGCCGGTCGCCACGGTTCCGAACCCGAGCGTCGTCGGGCTGATCGAGATCAGCGACCCGTTGTCCGGCAGGTAGGGCGGGAAGGGCGGGTTCGTGACCTGGGTGCAGGCCGAAGACCCGAAGATCCCGGAGTTGCCGCCGCCGTCGGTGAGCGTGAAGCCCACGCCGCAGTTGTAGACCGCCGCCGGGCCCAGCATGCCGGTCGCGGTGCTGTTGCTGATCGTGGCCGAGCCGCCGACCTGCTCCTGCACCACGTACGAGCCGGTGTTCTGGATCGTCGCGTTGTTGATCTTCACGTTGGAGATCTGCGAGCCGGACACGAACTGGATGGCCTCGAACGGGCTCTGCTGGATGAGGATGTTGTCGATGTTGGTGAGGCCGGTCATCGCGCCGTCGCGGGCGTCGAACCAGAGAGCGCCGACGCCGAACTGCCAGTTCGGGTCGAGGCTGCCGGACCGGATGATCGTGTTGCGCAGGACGTCGGTGCGCCCGAGGGTCGTGGACGCGAAACGCTGCGCGACGTGGATGCCGCCACCCTGGGTGAGGCCGGAGTCGATCACCCGGTTGTCGGTGACGAAGTTGTCGTGACCGCCGTAGATGGCGATGCCGTTGGCGAGGATCGGGTACTGCACGGTGTTGTGGTCGAACGAGTCGTTCGCGTCGGCCACCGCCTCCGACCAGGTCGCCAGGCCGTCGTCGCCGGTGTTGCGGATGTCCGAGTTGGTGACCTTGGAGTTCGTCACGCCCTTGTGGAAGTTGACGCCGTCGGCGGTGACGTTGCGGATGCGCATGCCCGAGAAGACGAGGTTGTCCATCGGGCCGTCCATCCAGGCGCCGACCTTGAGGTGCTCGATCCAGAGCCGGTCCACGGTGGAGTTGCTCATCGCCCCGCCGACCGCGTTGACCTGGGCGCCGTCGTTGCGCTCCTGGACGTCACCGAAGATCGCGAAGTCGGCGAGGCGCACGTTCGTGCTCGCGTTCGGCGCGTCGTTGCCGTAGAAGCCCGGCGCCGCGCCGACCACGGTCGAGCGCCACATGCCCGCGCCCTTGATCGTCACATTGTTGACCGCGATGTGCCCAGGGATCTTGAAGGTGCCTTCCGGGATCCACACCGTGCCGCCCGCGCCGGCGGACTGGATCGCCGAGTTGAACGCCGCCGTCGAGTCGGCCGCGCCCGTCGCGTCGGCGCCCTTGCTGGTCACCGAGACCGAGCCGGACGGCTGGCCGATCGCGCTCGCGACGCTCTCGAAGTCGGCGAGGTCGATCGTGGTGGTCGTGGTGGCGGTCAGCCGGAACTTGGTGCCGGCCGGGTAGGAGGTCGGGAAGAGCCGGTGCGCCTCGTCGTAGAAGTGGTGCGGGTTGCTGCCCGGCGAGTTGGTGAACGGATAACCGCCGTAGAACCAGCTGTAGGCGTTGGTGAGGGTGAACGCCGTCGACCCGGCCCCGTTGATCGAGAAGTTGATCGGTGTCGTGTAGACGGAGCCGCCCCCGGAGTCCGGGATGCTGTACCGGAACACGATCGAGTTGGTCGCGATCGGCGAGGTGAACTCGACGTACTGCCCCGCCCCGAGGGTCACCGCCTTGCGGTAGGACGCCTCCGACGGGAGCGTGTTGTAGGCCGCCGACGGCCCGATGATCGTGCCGTTCGTGGTGGCGTTCTCGGCCTGAACCTCCACATAGGGCAGAGTCGCGCCCACACCGCCGGTGGCGGCGAGGGCCGGGCTCCCGTACAGGAGAGAGCCGATCAGCGCGGCGCCGACAAGTCCGGCGCCAAGCCTTCGTCTGGTCATTGGTGTTGCTCGCTTTCGACGGACGACCGGGGAATGTCGCCCATGCCGAGGACCGATCTGGCAGAGGGGACGCCAGACCGGGACGCATGGAGCGGGGAACCTGAGGAACTAGGCCGACCGTAACGTCCGCGACACAGTCACGCAATATCGAGACAGTTCTTTGCAAACTTTGAACCCAGTCCGGGAAATCCCCGCCCGTAGCCTCAGAGCGCCGTGAGCATGCCGCCGTCGATCGCGAAGTCGGCGCCCGTCACATTGGGGATGCGCGCACTGGCCAGCAGCAACACCAGGGTGGCGACCTCCTCGGGCCGGGTGAAGCGGCCGGTCACCATGGCGGCCTTCGCGCCGGCCTCGACATCGGACGGGGCTATGCCCTGGGCTGCGCCGACGGTCGCGGCGACGCCGCCGTCGCCGAGCCAGAGGTCGGTGGCGACCGGGCCGGGCGCGACCGAGTTGACCCGGATGCCGCGCGGGCCGAACTCCTTGGACAGTGATTTGGTGAAGCTGGCCAGCGCCGCCTTCGACGCCGAGTAGTCGATCACCAGCGGGTCGGCGAGGCGCGAGTTCACGGAACCGGTGTTGACGATCGCCCCTCCCCCGCCGGCCAGCATGACCGGCAGAGCGGCCCGGGTGGCGCGGACCGCGGCCATCACGTTGAGGTTCCAGGTGTCCGCCCACATGTTGTCGGTGACGTCGAGGAATCCATGCGTCCGCGGCGGCGCGATCCCGACGTTGTTGACCAGCACGTCGATCCGCTCCCCGGCCGCGGCGATCAGATCCGCCGGCCCCGCCGCGTCGGCCAGATCCACCTCGACGACCGTCACGCCGTCCAGCTCCGCCAGCTCCTTGGTGGCCCGCCGCGACCCGGCCACCACCGCGGCGCCCTCGGCCACGAAGCCCCGCACGATCGCCAGCCCGATGCCACGGCCCGCGCCGGTGACCACCACCCGCTTGCCCGCCAGACCCAGGTCCATGGTTGTTCCTCCCGATCGAATCACAGTGAAGTGCGATCCGAACGCTACGGCCGAACGACCGCATCGCATCGGTCAACCGACCGGTTGTGGGCAAGCTCGCGGTGGAGAGCCTGCTCGATCAGCTGTCGCTAGGATCGCGGCGATGGCCTCGCTCGGTTCTTTCCTGGACACCGGCGACAAGGTCGCGTCCATAGCGGGCGCGGCGGCCGGGCTGGCCGCGATCTGGTTCGCCCGCCGCCGGCTCTTCCGGCGGCGGCCCGACTCCGGCGTGACCGCACTGCTCGCCGCGCAGGTCGCCGACGCGCGGCAGCACCGGTACCGGTTCTTCGGCGAGCACGTTCCGGCGCTGACCGATCTGTACGTGCGGTCCCGCGCCACCCTCGAGAGCGGCGACACCCCCCGCACGATCGAGGCCGGACGGATCCTCGCCGCGCACCGCCACGCCGTGCTGCTCGGCGACGCCGGCGCCGGCAAGTCCACGTTCCTCGCCACGGTCGCCGCGGAGCTCGCCGGCCGGGCGCAGCGGCGGCGCGGGCGCGGCGAGATCGCGGTGGTCCTGCCGGCCGCCGATCTGGTCGGGCGGCGGCTGCCCGAGGCGCTCGCGCGGGCCGCGGGACGGGACCTCGCCGTCGAGGTGCCGGCCGCCCTCTTCGAGAAGCCGCCGCCCGGCGGGGTCTGGCGGGTGCTGGTCGACGGGCTCGACGAGGTGGTCGCGCCGGAGAGCCGGTCCGAGGTGCTGTGGCGGATCCGGGGGCTGTTCGCCGATCCCGGGCCGTACCGCCTGGTGGTGACCTGCCGCCCGCTCGCCGCGGCCGAGCTGGCCGAGCTGCACGGGCCGAACGTCGGCGTGTACGACCTGCGGCCCTTCGACCGGCGGGAACTCGACGAGTTCGCCCACCGCTGGTTCGCCGCCCGGTTCCCCGACGACCGGCCGCGCGCCGACCGGACCGCCGGCCGCTTCCTGGCCCGGGTGGCGGGCGCCCGGCTCGGTCCGGTGGCCCGGGTGCCCCTGCTGGCCACGATCGCAGCCCTCGTGTACGAGTCGGCGGACGACCGGACGCTGCCGTCGAGCCGGGCGGCCCTCTACGACCGGTTCGTCGACCACCTGCTCGACGGGCGCCGCTCGCTGGAACGCTTCCGCGAGGCCGTGGAGCCCGAGCTGCTCTCGCGCGGGCCTTCGGGCGCGGAGGTTGCGGCCTGGCTGTGCTCCGACATCAGGCAGCACGTCGGTGGGGTGCTGCGCGCGTGCGGCGCGGCCTGGCTGGCCGATCCCGATGTGCTGCTCACCGAGGTCGCCGCGTCGTGGATCGACGCGCACTCGCCGCACGGCCTCGGGCCGTCGAGCGACCGGCTCGTACGCGAACTGCTGCTCGTCACCGGCGTTTGTACGCTGCGCCGGAACCGGGTGGTGTTCGCGCACCAGAGCTTCGCCGAGTACTTCGCGGCGTACTCCTTCGCCGCGCGCTTCGAGACGTCGGTCTGGGCGGTATGGGCCGCCGAGCCCGCCACCCGCAGTCTGGCGGCGTTCGCGGCCGCCCGCCGGCCGGACTCGGACGCGCTGGTCGCCGGTCTGACCGACCCGCTCGCGGCCGGTGACCTGCTCGCCGACGGGATCCCGGTGCGGCCGGCGACCCGCTCATCGGTGATCGGCGTCCTGCTCGACGAGGTGGCCGGCGAGAGCGAGGCGGCGCCGGAAGCGCTGCGCATCCTCGGTGAGCTGAGCCTCGACGCCGACGTGCTCGACCGGATGGCCGAGGTGGCCCGCGACCCGGAGGCGTCGTTCTGGACCCGGGCCCTGGTGGCGGACCGGATCGCCGACATCGACGTGGCGACCGGGCACGCGACGCTGCGCGCGGTCGCCGAGCACGCGGACGAGGTGGTGCGCTCGTGGATCGCGGACACGCTGGACGAGCGGGGCGGACGGTTCGACCCGAACCTGCGCGTGCCGCTCGCCGCCGACACGGTGCCGGCCAACCGGCCGCTGGGGGCGCTGGCCCGGCAGGCGCTCACCAAGCGGCTCGCCGACGCGCGGGCCAGCGGGTCCGAGCGGGTGGCGGCGGCCCGCCAGCTGGCGGTGAGCGGTGACCTCGGCCCGCTGACGGCGATGGCTTCGGACGCCGACCTCGACCCGACCCACCGGGTGCAGCTGGCGGCGGCGCTGGCCGACGCCGGTGAGCCCGGCATGCTCCGCGACCTCGCCGGCGGCCTCGCCGAGACTCCGCAGGCCATGTACGCGGCGGCTCTCGACCTGTTCGAGCGGCGCGACCCGGGCGCGGCCGAGGCCCTGAGCGCCGTGGCCGGCAAGCATCCCACGTTGCCGATGGCGTACGGCGCGGCCGCCCGCTGCGCCGAGCTCGGCGACACGGATGCCCTGATCGGGCTGGCCCGCCGGCCCGGCGAGATCCATGTACGGCTGAACGCGGCGCTGCTGCTTGCCCGGCTCGGCGACCTCCGTGGGCTGCGCCGGCTGCTCGACGAGCCGATGGCGCCCGGGCTCGAGGCGACCGCGCTCGCCGGGCTGCTGGAGGCCGGCGACGCCGAGGCGCAGTCCCGGCTGCGCCGGCTGCTCGACGGGCGAGGCGTGCGGTCGTTCCGGCACACCCAGCTGCGCTACCTGCTCGCGGCCCGCGGCGACGAGCGGTCGCGCGATTTCCTTCGCCGCCGGGCACGTCGACAGCTGGCGTCGAGCATGACGGTCGAGGCGGCGGTGGCGCTGACGGTGCTCGGCGATCCCGTCGGGCCGGACCGGTTGCGGCACATCGCCTCCCGGCCGGTTCGCCGGCAGCGCTCCCGCATGCGGGCCGCCTCGGGCCTCACCGCGATCGACCCGTCCGCCGGGCTGCGGCTGCTGACCCGCCTAGCCCAGCCCGGCTCGCCGTCGGGGCTGCGGTTGCGCAGTGCCACCGTCGCGCTGGGCGCAGCCGGCTCGGAGCGGCCCCTGGCCGGCATCGCCCTCGACCGGGCCGCGCCGGCCAAGCTACGGGCCGGGGGTGTCGAGGCCCTCGCCCAGGTACGAGCAAACCTGCCACCCGCGCTGGTCGCGGGCCTCGAAGCGCTCGCGGCCGACGACCGGACGCCGGCCCGGGTACGCGCGGCGGCCGCGCCGTTCCAGCCCGACGACGAGGCGATCGCCACCCTCACCGGGATCGCGCTGAGCCGCGAGTCGATGTCCATCCGGGTCGCCGCGATCGACCAGCTCGAGCTGCTCGACAGCCGCGCCGCCGGCGAGCTGTTCGTGCGTCTGGTTACCGACCGTTCGGTAGGGCGGGTCCGCCGGGGACTCCTGATGGCCCGGTACACCGATCTGCTGCCCGACGACTACGCGCTCGACGATCCGATCTCCTTCCGGATCTTCGCCCGCAACGTCGTCACGGTGGCGATCCGCGGGCCCGAGGGGGCGCTCAGGGATCGGCGCGACGCCACCGCGACTTGACCACGCCCTGGATCGGCCCGGCCAGGAACATCAGCAGGAACGCCCAGAAGTTGATCGTCCCGGCGAAGACCGAGCCGATGACCGTGGCGACCAGCTCGGTGCCGAACGCCACCGCCGAGCCCAGCACCTGCTCGCGGGTCACCGGCAACCCGTCCTCGCTGAGCTCCGGGTGCCGGTGCGCATACCAGCCCAGCATCGTCAACGACCCGCTGGCCAGGCACAGCGCCCCGCCGTAGAGGGCGACGGTGCCCGCGGTCGGCCGGTACGCGGTGATGAGCGCCGTCGGGATCGGCAGCAGCACGATCGCGAACGTCCAGAGCAGGCTCCACCGCACGATCCATCCGTGCAGCGACTGCACGTGCCGGAACACGTTGTGGTGCGCCCACCAGAGCCGGAAGATCACCGCGAAGCTCAGCGCGAACGCCCCGAACTGGCCGACGTGATGGCGCACGAACTCGCCGAAGCTCTCCTCGCCGGCGGCCTCCGAGACGCTCTCCATGAGCGGCAGGATGAGCAGGGTGATCGCGATGGCGGCCACGGCATCGGTGAAGAACACCAGCCGTTCCGCGGACATCGCCTTCGGCGCCGAGGGGGTCTCACTCACCGCGACATTATGATCCGTTGTCACAGATCGGGCCGCGGCCCGGTCGAAGGGGCATGACCAACCTTCCGATTCGGCGCGTCACCACGGACCTGCTCGAGGTGGCCTACCACGAGGCAGGCCCCGCCGACGGGCGGCCCGTGGTCCTCCTGCACGGTTTCCCCTACGACATCCACAGCTACGCCGACGTGGCCCCGATGCTCGCGAACAGCGGCTACCGGGTGATCGTGCCCTACCTGCGCGGGCACGGCCCGACCCGCTTCCTCAGCCCGGCCACGCCGCGCTCGGGCCAGCAGGCCGCGCTGGGCGCCGATGTCATCGCCCTGCTGGACGCGCTGCAGATCCCGAGCGCGATCCTCGCCGGCTACGACTGGGGTGGCCGGGCCGCCTGTGTCGCCGCCGCGTTGCATCCGGAGCGGGTCTCCGGGCTGGTCTCCGTCAACGGCTACCTCATCCAGGACATCGCCGCGTCGGCGAACCCGCTGCCGGCCGAGCTCGAGGCCGGCTTCTGGTACTTCTTCTACTTCCTCACCGAGCGCGGCCGGGCGGGCCTGACGGCCAACCGGCGGGAGATCGCCGAGGTGATCTGGCGGCGGAACTCGCCCAAGTGGACGTTCGGGGACGCGGAGCTCGACCGGGCCGCGGCGGCGTTCGACAACCCCGACTACGTGGACGTCGTCATCCACTCGTACCGTCATCGGCTCGGCCGCGCCCTCGGCGCGCAGGAATATGCGGCGGCCGAAGCGGCACTCGCGCAGTTGCCGCCGATCGGCGTGCCCACCGTGACCCTCGACGGCACGGCCGACGGCAACTTCCCGGCCACCGACGGCAGCGCGGGCGCCGCCCATTTCACCGGCCGCCGCGTGCACCGCCAGGTTCACGACGCGGGCCACAACCTTCCCCAGGAAGCGCCGGAGGCGTTCGCCGACGCGATCCGCGAGGTCTCCCGATGACCGCCACGCTCGCCCCGGACCAGGGCCTGACCAGCCGCAGCGCCCGGGGCCGCTGGGTCCTCGCCGCGTGCATCGGCGGCTCGGTGATCACCCAGGTCGACGCGAACGCCGTCGGGATCGCGCTGCCGGCGATCGGCCGCGACTTCCAGACCGAGCTGGCTCCGCTGCAGTGGGTGTTCACCGCCTACACGCTGACCCTGGCCGGTCTGCTGCTGGTGGCCGGCGCGCTCGGCGACCGGTACGGCCGCCGCCGGATCTTCACGATCGGCGTGTTCTGGTTCGCCGTCGCCTCGGTGCTGAGCAGCATCGCGCCGACCGCGGAGACACTGATCGCCTGCCGTGCCCTGCAGGGCGTCGGCGCGGCCCTGCTCACCCCGGGCAGCCTCGCGATCCTGGAGGCCTCGTTCGCCCCCGGCGAGCGCGCCAAGGCAATCGGCGCGTGGTCGGGGCTGAGCGGCGTGGCCGGGGCGCTCGGCCCGTTCCTGGGCGGCTGGCTCGTGCAGTCCGCGTCCTGGCGGTACATCTTCCTGGTCAACCTGCCGATCGCGGTGGCCGTGGGCCTCATCGCCCGCCGGCACGTGCCCGAGTCGCGCGACCCGAACGCCACCGGCCGGGTCGACCTGACCGGCGGCGTGCTGGTCACGCTCGGCCTGGTCAGCCTGACCTACGGTCTCATCCAGGGCGGAGACGGCTGGCCCACGATCACCGTCGGCGGCCTGTTGCTGGCGGTATTCGTCGCATGGGAGCGCCATACGAAAAGGCCGATCCTGCCGCTGCGCCTGTTCGCGTCCATCCAGTTCACCGCGGCCAACGTGGTGACGTTCGCGGTCTACGCGGCGCTCGGCGGCGCGTTGTTCCTGCTGCCGATCGCGCTGCAGCAGGTCTCCGGTTATTCGCCGATCGAGGCCGGGCTCACGCTGCTGCCGGTGACGGTGCTCATGCTGCTGCTCTCGTCGCGCTCGGGCGCCCTGGCGGCCCGGATCGGCCCGCGCCTGCAGATGAGCGTCGGCCCGGTTCTCGTCGGCCTCGGGCTGGCCCTGTTCACCCGGATCGACGCGAGCGGCGACTACCTCACCCAGGTCTTCCCGGCCGTCACCGTGCTGGGCCTGGGCCTGGCGGTAGCCGTGGCGCCGCTGACCTCGACCGTGCTGGCCGCGGTTCCCTCCGAGCACGCCGGCGTCGCCTCGGCGGTCAACAACGACGTGGCCCGCGCGGCCGCGCTGATCGCGGTCGCCGTGCTCCCGGCCGCGGCCGGTCTGACCGGCGACGCCTACCTGGAGCCGGCCACGTTCTCCAGCGGCTTCCACACCGCCTCGATGATCTGTGCGGTCCTCTGCGTGCTGGCGGGCGGCCTCGCGGCTGTCACGATCGGCAACCGTACGCGTCAGCAGAAGCTGCACCCGCCGCACGGCGCCCTGGACGCCCCACCGCCCCGGGTTTCCGACTGACCCTACTGAGCCGGGCCGGTCGTCCCGCGGACCACCAGGCGCGGCGGGACGACGATCTCGCGGCGGTCGACCGGGTTCCCCTCGACGCGGTCGACCGCCCGGGCCACGGCCAGCCTTGTCAGCGTGGCGGTGTCCTGGGCGATCGTCGTCAGGTTGATGTGGGCCAGGCGGGCGAGGTGGCTGTCGTCGTAGCCGACGACGCTCAGGTCGCCCGGCACCGCCACCCGTTCGCGGGTGAGCACGTCCAGGACTCCGGTCGCGCAGCGGTCGTTGAAGACGGTGACCGCGGTCGGCGGATCGTCGAGCAACTGCCGCGCCGCCGCCGCGCCGTCCTCCTCGGTCAGGCCGCCCCGGATGAATCCCTCGTGGTCGGCAAGGCCGTGGTGGCTCATCGCGCTTCGATAGCCACGGCGACGCTCGGCCGCACCCGGGGCACGGCCGCCGTCGATGTGGACGATCCGGCGGTGGCCCAGACCGACCAAATGCTCGACCGCCAGGCGGAGGCCGTCGGCATCGTTGTTGCGGATGACGTCGACCACCGAAGCGCGCACGTCGCGAGCCAGGACGACCACCGGCATCCGCTCGGCCAGCCGGCCCAGCGCCGCGGCCGGGGACTGCGGCCCGAGCAGGATCAGCGCCTCGCAGCGGTCCTGGAGCAGCCCGGTGACTGCCTCCGCCTCGTCGCGATCCGGGGTGACGGCGCTCAGCGCCAGCTCGTAGCCGGTCTCACGGGCGGCCGTGTAAAGGTCGGTGACCAGATCGGCGTGGAACGCGTGCTGAATGCCGAACACGACGCCGAGCAGCTTGGTGCGCCCGCTGCGCAGCAACCGAGCCCGGCTGTCGGGGTGATAACCCAGCTCGCCGGCCGCCTCGACCACCCGCCGGCGGGTCTCGGCGCCCGCCCCCGGCTCGTCGCGCATGACCAGCGACACCAGCGACTTGGAGACCCCCGCCCGGGCGGCCACATCGGACAGCGTCGGCCTGCGTTCCGCTCGCACGGGAATCAGCGTAGTGACAAATACTGGAACGTTCCAGCCCACATCTTGACGCCGCCACGCACGGGAACGCAGCCTCGTTCGTATGGAACGTTCCAGTGGATTCGCGTTGATCGGCTCGGGCCGGATGGGTTCCTTCCACGGCCGGACCCTGAGCCGGCGCCTGCCCGGCGCCCGCCTCGTGGCCGTCGCCGACCCCGCACCCGGCGCCGCCGACCGGCTCGCCCGCGACCTGGGCGCCACCCGCGCCTACACCGACCCCGCCCAGGTCTGGTCCGACCCCGAGATCGACGCCGTGGTGATCGCCGCCCCCGCCCGCTTCCACACCGACCTGATCGTCGCCGCCGCCCGGGCGGGCAAGCACGTCTTCGGCGAGAAGCCGATGGCCATCACCCTGGCCGACGCCGACCGCGCCATCGACGCCTGCCGCACCGCCGGCGTGCACCTGCAGATCGGCTTCAACCGCCGCTTCGCCCCCGACTGGGCGGCCGCCCGCGCCCTGATCGACGCCGGCAAGATCGGCACACCCCGCCTGCTCCGCTCCCTGACCCGCGACCCCGGCGGCTTCGACCCGTCCCGCGTCGCCGCCAACACGATCTTCCTCGAGACCCTGATCCACGACTTCGACACGCTGCGCTTCCTGAATCCCGGCGCCACCGCCGTCGAGGTCTACGCCGCAGCCGACGCCCTGGTGGAACCCGCCTGGCGCGACCGAGGCCTCCTGGACACCGCCGCGGTGACCGTCCGCTTCGACAACGGCGCCATCGGCACCGCGGAGGCCTGCTTCGAGGCGAGCTACGGCTATGACGTACGCGGTGAGGTCCTGGGCGCCGCCGGCATGGCCACCATGGGCGACGGCCGCCGCACCGGCCTGGCCTTCTCCGGCCCCGAGGGTCGCCTGGTCGAGACCGCTCGCAGCGATCAGGAGCTGTTCGGCGACGCCTACACCGCCGAGCTGGCGGCCTTCGCCCATGCGGTCCGCACCGGAACCCCGCCCACCGTGACCGGCGAGGACGCCCGCGCCGCGCTGGCCATCGCCCTGGCCGCCGCCGAGTCCGCGAGCACCGGCAGGCCGTCGGCGGTGGCGAAGTGAGGCTCGCCGCCTGCGCCGAGATGCTCTTCCTGGACCTGCCGTTCCCCGAGCGGGTCCGCCGCATCGCCGCGGAGGGCTTCGAGGTCGAGATCTGGAACTGGCACACCAAGGATCTCGACGCGCTCGCCAAGACCGGCGCGACCATCTCTTCGATGACCGGCTACGTGACCGGCACACTCGCCGACGAGGACGGCGCCGCCGAGCTGCTGCGCACGGCGCAGAGATCCCTCGAGGCGGCCGACCGCCTCGACTGCGCCCGGCTGAACCTCCACGGCACCGGCCTCGACGATCGCGGCCTCCCGGTCATCCCGGCCGGGACGGTGACTCCGCAGATGTGGCTGACCGCCGCCCGCACCCTGACCAGCCTGGCCGCCCTGGGCGAGCGCGCCGGCCGCGTCTTCACCCTGGAGAACCTCAACCTCGTCGACCACCCCGGCACGCCGTTCTGGCGTGCCGCCGACACCATCGCTCTCGTCGAGGCGGTCGGCAGTCCCCACCTGCGGCTCAACCTCGACCTCTACCACGCCCAGATCGGCGAGGGCGACCTGATCCGCCTCGTCGAGCGGGCAATCGCCCTGATCGGCGAGATCCAGGTCGCCGACGTGCCCACCCGCCAGGAGCCCGGCACCGGCGAAATCCACTACCCCGCGATCGCCGCCGCCCTGCGCCGTCTGAACTACAACGGTGTCGTCGCGATGGAGGCCTGGGCCTCGGGCGACCCCGAGGCGGCCCTGCAGCGCTTCCGCGACGCCTTCACCGGCTCCGGACGGTGACCCGGTCGATCGCGATCGAGCCGCCGTCCAACCGCAGACCGAAGGCCGGCGACCCCTGCGCGTTGACCGGGGCGGTGTGAATGAGCGCCCACTTCCCGTCGTGTTCGGCCCAGGTCATCAGCTTGCCCGACTGGGACAGCACCGCGAATCGATCATCCGGCGACCAGCGAACCGCGGCGCAGCAGCCGCCGGTCGACGAAGGCTGCGACACGCCGCCCACCTGCACGTCCACGCCCGACGAACCGTAGTGGTTGTTGTACCAGGCCAAAGCATTGTCCCGGTCGCCGCTGGAGAAGCCCAGGAACAGGCTGTCCTCGGGCGACGCCCCGGAGAAGCGGGCCGGCTCGACGATCAGCGCCTCGCCCGCCGCCGGGGCCGCCAGCACGGCGAAGGCGCGCGCGTCGGCGGACGCGGTCAGCACGCCATCGCCCACCGCCAGGCGCGGTGACGGCTCGGCCGCCGGGTGGTCGATCCGGTACGAGGCCAGCCGGTCGGCCGAGAAGTCGTCGTCCCAGGTCACCGTCGGGTAGTCCGTGGGGTCGAACTGGTAGCGGGTGGGCAGCAAGGCGCTCGTCACCCCGTCGCGGGACCAGGCCAGCAGCCGGATCGGCAGGCCGGCGGTGGGATCCGTGTCCGCCGGCAGCGTCACCTGCCACGTCGTGGCGCCGACCGGGCGGGCCGTCCAGCCGCGCGGCACCTGAAGGCTCGTCCGCGTGACCGGCCCGGTCACCCGAGCCTGCACCGTCACCGTCTTCCCCGCGTCGACG
Organism: Actinoplanes sp. NPDC051513; assembly: GCF_044454685.1. Lineage (NCBI taxonomy): Bacteria > Bacillati > Actinomycetota > Actinomycetes > Micromonosporales > Micromonosporaceae > Actinoplanes > Actinoplanes sp. NPDC051513. Next base: position 100,176 of record NZ_JBITDW010000023.1, read on the forward strand.
GCGAGGCTCGGCGCCGTGAAGGCGGCCGTCACGCGCGGATCCGGCTGCCGCCACGCCTGCAGGGCGGTGATCCCGACCGCTCCCCCGTCGGCCCGCGACGTCACCACCCGCAGCCGGTCGGTGGTGAGCGGGGGCGAGATCCTGATCCGGTTGATGGCGCGGGCCACCGGCGCGGCCGGGTCACGGGTCTGCCCGGGAACGTCGAGCCATGCCCCGGCCGCGTCCTGGTACTGCAGCGCAAACGAGTCCGGCACCCGCACCCCGCCGCCGTCGTCGTAAAAGTCGATTCGCACATCGGAGACCGCCGTCGCCGCCCCGAAATCCACCGCGAGCCAGTCACTGCGGTTCGGCGATCCATAGCTCGTCCACCGGGTGGACGGCTGGTCCAGGTGGAAGTCCTGCCCGTCGATCGCGTTCGCCGCGCTGTCCCCGCGCCACGTGTAGGACGCCGTCGCCGCCGGGTAGCCGGTCTCGGTCACGTTCGCCGCGTCGTCGACCAGCACCGGCTGCGAACCGCGATTCACATAAGGCACCGCCAGCGTCACATCGCCCAGCGTCGCGCGGCGCAGTTTCTGGACGCCGTCGACAAAGACCTGAAAACCACTGCCTTTCCCGTACGCGCTGCCGTCGCGATCCCAGATCATCGTGAGGTCATGGCCGTGATACGCGAGGTTCTCCACCGCGAAGTGCGACCAGTCGGAGGGCACCAGCGGCGCGATCCGGATCGAGTCCCCGGTCTGCGGGCGAATCCCGAGCAGCCCGGACAGCACGAGATCTGCGAAAGTCGAGTGGTTGTAGTCCTCGCTGTGCCCCGCGCTGTCGTAGATCCAGCGATCCTCGTCGGGGTGGTGCGCCTCGGCGACGTACGACTTCCCGTTCTTGCGCTGCGTCAAGGCGTACCCGTGCAAAAGGTTGACGTAATCATCGACGTCCACATAAGACTGGGCCGGGTAGTCGAGCAACTGGTTGGCCAGCGCCGTCAACGTCTGGCTCGTCGCGAACGGCCACGACGGCCCGTCCCACCGGCAGCACCCGTTCAACGCCTCGTGCATGAACCACGGGCTGCGCCGTTCGGTGGTCGTCGGCCCGTACGGCGCGGCGAAACCCTGTGGGTCGGTCAGCTGCGCCCACGCGACGGCGTCCGAGGCCGGCGGCATGTGGAAATACCACGGAACAAAGCCGATCTCCTCCCGATCGGCAATGACACGACCGTCGAGCATCACGTGCTTGTAGAAGTCTCCATTCCAGAGCGCCTTCTCGGTGGCGGAACGCAGGCGGGCGGCCTCGGCGTCATACCTCGCTGCCGCGGAGGAATCACCGGCCTTGCGCGAAACCGCCGCCAGCGCCCGCGCGTCCCCGTACTGATAGGCGTTGATGGTCGGCCGGTAGCCGTCGCCACCGTGGTACGGGTCGGAGCTCTGATACGAGCTCGCCGTGAACTCCATGGCGTCCCAGACCGGCGTCTGCCAGTACAACCCCTTGGCGCTGTCGAAGTTGGTGGCCTTCCACCCCTCGTACTGTTTGCGCAGCGCCGGCAGCCGGTCGGTGAGGAATTTCCAGTCCCCGCTGACCGAGGCCCGCGCCACCGCCGCGTCGACCGCCCAGAACGAGTATTGATGCGCCCAGTCCGTGGTGTTCTTGTTCAGCTCCTCAGTGGCCGGTTTCGCGCCCGACCCCGGCCCGGTCAGCCAGTAGTCGAGGTAGTCGTCCAGGTAGCGCTGGTCGCGCAGCCACCGTCCCTCGTAGAGGTGATGCCCGGCGGCCGCGTCGATCCCGCCGTACGGCGCCGAGTAGCCGACCGGCCCGAGGAACTCCGAGACGATCCACCCGTCGGCCGGCCCGGTGTACTTGAGCGCCTCCTTGAAGGTGCGCCACCGGTAGTAGTAGGTGTCGCGGATCGCCGAGTCCGGCACGTCCACGAACGGGATGTTGGCCTCGTACCACGCCTTGTCCGGCGCGTCCCCGAGCAGCGCGCCATGGTCGACGATCGACCCGGCCGGAGCATCGGGAGCGCAGAGCAATGCCCCCGCAAGGGCAGCAACCATTCCCACTCGTACAAACATCACCGCACACCTCCTGAACAGATCCAAACATCGAAATACGTCAAGAGTCAACGGCCGGCGGGGCCGAATGCCCCGCCGGTCATCAAAAGTGCGCGTCTATCGCCAGACGATGTCAGACCAGCCCGGCTTCGTGGGCGACGACCGCGGCCTGCACCCGGTTGCGCGCGTCCAGCTTGATCAGGATCGAGCTGACGTGCGCCTTCACGGTTCCCTCGACCAGATGCAGGGCCTTGCCGATCTCGCCGTTGGAGTGCCCCGCGCCGAGCAGCGCCAGCACTTCCCGCTCGCGATCGGTGAGCCCTTCGACCCGCCGCCGCGCCCGCGCCGTGGCGGCGCGGGCGGCGTCGCTGTAGCCGTCGATGACCCGCCGCGCGATCATCGGCGACAGGAACGCCGCCCCGCCCGCGACCGCGTGCACCGCGCCGATCAGCTCGCGTGGGTCGGACGCCTTGAGCAGGAAGCCGGCCGCCCCGCCGGCGAGGGCCCGCCCGATGTTCTCGTCGTCGCCGAACGTGGTCAGGATGACCACGGCCGTGCCCGGCGCCACGGTCGCGATCTCCTCGGCGGCCCGCAGCCCGTCCAGCCCCGGCATCCGGATGTCGAGCAGCACCACGTCGGGCCGGTGCGCCCGGACCAGCTCCACGGCTGCCCGCCCGTCCGCCGCCTCCCCGATCACCTCGATGCCGTCGTCGGAGGCGAGGATCGCCCGCACGCCGGCCCGGATCATCGCTTCGTCGTCGGCGATCAGCACGCGAATCAGGGGCACGGCATGCGGCGCACTTTCCGGAGTCACCGTGCTCAGGCCCTGTCCAGCCGGTTTTTGGCGACCAGCACGCCCCCGGCGAAGCACAGCCGGTAGACCTGCGGCTCGAGGTCGGTCAGCGCGTCCCCGGCGTGGTAGTAGCGGCAGGTCGAGCCGGCCGGCGCCGTCGGCTCGTCGACCAGCCGGAACCGTTGCGCGACCTCGGGCGGCAGCAGCGGCTCCACCTGCGCCTGCGGTTGCCCGATGCGCAGCGAGGCGTACCGGTCGTCGGCGAGCCCGGTGCGCCGGACCGTCGCCACCTGCCCGGCGACCAGGGCCGCAAGCAGAGCGAGCACGACGCCCACCGGCAGCGCCGCGGTCTGGAGCAGCCGGCGCCGGGTGATCCGCCGGCTGACAGCCACGTCGAAGGAGGCCGGCCGGGCCGGCGCGGAGTCGGCCGGCAGCGTCGCGCGCACGAGCCAGCCGCCGCCGGGCCGAGGTCCCGCCGACAGTTGCCCGCCCACCAGCCGGACCCGCTCGGCCAGCCCGATCAGCCCCTGTCCGCTCCCGGCGCGGCCGCGCGCAGAGGGTCCCTCCTCGTTCTCCACCGCGATCCGATCCGCCGCGACGGTCACGACCACGGCAGCGCCCGGAGCGTGCCGTGCCGCGTTGGTCAGCGCCTCCCGCACCACCCGGTGCGCGGCCTGCCGGGTCATCGGCGGCCATTGCGGCGCCGCGCCCTCGTGCACGAGCCGCACCGGCATCCCGGCCGCCGCCGACCGCCCCACCAGGTCCTCGATGCTTTCGTCCGGCGGCACCTGGCCGGCCGCCGCGTCGGAGCTGCCCAGCACCCGTACGAGATCATGCAACCGCTCGGTGGCACGGACCGCATGCGATCGCAGCTCGCCGGCGGTCTTGCGCTGCGCGTCGGTCAGGCCCGCGCCGACCTCGAGGGCGCCGGAGTGCAGCGCGATCAGCGCGAGCTCGTGCCCGATGGTGTCGTGCATGTCCTGGGCGATCCGGGCCCGTTCGCGCAACCGCGCCTGCTCGGCGACGATCCCGTGCTCGCGTTCCCGCCGCTCGGCGTTCAGCCGCTGGTAGCGCCCGGCCCACCAGGGCAGCACCGCGGCGAACAGCTCGACCAGCGCCATCGTCGACCACGCCGAGATCGGCTCGCTGGTCCGCGCGACAGCCAGTGCCAGCCCGGCGACCGCGACGGCCGTGAACACCGCGACCGCCCGCGCCAGCGACGCCAGTCGGCGGCCGGCCGCGTAGGCGAGCACGACCATCACGAAAGGCGCCCATCCGGTGCTCACCGGCAGCAGGCTTCCCAGCGCCAGCCCGGCCGCGACGACCAGCGTGAACAGCCACATCACCTCACGATACAAAGCCGCCGGGCGCCCGCGAACCTGACGAAAGTAAGGGGCCGTGCCTGCCGACGGACCGATGCCCGCGACCACCCGGCCTCCCTACCGTCGCCCCTATGATCACGGCAACGAAGCTCGCGAAGAGGTACGGCGACCGGGCCGCCGTCGACGACCTCTCCTTCGAGGTGACGCCCGGCACGGTGACCGGGTTCCTCGGCCCGAACGGGGCCGGCAAGTCCACCACCATGCGGCTGATGCTCGGCCTCGACCACGGCGAGGGCGAGACGCTGTTCGACGGCCGCCGGTTCGCCACCATCCGGCGGCCGATGCGGGAGATCGGCACGGTGCTCGAGGCGCGCGCGTTTCACCCGACCCGCAGCGCCCGCAATCACCTGCGCATGCTCGCGGCCGGCAGCGGCATCGACTATGCCCGGGTCGACGAGGTCCTCGAGATGGTCGGCCTGGCCGACGTGGCCCGGCACCAGCCGAGAAGTTTCTCGCTCGGCATGGCCCAGCGGCTCGGCCTGGCCCAGGCGATGCTCGGCGACCCCGCGACGCTGGTCCTGGACGAGCCGGCGAACGGCCTGGACCCGCACGGCATCCAATGGCTGCGCGACATCCTCAAGTCGCTGGCCGCCGAGGGCCGCACGGTTTTCGTGTCCAGCCACCTGCTGCCCGAGATGGCGTTGATGGCCGACCGGCTCGTGGTGATCGGGCGCGGCCGGATGATCTACCAGGGCGACGTGGACGGTTTCGTCCGCGAGTTCACCCGCTCGACCGTCGTCGTGCGCAGCCCGAATGCCGATTCACTTGTCGCCGCGCTGAGCGCGGAGGGCGTCGCCGCAGAAACTTTCGAGGATGGAGCGCTGCGGGTTTCCGGCATCGAGGCGTCCGAGGTGGGCGAGGCCGCGTTCCGCGCCGGGATCGTCCTGCACGAGCTGACCACCCGCACGGCCTCGCTCGAGGCCGCGTTCATGACCGCCACGGGAGACGACACGCTATGAGCGAGGCGCTGCGTTACGAGCTGGTGCGGCTGCGCACCCTCCGGTCCACCTATTGGCTTCTCGCTTCGGGGCTTGCGCTGAGCGCGCTGGCATCGCTGCTTTTCGCGTACGGGTCGCGCACCCTTCCCCTGACCCCCGAGATCGTCGCCGACGTGGCCGCGGCCGGCGGCGCCTCGCTGCCCATCCCCCTGCTGGCCGCGTTCGTCGCGGCCGTCGGCATCCTCGCCACCGGCCACGACTACCGGTACGGAACGATCCAGCCGACGCTGACCGCGATGCCGCGACGCACCCCGCTGCTGGTCGCGAAAGTGTTCGTGGTCGGCGCCACGGCCGTGCTGGTCGCCCTCGCCTCGCTGGCGCTGAACCTCGCCGCCGGCATCCTGGCGTGGCACCACTTCCCCGACCTGACCGAGCCGCCGCTGGGCCAGATCCTGACCGGATACGTGCTGCTCACGCTGCTCTGGTCGGTCGTCGGCGTGGCGCTGGGCCAGCTGTTCCGCGGCGTGCCCGGCCCGCTGGTGGTGATGCTGGCGGTCCCGATGCTGGTCGAGCAGGTGATCCTGCGGCTGCAGTTCGTCCCGTCGTTCGACTGGGTGGCGCCGTACGCCAGGTTTCTGCCGTTCACCGCGGGCATGCAGCTGGTGACTTTCGCGGGCGAGGCGTCCGGCGGCAGCGCCACCGAGCTGGACATGCTCTCCCGCTGGCCGTCGGCCGCCGTGTTCGCCGCCTTCACCGCCTTTTCGCTGGCCGCGGCGCTGATCCTTTTCAACCGAAGGGACGCGTGACCCATCGAAACATTTGCAATAATGTTCACGCCGTGGCAGAACTCGAGCAGTTCGGTTACAGGCAGGAGCTCAGCCGATCGCTGAGCTTCACCGACCTGCTGATCTACGGGCTGATCTTCATGGTGCCGATCGCACCATTCGGGATCTTCGGAAGCGTCTACAGCGGCTCCGGCGGCATGGTCGCGCTCGCGTACGTCATCGGCATGATCGCGATGATGTTCACGGCGCTCTCCTATTCGCAGATGGTCCGCGCCTTTCCCATGGCCGGCTCGGTCTACAGCTACGCGGGGCGCGGCATCGCGCCTCCCGTCGGTTTCCTGGCGGGGTGGGTGATCCTGCTCGACTACGTGCTGGTCCCCGGCCTGCTCTATCTGGTCGCGAGCGTGGCCATGCACTCGCTGGTGCCGGGGATACCGGTGTGGCTGTGGCTGGTCGCGTTCGTCCTGCTCAACACCGTCGTCAACTATCTGGGCATCCAGATGACCGCCCGCGTCAACAAGCTGATGCTGGTGGCCGAGCTGATCATCCTTGCGATCTTCCTGGTCGTGGGCCTGTGGGCCCTGTTCTCCGGGAAGGTCCACGCGGATGCGGGTTTCTGGGCGCCGCTGTTCAACGCCGACACCTTCGAATGGTCGGTCGTCTTCGGGGCGGTCTCCATCGCCGTACTTTCGTTCCTCGGTTTCGACGGCATCTCGATGCTCGCCGAAGAAAGCCGCGAGGACGCGCGCCAGATCGGCCGCGCCATGGTCGGCGCCCTCCTGCTGGCCGGCACCCTGTTCATCGTGCAGACCTGGGTGGCCGCTCTGCTCGTACCCGATGCTCCTGGTCTTCTGGCGAACGGTGACCCCGAGGGGACCGCTTTCTACGACGCGGCCCGTGCCGCCGGCGGTGGCTGGCTTGCCAGCCTGACCGCCCTGGCCACCGCGATAGCCTGGGGTTTCGCCAACTCACTGGTCGCGCAGGCCGCCACGAGCCGCCTGCTCTACGCGATGGCCCGCGACCGCCAGATGCCGCGTTTCCTCGCGAAAATCAACGAGCGTCACAAGGTTCCCGCCAACGCCACGCTGCTGGTGGCCGCGGTCTCCCTGGCGCTTGGCCTCTACATGGCGTCGCGCGACGACGGCATCTCGCTGCTGTCCACCCTGGTGAATTTCGGCGCGATGACGGCTTTCCTGGCGCTGCACGTCGCCGTGGTGGTGCACTACGTGGTGCGGCAGCACAGCCGCGACTGGCTGCGGCACCTGGTCGTCCCGGTGCTCGGCTTCCTGATCCTGCTCTACGTGGTGATCAACGCGGACATCGCGGCGCAGACGCTCGGTTTCATCTGGCTGGGCATCGGCGTGATAGTGCTGATCTCGTTCTACGTCAGCGGCCGGCGCCCGCAGCTCGCCGGTCTCTCGCAAGGGAGCGAGTCGTGAAGTACGTACCCGATGTTTCAGAGTTGTCGTACACGTTCGGTGGGCGCGAGCCGGTCCGCAGCGTGAAGCCCGGCACGATCGTCGAGCTGTACACCGAGGACTGCTTCGGCGGCCTCGTCCGGGACGTCACCGACCTGCCGTCGGTGGTCTGCGAGTTTCCCTATCTCAACCCGGTGACCGGCCCGTTCTTCGTCGAGGGCGCCGAGCCCGGCGACACCCTCGCGGTGCATTTCGTCGCCATCACGCCGGCCCGGGACTGGGCGGTCTCGTCGACATTTCCGCATTTCGGCGCGCTCACCGGCACCCACACCACGGCCACGTTGCATCCGCCGCTCGACGAGGTGGTCTGGCGCTACGACGTGGACGTCGACGCCGGCTGGGTGCGCTATCACGCCCGGCGCGGCGACTTCAGCATGGAGCTTCCGCTGGATCCCATGCACGGTACGGCGGGAGTGGCGCCGGCCGCGTTCGAGTCGAGGATGACGATCGTCCCCGACGTGCACGGCGGAAACATGGACACGCCGGAGCTACGGGCGGGCACCACCGCGTATTTCGGCGTCAACGTGCCCGGCGCGTTGTTCGCCCTCGGCGACGGCCATTGCCGCCAGGGCGACGGCGAGGTGTGCGGCACGGCCGTCGAGGCCGCCATGAACACGGTGGTGATCCTCGACGTCATCAAGGGCGCGGCCACACCGACGCCGCGTTTCGAAACCGACGATGCGCTGATGTCGGCCGGCTCCGCACGCCCGCTGGAGGACGCCTACCGCATGAGCCAGCACGACCTGATCACCTGGACCGCGGAGATGACCGGCCTCGACACCCTCGACGCCTATCAACTGATCAGCCAGGCCGGCACCGCTCCCGTCGGAAACGTGTGCGACCCGAACTACACGATGCTGGCGAAGGTCCGGAAGAAGTATCTCGGCGGCGTGGACGCGTACGAGGGCATTCACGCCCGCCTCCGACAGACGGCACGCGAAGTCAGCCGTTAGGGCGACTCCCCGGCAGCGACGAACGCCGTTGGGCGTATGTGCGGCCGGTCTCCAGGGCTGGTGGCCGGCCGCGCTCACCAGCCCTGCACCGGCCCGCATGGAGCCATCGTCGTGTCGCAAGAGCCGCAGCCGAAGCGGAAGAGGGACCCGCTCCTGATCGTCGCCGTCGCCGTCCTTTTCGCCCTGAGCGTGTCTGGCGTAGCGCTGGCGAATTTCCATTCACTTTCCGAGCCGGTCTCCGCGCCGAGGCCCGAGCCGAAGTCGGCCGGCATGAACACCCCGGTCCGGGACGGAAAACTCGAGTTCACCGTCACCCAGGCCGCCTGCGGCAGCAGGACCCTGGGCGATGACGCCGTCGTGCGGCGAGCGCGTGGCGAGTACTGCCTGGTGGGCGTGACGGTCAAGAACCTCGGAATCGAGGCGCGAACGTTCGCCGGCGGCTCGCAGACAGCGCTGGACGCGAAGAACGTCGCGTACCCGAACGACGACAGCGCCGAGTTCCCGGTCAACCCGGGCGTCCAGGCGTTCCTGGAACAGATCGGCCCCGGACGCTCGGCGAAGGGAACGCTGGTCTTCGACGTCCCGACCGGCACGAAACTGACCGCGGTCGAGCTACGCGACTCGTTCCTCACCGCCGGTGTGCGGGTCCGGCTGAGCTAGGCCGTGCTCCAGGCTCGGCATCAGCCCGAGCACGTGAACCGTCCGCGAGCCGACGGTCACGGCCGGCCGGGCCGCCTCGACCGGATAGACCAGCGTGCACTCGGCGAGAGCGAGCCGCTCGCAGTAGGTGACCATCTGGTAGACGTCGGCCCGGTCGGGCGCGTGGTCGGGCCACTTGTACTTGGCGTCGTAGAGCGCGACGAGCCGGTCGCCATCCCAGACCGTCGCGTCGGCCTCCGCATTCTGCCCGTCTTTCGTCAGCGGGAACGAATACGGTGCGCGCACATCGTGGTGCGGCCATTTCCGGCGAAGCCACTGCGCGACGTAGGTCTCCCAGACTTTGGGCATGTGGAACAGCAGCGAGCCGCCCGCGAGCCCCGACGACGCGGGCGCCATCGACTGGGACCGCAGAATCGTCTCGGCCAGCGCGAGCGCGTTCCGGTAGTGCGCGGTCAGGTTCGTCAAATGCATACGGCCGACGTCGTCCGCCCGCCATGGCTCGCGCGAGACCCGGCCGAACGCCGGCCCGAGCGCGGCCAGCCGCGTCGCGGACTCCCGGGCGAGGGGGACCCGCACGAGAACGTCCAGCGCCGCCGCGAGCGCCCGGTTCTCCTTGACGTCGACGGTGAGACGCCGGGCGATCGTGGCGAGTTTGTCCGGCCTGGCGCCCAGCCTCCCGAGGTGATGGGCGACATCGAGGCGCCCCGGGTACGGCGGGCGCACGTGGCGCACCGGAACGTACCCCTTGGCCAGGCCCCGGCCGACCAGGTGCTCGACCTCCCGGGCGAACGCGAGCGCGATGGCGTCGGCGAGGAACCGGCTCGCGACGGCGTCCGCGGGCAAGGTGCCGGCCAGGACGGGCCGCCGGCCGGACTGGCGGATGAGCTCGACGACGTCGGTCAGCGGAAACCGGCTCCGGAAGTCGATCCATCGCCCAGAGGGCAGGCCGAGCCGGCCGACGAACGGCCCGGGTGTCACCTCGAAGATGCCCGGCTCGCGGGTGGGCGCGATGCTCTGCAGAACGCGCTGCCCGGAGGCAGCGCGCACGAGACCGAGCAGGTAGTCGAGCTCAGCCGGCGCCAACGGCAGGGCCGCCGCCCGGTACTCCACCACCTCCACGGTCAGGCTTCCTCGGACAGCATCTTGGCGACGCTCGCGTCGAGGTCGTTCAGCCGCGACCGATGCTCGAACCAGTACTCGGTCAGGTACGGCAGGCCACCATCGCCCGGCACCGGCCGCAGCCCTTCGATGAAGTCCTCGTAGGAGAACGACGGGTGAAACTGTACCGTTTCGACCCTGCCGCCCGCCCCCGCGAGATGACGGCCGATCTCCTCAGCGGAGGCCTCTCGTCGGTCACGTCGTGCCCTCCCCCAGTTACCGGATGCCCGAGCTTCGCACACGCGCGGTGATCTCCATGACGCGACACGCCGACACATCATCTGGGGTTGCACTGGCACCCCCGTACCCATATATGGTGTCTCTCGCAGCTGGTTCGGCCCTCCGATGCGGAGGGTCGAGGCAAGAGGGAACCCGGTGGAAATCCGGGACTGCCCCGCAGCGGTAAGTGGGAACGAAAGCCGTCACGAGCACTGGGCCCGGGCCTGGGAAGCGACGGCCGGTAGGCGTACGTGTCATGCCCACGAGTCCGAAGACCTGCCAGCGCGCCGCATGCCGCCCGGTATGCGGCGGTCGAAGGCCGCGCGGGACGGCCGACGCCATCAGCCGGCTTTCGTTGCCGGTGGCGTCCTCCTGCGCGTCCTTCACCACGACGAGGGGGACGGACATGCAGGTGCGCAAGCGCAACGGCGACCTGGAACCGGTCGACGTCAACAAGATCGTGCGGGCGGTCGAGCGGTGGGTGGCCGGCCTGGACGAGGTCGATCCGCTGCGGGTCGCGACCAAGACGATCAGCGGGCTCTACGACGGCGCCACCACCGCCGAGCTCGACAAACTTTCCATCCAGACGGCCGCCGAGCTGATCGGCGAGGAGCCACAGTACTCGCGGCTCGCGGCGCGCCTGCTTTCGGCGTACGTCGACAAGGAAGTGCGGCTGCAAGGCGTGGCCAGCTTCAGCCAGTCGATCCGCTACGGCCACGGCCTGGGCCTGATCGGCGACGCGACCGCTGAGTTCGTGGCCCGCAACGCGCGAAAGCTCGACGACGCGATCGACCCGGCAGCGGATCGGAGGTTCGAATACTTCGGCCTGCGCACCGTGGCCGACCGCTACCTGCTGCGCCATCCCCAGCTGCGCACCGTCGTCGAGACGCCGCAGTACTGGCTGCTGCGCGTCGCCTGCGGCCTGTCCGAGACACCGGCCGAGGCGATCGGCTTCTACCGCCTCATGTCGTCGCTGGCGTATCTGCCCAGCTCACCGACGTTGTTCAACGCCGGCACCCGGCACACCCAGATGTCGTCCTGCTTCCTGGTCGACTCGCCGCGCGACGAGCTCGACTCGATCTACGAGCGCTACCACCAGGTCGCGAAACTTTCCAAGTTCTCCGGCGGCATCGGCATCTCCTGGACCCGCGTGCGGGGCCGGGGCGCGCTGATCCGCGGCACGAACGGCAAGTCCAACGGCATCGTCCCGTTCCTCAAGACGCTCGACGCCGGCGTGGCCGCGGTCAACCAGGGCGGCCGCCGCAAGGGCGCGGCCTGCGTCTACCTCGAGCCGTGGCACCCGGACATCGAGGAGTTTCTGGAGCTGCGCGACAACACCGGCGAGGACTCCCGCCGCACGCACAACCTGAACCTGGCCAACTGGATCCCCGACGAGTTCATGCGCCGGGTCGAGGCCGACGAGGACTGGTCGCTGATCGACCCCTCCGACGCGCCCGAGCTCCCCGACCTGTTCGGCGAGGAGTTCGACCTCGCCTACCGCAACGCCGAGAAAAAGGCCGTAAAAACCGTCAAGGCCCGAGATCTGTACGGCCGGATGATGCGCACCCTGGCCCAGACCGGCAACGGCTGGATGACCTTCAAGGACCGCTCCAACGCGCTGTCCAACCAGACGGGCGCGCCGGGCAACACCATCCACCTTTCCAACCTGTGCACCGAGATTCTCGAGGTGAACAGCGACGACGAGACCGCGGTCTGCAACCTCGGCTCGATCAACCTCGGCGCCCACGTGACCGCCGACGGCGTCGACTGGGAAAGGTTGCGTTCGACGGTCCGGACCGCGGTTGTCTTTCTCGACCGGGTCATCGACATCAACTACTACCCGTCGCCGCAGGCCGCCGCCTCGAACCCCCGCTGGCGCCCGGTCGGCCTCGGCCTCATGGGCCTGCAGGACGCGTTCTTCACGCTGCGCCTGCCGTTCGACTCCGCGGATGCGAACGAGCTTTCGACCCGGGTGCAGGAGGAAATTTTCCTCACCGCCCTGGAAACCTCGGCGGCTCTGGCCACGGAATTCGGCGCCAACCCCGCGTACGAGAAAACCCGCGCCGCCCAGGGTGATCTGCACCCGGACCTGTGGGGAGTCTCGCCCGTCCAAACCGACCGGTGGGCGGCGCTGAAAGCGAAAGTTGCCGAGACCGGCCTGCGAAACTCCCTGCTGGTCGCGATCGCCCCGACCGCGACCATCGCCTCGATCGCCGGCTGCTACGAATGCATCGAGCCGCAGGTGTCCAACCTGTTCAAACGCGAAACCATGTCCGGCGAGTTTCTCCAGATCAACACCTATCTGGTACGCGAGCTGAAGACGCGCAACCTGTGGACGGCGCCGATCCGAGAGCAGATCAAGCGGGCCGAGGGTTCCGTGCAGGGCATCGCCGATCTGCCGGCCGACGTACGCGAAATTTTCCGCACCGCGTGGGAGCTTCCGCAGCGTGCCCTGATCGACCTGGCCGCCGCCCGCGCCCCCTACATCGACCAGTCGCAGTCGCTGAACCTGTTCCTGAGCGCGCCCACCATCGGCCGTCTTTCGTCGATGTACCTGCACGCCTGGAAATCCGGCCTGAAAACCACGTACTACCTGCGCTCGCGCCCCGCGACGCGCATACAGCAGGCGACGGTGTCCATCGCGCCGGTCGAGGCGGTCGCCTGTTCCCTGGAAAACCCCGAGTCATGTGAGGCCTGCCAGTAATGCTGCTCGACCCCGGAATGGACCTGACCCTGCGGCCGATGAAGTACCCGCACTTCTTCGACCGCTACAAGGACGCCATCAAGAACACCTGGACCGTGGAGGAGGTCGACCTGCACTCCGACCTGGCCGACCTCTCCCGCCTCTCCTCCGCCGAGCAGCACCTGGTTTCGCGCCTGGTCGCGTTCTTCGCGACCGGCGACACGATCGTGACGAACAACCTGGTGCTCAACCTCTACCAGCACGTCAACTCGCCCGAGGGCCGCCTCTACCTTTCGCGGCAACTTTTCGAGGAGGCCGTGCACGTCCAGTTCTATCTGAACCTGCTCGACACCTACGTCCCGTCGGAATCCGAAAGATTCGAGGCTTTCGCCGCCGTCGAGAACATCCCGTCGATCGCCCGCAAGGCCGAGTTCTGCTTCACGTGGATCGACTCGATCTTCGAGCTGCGCTCGCTGTCGTCGAAGGACGACCGCCGGGCTTTCCTGCTCAACCTGATCTGTTTCGCCGCGTGCATCGAGGGCCTGTTCTTCTACGGCGCTTTCGCGTACGTCTACTTCCTGCGCTCCCGGGGCCTGCTGAACGGCCTGGCGAGCGGCACCAACTGGGTTTTCCGCGACGAGTCCATGCACATGGCCTTCGCCTTCGACGTGGTCGACCAGGTACGCGCCGAGGAGCCCGACCTTTTCGACGCCGACCTGGAAACCCAGGTGCGGAACATGCTGGCCGAGGCCGTCGACTGCGAGGTCCAGTTCGCCGCGGACCTTCTGGAGCAGGGCGTCTCCGGCATGTCCCTCGCCGACATGCGCGAATACCTGCAGCACGTGGCCGACCGCCGCCTGGCCGTCCTGGGCATCGAGCCGCTCTACGGCAGCAAGAACCCGTTCGCCTTCATGGAGCTGCAGGACGTCCAGGAGCTTTCCAACTTCTTCGAGCGCCGCGTCTCGGCGTACCAGGTGGGAGTGACCGGCTCGGTCAGCTTCGACGACGATTTCTGAGCAGGCGATCCCAGTGCTGACGCCGGACCTCTTCCGGCGTCAGCACGCAGTCCCCGCATTTCCCGCCACCGGGAATCCGGTAGTACAAACAGCAGTTCCGCCGCACCAGGAACCACCGCTCCCACTCCGGGTCGGGCCGTTCCAACACCGCGGTTCCGTGGAGGGGCACCTTTTCCAGCAGCGCCTCCACCACCGCCGCCGCGCGCCCCGCATGCTCCGGCGCCGCGTCCGCGATCATCCCCGCGGCCCCGCCCAGGGCCGACGCGACGTTTCCCCAGAGCAGGTGTTCCGGCAACGAGAACCGCTTGCTCACCACCTGCAGCAGCGCCTCGACAGCGGAAAAATCAAAATCCCCGACACCGGCCGACTCGTACGCGACGGGCAGCGGCCCGCCTTCGACCGGCCGCCACCACAGCTGCCCGATTTCCGCCCGGGGCAGCACCCCCGTGCGAGCCACCGCCCCCAGCGGCGGCGACACCAGCCGCGACGCCCAGCCGAGAAACGTGATCGACGCGACCTCACGCTCGCCGATCTCGTCCACGCTCAGCCCAGACATCCGCACCAGCGTCCGCCGGGCGACCCCCACCCGCTCCGCCACGACGTCGGCGTCGAGCAACTCGCTCAGCGGACGCCATTCCTTACCGCCGTCCCACGGCTCCCAAGCGAAGTAGGGCCCGAGCGCCGCCGCCACCCGAAGGGCCTCCGATGGGGTCACCCCACCACCCTAATCAGGGCAGTTTGGCCACCGTCAGCAGCACGACGCTGTCCTGAAGGGCTTCGAGCGCGTGCCGCGCGTCCGGAATGATGAGCAGGTCACCGGCGCCCGCGTCCTGGCCGTCGTCGCCCGAGGTCAGCCGCACCCGCCCGGTCAGCACGTACAGCGTCGCCTCGCCCGGGTTCTCGTGCTCGTCCAGCCGTTGCCCGGCGATCAATGCGATCAGCGTCTGGCGCAACGTGCTGGCGTGCCCGCCGTGCACGGTGTGCGCGCTACGCCCGCTGTGAGCGTTGCGAGCCTCGGTGAGATTCTTCTCGGCGAGCTCGGTCAGGGATGTCTTGTCCACGCCTGAAGCGTCGTCCACCGGCGGTCCCGGGCGACAGGGACTTAGGTCCCGATCTAGGCTTCCGAGGTGGCTATCACCCTGTCCGCCGCCTGGGAGCTGAGCCGCCGGGATTCCGGCCTGGCCATCGTCTCCACGCTGCGCGCCGACCAGACCATCCAGTCCTCGCTGGTGAACACCGGCATCATCGGCGACCGCCTGGCCTTCGTCACGTACGGCAAGGTCAAGCTGGCCAACCTGCGGGCTCGCCCCCAGCTCTCCGTCGCCTTCCGTGACGGCTGGCGGTACGCGACCGTCGAGGGCCGGGCCGAGATAGCCGGCCCCGACGAGCTCGACGCCGAGGAACTGCGGCTGCTGCTCCGCGAGATCTTCACCGCCGCCGGCGGCACCCACGACAACTGGGACGAGTACGACCGCACGATGCGCGAGCAACGCCGCGCGGCCGTCCTCGTCAGCCCGTCCCGCGTCTACGGCAGCTGAACCCCGGCCGCCCACGCGCATTGGGACGTCGCCGCGCGGTGTGATGAGGTGCATGGCGCGGCGTTCCCCGGCACCGGCGACCCGGTGGTCGCGCTCGGCGCGACCACCGCGGGAGTCTTTCCGGCCGATGGGCGGGCAGGCGCCGGGCACCTACGATGAGTTGTCGGTCCGGCCCGCCCGGAGGTGTGACGTGCGTAAGCCCGGTCGCCCGAGCAAGTCGGACGAGGCCGTCCGTGACGACGGCCCCGTGATCCAGCGCCCGGCCGACCCCGCGGCGGTGGTGCAGCGTTACGCCGGCAACCGGGCCGTCACCCAGCTGCTGACCGGCCAGGGCGAGGCCCTCGATCCGGCGCTGCGGGCCCAGATGCAGGTCCAGCTCGGCGCCTCGTTCGATGACGTGCGGGTGCATCGCGGCCCCACGGCCGAGGCGGCGGCCGCCTCGGTCGACGCCCGCGCGTTCACGGTCGGCCACGACGTGGTCTTCGGCGCCGGGGCGTACAACCCGGCGAGCAGGGCCGGCCGGCAGACCCTCGCCCACGAGCTGACCCACGTCACCCAGCAGCGCGGTGGCCCGGCCGGCGGGACGCTGCAGCCCGAGGGCCTGGCCGTGAGCGACCCCGGCGACCGGTTCGAGCGCGAGGCCGCGGTGGCCGCCGCCGGCGTCGACGGCCCAGTCTCCCCAACTTCCGGCCCCATGATCCAGCGCCAGCCCAAGGCTCCGGCCCCCGCCGACGACACGGCAATCGCGGCCCCCTTCGAGCTCGGCGAGTTCCAGAACATCGGCAACTACCAGAGCGCGGCGATGGTCATCCGCTACTGGGCCGCCGTGCTGCAGGACGAGGCCAACCAGAACACCAAGGACGGCCTGGCCGCGCCCACCGACGTGGCCGAGATCGTCAAGGCCGCCCGCGAGAACGAGAACATCTGGGCCGGCGGCGGTTCCGAGCCGTTCGACAAGGGCAACGAGAAGGTCCTGCGGGACTGGTTCGAGAGGTACGCCAAGGCGATCAACAGCATGCGCTCGGAGCAGGCGGCCGAGGCCGCCCGGCGGGTCCGCGCCATCGTCGACGAGATGCAGAAGGTCCAGGCCGCGATGGCGGGGGCCGAGCCCGCGTTGCGCGAACGCCAGCGCAGCGCGTTCCGAGCCGGCAGCGAAAGCGAGCTGCTCAAGACGGCCGACGCGATCGCCACCGTTCTCGACACCGCGCTCACCACGAAATCGACCATCGAGGAGGCCCTGGCCTTCTCCGACAGCCTGCGCTTCCTCGGCGGCACCGGCCCCGGCAAGATCATCGACGTCTCCGGCAAGGTCGGCGGGGTGCTAGCAATCGCCGAAAAGGTCAACAAGTGGTACGCGGCCTTCCAGCTCGCTCGTACGGCCCTCGACCTGATGACCCCCGGCAAGACGTCCTCCGGGGACGCGATGAAGGGCGTGGCCGCCATGTCCACGATTATGTCGGCCGGTGGCACCCTGCTCGGCGCGAGCGCGGGCTTCACCCTCTATAGCAACCTCTACATCGGCCCGATGGTCAGCGCCTGCCTCGAGCAGCTCAAGCGGATCGAGGACACGCTGAGCCGCACCAACAACCGGGCATGGATCCAGATGGGCGAGTTCGACTATGTGAACTGGTCGATCGAGCCCGGCGGCCGGGAGCTGTTCGACTACATGCTGCAGGTCATGCGAGCCTCGACCTCGGCCGACCTGCCGATCCCCCGCGGCAAGGCCAACGACTACCTGGTCGACAACGAGGACGACTTCGACGCCGGCATCGGTGGCAGGGACGGCATGCCGATGACCGGACATCTGTGGTGGCGCGACACCGACGACGACAGCGTCCGCCCATGGCTGTTCCGCCACCGCAAGGACATGTGGGCCATGCTGTACGGCGACTGCCCCGTCCCCCGGTAGTCGGTGATGAATGTACCGGCTGAGCTACCGGGACGATGTACGCCGCCGGGGACTCGAACCCCGAACCCGCTGATTAAGAGTCAGCTGCTCTGCCAGTTGAGCTAGCGGCGCCTGGCGGGGACCCGGGGCGAGTCGAGCGCCCACGGGTGTTACTCCCAACGGTAGGGACCGTCGCCGGGCCCGACAACGCAATTTTAGCGGCGATGCCGGCGCAGCGGTCCCGGCCCGCTGCGTGGGTCGATGCGTCATCCTTGGCCGATGGATATCAGGCTGCGCCCGATCCGGGCGGACGAGGTGGAGTTGCTGCACCGGTTCCACCACGAGCCGGAGGTCGCGGGTCACAACTGGGTGGGGTTCCGCAGCGACAGTCACCTGGCCCGGGAGCACGCTGAACACGGCTTTCTGACCGAGGACCTGAGCCGGCTCGCGGTCGAGGTGGACGGCGAGCCGGCGGGCCTGGTGACGTACCTGAAGGGCCGCTTCGGCGTACGGGGTGACTACTACGAGATCGGCATCGCGCTGCTGCCGGAGTTCCGCGGCCGGGGGATCGGCTGGCGGGCGCAGGCGATGCTCACCGCGTACCTCTTCGAGCACATGCCGATCCAGCGGGTGCAGGCCGGCACGGCGGTCGAGAACGTGGCCGAGCAGAAGGCCCTCGTGAAGGCGGGTTTCCGCCTGGAGGGAGTGGTGCGGTCGGCCGAGTTCCGGGCCGGGCAATGGCGCGACGGCATGCTCTACAGCCGCCTGCGCGACGACCCGGCCCCCGAAGGGCTGTGATTCTCCGCTACTTGACGGCGGCGCCAGCGCAGCGGTCCCGGATGGAAGCTCCACCAGATGCGGCGCCACCAGGAGCGGCGGGCGCGCAACGCGGTGGCGTACGCGGTGGCTTGCTGCCCGGCCCGCGAGGCCTGCCCGTCGTTGGCCGCCCCGGGCGCGAAGCCGACCGTGTTGATCCCCGCGACGAGCTCATCAAGGGGCGGCAACGGTGGCTCGGCGGAGGACGCGGGCGCCGGGCCCGGCGTGGCGCGGCGGAGTCCGTTCCGTCGAGGAGGCGACGGCTCTTTCGCGTACGCGGCAGCCTCTGTCGCCGCCAGGTGGGACGGCATCGGCCGGCCCGCCAAGCGCAAGGCATCGCTCAGCTCCGACCACGCGCCCGCGATGCGATCGTCGGGAGTGCCCGCCGTCAGGCGGCGACGGCGCAGCGAGCGACGCATCGCGACCACCGACAGGGCCGCGGCGACCAGCACGAGCAGCAGCGAGCCCGACCCGGCGCCGGCCACTGCCACCGCGCCCGGACCGCCTTCGTGCGCGGCGGCGAGCACGGCCGGGGGCGCCGACGACGACGTGGACGATGCGGAAGGCGGCGGTTCGGAGGGCGGCGTCGGGGGCTTGGTGGGCTTGGGAGTGAAGTCTTCCTCGACCGGACGCGGGTTCCTGTTCTTCGGCATCGGGTCGAAGGGCACCCAGCCCAGCCCGTCGAAGAGCACCTCGGGCCAGGCGATCGCGTCCCCGCCGGTCACCGTGCCACCCGCGGCCGGCGCGTCGAAGCCGACCACGACCCGGCTCGGCAGGCCGGTGAGCCGGGCCAGCACGGCGAACGAGGCCGCGAACTGCTCCGACGTCCCCACCTGGCCGCCATGGTCGCGGGGACCGAAGAGGAAGAAGGACAGATTCGGGTACGCGTGGCCGCTCGGCGCGTCGGCGACCTTGCGGTAGTGCTCGGCGAGGAAGTCCTCGATGGCCGCGGCCCGGTCGTAGGCGGCGCCGTTGCCGTCGGCGAGCTGGTCGGCGAGCCGCTGGATCTGGTCGGGCACCTCGGCGCCGGCCGTGAGGTAGCGGGCCACCGTGGCGCCGGAGGGCACGTCGGCGGTGGGCAGCAGGTTGTAGTCGGGGGTCTGTTCCTCGGAGACGACGTCGTAGCGCAGCCCGGCGGTCAACTGCTCGGGCCGGATCACCGTGCCGGTCGTCGCGTCGAAGGCGACCCTGGCACCGGTGATCTCGGTGGGTGTGGGCACGACGGGGAGGAGCCGCCCGGTGAGACCGTCGATCGTGATCTGCTGCCGTACCTCATGAATTGCCGCGTCCGCGAGGCGCGGCTGCTGCGGAAGCACCTTTCCGGCGTTGCGGTAGGTCGCTCCGACGCGCCAGGTGATCCCGTCGTAGTCGGGCATCACTGCCAGGCGCAGCCTCACTTTCTTCGCACTGGCCGACACCTCGAGAAGCGGCTGTTGCGGGGCCAGCATCCAGCCCGAGATGCGGTTGAGCGGGCTCTCGTCGAGGCTGTCGACCTGCGGCGGCTGTACGTAGCGGCGCGGATCGACCGGCGTCGCCGAGACCTGCCCGCCGATCCAGGGCCCGATCGCCGCCGCGAGTGCCAGCACCGCCACCAGTCCCGCCGCTGCACCGGCGGCGGCCCTCCCCCGCACCTTCGACGGCGCCTCCACCTGGGCCGGCCGGGCGCTCGCCGCCAGCGCCACCACCGCCAGCCCCGCGAAACCGAGCGTCGTCCAGCCCCCCGCGGAGGCGTTGGGCCCGACCACATACAGCGCCCCCACATAGAGCGCGATCACTGGCGCCAGCCCGAGCAGCACCCGTCCCGCGCGCACCGCCACCTCGGCCGCCGCGAGCCCCGCCAGCCAGGCCGCGATCACCGGCACGACCACCGTGTCCGGCGTCGGCTCGACCGGGATCATGGCCGTGAGCAGCCGCGGAATCCCATTCGCCAGCGAGTCCCGGGCGATCTTCACGAGCGGACCGGTCATCTCGGCGCGGCCTGCGGCCACCTTCAAGACCACGATGGTGTACGCGGCCAGCAGCACCGCCGATAGGGGCGCCACCGCCCAGTTGGGCAGCCTGCGCGCCGCCACGCCCAGCCCGACGGACCCGAGCGCGGCGCCGGCGACGAGCAGGGCGAGCAGCGAATCCGCGTAGATCCGGCCGAGCGCCACGCCCGCCAGCGCGATCATCCCGGCCAGCGCGGCGGCCACCACGAGGGCGCGCACCCACCTCACCACCCGCGCATCCCGTCCCGGGCCGCCGCTCGTCACCACCCGCGCACCCCGTCCCAGGCCGCGGCGAACTCGACGCCGTTCTCGGCCTCGATCACGATGAGTCCGTCGCCGCTCGAGACCGGCGCCGCGTCCCGGTCGCCGAACAGCCCCGCGAGCACAACCGGGTAGGGCCCGCGCAGACCGCTGACCGCCCCGAGGTCGCCGCGCCCGCCCGGCCCGGTGAGGAACACGAGCGTGTCGCCGAGCCGCTGCGCGCGCAGCCGCCGCACGGTGGCCGCCAGCTCCCCGACTCCCAGGGTGGCTTCGGTGAGCACGTCGAGGAACGGCCCGCTCGCGGTGGAGGTGACCAGGTGCAGCGAGACGGGCAGGTCTTCGCGTACGGCGGCCGTGACGATGGAGGCCGCCGCCTCGCAGGCCGCCTCGAACGAGTCGGCGACACCGTCGCGCAGCTCAGGGTGGGCCGCGGCCCGGTCGTCGAGCAGCACCACGATCGTCGGTTCGGAGGTGTCGAGCTGCTCGCGGACCATGAGCTCGCCGACCTTGGCCGAGCTGCGCCAGTGCACCCGCCGCAGCTCGTCGCCGACGACGTATTCGCGCAGCGAGTCGAAGGTGATGGAGCCGTGCGGGACCTTGTCGATCCGCCCGTCGAGGCTTCGCGTGATGCCGGCCGGGACGGCCCGCAAGAGGTGGATCCGCGGGTGCACCCATACGTTCGCCGTGCCGCCATAGGTCCGCGCGAGCGTGATCAGCCCGAGCGGGTCGCCCCGGGTGACCCGCAGCGGGCCGATCGCCACCACCCCGCGCCGGCTGGTCGGGACGGGATAGTCCACGGTGGTGTCCCGGCCGGGGCGCAGCCGCAGCAGGGGGACGGGCACGGTCCGCGGGCCGCAGCGGTCGGTGGCGATGAGGTTGGCGGCCCTGACCCGGCTGGTGTTGCGCACGGTGAGCGTCATCCGGGCCGGCTCGCCGCGGGCCACGCGGTCGGGCTCGGCGAGCCGGTCGACGCCGAGCCGGGGCCGCCACAGCGCGAAGACGACGCCGCAGATCAGCGCGACGAGCGCGACGGCGCCGAGCAGGGCAAGGTCGGGATAGCCGTAGCGGAAGCCGCCGAGGAGCAGAACCGCGGCGCCGGACAAAAGACCGATTCCCCGCCCGGTGATGCCGCCGAGCCGCACCCGGAGTCGCGCCGGGCCGCTGCCGGTCGGCGGAGCGCTGCCGACCGGCAGCGGCGGCTCGGCGGCAGGGACGCCGTTGGTCCCGGTCACGCCCCGGCCGTGACGCGGTTGCCGTCGGGCAGCGGAACCGCCACCGACCGGACCGCGTCGTCGAGCACCTCGGCCGCCGTCACCCCGCGCAGTTGCGCGTCGGCCGACAGCAGCACCCGGTGCGCGAAGACCGGCCCGAGCAGCTCCTTCATGTCCTCCGGCAGAACGTATCCCCGCCCCTGGATCAGCGCGTAGGCGCACGCGGCCCGGGTCAGCGCGATCACGCCGCGGGGGCTGACCCCGACCCGCACCTGTGGATGGTTGCGCGTTGCGGCGGCCAGGCGCACCGCGTACCCGTAGAGGGGGTCGGCGATGTGCACGTGCATCGCCATCCGCACCATCTCGCCGATCATCGCGGTGTCGGTGATCGGCTCGAGCGCGTCGGGCGAGCGCAGCGCGGCGCCGCGCAGGACCTCGATCTCGACCTCCTCGCTCGGGTAGCCGACCGACAGCTTCACGAGGAACCGGTCGAGCTGCGCCTCGGGCAGCCGATAGGTGCCGTCCATCTCGACCGGGTTCTGGGTGGCGACGACGAGGAACGGCTGCGGCACCGGGTGCGGCACGCCGTCGACGGTGACCCGCCGCTCCTCCATCACCTCGAGCAGCGCCGACTGGGTCTTCGGCGAGGCCCGGTTGATCTCGTCGGCGATCACGATGTTCGCGAAGACCGGGCCCGGGTGGAACTCGAAGCCGCGGCTCGCCTGGTTGAAGATCGTCACGCCGGACACATCGGAGGGCAACAGGTCGGGCGTGAACTGGATGCGCCGCCACTGGCCCTGGATGGACGCGGCGAGCGCCCGCGCGAGGGTCGTCTTGCCCACGCCGGGCACGTCCTCGAGCAGGACGTGCCCTTGCGCGAACAACGCGGTGATCGCGAGCCGCACCACCTGCGGCTTGCCGAGCACCACCGCGCCGATCCGGTCGGCGAGCGCCGCGGCGACCCGGGCGAAGCCCTCGATGTGCTGCGGCGGCAGGGGTTCGGTGTGCACGTGGGTCGTTCCTCAGCAGGTCGGGAGCGCGTTGATGTCGTCCCCGCCGTCGAGGTTGAGCCACGCCCACGGGATGTAGTTCTTGCCGGAGTAGTTGACCTGGACCCACCAGGTGCTGCGCTTCTCGTTGTTGTAGATGTAGGCGTAGACCGATTCGCCGGACTTCTTGCAGTACGCCGCCAGCTTGGTTCCCGGTTTGGCCCAGCCGACCTGCTTGTCGTTGTCCTGCTGGGTCACGCTGAAGATCTCGTTGCCGTTGCGGCCGCTGACGTCCTTGTCGCAGTAGGTCGCGGTGTCGCCGTTCTGGCCGTTGTGGCAGGTGGCGGTGCCGGCGAGCGTGTCGGTGGTGGTGTTGGTGGTGGCGGTGACGCTGCCGGCCTTGTTCTTGGCGGTCACCGTGAACGTGTACGCCGTCCCGGCCGTCAGCTCGTTCACCGTCAGCGACCCGCAGCTGCCCGACGCCGAGCCCGCCCGCCCCGACGCGGCCATCGAGCACGTCGCCGTGCCGCCGCCCGCGTCGACCGTGAACGAGACGGTCGCCGCGACCGCGGTCGGGTTCACGCCCGTGATGGTGACCTTGGGCGGGGACAGGGTCTTAGCCGTGGCCGTGCCTGCGTCGCCCGGCCCGGCCTCGTTGACCGCGCGCACCTCGACCGCGACGGTCTGCCCGTTCTCGAAGCCGGTCAGCGTCGCCGCGGTGTCGGTGACCTCGGCCGTCCTGCCGCCGGCGGCCACCACGTACTTCGTGATCGGGCGCCCGTTGTCGGCCGGCGCCTGCCAGGCGACCTGGATCGCGCCCGCCTGGTCGCCGACGGTGGCGGCCTGCACGTTCTCGGGGCGGCCCGGGGCCGTGAACGGCACGACGCTGCCGCTGACCGGCGACGCCTTCGAGCCGGCGCCGCGCTCGTTGACCGACACGACCGTGAACGCGTACTGCTTGCCGTACTCGAGCTGCCCGGCCGGGATCGTCAGCGACGTCCCGGTGGCGTCGCCGATCGGGGCGCTGCCGCCCTCGGAGATCGCCGTCACCGTGTACCGCTTGATCGCCAGCCCCTGCCCGTTGGCCGCGGGCCAGCTCACCACCACGGTCCCGTCGGGCTTGGCCTCGGCGGTGACCGCGGCCGGCGCGTCGGGCACCTCGGCCGTCGGCTTCACGCTGTTGCTCGTCCGGGTCGGGCCGTCGCCCTTCTTGTTCACCGCGTGCACGGCGAACTCGTACGTGTCGCCATTGGTCAGCCCGGTGACCGTCAGCGACCGCTGGTCGGCGCCGACCTGGAACGTCCTGCCCGCGCCCTCGACCACGTACCGGGTGATGGCCGCGCCGTTCTCGGACGCCGCCTGCCAGGTCACCCGGGCCTCGGCGTTGCCGGCGGCGGCCCGCACGTTGCGCGGCGCGCCCGGCTTCGAGGCGACCGGCTTCTTGGGCTTGGGCGGGGGCGGCGTCTCGGCCGGCGGGGTCTTGGGCGGATCGCCGCCGAGCACGTCGTCGGCGTACTTGTCGACGACCCGCACCTTGTGGGCGTCGTCGACCACCTGGGCCACCGAAGAGTTCGGCGCGTTGATGAACAGGTAGCCCTCGCGCACCTCGAGCTCGAGCTTGCCGCCCGGCCGGTCGAAGGAGATGTCTTTCTGCGCCTTGCCGGCCGAGTCGAAGACGTGCACGGTGCCGGCGTCGTCGGCGACGTAGAAATAGCCCTGCCAGGCCACGGCCGGCTGCAGCTCGGCGCCGCTGCCCGGAACCGCGAAGTCGGCGCGCATGCCCTGGTCGCCGACCACATAGACGTGCCGCGAGTCGGTCACGGTGACCGGCACGGACTTGCCGTCGGTGTGCGCGGCCAGCGAGCCCGGCCCGGCCAGCGGCAGCGTCACGGTCGTCGCCTTCGCGTCGCCGTGGACGGTGGCCAGCGCGTTGGTGGTGCGGTCGAGAACGGCCACGCCGTCGTCCAGCGTGGAGAGCGCGAGATCGTGGCTGCCCGCGGCGACCGCTTCCGTCCGTACGCCCGCTTGGCCGGCACCCGCTTGGCCGCCCCCCGCTTTACCGGCCCCCGCTTTACCGGCACCGCCGGGCGAGCCGGAGGCCACCGCCGCCGGTGTGATCGCAGTGATCGTGCCCTCGCTCGGGGCGGCTATCCAGAGCCGGCCCTTGCCGTCGAAGACGCCGCCGGTGATGCCCGGCGGGAAGCGCATCAACTCGCCGATCGGGCCCAGCGTGAGCGGGTCGATCTGCTGCACCGTGCCCTGGACGGTGTCGACCACGAAGGCCGAGTGGTCGTCGAGGGCCACGCGCACGCCGAAGCCCGGGTTACCGGATTCGACCCAGAACTGCTGAAGCGTGGTGAGGTCCATCGAGCCGATACGCCCGGTCTGCACGTCGCGGAGGATCACGAACCGATCGGTCTGCGAGATCTCGAGCTGGTGCCCGCGCGCGCCCGGCACGTTGACCCGGGTATCGACCTTGGCGGTCACGCCGTTGATCCGCGCGACCTCCGACTTCGAACGGCTGAACACCCAGGACGCCGCGTCGAAGCTGGCCACCGCCTGATCGGCCGAGCCCAGCCCGAGCACGGTCAGCCCGAGCCCACCCGCGAGCGCGACGACGGTCCCCATCGTGACGAGATAGCCCCGACTGCGCCACCGACGTCGCTGCGCGGTCACCCGCACACCCTCTGTGGTCGCGCCATCTGCGCTGGTCACTACCGCAATCCTCCTCCTTCGACGGACCCCCTCCGCAAGGACGCAGGCCATCATAGGGGGAGGTGGATGAACGCCGATACCCGGAAGTCACGGTTGTGGATAACTCCGGTTGCCGAGCGTGATCCACTACTTGGTGGCAGTCGGCCGATCGGTACAGGCTTGCTGCGAGGTCGCGAACTTGTTGTTGCGGTAGACCGCGACCACGGCGAAGCAGTAGTTCAGGCTCGGGTTCAAGGCATTCATCTCGTACGACGTCTGCCCTGGTCCGAGGGTGCCCACGGGCTTCAGCTGCTGACCCGGCTGCGCCATCGCGACCAGGAAGGAGACGCTGCCGTTGGCGGGGTCCTTCCAGGTCACCTTGATGCGCGTGCCCGCGTCCTGGAGCGCCACGTTGGTGGGCGGTTTGCCGCCCAGAGTTGGCACATCCGAGTCGTTCTTGTCACCCGACCGGTTGGCCAGCACGAAAACCAGCGCGGAGACGGCGATGACGGCGGCCAGGACCGCGGCAATGGCCGCGAAGATACCTAGGCCGCGTTTGGGCTTCTGTTCGTACGGCGGTGGCGCGAACGGCTGCTGGGGCGGCGGGGCCCAGGGTGGGGGCTGTTCGTGCCAGATCGGCGGTTGGGGTTGTTCTTGCCAGATCGGCGGCTCGGGCTGTGGATAAGCCGGTTGCGGCGGCTGCTGCATCGGGATTGCGGTCGTCGGCTCCTCGTCGACCGCGCGGTCGGAAGGCCGGTAGGCCGGCGAGGCACTCGACTGGTAGGTCGGCGCCCGCGGGGGCGGCGCTGGTGGGATACTGGTCGGGTATGTCGGTGGGGCGCTCACCTGCTGGGCCGGGGGCGCGCTCACCTGGGGCGGCGTCACCGGCTGCGGTGGGCTCGCGTCCTCCGTACGTACGGGAAGATCTTGCTCTTGCCCGAGATAAGCCCGCGCCCGCGCGATCGCCGGATGCCCCTCACCCAGCGTGGCGGGGCCCAACTCGGCAACCCGACTGAACGCTTTGCGCGCCTCGTGCTTGTTGCCGAGCTCCTCGGCCACCATGGCGATCTCATGGGAGATCTCCAGCATCAGCGCATCGGAGTCCCCCAGCCGCCACGAGCCGGCCCCATAGGCATCCTCGAGCACCCGCCGGGCCGCCACCGGATCGTCATCCTGCTGCAGCACCCGCCCCAGTTGCAGCGCGGTGACCAGGACGTCCGGATCGTCCTCGGCCAGATTGACCTTCCCGAGCGCAACGGCACGCTCCAGCAGAGCAACGGCACCCGCAAGATCGCCGGACTCCGCCAGCGCGTGGGCTTGCTGCCGAGCCGGCGCAAGGGGGGATGGCTGCGACACGCGAGCCATGCTGCCCGGTACGCGCAGTTGACGCCAGGCCGGGCCCTTCGTCGCGGCCATATGTGCCGGAATATCCGGGTGCCACCCCTGGTGCAAGCCCTACTGAGGGCCGTGTACAGTTTTCTCCTGTGCGGCCCGCCGGGACGCCGATGCCCGGTGTGAAAACCGGGTGCGGTGATCGGTAGGCTTGGCAGTGCAGGTCCGGGTGGCGGAATGGCAGACGCGCTAGCTTGAGGTGCTAGTGCCCTTTATCGGGCGTGGGGGTTCAAGTCCCCCTCCGGACACAAATTCGTAGCATCCATGCACAGCATGGGTGTTCATGGGCACATGATATGCAGATGCCCAGCCTTCAGTTGTAGAAGAAGCCAGACAGGTAATGGCCGACCCGGCGGGTCGGCCATTTACCTGTCTGGCTCGTTCCCTTGAGCTGGGGCACCGCGCTGTCCGTGATTGCGATCACACCCGTCGGGCTGGCTGCCGCGCCCGGCGCGCCGGGCCCAGATTTACCGCTACGTCCCCATCGGAGTTGGCACGGTCAGCATGGCCGTCATCGGGTCTGCGTCGGCGAGGGGATGCCGTTCGCCGGTCAGTCCGGCGAGGGCTTGGGCGATTTCCTGCAGGGTGGCTTTGACGTAGGTGACGGTGGCGCCGGCGTCGCTGCTGTCGGCGTGGCCGGCGTAGGCGCGGGCGATGGCGTAGGAGTAGTGCCGTTCGACCCAGGTGAGGGTGGTGTGGCGCAGCCAGTGGACGCTGATCTGCTGGACGGCGACCCAGGGCAGGTGCTTGCCGATGCGCTGCCAGAGGTGGTCGTAGCGGCGGCGGCCGACGGGTTTGCCGTTGTGGTAGCGCAGCAGCTGGCCGGCGGGGGCGCCGTTGCCGCGTTCGTCGTCGTGAGCGACCAGGGCTGCCATGAGAGTGGGTGAGACCGGTTGCCAGCGCTGGGTCTGGCCCTTCTCGCGGAGCAGGACGAGGCATTGCTCGACGTCGAGGTCCTGGCGGCGAAGTGCCAGCGCTCCCCCGCGCCGGCAGGCGGTCTCGACGTGCAGGCGCAGGATGAGTGAGTCGAGGCCGGGGTCGTTGCCGGTTTCCGCTGCGACGGCGATGATCGCGGCGAGGGCCGCGTCGGGCAGCGCGTGACGCAGGCTGGGCTGGCGGCGGGGTTTGTCGACGCGGGTTGCGGGGTTGTCGGCCGGGTCGAGCAGACGGTCGGCGATGGCGTAGTGGTAGACGCAGCGCAGGGCGGAGATGAGGTGTTCCGCGGCGGCTGCTCCGCCGCGGTGGTTGCGGCGGACGACGGCGTGCCGGCGGACCTCTTCGGCGAACTGCCTGATCTCCAGGGGTGTGGGTTCGTCGAGGCGGCGGGGTCCCCATTTTCGCGGATGCGGCGCCAGTAGGTGTCGTAGACGCGGCGGCTGCCGGGGCTGACGCCGGCGACGACCTGTGGGATGTAGTCGTCGAAGGTCGGCACGGGCCGGCGGGCCGGCGGTGGCGCGCTCTGGGCGATCTGCTCGGCGGTGATGTCGAGCTGGGCCATAAGGGCGGTGACCAGCGCGATATTGGCGGCCATCTGGTCGGTCCGGCCAGCACGGTTGGTGGTCATGACTTCTGCTGGTTCTGGCCGCCGGTGCAGGAATGAAGGACCAGGGCGAGCGTTTTCGGCGGAAAGGCCCACAGGATGCCGGCGCGGGTGTCGGCGACGACGAGGAGTTGGTCGCCGGTGACAAGGTCCGCGCGGCGGCGCGTCGTGACAGGCAGGTTGAGGTGTCCACGTGCGGTGACTTCCCGCCGGGGTGCAGTGTCACCGCGCTGTGCGAGGTCTTCGACGCGGATGGCGGTGATCAACCTGCTGGCGTCAACGATGAAGGCGACGGCGGTTCCTGGCTTCCAGCCGAGCGTGCGCAGTGGTGATCTGGCAGCGATCCGGCCGTGGCCGTCAACAACCGTGACGAAGTAGTACAGGGGACGGACGAAGCGGGTCTGCAGCAGATCGGGCATCGGCATCCGCGGTGAGGATGCCGGCTCCTGCCGCTGGCGTGACGCCGTCGCCGGGCCGAGCGGATGCTCGTGCATGACCTTCGCCTCCTCGCGCACCTGTTGCGATGCAATCGCCCCGCGCGTCGCAGGCCAACGAGCAGGTGCCTATCGAGAACATCACTGCCATCGCCCCGCTGACAGTGGTCTTCAGTGGGCATCGGTGGTCCCGGCAATCCAGCTTGGGCGCAGGCGACGAGGTCACCTCCTGTAACGCAGCCTAGGAACCTGGGCTAGGGGCCTGAAGCAAGGTCCGCCGAGTCCTCACTTCTCGACACGCCTCGCCGCGACCGTCGACGCCGACGACTGGGCGGTACGCGAGGCGATGCCATCCGACGACCACGAGATCGAGCGAACGCCCCGGGCGTGCGCTGAGGTCGCCGCCCGGGTCAGCGCCACCAGGGCGTCCAGCCCAGCCAGACGAAGAGGGCGAGGATCGCAGCTGCGACACCGGCGATGCCGCCGAGGATCGTGGTGATCGCGACGACCCAGCCCCGCTTGCGAAGCCGCGCCCACCAGCCCTGCCCGGCCGGGGAGTCCGCGGCGGCGCCGTCCCGGCCGGTGAGGCTGTTATGGTCGCCGCTCGAGGTCTGGCTGCCGACCACGCTGGACCCGGCGCCGCTCGCCGTCTGACTGCCGATAGCGGTGCCCGCGCCGGACGACACCGTGACAGGGCTGCCCTCGGCCGGGGTGGCGGCGACGTTCGTGCCGCCGGGTGCGTGCTGGGCGGTGACCTGGATCGTCGGCCGATGCCCGTTGATCACCAAGTACACAGCCTGGTCCGCGGCCGCCTTGTCGGGGACGTCGTGAGCTGTCGGCGTCAACGCGATCATTTCCGCGACCAGCTCGGCCAGGGCGGTACGGATCTTGACCAGCACGCCTTGAAGTGCCGCGTCTGTCAGTGGCCAGAAGACGGTCTCCACGCGGGTGCTGCTCCGGTCAACGCTGTACTTGCCCAGCACCTCCGCAACGAGGTCCCCCAGGGCGGCACGAGCCAGGTGTCGTCCTGGGCCCGGGCGGCCATGGCCTCTAGCTCGCCGATGCCGCCACCCAGGAGAGCCACTTCCGGATCGATGCCCTTTTCCTCGAGGAACTCACGGACCTTCTCGGGGATGGCGGACACGCTGATGCGCTGAATCACCCCGTTGTAGCCCATCAGGTTGGTGAGTTTCGCGGACAGGCCCGTGTAGACGCGCCGGTACGGCGGGAGAGTGTCCCCGTCATAGCCGCTGAGTTCCTGCCGGGCCCAGTCGCGCATCTTCTCCGAGCCAGCCTGCCCGCCCAGGATGATGCACTTCTGCATGAGCGAAGCCAGCGACACATTGTCGTCGACCACGCCGGCCTCGATCTGCGCAAGAAGGCTTTCCCGCTTTCGCGACATGGTGGGCATCCTCCCACTGCGACCGCCGCGAGCTGCGGGCTGGTCCCTGAGGAGCGCAAGCTGCGGCCGTTCTCGGATCCACACGCGGGCACGTCAGCTCTCCGGCGCGATCTCTTCGGGGCAAACCTCGACCGGCAACGCCGGGTACGCCGGGCACGGACTCAAAGAATTTTGGCAGCAGCGCCGCCAGTACGTCGCCAACACCCGATGGTGGCCGCCGTTCTGCGCGGCCGTCGACTGGCTCGTCGCCGCGGTCCTCGTGGTTGAGATCGCCGCGGGAGTCAACTTCCATCGATCACCGGGGCCCTGTCAGCGGATCGCCTGGCAGCTGGTCGGCCTGCCCGGACGCGCCCGACAAACATCGCGCGGGATTGCGGCGAGCGCGGGTTCTTAGCCGCCACGATCTGACCGGTATCCAACCGGTTGCTTACCGCTTCTCGTCGTTCTCGCGGAGGTGTGCGAGGTGCTGATGCACGGATCGGATGCTGATGCCGCCCTCGCCGACCGCGGAGGCGACGCGTTTGACTGAGCCGTGCCGGACGTCGCCGGCGGCGAAGACGCCGGGCATGCTGGTTTCGAGTTGAAAGGGTGGTCGTGGCTGCCCCGCCTCGGCGCCGGTGGCGCCGGTGGGTGCGAGGTCGCTGTCGGTGAGGATATAGCCGCGGGGGTCGCGCCGGATGCCCTCGGGCAGCCAAGCGGTGTGCGGTTGTGCACCGATGAGGATGAACAAGGCCGCCGCCGGGACGGTCAGGGTCTGACCGGTGGTGTTGTTGCGGAGCCCCAGCTCTTCCAGCCGCCCGGCGCCGTGACCTTCGACGATCGTGGTGTCCAGCCGCACGTCGATGTTGTCTGTCGCTTCGATCGTTTTCACCAGGTAGTCGGACATGGTGGCGTCGAGGGCGCCGCCGCGGACGAGGATCGTCACGCGTTGCGCGTACTTGGCTAGGTGGACGGCGGCCTGGCCGGCTGAGTTGCCGGCGCCGACCACGTAGACGTGCTGTCCTTCCATCGCCTGGGCCTCGGTGATGCCGCCGCCGTAGAAGACGCCGGCGCCGACGAGCGATTCGAGGCCGGGGATGCCGAGGCGCTGGTAGCTGGCCCCGGTGGCTAGGACCACGGCGCGGGTGGTGATTTCGGTGCCGTCCGCGAAAGCCACGAACAGGTCGCTGCCGTCGGTGCGTAGACCGGTTGCCGGGCGCAGCACGGAGGTTTCGGCGCCGAACGACCAGGCCTGGTCCAGCGCCCGGTTGGTCAACTCGGCGCCGCTGATCCCGAGTGGAAATCCCAGGTAGTTGCGGATCAGGGAACTGGTGCCGGCCTGCCCGCCGATGGTGTCCCGGTCGACGACGATGGTGCGGAGCCCCTCGGAGGCGGCGTACACGGCGGCGGACAGGCCCGCCGGTCCGGAACCGACCACGACGACATCGAAGGTGCCTTCCTCGGAGCTGTGCCGGACGCCGAGGGCGGTCGCGGCCTGCTCGTTGGTGGGATTAGTCAGCACCTGACCGTCGAAGCGGATGAGTACCGGGAACGGGCCAGCCGGGCAATGCACCTGGTGCAGCAGTGCCCGCCCTTCGGCGGAGTCGGCAGTGTGGAAGGCGAACGGGAGACCACCGCGTTGGAGCAGGTCACGGAACTCGTGGGAGCGTGGCGCCCACCGCTCGCCGATCACGGTCACCACCGTGCGCTGCGCCTGCCGATGCTGTTGCCGCTCGCGGAGCAGCTCGGTGACCAGATGATGGAAATTCTCGTCGGGCGGGGGGCTGGGCACGGTGGCGTAGCGGTCGATTTGACCCAGCGAGACGGCTTTGAGGATCGGCCTTGACGCCGACCGGTTCCCCCAGGGGATGAGCAGCACACGCTGCGCTCGTGGATGCAGTTCGTGGGCCCGCCGCAGGTACTCGATGCCGGTCATCTCGGTCATCTCCTGGGCGGCGAACAGGACCAGCACCTGCACGTCGCCGGCGGCCCGCAGTGCGTCCAGGCGTTGGAGCGCGGACGCCGCCGACCGTTCACTGATGATCTCGTAGTCGGTGGCGTACCGGCTGATCAGTTCCCGTTGGATTATGTCCAGTTCACCGGCCTGGTCGTGGACCGCCAGCAGAATCTGCTTCGTCATCGAACCCCACTATCGCTCGGCTGCACGGTCGATGCTCGGCTTACCATGCCGACCCGCCAGCAGCGGCGGACGATCCCCGAGACCGCCGTCGGGCGGGCGCCGGGTCCATGATGGGTCACGTGCCAGGCTCCGCCGCGGCCGCCCGGTCGGCGACGTGTGCGGCGTCGTCCTTGACGAAACCGAGCAGAGCCGAGCCGCGGGTGTGTTGCCAGGCCAGGCCGAGGAAGTACAGCCCAGGGACGGTGGTGATGCCGCGCCGGTGGATGACCCCGCCGTTGTCCACCACGCCCGGGATGTGCAGCCACGAGTAATCGGGCCGGAACCCGGTGGCCCAGACGACGCCGCTGACGTCCTCGGTTCTGCCATCGGCGAACCGGACGGTCTTGCCGTGGGCGTCGAGCACCCGCGGTCGGAAGGTGACGCCGGCGTGGCGCAGCTGTCGCCGACGCGTACCGATGATCGTATCCCGGGAGGCCAGGCGTCGTCCCAGTCGGGAGTTGGTGGACAGGTTCAGCAGGCGGGTGTTGGTGAGCCACCAGAACAGATCCCGGCCCAGCACGCGCTGCGGCAGCGCCGGGAAGCGGGTACCCACCGCCAGGTCCACCGGGCGGGTCCTGGCCAGCTCGGCGGCGATCTGCATGCCGGAGTTGCCGGCGCCGACGACCACGATCGGGTCCTCGGGCAGGTCGCCTGGGTTGCGGTACTGCGCGCTGTGCAGCTGGACGACAGCGTCGTCGAGCCCGCCGGCGAGAGGCGGAACGAACGGCACCGCGAAGGGTCCGGTCGCGATCACCACCCCGCGGGCGTGGAACGTTTCGGCGGCCGTGCGGACCTCGAACAGCTCCCCGGCGCGGCGCAACCCGGTGACCCGGCTGTTGAGCCGGACCGGCAGGTCGTATGTGGCGGTGTAGGCCTGCAGGTAGTCGGCGACCTGTTCCTTGGTGGGGTAGGTGCCGGCCGGCGCGGGAAACGCCATCCCGGGCAGGGCGTCGTATTGGGCGGGAGTGAACAGCACCAGCGACTCCCAGCGCGAGCGCCAGGTGTGCCCGATCTGCGGGCCGGCATCGAGTACGAGGAAGCGTCGGCCCTGCCGCTTGAGGTGCCAGGCCATGGCCAGGCCGGCCTGGCCGCCACCGACCACGATCACGTCCTGGACCTCGGTGCTCATGCCGACCGTTCCACGGTGAAGCTGAACATCATGCCGCTTTGCATGTGCTCGGCGATGTGGCAGTGCGCCATCCACAGGCCTGCTTCGGTGACGTCGAACAGGATGTCGACGGTCTGCCCGGTGCGCACCAGCACGGTGTCCTTCCAGACCAGGTTGGGTTCGGTGACGCCGTCGCGGGCGAGGACCAGGAACCGGCCGGCGCCGTGCAGGTGGAAGGGATGGTGCATCGGGTGGTCGGAATCCATCTCGTTGACAAGCCGGATCTTGACCCGGTCTCCGACACGAAATCGCCAGTCGATTGCGGCGTTCTCGAAGCCGGTGCCCCGGTCGATCAGCTTCCACCGCATGTTCGCCGGGGTGGTCAGCCGGTTGACCTCGACCATGTCGTCTTCCCACTCGATGCCCTCGCCGCTGCCGTCGTGCGGGTGGCCGTTGCCGTGGTGGTCGTGGGAAACTCCGGCCGTGTCGTGCGCGGCCTCGGCGTCGTGGCCGCTCGCGGGCTGCGTGACAGCCTGCCCCGCCATCAACTTCATGCCGCATGTGGGGCAGCGTCCCGGCTTGCTGCTGGTCACCTCGGGGTGCATCGGACAGGCATAGACGATCGGTGCGTCGCTCGCGTCGAGGACGCCGATGTCGTCCATCTCGGCGACCAGGGCAAGGATCTTGTCGGGCGGGGCGGCCAGGTACGCGTCCAGCTGCTGGCGCTCAGCGACCAGTTCCGGCGCCGTGCGTTGGATCTCGAAGTCCGTTGCCAGCGACGGTTCCGCCCGGTCGTCGGCCACCGCGATGGTGGCCAGGGTGTAGGTCCGGTCGGGGGTGCGGTGCTGCAGGGTCAACCGTCCAGGTTGGTCGAACAGGACGTCCACGACGGCGCGTTCGGACGGCGCCAGCAGCACCTCCTCCACCATCTCGGCGTGTTCGTAGCGGCCGCTGTCACCGCCGACGAGCTTCATCCTCGCGCCGGGCAGCGCGACGTTGAACACCCGGGTGTTCGCGGTGTTGGTCAGGTACAGCCGCACCACCTCACCGGTCTTCGCGGTCAGCGACGCCTGCGGTTCCCCGCCGATGAGCAGCACGTTGCCGAAGCGGCCCATCGCGGTGTAGTTGGTCTGCGTCCGGCTGAACGGTGCGATCTTGCCGTCCTCCAGTAGCAGGTCGTCGAGGGTGAGGACGGCGTCGCGGTGCACCGGCGGCCAGTAGTCCGCCTCGGCGGCCTCGACGACGATGTTGCCGTACAGGCCGAGTTCCTGGCCGTAGTCCTCCCGCACGTGCGGGTGGTACCAGTACAGGCCCGGGTCCGGGAACGTCAGCCGATAGGTGAAGCTGCCACCGACCGGGATCGGGATCTGCGTCTCGTGCGGCACGCCGTCGTACCTGTTCTCCAGGCGCAGCCCGTGCCAATGCACCGTGGTCTCCAGGTCACCGTGGTTGGTGACCGTCACGACGATCTCGGTGCCCTGCCGCACCTTGACGGTGGGGCCGGGGATTGACCCGTTGTAGCCGAGCATCCGCACGGTGGACTCGCCGAGCCGTTTGGCGACCGGCGCGATCCGCAGCTCCAACACGTCGCCGTCGGCCAGTTCACGCAGCACCGGGCGGGTCGCCTCGACGAGCCCGCCGACGTCCGTTGGGAACGTGTCATCCACGCCGTGCAAGTCGTGGTCAACGTGCTGTTCCATGGCGTACTCCTCTACGTTCCTCGGCTTTCGGCTTCCTCGAAGGCCGCACGGCGGCCGGCGACTCCACATCGCGAACGGGGTTTCCCGACCGCCCGCTGTGGTGGCAACCTGGTGTCAGGCCCTGATCCGACCGGTAGCGGTAACCCCGGCGACGGGGAACGCCAGAAAACCGGCCGTCCAGATCAGCCAGGTGGGCACTGCCTGCCGGCGAGGCGAATCTGGGCGTCTCATGGTGATCAGCTCCTGCTGTCGACGCTGGCCGGCTGGCTGCCGGCGTCGGTGCGGTTGATCGCGGTGATCGGTTGTTCGTGGCGGGATGCGCCGGGCGGCGGGCGCGACGCAGGAGCAGCGTCACGCCCAGGGCCGCGACCCACAGTCCCCAGGTCGTGCTTGCGAACCTGTGACGACGCCAGCCGCGACAAGGACGGCGCTGTGGGCACGCGGTCACGTTCTGCGGTCCGTGGTGAAGCCGACCAGGTCGGCGCTGATCTTCCACAGCCGGACCGCCGCGGCGGAGTCGTAGGAGACCTTGTTGGAGGCTTTGGGTTTGCGGTTGACGAAGTACCGGCCGGTGACCCCTTCGACCTGCGCGGAGGACGCGAGGTAGATCGGGGTGGCCGCACCCGCGGTGGGGGATTTCATGAACGGGCGCACCAGTGGTCGCATCACCTTGAAGAAATCGGCCTGGTCTTCGGCCCCGAAGTTGGTGCGTACCACGCCCGGGTGCAGCACGGTCGCGGTGACGCCAGTGCCTTCCAGGCGACGGGCCAACTCGTAGGTGAACATGACGTTGGCCAGCTTCGAGGCGTTGTAGGCCCGCTGCCCCGAGTACCTGGCCGAGCCTTGCAGGTCGTCGAAGTCGATGCGGCCCTGGGTATGCGCGCCGGAGGAGACGGTCACGATCCGCGCCGGGGCGCTCGCCTTCAGGCGGTCCAGCAGCAGGTTGGTGAGCAGGAACGGGCCGAGGTAGTTGAGGGCAACGGTGTGTTCCAGGCCGTCGGCGGTGACATGCCGGTGCGCCCAGAACCCGCCTACGTTGTTGACCAGCACATCCAGCCGCGGATAGGCGTCGAGTACCTCGCCGGCGAGCCGGCGGATCTCGGCTTGGGAGGACATGTCGGCGGTGAACACGTCCACCGCCGGGTTGCCCGACGCGGCGCGGATGTCGACCGCTGCGGCCTCGGCGCGGATCCGGTCGCGGCCGGTGATGCCGACCCGGGCGCCCAGGGCGGCCAGGCCGACCGCGGTGGCCTCGCCGATTCCTGCGGTGCCGCCCGTGACGAGGACGTTCTTGCCGGTCATGCGGGGCGTGTCAGCCATCGCCGACTCCTTTGCCAGGTGAGCTGGCACGGCCGGTGGCCGTGCCAGCCCATGCGGCGAACCGCACCCCGTCGCGCTCGTTCGGCTAGGCGGTGGGCGCGATGACGGCGGTCGCGGGGTCCGTACCGCCGGTGTCCAACCGGAACGGCGGGTAGGCGTCGGTCATCAACGATGTGTATGCGGCGACCCGCAGCACCCACCGGTTCAGGCCGAGGATGAAGTCGTAGAGGCCACGGGGGTAGCGGCCGGTAACGGCCAGAACGATCGCGGCGATGAACACGAGGAGTCCGATGAGGCCGCCGCCGGTCCAGCTGTAGTTATTGGTGTCGGAGTTGACGGCGAGCCAGGTGCCTCCGCCGGCCAGGATCCCGACGATAAGCAGGTGCGGCAGGGCCAGCAGCCACCACTTCACCAGGACCAACCCCCGGGACAGGTGTTCCGGGTAGAGCACATGCAGCTGTGCCGGGTAGTCGGGAACTTCCGCCAGGGTGAATGGCGGGTACTGGTCGGTACCCAGTGCGCTGTATGCGTAGTAGCTGACCCGCCAGGTCCACCGCATCACCCCAACGTTGAAGTCGAAGAGCGCCCGGGGGTACCGGCCGGTGAACAGGATCGCGAAGAACGCAATCACGGACACCGCGCAGAACGCGATCCACAGGGGGATCAGCACGATGTAGTGCGGAATGGTCAGGACCCACTTCACCAGCCATAGCCAGCGTGACAGGTGCGGGTCCAGGCGCGCATCTACGCGCACTGGATAGGTGGTGGTTGCAGTCATAATCGTGGTACCTCCAACGGATCGGCTGTCGCCCTGGTCCACGGCCGCGGAGGCGCCCGACGGGATCAAGCGGTTGTTGCGCGGGCCCGTCCGGAGGTCCGAGGGGCAGGATGGCCCCACGACACGCTGCATCGCCGATGACGATGTGCCGGTCGGGGTCCTCTGCCATCGGTCGGCCCTCAAACGCAGCGGTGCCGCGTCTGGCTGCCGAGGTCTCGGGCAGCGCGCCCGGTGGGCGCCGGCCGTCAAAGATGATGACGAATCGATCCACCACTGACTGTACGCGCTATCGGCACCGCGGAGCCGCGACGATCAGCCATTTCGAGGCGCGACCTCGCATCCATGTTCCAAGACGGCCACACCTCTACGGGCGCGGGGATGGTGAAGTGCCGTCACCCGTCGCTACGGGTGACGGCTGGCGTGTCGGTCAACGCCATGCATCGCCGGGCGTCTTGGCGTAGCGCCGCCAGACGTATCCCCAGGGGATGACCGCGAGCACGACGACGACGAAGCAGCAGTTGAACAGGACCGCGTGAGCCGCGGCGTTCAGGTCGTCGGAGACCAGGCCCGGGATCGCGACCGCGGCGATCCAGATCGCCTTCCAAGACACCTCGAACAGCAGGATCGGCAGCATCCGGACGGGGTATCTGAGCCCGAGGAACGCCAGCAGCGACATGGCCGTCAGCAGGCAGGTGACCACTCCTTCCATCACCGGGAGGGTTCGGACGTCCTGGATAAGGATCGGCCATTTGGCGATGGCCAGTCCCACCGTCATGAACGCGTAGCCGATACGCATGACGTTCAAACGGCGCGTGGACAGCTGCTCTTCCACGGCGGTCGCGTCGACGGCGATGTCGGCGGTGCGTAGGACGTTCCCTTGGGAGATCGTGACGTGGCCGTTTGAGTGGGACGGTTCGGGTGACCGCCGACTCGCGGCGCTGGATGTCGGGTCGCCTGCTTCGTCATGCACGATTGTGGTGGTGCGTCGTGAGCTCATGGCGAGTTCCCTTCTCGGGTGTTTGTGGCTGTGGCATGCCGGTTGGCTGGGAGGACGCCGCGACCTTTCGGCGGTCGGAACACGGGCCGGTTCCGCGTGCCGGGCTTTGTGTTGGGGCTGCGGCCGAGGCGGGCCGGCAAACCTGCGCCGCCGGTGTCGCGGCGGGGCGGCTGATGCGCCGTCGCGGATCCGAAGTCTTTGGTGGTTCAGCTGCTCGGGTTGCGGGTCAGGAGGCGGCGGCGGAGACGGTGCAGTTGTGGCATCAGTCCGTAGATGACGATGGGCACCGCGATGGTGGCGAGCACGAAGGT
>NZ_JBITDW010000024.1:0-136389 GCF_044454685.1 Actinoplanes sp. NPDC051513
GCAAGAACTACATCACCCTCACCCGAACACCATGACCAACAACCCCTGACACATCTACCGGGACTTCCCCTTGACACATGTCTCGGGACAGGACACCGATTGGGCCGGGAAGAACCGATCAAAAGCGCCTGACATCGTACGGGCGGCACCTCGGGCGGACATGTCGAAAGTGTTCCTGATGGGGCATTCCCGTGGCGGCGAAGGGGTCAGCCGGGCCGCCATGGATACGCTCACCCCGCCGCCGGCGGCGCAGGACGGATACCACGGAACGGTGCGGTGGACGGTCCGCGGGCTGCTGTTGATCGGGCCGACGATTTTCGGGCACGACCCGGTGCCGGACGTGCCGTCGGCGACGATTCTGCCGGGGTGCGACGGGGACGTCTTCGACCTGCAGGGGCAGATGTTCGTCGACGCCACGCGCGGGGTCAGCCAAGGGCGGGCGCTGCACAGCGCCCTCTACGTGGTGGGGGCGAACCACAACTTCTTCAATTCGGAATGGACGCCGGGACAATCGGCGGCGCCGTCGTTCGATGACTTCTGGAGCGGGGACGAGACCGATCCGCTCTGCTCGCCGGGGCAACCCACGCGACTGACCGCCCCGCAGCAGCAGAACGTGGGAGCCACCTACATCGCTGCGGCAGCGAGGCTGTTCGTTGCCGGTGATGACCGGGTGCGGCCGCTTCTCGACGGAAGTGGGCGGCGCGTGCCCAGCGCGTACCCGGCCAAGGTGCTCAGCCATGCGCTCGGCGGAAACCGCGCCGCTCTGCTCGAGCCCGGCCCGGGCGTGCGGGTTTCCGCCGGCGGCCGGATCTGCGAGCAGGTCACCGACGACGCGGCCAAGGCCTGCCTGAATCCGGAGGACATCAACGCGTCGCTGGCGCACTTCACGACCTTCTACCCGGTGTTTCCGGAGGAGGGGCGCTACGCCGCGGCACTGAGCTGGAACGCGGCGGGGACGCCGATTCGGTTTACCCCGAAGAAGGCGATCGACGTGCGCGGCAGTCAGGCGCTGGCGTTGCGGGTGATCGTGCCGCCGAATTCGACGGGCACGCGGTTCGGCGTGAGCGTGATCGGCGCCGACGGGCGGCGGACCACGCTGGGCGACGTGCGGATCGACGGGCTGCCGGGGACGCAGTTCACGACGTCCTATTGGGGTCAGGAAGTACGGGTGCCGTGGCGCGGCGGAAAGGTCGCGTCGCTCGAGCTGACGCCGCGGACGAGCTCGGGCAGCGCGTGGCTGCTCGACGCCTGGGGCTGGAATCCGGGGACGCCGGATCCGCGCGAGAAGGCGCTGCCGCGCATCGACATCGGGTCGCTGCAAGTCGCCGAGGGCGACTCGGGTACCAGGACCTACCAGGTTCCGGTCAAGGTCTCCGGGCGTGGTGGCGGCGTCGTGCGGCTCTTCCTGCTCGACACGACGACGTTCGCGGTGAAGTCGTGGCTCGCGACCGTACGGCCGGGCGACCGGATCATCCGGGTGCCGGTGTCGGTCGTGGGGGACACCCTGTACGGCGAGGGGGAGGCCACGTGGCTGCTGGCCAAGGCGCAGAAGGGTTTCGTCATCGGAGACTACTTCGGCGGGGTCGACGTGACCAATGACGATCCGGCGCCGGTGATGTCGGTGGCGTCCACATCGGTCAGCGCGGCCGAAGGGGGAACCCTGACGTGGCAGCTGTCGCTGTCGGCGCCGACCGAGACGGGCTACTGGGCCGCCACGTCCGTGCGGCCGCCGGTCTCGGGGGTGGAGCTGTCCACCACCGACGTCGACCCGGACTGGTTCGAGCAGAACGCGTTCGAGCCCGTGCAGCCCTCGCGGCCGCTGTCGGAGACGTCGCTGACGCCTTACACGTTCTTCGAGCCGGGGGCGACCTCGGCGACGCTGACGGTGCCGACGATCACCGACGACGTCGCCGAGCCCGATGAGGTGATCTCGCTGCAGTTCATCGACCCGGAGGGCGCGCCGGACCTGACCGGCACGGTCACCGGCTAGATCGGTGGCGGGCGCCCTTCTCCGGGGCGCCCGCCACCACTCAGTAGCCGGTGGAGGCCGAGGCGGCGCAGAGGACCACGTAGCCGATCGTGCCGATGGCGCCGATGATGAGGCCGGCCATGGCCAGGCCCTCGCCGCCCTCGTTGCGCTGCTGGATCTGCTGGCGGGCCAGGAAGCCGAGCACCAGGCCGGCCGGCGGGAAGACGAACGCGAAAACCAGCGCGAGGATCGCCATCGTGTTGGTGGGTCGTGCGGCGGTGGGCGCCGGCCCGGGTTGCCACCCGCCCGGTTGCGGGTAGGGCGGCGGCGGCTGCTGGTAGCCCCCGGGATTCCAGGAGCCCTGCGCGGGGCCGGGCTGGTGCGGTGGTGGCGGCTGCGGCTGCTGCGGCGGTGGCGGCTGCCAGGCCGGGGGTGGCGCGTCGGGCCGGTTCCAGGCGGCGTCGTCGCGGTCGGTCATCGTTGCCTCCTCATGTCTCGCCTACCCAGCGACCCCGCCCCCGGTCGAAGGTTCTGAGCCCGTCGTCGGTGGCGCCCGCGGACAGCGCCTCGACCATCTGCCGGTACGCCTCGAGCGGCAGGTCGGCGGAGAGCGCGAACTGCGCGCCGGAGCCGGCCTCCTCGATGACGACGACCTGCGTCTCCTCCTGGTGGCCGAGGCGGCGCTGGACGAAGCCCCGCAGCGTCTCGAACGCCTGCCGCCCGGCCTGCTCGAGCATCGTCTTCACGATGATCTCGGCGGGCACGGTCAGCAGGAGCAGCCAGGTGAACTCGGCGGCGCCGCGGCGTGGCGGCATGCGGCGCACCGCGGGCTCCCAGCCCCAGTCCCGCAGCTCGGCGCGGATGTCCGCCACCTCGTCGGGGGCCAGACCCGGGTTCACGAAAAGCTCGATGTTGTCGGTCATGCCCGCTCCCAGACGCGTACGGTGTGGTCGGCATGCGCCGTGACCAGGGACTTCTCCGCACGGCCGGCCATGGCCGCGATCGCGCCGCCCACGTCGGTCCAGGCGTGCGGGCGGTCGTCGTCGTGCCACAGCCGCGCGATGCCGTCGGCGCCGGCGGTCACCAGGCGGCCGTCGGCGATGAACGCGACCGCGCCGACCGCGGAACCGTGGTTGAAGCGGCCCTGCACCTCGCCGCGGGCGTTCCACAGCCGCCCCACGCCGTCGGCTGTGCCCGTCGCCAGGATCCGGCCGTCGGAGCGGAACGCCACGTCCAGCACCGCATGCGGGTGCGGGAAACGGGCGGCGATCTGGCCGTTGGCGCCGAACAGCCGCAGCAGGCCGTCGTCGGCGCCGGTGGCGATCCAGCGGCCGTCGGGGCTGAACGTGGCGGCGTGCACGTCGCCGGGCGGGCGCATGCGGCCGCCGTTGTCGACCTCGGGGCGGTGGACCAGGCGCAGGCGCTCGCGGCCGTAGCGGTCGGTGACCTGGGCCAGACCGCCCGAACACCCC
The DNA here is from genome assembly GCF_044454685.1 of Actinoplanes sp. NPDC051513. NCBI lineage: Bacteria > Bacillati > Actinomycetota > Actinomycetes > Micromonosporales > Micromonosporaceae > Actinoplanes > Actinoplanes sp. NPDC051513. Next base: position 3,442 of record NZ_JBITDW010000024.1, read on the forward strand.
ACCACCAGCAGGGACTCGTCGGGGGAGAAGCGAACACTGTGGCCGGCCTGGTTGCCGGGCGTGCGGAAGTTGAGGGTGGCGGTCTCGGTCTCGACGTCCCAGACCCGCACGAGGCGGTCGTCGTGGACGGCGGCGACGAAGCGGCCGTCGCGGGTGACGGCGATCGAGCGGACCGGGGCCGGGCGGTCGGGGAGGCGGCAGCAGCGGCAGACCTGGGCGCGGTCGAGGTCCCAGCACAGGATTTCGCCGTGCTCGCCCGCGGCGAAGATGCGGCGGTGGGCGGGGTCGACGGCCACGGCGTGGACCGGTCCGGGGTGGGTGAAGCGGTGGGTCTCCTGGAAGCCGTAGCCGGTGGGCCGCGGCTTTTCCGGAGCCTTCTCCGGCGGCGGCGCTGCCTGAGCCCGCTCTGCCTGAGCCCGCTCTGCCTGCGGGGGCTTGGCCTGCGGGGGCTTGGCCTGCGGGGGCTTGGCCGGCGGCACCGTTGCCGTGCCGACCACCTGCCTCGGTGGCGGCTGGGCCGCCAGCGTACGCACCAGATCGTTCGCGCGGCGCAGGCTGTCGATGCCGGTGGCCGACATGTGCGGATCGGTGACCGTGACCGAGCCGGGCGGCACCGGCGGCGGGGACGCGCCCTCCACCTCGAACACGTCGGCGTTGCGGGAGCGCAGGTACAGCACCGGCGTTCCCCACTCGAGGCTCCCTGGCTGGGTCATGTGCACGGTGGTGCGCGCGTCGGTGACCGCGCGGTCGAGCGACACCCCCGAGGCGATCGCGGCGTACAGGGCCTGCGCGAAGATCAGGGCCGCCGGGTCGCTGATCTCGTACTGCATGGCCACGGCCGCGGGGAATCCACGCCGGATGAAGCTCGCCGCCGGGCTCGCGAACGTGTCCACCCCCGACGCCCGTCCCGACTCGCACGCGTTGAGCACGGCCAGCCGCAGTGAGCCGTTGTCGTGCAGCAGCCGCCCGAGGTCGGTGGCGTAGACGTGCCGCGCCCCGCCGTCGTCGTCGACGAACTCGAGGTAGCCCTCGCCGCGCGCCTCGTCGAAGCCGCCGTGCCCGATGAAGTGCAGGATGTGCCACGACGCCCCGCGGGCGGCCCGCCACAGGTGCTCCCAGCCCGACCCCTCCAGCCAGTTCAGCCGCACGTGGCTGTCGCCCAGCGGCGCGAGCGCCGCGGACAGCGCCTCCTTCTCGGCCGCGACCTGCAGCTGGTCGCGGTCGTCCGGGTGGCTGATCACGCCGAGGATGCGCAACGGCAGCTTCACCGTCACCGGTGCGACCGGCTGCATCACGTCGAGGTAGCGGACCACCGGCAGGTTCAGCGCGAGGTAGTCGCCGCGGCGGCGATCGTAAAGAAATTCCCAGGGCAGCTGCGCGAGCGTGTTCCCCCGGATTCGCAACATCAACTGAAAGGGGGTACGCGTGGCTTCCGCGTGCCGCAGGCTGATCTCGAACAGCTCCCGTGATTCGTCGTGCAGAACCGCGTCGCACAGATCCGTTCCGAGTTGCCGGATCGGCGCCTCGAGCCGGCCCGCCGATCCCCGGGTGATCAATTGCGCGCCGGACCGCAGCACATTGGTCTCGACCGTCTGGAGCCGCCGCGCTTCGGGCTCGGGAAGATCGAGCCGGAAATTGGTTTCGCCGAAGGGCGACTGGCACGTCAGGTAGTACACGCCGGGGGCGTGTTCCACCAGGTCGAGCTGGACGACCACCGCTTCGGGCGACATGGTAATGACCTCGATAAAGGGCGCCGGATCTGGCGAGCCTAGTCTCCGCCGTGACGAATCGACGTCACCCCATCGACTCTTTCGCTGTCGCTGCCCGGACAATTATCTTGCCCAATGTGCATTTGCCGGTGGGACGAGCCGACGGCGAGCACGTTCGCCGCCACCACCTGAGCAATTCCGGCCCAGTGGTGCCATTGCAGGATCTGTCCGAGAAAAACAACCCCGGCGAGAGCGGCGAACACGGGATGGACGCTCATGAAAACGCCGAAGAGGCGGGGCGGGACGTAACGCAGGACGATCAGATCGGCGGCGTAGGGGACTGCGGAGCTCAGGAGGCCGGCCGTCATGGCGTACACGACGCCGTTGCTGTTGATTGTCAGCAGGACCGGAAGGTAGAGCAGGGCGGAGATCGAGGTGGCGACCGCGGGCGCCTGGAGGCCGGGCAGGCGAGCGCCGGCCACGCGGTTGAGCACGATGTACGCGGCCCAGCACGCCGCGGCCAGCAGGCCCAGGCCGACGCCGAGGTAGTCGCTCGACGGGCCGGGGAGGACCAGGACGTAGACGCCCCCGCAGGCGATCGCGGCGCCGAGAAGATCGACGCGGGTGCGGGATCCGGCGAGAGCCACGGCCAGCGGGCCCAGGAACTCGAGGGTGACCGCGAGGCCCAGGCCGATGCGGTCGATCGCGGTGTAGAGGCTGAGGTTCATGATGGCGAAGACGACCGCCAGCAGCAGCGTCGGCCACCACTGCGACCAGGTGAAACGCCGGACGTCGGGGCGCGACAGCGGAAGTAGCACGGCGGCGGCCACCACCTGGCGCACGGCGACGACGCCGGCCGGGCCGATGAACGGGAACGCGTGGGCGCCCACGGCCGCGCCGATCTGGTTGCTGGCGGCGCTGCCGAGCATGGTGGCGATGCCGGCGGTGGTCCTGGCGCTCATGGGCCAAGCGTCGGCGCATTGCCCGCCGGAGAGAAATGCGCGACGCGGTCCACCTATACGCTGCACGCATGAATGTGCAGCTGCGTCAGCTCGAGGCGCTGGTCGCGGTGGCCGACGCGGGCACGTTCACCGATGCGGCCGCGAGGCTCGGGCTCTCGCAGGCGGCGGTGTCGCGGGCGATCGCGGGGCTCGAGGCGGCGCTCGGGACGCGGCTGCTGCAGCGCACCACCCGGCACGTGTCGCTGACCGCGTCCGGAGCACGGGTGCTGCCGGCGGCGCGCCGGGTGCTGGAGGAGGTGGCCCATCTCGAGCGGACGGTCACCCCCAGCGAGCTCCGCGTCGGGTACGCGTGGGCGGCGCTCGGCAAGCACACCCGGCGCCTCCAGCGGGCGTGGGCGGCCGCACACCCGGACGTGCCGCTGGTGTTCGTGCAGTCCGGCACGGCGACCGCGGGCCTGGGCGAAGGGCTCGCCGACGTGGCGGTGATCCGCCGGCCGCTCGACGACGCCCGCTTCGACACGACGCGCATCGGGGCCGAGGCCCGGTATGCGGCGGTGGCCACCGACAACGCGCTCGCCCGGCGCCGCTCGGTGCGGATGGCGGAGCTGGCCCGCTACACGGTGGCGCTGGACAACCGCACCGGCACGACCACGCCCGGCCTGTGGCCGCCGGGCGCCGCGCCGGCCTCGACGCGCGAGTCGCACGGGGTCGACGAGTGGCTCACGCTGATCGCCGCGGGGCAGGCGGTCGGCGTCACCTCGGAGGCGACCGCCAACCAGAACCCGCGCCCGGGAGTCGCGTATCGCGCGGTCCGCGACGCCCCGCCGATCGAGGTGCGCCTCGCCTGGTGGCGCGATGACCCGCCGAGCCGACTGGCGGAGTTGGTCGCGCTCGCCCGCGCCGCCTACGGCTGAAGGTAGGCGGCGAGTCCCGCGCCGCCTACGGCTGAAGCACGGCGGTGAGTCCCCCGCCGCCTACGGCTGAAGCACGGCGGTGAGTTCCGCGCTGCCTACGGCTGAAGCAGGGCGGTGAGTCCGGCTTTGTCGAAGGCCGCGCGGACGTCCTCCGGGGTTTCGGTGAAGTGCGCCCAGCTGTCCACGTGGGCCGGCACGACGCGGGACACGCCGAGCAGGCGGCTCGCCTCGACCATGTCGGCGGCCGAGAGGGTCAGGTTCGCGTCGCCGACCAGCGGGGTGCGGGCGGCGCCGCCGAACAGGACCGTCACGTCGATGTCCGGGAAGCGGGCGGCGATCTCCTCGACCACGCGCAGCGAGGCGTTGTCGCCGCTCACGTAGAGCGTCGGCTCGCCGTCCGCCTCGAGGACGAAGCCGGTGACCGGGCCGACCAGGTGCTCGCTGCCGTCGGGGCCGTGCTGGGCAGGGACCGCGGTGACGCGTACGCCATGGTCGAGCTGAACGGTCTCCCAGGGTGACAGGCCCCGGACCGGGCGGCCCAGCCGCGCGGCGGCGGCCGGCGTGCTCAGCACGAGCGGCGCGGCCGCGGCGACCTCGCGGCCGCGACGGTCCAGGTTGTCGGGGTGCTGGTCGTGGGAGAGCAGGACGACGTCGACCGGGCCGGGCCGGCCGGTGGGCGGCGCGGTCTTGGTGAGCTTGCGATCGCCGATCGGGTAGTCGCCGGGCTCGTCGAACGTCGGGTCGGTGAGGAAGACGAGCCCGCCGAACGTGAATTCCGCTGTCGGGCCGCCGAAGGCGCGGAAAGTCATGCGCCCATCCTGCTGCAGTCTGCGATCGCCTGGTCGAGGATCTCCAGGCCCAGGTCGAGCTCGCCGTGGGTCGAGGTCAGCGCCGGCGCGATGCGGAAGACCCCGCCCATCTTCGGCAGCTGCACCACGTTCATGTGCAGGCCCAGCTCGAGGCACCGCCGGGTGACCGCCGCGCCCAGTTCGTCGGCCGGCTGCTTCGTGTCGCGGTCGACCACCAGCTCGAGGCCCACCAGCAGGCCGCGCCCGCGCACGTCGCCCACCACGCGGTGCTTCTCCTTCAGATCATTCAAGCCCTTCATCAGGTACGCACCCAGCTCGGCGGCCCGGGCCTCGAGGCGTTCGCCGATGAGCACGTCGAGCACCGTGTTGCCGACCGCCGCGACCAGCGGGTCGGACACGTGCGTGGTAAAGAACAGGAAGCCCCGCTCGTGCGCCGTCTGCTCGATCTCGGGGCTGGTCACCACCGCCGCGAGGGGCAGGCCGGCGCCGAGGGTCTTGGAGAGCGTGAGCATGTCGGGCACCACGCCGTCGCGCTGGAACGCGTACCAGTCGCCGGTGCGGCACAGCCCGGTCTGCGCCTCGTCGAGGATCAGCAGGCCGCCGCGCTCGTGTACCCGATCGCGCAGCGCGGCCAGGTAGCCCGGCGGCAGGTCGAGCACACCGCCCGAGCTGAGGATCGGCTCGGCGATGCAGGCGGCGAGGCTGCCCACCGACTGCGCGTCGAACAGCTCGAACGCGTAGTCGAGCTGGCGTTGCCAGTCGAGCTCGCCGTCTCCGGTGGTGAAGTCGGGCCGGTACGCGTTCGGGGTGGGGATGGCGAAGTTGCCCGGCGCGGCCGGGCCGTACCCCTTGCGCCCGGAGCTGTAGGTGGCGCCCGCCGCCGCCTGCGTCATGCCGTGCCACGACCGGCCGAAGGAGATGATCTCGTGCCGGCCGGTGACGAGCTTGGCCATCCGGATCGCCGCCTCGTTGGACTCGGCGCCGGTCGTCAGCAGCAGCACCTTTTCGAGAGGGTCGGGCAGCGACGCGGCCAGGCGGCGGGCGAGGTCGACGACGGGGCGGCTGAGCATGCCGCTGAACAGGTGGTCGAGGGTTGCGGCCTGCCGCTGGACGGTGGCGACCACGGCCGGGTGCGAGTGGCCGAGGATGGCGCTCATCTGCCCCGACGTGAAGTCGAGCAGGCGGCGGCCGTCGGCGGCGTAGACGTAACTGCCCTCGGCGCGCTCGATGATCTCCGGTACGAACCGGCCCGCGCCGGAGTAGCGGACCAGGTGACGTTCGGCGTCGGACCAGAAGGAATCTGCCATGTCTCGACGCTAGGGGGCGCGCGAGCGTCAGGTCCATCTCACATTTTTGCTGCTGCTGTTAAGCTGCGCCGCACAATGCTCAATCCCTGGCGGTTGCGGTTGCTGACCGATCTGTCGACCTACGGCACGGTGCGGGCGGTCGCGCAGCGCGGCAATCTCAGCCCGTCCGCCGTCTCGCAGCAACTCGCCACCCTCGAGCGGGAGACGCGCACGGCCCTGCTGGAGCGCACCGGCCGCCGGGTGCGGCTGACCGCGGCCGGCGTGCTGCTGGCCGGGCGAGCCCGGGAGATCCTGGCCCTCATGGACGCGGCCGAGGCCGAGCTACGCGGGCTCGCCGACGAGCCGGCCGGCACGGTGACCCTCGCGGCGTTCCAGAGCGCGGTGCACGCCATCGCCGAGCCCGCGGTGGCCCGGCTGGCCGAGCGGCATCCGGACGTCACGGTAGTGCTGCTGGAGCTGGAGCCGCACGACAGCATGCCGGCGTTGCGCCGCGGCGACGTCGACATCATCATCACGACCACCGACTTCGTGGGCGCCGAGCTGGACCCGGCGATCGACCTGGTGCCGATCGCCGAGGACGCGATCATGCTGGTGCTGCCCGAGGACCACCCGCTGACCGCGCACGAGGCCATCGACCTGAAGGCGTGCGCCGACCAGCCATGGTCGTTCGACGTGGCCGGCTCGTACATGTCGGACCTGGCCACCCGGCTGTGCCGGGAGGCCGGCTTCGAGCCGGCGGTGATCGCCCGGTTCAACAACTACATGATCGCGTTGCAGCACGTGGAGAAGGGACGCTCGATCGCGCTGCTGCCCAGTCTGGCGGCGGACCCGCGCTATCGGGTCGCCGTGCGGCCGATCACCCCGCCGGTGACGCGCCGGATCACCGCGGCGATCCGCCGGCCCGCCACGCCGAGGCCGGAGATCACCGCGGTGCTCACTGCCCTTCGCCGGAAGGGCGCTACGCGGGCACTGCCGGAAGACCGGCGAGGGCGGCCTTGAGCGCGTCGCCGGACAGCTCGTGGTCGACCATGTCGCCGGCCAGGAACGCGCCGTAGGCGGGGAGGTCCAGGTGGCCGTGACCGCACAGCGCCGTCAGGATGACCTTCTCCTCGCCGGTCTCCTTGCAGCGCAGGGCCTCCTCGACGCAGGCGGCGAGCGCGTGGGTCGGCTCGGGCGCCGGGATGATGCCCTCGCTGCGGGCGAACCGCACGCCCGCCTCGAAGCACTCGCGCTGCGTCTTGGCGACCGCCTCGATGAGGCCGAGCTCGTAGACGTGCGAGAGCAGCGGGGACATCCCGTGATACCGCAGGCCTCCGGCGTGAATGGGGTCGGGGATGAACTCGTGGCCGAGCGTGTGCATCTTCATCAGCGGCGTCATTCCGGCGGTGTCGCCGAAGTCGTACGCGTAGACGCCCTTGGTCAACGAGGGACAGGACGCGGGCTCCACCGCGCGGATCGTGGGCGACATGCGGCCCGCGAGCTTCTCGCGCAGGAACGGGAAGGCGAGGCCCGCGAAGTTGGAGCCGCCACCGGTGCAGCCGACGATCACGTCGGGGGTGTCGCCCGCCTTGGCCAGCTGGAGCAGCGCCTCCTCGCCGATGATCGTCTGGTGCAGCAGCACGTGGTTGAGCACGCTGCCGAGCGCGTAGTTGGTGTCCGGGTTCTGCGCGGCGACCTCGACGGCCTCGCTGATCGCGATCCCCAGCGAGCCGGGGGAGTCCGGGTCGGCCGCGAGCACCTTCCGGCCCGCCTCGGTCAGCGTCGAGGGGGACGGGTGGATGGTCGCCCCGAAGGTCTCGATCATGATTTTCCGGTACGGCTTCTGGTCGTACGATGCGCGAACCTGCCAGATCTCGCAGTCCAGCCCGAACTGGGCGCTGGCGAACGCCAAGGCAGTTCCCCATTGCCCGGCGCCGGTCTCGGTGGTCAGCCGGCGCACGCCCGCGGCCGCGTTGTAGAACGCCTGCGGCACCGCGGTGTTCGGCTTGTGCGAGCCGGCCGGGGACACGCCCTCGTACTTGTAGTAGATCTTCGCCGGGGTGCCGAGCGCCTTCTCGAGCCGGCGCGCGCGGTAGAGCGGCGACGGCCGCCAGAGCCGGTAGACGTCGATCACCTCGTCCGGGATGTCGATGTACCGGTGCGGGGAGACCTCCTGCTCGATGAGCGCCATCGGGAACAGCGGCGCGAGGTCGTCGGGGCCGACCGGCTGGAGCGTGCCCGGATGCAGAACGGGCGGCGGTGGCGCGGGCAGATCCGGCACGATGTTGTACCACCGGCGCGGCATCTCCGATTCGGACAGAAGGATCTTGGTGGCGTCGTCGCTCATCCCCCGATCATCGACCACGAACCGGCGTTGCGGGAGCGTGTTGCGGCCGCGGATGCGCGGGGGGTCCGGCGGGTTCTTCGGCGGGGAAGGTGAAGCTGAAGCGGGTTCCGCCGCCGGGGTTGTCGGTCGCGGTGATGGCGCCGCCGTGCCGGGTGACGACGCGCTCGCAGATCGCCAGGCCGAGGCCGGTGCCCTGGTAGCCGCTGTGGGCGGCAGCGCGGTGGAACGAGTCGAAGATGTGCGGCTGCTCCTCGAGCGGGATGCCGATGCCGCGGTCGGCGATAGTGATGGCCCACTCGTCGCCGGCGTGCCGCTGCGCGGAGATGTCGATGCGGGCGGGCTGACCGGGCGCGGTGTATTTGAGGGCGTTGCCGATGAGGTTGTCGATCAGCTGGCGGATCATTCCGCGGTCGGCGCGCACGATGGGCAGCGGCCCGGTGTAGATGTCGGGGAACAACGTGGGCGTGCCGTCGGCCCTGACGGCACGCAGGTGCGCGGTGCGTTCGTTGAGCACGTCGGCGACGACCGCGCCCAGGTCGACCGCCTGGCGGTCGAGAGTGGCGTCGCGGGCGGTGGCGTAGGCGAGCAGGTCGTCGATGAGGATGCGCATGCGGTCGACGCCCCGGCGGATCCGCTCCACCTGGGGGTGGAGATCGGCCAGGGAGTCGCCGTCGGCGATGCCGTCGTCGAGCAGCTCGGCGTAGCCGGCGACGCTGGCCAGCGGCGCTCTCAGGTCATGGGCGACGACACCGGCGAAGGCGCGCAGCTCGTTCTCGCGCTCGCGCAGTTCGGTGATGTTGTAGACCGTGGCCACCGCGCCGGTGATGCGCCCGCCGGTGTCGCGCAGGGGGCGGCTGTGCACCTCCACGACCTCGCGCGTTCCGTCCGCGGCGTACGAGACGATCTCCACGCCGGTGACCTGGTCGCCGCGCAGGGACCGCAGCATGGGCAGGTCGCCCGGCACGACGGGGGTGCCGTCGGGGTGCTCGAACCGTCGCCGGGCCGCCCATTCGGCGACGGTCACCGGGGACTCGGTGTGCGTCACGGCGGACCGGGCGGCGTGGTTGGCGTGCACGATCACGCCGTCGTTGTCGCAGGTCAGCACCGTCGGTTCCAGGGCGTCGAGCACCTGGGCGAGGAACGCGCGCTGCGCGTCCAGATCGTCGTGGGCCTCCCGCAGGTCGGCCTCGATGGCTTCCCGCCGGGCCAGCTCCTGGCCCAGCCGGCCGGCGTGGTTGCGAGCCTCGAGCTCGGCGGCGGCCAGTCCGGCGGTGGCGGTGTCGACCTGGGCGCGGGCGCGGCGGCGGCCGGTCGCCAGCACGGCGACCAGGGCGGCCAGCAGGCAGCTGACCGCGCTGCCGCCGATGGCCACCGTCCCCGGCATGTTGCCGTCGGCGCCGGGCAGGGCGCTGCCGTGTGCGGCGATGTGCAGCTGCCAGCGCCGGTCGGCGACGGTGAGGCTCAGGTCGCGGCTGATGTCCCGCACGCCTTCGGCCGGCGCGGTCAGGGTGGCGACCGTGACCTGATCCTGGTTGCTGTTGAGGGCGCGCAGGTTGATGTCCAGGAGTTGCTGCGAGACGCGCTGCAGGGTGGCCGCGGCGAAGTTCTGTCCCCGCAGGCCCATCAGCACCCAGCCGCGGAACGCCCGCCCGTCCAGCCCGGTCTCCAGCCCGTAGACCGGGACGGTGAGCACGAACGACATCTGCCGCTTGTTCTCCGGCAGGTGGGCGTCGCGCAGCAGGTGGTAGGCGTCCGAGACAGCCGGCCGGCCGCTGCGGCGTGACTCGTTCAGCGCCGCGGTCGGGGCCGGCAGCTGCGAGATGTCGATGCCGGCCCCGGACACTCCCGACCCGTCGAGCGAGGTGCCCAGCACCGTGAAGATGTGCTCGGGAGCGGTTCCCGTCTGGCGCAGCACCAGGCCGCCCGCCCCGCGCGAGCGCCAGAACGCCTGCACCGCCGGGATCTGCGGCGCCGTGGCGGGCACCAGGTAGGCGATCGAGACCACGCCGGCCAGCCGCATCGAGGCCAGCGGCTCGGTGAAGCCGTTGAACTTGTCGGCGGTGAGCTCGTTGAACGATCCCGCGGCGGCCGCGATCGTGCGCAGCGTGTCGACGTAGCGGCGGGCCTCCGCGGTGACGGCCTCCTGCGCCTGCCGGGCGCGCCGGTCCAGTTGTTGCTCGGCGGCGTGCCGCTGACCGGCGGCCAGCGCCACGGCGACGGCGACGGACAGCGCGGCGCCGCCCACCGCCACCAGCGCGGTGAGCGCGACGACCGAGCGCAGGCCCGGCACGCGACGCCTCACGCAGACCCCATCGGCAGGCGGCCGGTCCGGGCTTACTCGGGCGCCTCCCGTGCCCGGGTCCGGACCAGGGCAATGCACGGGTGCGACGGGGGCGGCCCAGGGGCCATCGTGGGAGCAGACAACGACAGGGGGAATGGGTCATGACGCCACACTGGCTGCACGGATCGGAAGCACGCCTGCCCGTCGAGGGTGAGCTGCCCGGCTTCGACGGCGCGACCGGCTGGCTCAACTCGCCGCCGCTGACCACCGAGATCACGCGCGGGAAGGTGGTGCTGGTCAACTTCTGGACCTACACCTGCGTCAACTGGCTACGCCAGCTCCCGTACGTCCGCGCGTGGGCCGACAAGTACACCGATCAGGGCCTGCTCGTCGTCGGGGTGCACACGCCGGAGTTCGGCTTCGAGCACGATCCCGAGAACGTCCGCCGCGAGGCGCACGGCGACCGGGTCGACTACCCGGTCGCGCTCGACAACGACTACGCGGTCTGGCGGGCATTCGACAACCATTACTGGCCGGCGCTGTACCTGGCCGACGCCGAGGGCATGATCCGCTACCACCACTTCGGCGAGGCCGAGTACGCGCGTACCGAGATGGCGATCCAGCGGCTGCTCGGCGACGCCCGCAGCGACGTGGTCACCGTCAAGCCGCGGCCGATCGAGGAGCCGGGCGACTATCGCTCGCTGCGTTCGCCGGAGAACTACACCGGGTACGCGCGCAGCGAGCAGTTCCGGTCACCCGAGGGCTTCGTCCCCGAACGCCGGGCCCACTACACCGCCCCCGGCCATCTGGGCCTCAACGACTGGGCGCTCGCCGGCGAGTGGACCATCGCGGAGCAGGCCACGACGTCGGGCTCGGCGGGCGGCCGGATCCTCAACCGCTTCCACGCCCGCGACCTCAACCTGGTCATGGGCGCCGCCGAACCCGTACGTATCCAGTTGCTGCTCGACGGCGAGCGGCCGGGCGGGGCGCACGGCGAGGACGTCGACGCCGACGGCTACGGCACGATCGGCGACCGCCGGCTGTATCAGCTGCTGCGCCAGCCCGGCCACATCGCCGACCGCACCGCCGAGATCACCTTCCTCGACCCCGGCGCCGAGACCTACAGCTTCACCTTCGGCTAGCGGCCTCGGGCGGGACGACCACGCCCTTCACGTCGGCCATGTACTTGTCCCCGGCTGCGACGGCGTCCTCCGGCGAGGCGCCGCCCTGCCGGGCGACGAAGTAGGCCGCGTACCAGTCCCACCAGTCGTGCGGCGGGGCGACCGCCTCGAACGCGCCGTGGTGCTCGGCGGTCTCCTTGAGGAGCCCGGCGGTGTCCGCGACGACCTTGTTCGTGTCTTCACTCATGGCTCTTACGATCGCCCACGCAGCGCCGGGGTCGCACCCGTGGAAACCCCTGGCCCGGCCACGGGCGGGTGTGCTCATCTGCCGGCAGCTACGAGTTCGTCGCGAACAGCGGGTGCGCGCACCAGCAGGTACCCGATCATCCAGAGCTCGCCGATCGTGGCCGGCACGACGAGGAAGTCGGCGACGGCCGGCGTCACGTACGACGCGAACGCGCTCAGGACGTACCCGACTCCGCCCACCACGAGCAGCCAGCGCAGGACGCCCCGGACGCAGAGCCCCATCGGGATCAGCCACAGCCCGAAGAAGATCCCGCCCACGGTCCAGAGGTGGCCGCTGACGAGATACAGCAGCTGGACGGTGGAGGCCGCGTCGCCGAAGGGCTGGTCGGCCACCTCGACCGCGGCGCCGAGCATGGCCGCACTGCCGAGGATCGCGACCGAGTTCACCAGGCCGAACGCGGCGATCCCGGCCGCGTTGACCGGGTCGGACCCGCGGTAGAGGCGATAGAACCCGGCCGCCGCGAGCGCCTGGGTCAGCACCACGAGCAGCTCGAGCACGACGCCGGCGCGGGCGAGCGCCAGGTGGTCGGTGAGGTGGGTGAGCGTCGCGGCGGGGTCGCCCGATTCGAAGAGGATGGGCCGGATCGTCAGGAAGCCGGCGGCGCCGGCCACGGCGAGGGCCAGGTAGAAGAAACCGGTGGCGCGGGCCGTATTCTTACTATGTAAGGTAGCCATACGTTGTAAGGTACGGGATTGTGTCAACCCGGTCTATGCCAACCAGGGAACCGCTGAGCCGCGAGCGCGCGCTCGCCGCCGCGGTCGCCCTGGCCGACGCCGAGGGCCTCAAGGCGCTGACCATGCGCCGTCTCGCCGCCGATCTGGGGGTCGAGGCGATGTCGCTCTACTACCACCTGCCCGGCAAGGGCGGCCTGCTCGACGGCCTCGCGGAATGGGTGCTCGGCGAGATCAGGGTCGCGATCGGGGACGAGACGGGTGATTGGCGGGCCCGGCTGCGGCACCGCTTCCTGCGTGCCCGGGACGTGATGCTGCGGCACCCGTGGGCGCCCGCCCTGCTCGGCACGCGCCCGAGCATCCCACCCAGCTTCTATGCCTACTACGACGAGATCGTCGGCACGCTGCTGGCGGCCGGCTTCACGCCGAGGCTGGCCCATCGCGCCCTGCACGCGTTCGGCACGATGGCGCTCGGTTTCGTGCAGGAGCTGTTCACGCCCGACGCGACCGATGTCGATGCCGCCGAGGGCGACCTGGCCGCGATGGCTGCGGCCGTCCCGAACCTGACGACGATGCTGGCCGCCGAGATGCACGCGGCGGGCGACCCGACGCTGGGCTGGTGCGACAGCCAGGTCGAGTTCGAGTTCACCCTCGACCTGCTCCTCGACGGCCTCGACCGGCTGGCGTCGGCTGCGTGAGCGGGCCCGGCGCGGATCAGGCGGCCGGCGGACGCAGGCCGGCGTGGACCACCTCGACCAGCTTGGCGACGGCGGCCTCGTCCGGCATCGTCGCGGCCGCGGCCAGCGCGAACAGGCAGTAGTCGGCGAGCCGGTCCGGCTCGGCGTCCGCGCGGACGGCGCCGGCGTCGGCGGCCTCGGCGAGCAGGCCGGCCACGAAGGCGTGCAGTCCCGCCTGCGCCTGGCCGGCCTGCTCGCTGCGGTGCACCAGGGCGAACAGCTTGTCGTCGTGATGGGCGTGCACCGCGCCGGCGTACGCGGTCAGCGCGGCGGTGAGGCGCTCGGCCGGGTCTTGATGCTCGGCGCCGGCCGCGGCCAACTGGGCGAGGTGCCGGGCGATCTGCTGTTCCTGCCACGCCGTCACGATCGACGTGACGTCCGGAAAGTACTTGTACAGGGTGGCGCGGCCGATGCCGGCGTCCTTGGCGATCTGCGACATGGTGACCGCGGCCGCGCCGTGCGCGCGTACCAGCGCGGCGCCGACATCGAGGATCGCCTGATGCACCGCCTGGCGGTGGCTCTCGATCGTCGCATCCCACAGCTTCGGCACGCCGCCATCATACAATCCGACGGGAAGCGGCGATCTGTATTGACTAAATACAAAGTGTTTCGCAAAATGTGAGGACGCGAGACTTCTGGAGGAGTCATGGCACTGGCACGCAGGCTGCTCGGCGACCCGCACGGACCGGCCGACGATCACAGCGGTGGGCTGATCACCGCACCGAAGAGGTACGAGCTGATGGCCGGGGCGGCGTTCCTCGGCCGGCGCCGGGCGGCCTACGACCGCCTGGTCGGGCTGGCCGGCGTCGTCACGGGGGACAGGGTCCTCGACATCGGCTGTGGCACCGGCTATCTGACCCGCCGCGCCGCGGCCGCGGCCGGCGCCGTGGTGGGCGTCGACCCTTCGCCGAACATGATCGCGTACGCCCGCCGCGCGTCGCCGCCGTCATGTGCCTTCCACGTCGCGGAGGGGCGGCGGGTGCCCGAGGAGGACGAGTCGTTCGATGTGGCCGTGTCGAGTCTTGCGGTGCATCACATCGAGCCGGGGCAGCGCGCCGAGACCTTTGCGGAGGTCTTCCGGCTGCTGCGGCCCGGCGGGCGCCTGCTGATCGCCGATTTCCGGCCGCCGCGGGGCGCGATCGGTAGCCGGTTCGTCGGCGTGATGGCCGGCCACGCGATGCGGCACAACCCCGTCGAGCAGTACGCGCCGGCCATCGCGGCGGCCGGGTTCACGATCATCGACGAGGGTGATCTGAAGCCGTTCCTGCACTATGTGCGTGCGCGCCGCTGAGGGCGGTAGCCGCGAGCCGCTCGTTCTTGCAGCTCATTGGTATTTGCCGCGTTGTCGCACGACTAGTATCGGGCCTAGACTGGACCGGACCGGATCCCGCACTCGCACAGGGGCTTCACGATGGCCGAGCACGAGCACGAAGATCACGAGCACGAAGATCACGGGCACGGGGATCACGGGCACGGTCCTCATCGCGGGCATGATCATGGGCATGAGCGCGGCTTCGGCGGGCGCGTCCGGCACCTGATCAAGCCGCATTCGCACGACAGCGCCGACAAGGTCGACCCGGCGATGGAGGCGTCGCGCGAGGGCATGCGGGCGCTCTGGATCTCGCTGGCCGGGCTCGGCGTGACCGCGGCCCTGCAAGCCCTGATCGTGGTGTATTCGGGATCGGTGGCGCTGCTCGGCGACACCCTGCACAACGTGGCCGACGCGCTCACCGCCATCCCGCTCGGCATCGCGTTCTGGCTCGGCCGGCGGGCGGCGACCCGGGCCTACACGTACGGCTTCGGCCGCGCCGAAGACCTGGCCGGCGTCATCATCGTCCTGGTCATCGCCGGGTCCTCGGTCGCCGCGGCCTGGTTCGCCATCGAGCGGCTGGTCAACCCGCGGGAGATGACCCATCTGCCGTGGGTCTTCGCCGCTGGTGTCATCGGGTTCCTGGGCAACGAGATCGTCGCCCGCTACCGCATCACGGTCGGCCGGCGGATCGGCTCGGCCGCGCTTGTCGCCGACGGCCTGCACGCCCGCACCGACGGCTTCACCTCACTGGCCGTGGTGCTCGCCGCCGGCGGCGCGTGGCTGGGCTGGAGCTGGGCCGACCCGGTCGTCGGCCTCGCCATCACCGTCGCCATCGCGTTCGTGCTCAAGGACGCCGCCCGCGAGGTCTACCGCCGGCTCATGGACCGCGTCGAGCCCGAGCTGGTCGACCAAGCCGAGCAGACCCTGCGCGGCATCCCCGGCGTGCACGACGTGTCGGGCTTGCGGCTGCGCTGGATCGGCCACCGTATGCACGCCGAGGCCGCCGTCGTCGTCGACGCCCGGCTCAGCCTGCTCGACGCGCACGAGATCGCCGCCGACGCGGAGCACCAGCTCACCCACGGCGTGCCCCGACTGACCAGCGCGACCGTCCACGTCGACCCCGACAGCCACCCTGGCGAATCCCACCACACCGACCTGTCCCACGACCGCCGCGACCGCCTGGCGGCCACACGTCACTGACCACCCAGGCGGCGGCGGTGGCCCGCCGCCGACCGCACAAGGGGGTAGCCGCGCTCACCGCCCGTGAAGAGACGGCGCGGTGGCGGTGCACGTTGATGATTTGCCGCGCGCTCCGCGCCTGGAGTTATCAAGATCTCTGAGGTGGCGGCGTGGGCGGAGATCGGCCGGGCGCGGCGTGAAAGAGTTCGGGCGGTGCCGGACATAGCTGAAGGTGGACCTGGTGAACGTGGACGTGCGCCGGCGGCGGTTCGAAGAGCTGGCGCCGGGGTGGATCGAGGCCGTGCGGCGGTATCTGGCGCGGCGCACCGATCCGGCGACCGCGGACGACGTGCTCTCCGAGACGCTGCTGGTGTGCTGGCGGCGGCTCGATGACATGCCGGACGATCACCTGCCGTGGGTCTACGCCGTGGCGCGCAACTGCCTCGCCAACGCCGAGCGCGGGCGACGGCGCCAGGAACGGCTGGTCGCCCGGATCTCGGCGGTCGATCCGCCGCCGCGGGCGGTGGAGGGGCCGGGGGAGGGGGACGGCCTGGCGGCGGCGATGGAAGGGCTGCGGGCCGAGGACGCCGAGTTGCTGCGCCTGTGGGCGTGGGAGGACTTGACGGCGACGGGGATCGCCGTCGTGCTGGGGATCTCGGCGAACGCGGCGAGCATCCGTCTGCATCGGGCCAAGCAGAAACTTCGCGAGGAGTTGCGAAAGCTCGAGGACGCCGGCGGACATGAGGAGTCGACAGAGGGGAGACGGCCGTGACCGACGACGACCTTCGCGAACGTCTGCGGCGGGCCGACCCGGCGGCGTCGCTGCCGCCGCTCGCTCCCGACCGCGTCTCGCGACTCCTAGGAGAGACCATGACCTCGACGACCAGTCCCGCTACGGGGGCCGGCGTGGCGGCCTTCCGAGGGCGGCGGCTCGTTGCGCTCGCCGCGGCCGTCCTCGTGATGATCGTCGCCGGTGGCGGGTGGCTGCTGACCCGCCCCGGCGAGCCGTCTACTCCGCAAGCGGGTGGTCCCGCGGCGTCGACCGACGCGGGCGCGGGCCCGACGACCAAGCTCACGCTCACCGCCGTACGCGCGAAATGCGCTGAGCCGCAAGCGGCCCGCCTGGCCGAAGCCGCCGATTTCGCCTTTGCCGGCACCGTGACCGGCATTGCCGGAAACGTCGTGCGGCTCCATGTCACGAAGATCTACAAGGGCGCGCCCGCCGGCCAGGTGGAGGTCGCCCAGGCCGGCGGCGGCTCCGAGCAGATGCTGGGCAGCGGCAAGTTCGAGACCGGCAAGGACTACCTCGTCGCCTCGGCGCAGGGCACGGTGATGATCTGCGGCTTCAGCGGCGAGGCCGACCTTCCCGGCCTGCGCGATCTCTACGAGAAGGCTTTCTAGCCCCAGACCTCGGACGCCGTCTCCACGATCAGGCTCAGTTTGGCGACCTCCTCGTCGTACGAGAGCGCGTTGCCCTCGACCGTCGAGGAGAAGCCGCATTGGCCCGAGAGGCACAGCTGCTCGAGCGGGATGTACTTGCTCGCCTCGTCGATGCGGCGCTTGAGCGAGTCTTTCGACTCGAGCTCGCCGCGCTTGGTGGTGACCAGGCCGAGCACGACCATCTTGCCGGGCGGCACGAAGCGCAGCGGCGCGAAGCCGCCCGAGCGGTCGTCGTCGTACTCGAGGAAGAACCCGTCGACGGCGAGCTCGGAGAACAGGGCCTCGGCCACGAAGTCGTACCCGCCGGAAGCGGCCCACGACGAGCGGAAGTTGCCCCGGCACATGTGGGTGGTCACGGCCAGCGACGAGGGCCGGTCGGCGATGGCGGCGTTGATCTGCTTGATGTAGCGCAGGTGCTGATGCTCCGCGTCGTCGCCGCGCTCGGTCAGCAGCCGTCTCTGCGACGGGTCGTTCAGGTAGGCGAGGCTGGTGTCGTCGAGCTGCAGGTACCGGCAACCGAGCGCCGCGACGCGGCGGACCTGCTCGGCGTAGGCGGCGCTGAGGTCGGCCCAGAACTGCTCGACGTCGGGGTAGACGGCCGGGTCGATCGCGGCCGGCCCGCCCCGGTAGTGGACCATGCTGGGCGACGGGATGGTCAGCTTCGCGGTGACGCCAGGGTCGACGAGGCCCGCGAGGAACGTGAAGTCGTCGCCGAAGATGGTCTCGTCGAGGCGGACCGGGGAGTCGATGGCGAGCGCCGCCGACTCGAAGTCGAGGTCGCCCTGGGCGTTGCGGAAGTGCACCTGGATCTTTTCGTCGGTAGGGTGGATGCCGCCGAGGCGATAGATGAAGTCCATGTGCCAGGAGGTGCGCCGGAACTCGCCGTCGGTGGCCGAGCGCAGCCCGACGTCGCGCTGCATGCGGACGACGTCGCGGATCGCCTCGTCTTCGACGGCGCGCAGCTCGTCGGCGTCGAGCTTGCCCTCGGCGCGCTGTTGCCGCGCGTCGAGCAGGCGCTGCGGCCGCAGGAGGCTGCCGACGTGGTCGGCGCGGAAGGGCGGGGTGTCGCGGAGAGCCATGGCAGATAACCCCCGGAGTCAGGAAGAACCAGATCATACTCCCGGGCCGATGTCCGAGAAATCCATAAAACCCGATTTGGATGATGTTTCGGACGCATTTCCAAAAAATCATGAGGCCATTTCGGCTGGCCGGGGCGGAGATCCGCCAGAACTGGATCGGTCGATCGGCCAGGGACGGTGTGTCGCTTGCGGTCCGGCAGTAAGTTGAAGCCACGGCAATTTATCCACGCGAATTTGTACTGAGCAGGAAAAACGCGCGATTTCTCCAGGTCGGGCCATCCGGGCGGCGGTCGGTCTCGAATGGACACGCAGGCGTAGAAGGGTAAGTAGCGTCCCGCTTCTCTGGCGAGGTGGAGTCATGATCCGGGTTTTGGTGGTGCGAGACGAGGGGTATTTCGGGGTCCCGGTGCGCGCGCTCATCGAGTCCAAACCCGACATGCACTACGTCGCGACGTTGCCGCTCGACGTCGGCCTGGTCGAGCGGGCGGTGCAGCTGTGGCCCACCGTGATCGTCTTCGACACCGAGCACATGGTGAGTCAGCTCCTGCCCTTCGCCACCGACCTGCACGCGGCGATCCCGTCCTGCGCCATGCTCGTGCTCTCCGACCCCGCCAAACGCGGCATGCTGCCGCCGCGGCGGCGCGCCGCCGGGCTGAATTTTCTGGTCAAAGGGGCGTCCGAGGCGTTACTGGCCGATTCCGTACGGCGGCTGGCGTGCGGCGAGCGGGTCGTCTCGCCGATGCTGCAGGCCGCCTCGCTCAACGCCGACCGGTCATTGAGCACGCGCGAGCTCGAGGTGCTCGGGCTCGCCGCCGAGGGGGATTCGGTCAAGGACATCGCCAACCGCCTCTATTTGTCGGGCGGCACTGTGCGTAACTATTTGTCGGCGATCATTTCCAAGACCGGCGCGCGCAACCGCCTCGACGCGATCCGGATCGCCCGAAAGGATGGATGGCTGCACTGAGCGGAACGTACCGTGGGTAGGGATGCGAAACGACCAGTACGTCATCCCCGGGCCGCCGGTGCTCCTGCCCCTGGGCGTACTCATCATGGTCGTTTCTTGGGTGATCCTGCGCCGCCGTGGTGAGCTGACCCCGGCCCGGCTGCTCGTGACCTGGCTCGCCGGGTGGTACGCGGTGGCCGTGCTCGGAGCGACCCTGTTACCGCTGCACCTGTCGTTCGGCGGCGAGCCGCAGCTCTTCCGGATCAACCCGTTCCCGCTGACCCAGATCCGCCCGCGCGACTCCGTGCTGAACGTCGTGATGACGTTGCCGTTCGCCGCTTTCCTTCACCTCGTCTTCGGCATCCGCGACAAGATGCGGGTGATCCGGCTCGGCTTCCTGATGAGCCTGGCCATCGAGCTCACCCAGTGCGTGCTGATCCTCACCGTGCACGACAACCGCTGGGCCGAAGCCAACGACCTGATCGCCAACACGCTCGGCGTCTGCCTCGGCTACCTGGCCTTCGACCGGCTGCTGCGGGTCCGGCCACTGCGTCGCTCGATCACCGCTGAGCGGGCGTCCGAGTAGCCGCGTCACCCCCCGCGGGATGACGCGATCGCGCGCCGGCGCCCATAACCTCCGGGCTCAGGCATTGCCGAGGGGAGAACCGATGGTGACCGGCGTGCCGCCCGCGGATTCCGGCGCCGGGGACGGCGCGGCACTGCGCTCGCCGATCGACCCGGCCGCGGAGCGGCGCGCGCTCGGCGCTCGATGGCGGCGACGACAGTCCTCGCCGTCGTCGGGGTCGTCTGGGGCGTGGTGTCGGGATCCCAGATCGTCCTGTTCGACGGTGTGTACGCGGTGGTCGGCATCGGCCTCACCGGGCTGGCGCTGTACGCCTGACCCGGCGGAGACCAGGCCGGCGCTAGCGCCGGCCGGCTTGTTCGTAGACGCGGGCGACCTCGTCGGCCAGGTGGTCGGCGCCGTAGCGCGAGCTTGCCGTGCGCGGCGGCAGGCGGTGGAACTGCCGCTCCTCGCAGCACAGCAGCTCGGCCCGCAGCGCCCGCGGCAGCGATTCGCGGTCGTGCGGGGTCAGGCGCTTGACGCCCTCGACGGTGGGCCGCGGTCCCAGCGGCTCGCAGCGGGCGTAGAGGGCCGGCAGCCCGGCCGCCAACGACTCCAGGACGACGAGGCCGGAGGTCTCCTCGGACGGGGACGCGAAGACGTCCATGGCACAGAGCATCTCGCGGGCGTGCGCGACCGGGCCGGCGAAGACGACCCGATCGGCGATGCCCTCGATGGCGGCCAGCTTCTCCAGGGCGTCGCGGGCCGGGCCGTCGCCGACCAGCAGCAGGGTCGCGCCGGGAACTTCGCCGACGGCGCGGATGAGGCGATCGAAGCGTTCGGTGGGTTCGAGGCGGCCTACGCCACCGACGACGGCGGCGCCGGGAGCGATGCCGAGGCGGGCGCGGGCGGTGGCGCGCAGGCCCGGGTCGAAACGGAACTCGCCGGCGTCGACGGCCTTGGGGATGACCGCGATCCGCGACTCGGGAACGCCCCACCCCTGCAGCTGGGCGGCGATCGCGGGGGAGGCCGCGATGGTGACCTGGCCGAGCCGCTCGCCGGCCAGATAGAGCTGGTCGTGGAACCGGCCACGGCGCTCGCCATGACCCGTGGCGGGGTGTCCGCTGTCGAGCACATCGCGGAGGCGGCCGTTCTCGCCGGCGAGCTGGTGCTCGGTGGCGACCACCCTCGGGACGCCGGCCAGCCGGGCGGCGAAGCGGCCGGGCACGGAGGCACGGCGCATGTGGGTGTGCACGAGGTCGAAGCGGCCGCGGCGGATGAGGCGGCGCAGTGGGCCGACCGTGGCGAGGTCGCGGCGGCCGCTCAGCTCGTGCACGGTGGTGCCGCCGGCGCGCAGCGCGGCCGCGACGGCGCCCGGCGGTGAGAGCGTGACGACCTCGCTCTCGTGCGGCAGCCGACTCACCAGGAGTCGCAGCTGATGCTCCGGTCCGCCGGCGGACAGCGTGCTGATGACGTGCAGCACTCTCATGCCGACTCCATTTTCCCGACACCCCGGAATCGACGCTGTCAAAGATTTCGCCGCAAATAACAGATGCAAATGTCACGGGAAACATGAACGAGGTCTCACGTCCTGGAAAAGCCGATCAGGCACGTTGGACAGTCCGAAGGTGCTGGTAGATGCACGTGAAATAGCGAACGTGAAGAACGCTCATATTGCTCGTGACAATTGCTACTGTGGCGATGGGTGGCCGACGGCGCACTCTCCGGAAAAGACAATTTCCGGAGGGATTCCCCATGGAGGTACGGAGGGCCGCGCCTGGCGAATGGCGCACGGGCACCCCATGGACGATGCTTCTGTGGGCTGCCCTTCCCGGCCGGGCCGCGCGGGCCGGCGCCGACGCTCTGGCGCTCGCGATCGCGATGCTGATCGCCACCCTGCTGCGGCACGACGGACACCTCGAGTACCTCAACTTCCGCGGCCTCGTCGAGCTCGCCGCGGTCGCCGCCGCCGTGCAGACCCTGGCGGGCATCCGCTTCGGCCTCTACACCGGACGGTGGTCGTACGGCTGCTTCGAGGAGATCGCCGCGCTCGCCAAGACCGCCGCGATCACCATGCCGGCGGTGTTCCTGCTCGACACCATGCTGGGCCGGCTCGTGCCGCGCTCGGCCATCATCGCCTCCGGCCTGATCGCATTGGTGCTTCAGGCCGGAGTGCGCTATACCGCGCGCCTGCTGCAGGACTCGCGCCTGCGGCCATCGCCGGAGCAGGGCAGCCGGGTCGTGGTGATGGGGGCCGGCGAGGGGGCGGCCCAGGTGGTCCGCGCGATGCTGCGCACACCGTCCAGCCCGTACGTCCCGGTTGCCCTGCTCGACGATGACCCGCGCAAGCGCGCCCTGCGGGTCATGGGCGTGCCGGTCACCGGCAACCGGCACGCCCTGCCCGAGGTCGTGCGACGGTTCCGCGCCGACGCCGTGCTCATCGCGATCCCGAGCGCCGGCGCCGACCTCGTCCGCGAGCTCAGCACGCTCGCCGGCGAGCTGAACATCGACCTCAAGGTCGTCCCGCCCGTGGTGGAGCTGTTCGGCCGCACCGTACGCATCGAGGACATCCGCCCGGTCTCCCACGCCGACCTGCTCGGCCGCCGCGAGATCGGCATCGACCTCGCGGCGATCGCCGGCTACCTGGCGGGCCGCCGGGTGCTGGTCACCGGCGCCGGCGGGTCGATCGGCTCGGAACTGTGCCGCCAGGTCGCCCAGTTCCACCCCGACGACCTCGTGATGCTCGACCGCGACGAGTCCGGCCTGCACGCCGTGCAGCTCTCGCTCGACGGCCGCGGCCTGCTCAACGACCGCAACCTCGTGGTCGCCGACATCCGCGACCAGCAGCGCCTCGACGAGGTGTTCCGCGAGCACCGTCCGCAGGTCGTCTTCCACGCCGCGGCGCTCAAACACCTGCCGCTGCTCGAGATGCACCCCTCCGAGGCGCTCAAGACCAACATCATCGGCACCTACCAGATGCTGCAGACCGCGCTGCGGCACGGCGTCGAGCGGTTCGTGAACATCTCCACCGACAAGGCCGCCGACCCGTGCAGCGTGCTCGGCTACTCCAAGCGCATCACCGAGCGGCTCACCGCGGCCGCCGACGAGTCCGAGTCCGGCACCTACTGCAGCGTCCGCTTCGGCAACGTGCTGGGCAGCCGCGGCTCGGTGCTCACCGCCTTCGAGGCGCAGGTGGCGAAGGGCGGGCCGATCACGGTCACCGACCCCGAGGTGTCCCGCTACTTCATGACCGTGCAGGAGGCCGTGCGGCTGGTCATCCAGGCCGGCGCGGTCGACAGCACGCGCGAGGTGCTGGTGCTCGACATGGGCGAGCCGGTGCGGATCGCCGACGTCGCCCGGCGCCTGGCCGCCACGGCCGACACGCACATCCAGGTCGTCTACACCGGGCTGCGGCCCGGCGAGAAGCTCCACGAGGTGCTGCTCGGTACGGGCGAGGAGGACACGCGGCCCAACCACCCGCTGCTGTCGCAGGTGCCGGTGCCGCCGCTGGACGGCGCGGTCCTGTCCCTGCTCGACCCGGCCTCACCCCGCAAGGACCTCATCGCGGTGCTGCGGTGGCTCGCCGAGAGCCCGGCGCTGACGGTGGCACACAAGAACGGGAGGCACTGATGCGAGTCGTCATCGTGGGCCAGGGCTACGTGGGCCTGCCCCTCGCCGTGCGGGCCGCCCAGGTCGGCCACGACGTGGTCGGCTTCGACGTGGACGAGGAGCGCATCAAGCGCCTCGCGGGCGGCGAATCCTATGTGGACGACATCAAGGACGCCGAGCTGCGCGAGATCCTGGACGCCGGCATGTTCCACCCCGCCACTGACCCCCGCGCCTGTGCTGGCTTCGACGTGGCCGTCATCTCGGTCCCGACGCCTCTGCGCGAGGGTATGCCCGATCTGTCATACATAGAGCAAGCCGCCCGCACCCTCGCCCGCTACCTCAGGCCGGGCGCGACCGTGGCACTCGAGTCCACCACCTACCCCGGCACCACAAACGACCTGGTCGCGCCCATCCTCGAGGAGGGCTCGGGGCTGACGGCCGGAACAGACTTCTACCTCGGCTACAGCCCCGAGCGCATCGACCCCGGCAATACCGAATGGACGCTGGTCAGCACACCCAAGGTGGTCTCCGGGATAAATCCGACCTCACTCGAAAAAATCCGGACATTTTATGGCACGATCGTCGACACCACCGTGCCGGTAAGCGAAACCCGGGTCGCCGAGCTGGCCAAGCTCCTCGAAAACACCTACCGGCACGTCAACATCGCGCTGGTCAACGAGCTGGCCGTCTTCGCGCACGAGCTCGGCATCGACGTCTGGGAGGCGATCGACGCCGCCGCCAGCAAGCCCTTCGGCTACCAGCGCTTCGTCCCCGGACCGGGCGTAGGAGGCCATTGCCTGCCGATCGACCCGTCCTACCTCTCCTGGCGGGTGCAGCGCGCCCTCGGCCAGAGCTTCCGCTTCGTCGAGCTGGCCAACGACATCAACAACCACATGCCCGACTACGTCGTCCGCCGCCTGGTCGCCGCCCTCAACCGGCAGCGCAAGGCCGTCAACGGCTCGACCGTGCTGCTGCTCGGCCTCGCCTACAAGCGCAACAGCGGCGACGCCCGCGAGTCCCCGGCCCGCCGCATCGCCGCCCTGCTGCTCGAGATGGGCGCCGACGTGCGCGCCGCCGACCCGCACGTGGTCGAGGACGCGCACATCGACCGCCGCGTCACCCGGGTGCAGCCGACCGCCGAGCAGCTCGCCGCCGCCGACGCGGTGCTGCTGCTCGCCGACCACGACGCCTTCGACCTCGATCTGGTCGTCCAGCACGCCGGATACGTCCTCGACACCCGCCATCGCCTCACCGGCCCGACCGTGGAGTCGCTATGACCGTACGAATGCTCTGGGACCTTGCCAATCGCCTGGCCGCCGCCGTCGCGCTGGTTCTGCTCTCGCCGCTGATGCTGGTCATCGCCGCCTGGATCCGCATCGCCGACGGCAAGGGCGTGTTGTTCATCCAGGACCGCGCGGGCCGCGACGGGGTGCCGTTCCAGATGCTGAAGTTCCGCACGATGGTGCACGACTCGGTGCGGATGGCCGAGGAGATCGGCCTCGGCGACCCGTTCGGCCTGCTCGAGAACGACCCGCGGATCACCCGATGTGGACGGTTCTTGCGCCGCACCAGCCTCGACGAGCTGCCCCAGCTGGTCAACGTGGTCACCGGGCGGATGGCGCTGACCGGGCCGCGGCCGGACGTGCTGCCGCAGGTCGCGAACTACTCGGCCGAGGACCGCCGCCGCCTCGAGGTCAAGCCCGGCATCACCGGCTGGGCGCAGGTCAACGGCCGCGAGGACATCGACTGGGCCCAGCGCTTCGTCCTCGACCGCTGGTATGTCGACCACTGGTCGCCCGCGCTCGACCTGCGCATCCTCTGGATGACCGCGGTCTCGTTGCACCGCGAGGAGCCCCCGGTCCACGTCGACGAGCTCAACATTCAACGAGCACAGGCGCATGAGGTACGCCGTGCCGCGTGAGATCGGCTCGGAGTTCCACTGGGATCCCGCGGTCTTGACGGCCGGTGGCGACTGGCTGCCGGCCCGGCACGAGCTGTTCGCGACCGGCTGCGGCGCGCTCAGCGCCCTCCTGCGGCACGTCGGGCCGCCCGGCCGCCTCCACGTGCCGTCCTACTTCTGCATGGGCGTGGCCGAGGCGCTGGCGGCCGACGTGCCGATCGCCTTCTACCGCCACCTGCCCGACGACGGCGGCCCCCGATGGGAGACGCTGCACGCGCGCGACGGCGACATCGTGCTCGCCCAGAACCTCTTCGGGCGCGACGACGGCGAGCCGTGGAACGCCTGGCGGGACGCCCACCCCGGGGTCACCGTCGTCGAGGACCATTCGCACGACCCGCTCAGCGGCTGGGCGCGCGCCAGCTCTGCCCCGTACGCGGTCGCCTCTTTGCGGAAAACGCTGCCGGTGCCCGACGGCGGCCTGTTGTGGTCGCCCACCGGACGGGAGATCCCGCGGCCGGAAGGCCGCGCCGGCGACGGCGCCCACCTCAAGCTCGCCGCCATGCTGCTCAAGTCCGCATGGCTGGACGGCCGCCCGATCCCCAAGGACGAATTCCGCGTGCTGCAACAGCGCGGCGAGCAGACCCTGCTCGGCAGCGCCGGACCGGCGACGGCCTTCACCGCCGCGGTGCTCCCGCTGATCGACGCTTCCGGCCTGCGGGACAAGGGAATCGCCAACGCCCGCGCCCTGGCCGCCGAGGCGCCCGTGACGGCCGGGCCGTTCCGCGCCCAGCTCGTCTGCCGCACGTCAGCCGAACGAGACGGCCTTCTGAAACACCTTGCCGCGCACGGCATCTACGCGCCCGTGCACTGGCGTCAGGACCGCGGAAGCCTGTGGAGCGGGGACGACGAGGCGGCCGACCTGGCCGGCCGCATGCTCACCGTCCCCGTCGACCACCGCTGCTCAGCCGCCGACGTGCGCCGGATCGCGGCGGTGCTGCTCGCCGCCCCCGAAGCCGCCGCCCTCGACGGCCGTGACCCGCCGCCGCGCCCGGCTCCAGCGGCGTAGCGTCAGCGCCCACCGCAGCATCGCCCGCGGCGGCCCTCCCTGCGTCGTCACGTGCAGCATGTACCGCCACAGCGGATACGTGCCGCGCCGGTTGGACAGCGCGTAGGAGAACTGCTTCGCCGGCAGGTCGCCGTATTCCGGCATCCGCTCGAACCACTCGCTGCTCGCCTTCGCCGCCTGCTGCAACGGCGCCAGCTGCGAACGACGCTGATGCTCGTAGCGTTCCAGCGCGGCCGGCAGATCGTCGGCGGTGGACAGGGACGAGGCGAGGGCCATCGCGTCCTGCATCGCCAGCTTCGTGCCCGAGCCGATCGCGAAGTGCGTGGTGTGCGCGGCGTCGCCCATCAGCACCACGTTCCCGTGGTCCCAGCGCCGGTTGGCGACCCGGCGGAAGCTCATCCAGCCGGTGCCGCCGGTCTCGGCCCGCTGGTCGATCAGCGGCTCGCCGCCGAGGTGCCGGGCGAAGATCGTGGCGAGCAGGTCGCAGCCGTCCCGGCCGGTCAGCTCGCCGAAACCCAGCCCTTCCCACGTCTCGGGCGTGCACTCCACGATGAACGTGCTCGCCTCGTCGGTGAACGGGTAGGCGTGGAACCAGATCCAGCCGGCGTCGGTCTTCTCGAAGCCGAACGTGAAGGTGCGGAACACGTGCGGCGTGCCCAGCCAGATGTAGCGGTTGCGGCCCGCCTCGACCTCGGCGCCGAAATGCTCGGCGTCGCGCTCGCGGATCCGGCTGCCCGCGCCGTCGCAGGCCACCACCAGGTCGGCCGGCGGGAGGTCGGAAACGTCGGCGCGGTAGCGCAGGTCGACACCGAGCTCGGCCGCCCGCTCGGCGAGGATGTCGAGCAGCCGGTGCCGGCCCAGGCTGAAGCCGTACCCGGCCAGGTGGCCGACCGGCTTGCCGGTGGCGCGCACCTCGTACTCGTCCCACTTGTAGGCCGCGTCCCAGATCCGCCGGGCGCTGACCGGGTCGTGCCGGAACAGGTCGTCGAGCAGGTCGTCCCAGAACACCACACCCCAGCCGTAGGTGACGCCGGCCGGGTTGCGCTCGAGCACGGTGACCTCGTGGCCGGCCTGCTTGGCCAGCACCGCGAAGTAGAGACCGGCGGGGCCGCCGCCGACGCAGGTGATCCGCATGGTGGCTCCTCAGCGGTAGGACGGGAACGTGGCGGCGAGATCCTCGGGGTCCGCTTGCGGCTTTCTCTCCACAACCAATTTCTGGTACGCCTCGGGGTCGGTGACCACGCGCCAGGTGTGGAACGCGTGCCGGCTCGGCGAGAAGCCGGACTTGTACGAGAACAGCGAGTCGTTGCCGCCGCCCTTGCCCCCGCCGAGGTGGAAGACGGCGCCGCCGCGCGCCTTGCAGAACCGCCGCACCTCGTCGTAGAGCATCTCGTCGGCGTACCGGCCGCGCGCACGGCGGGTGGAGGAGACGTACCCGGTGGCGATGCCGTCGTGCTCGAAGAACGTGTTGCCGCCGACCACCTCGTCGCCCTCGAGCGCGACCGCCAGGTGCATCCGGTCGCCGACCGCGTCGTGCAGGGCGGACAGGTGCTCGTACGTGAAGAAGTAGTAGTCGGAGGCGCCGACCCGCCGCATGTTGTCGTGGTAGACGCCGACCCACTCGGCGAGGCGGTCCCAGTCGTCGAAGACCACCTTGGTGCCGGCCCGGCGGGCGCGGTTGATGTGGTTGCGGTGGTCCGATCGGGTCTGGCTCCACATCTCGTCGAGGCTCACGGTCAGGTCCATCGAGACCGTCTCCCCGTGCCGCACCAGGCACCCGTGCCTGCCCAGCACGTCGAGCGGGGCCTCCAGCAACGGGTGCAGCCGCACAAAAGTCGTAACAATACAACGATGGCGAAGTGACGCCCGCATGGCGTCGCACGCGCGATCCCAGAAGGCGGGGTCGGCGGTGGAGCTGACCGGAGCGGGATAGCCGTAGGGAGACAGGGCGTCCCGCAGGGCGCTGTCCGGAATGTCCCGCACGATCAGCGGCATGAGGAGAACGTGGTCACCCTCGGCGTAGTGGAAGGCGGCCGGCGACCCACCGTAGAGGCGAGCATCGAGCACGACGTACGCCGGCTCGTGGTACATGTCGTGCCGGAGCCGTTGCAGGGCCGAGGCCCACTCCGGAGCGTCCGGCGTCAGAAGCGAAGCCGACATCATCCCCCCTTGAGAATCCGGGCGTTGAGCGCCATGTTCGCGGCGAACTGATCGTTGACCACCCGATGCCCGTCGAGTCGCAGTTGCGCGCCCGCGTCGAAGCGGCCCAGCTTCACGAACCCGTCCGAGAACCACCCGTTGTCCGATCCACTGCCGTCCACGTAGCCCTTGTAGGTCGTGCCGCCGGGCCAGATCACCTTCGTGAGCAGCGACGCGAACGCCGCCGTCTCCGCCCGCGCCCAGCCGGCCTCCGCGACGTACGCCATGACGCCGTTGCCGTGGCTCACGTCCTGCCCGGGCCTCTTCGCCGAGCCCCAGCGATCCGACCAGAAGTAGGCGGTCGGCTCCACCGGGTTGCGGCGCAGCTGACCGCGCAGCCGCTGGTCGATGGTGCCGGCGACCGATTGGTAGCGGGCCTTGCGGGCCGCGTCGGTGGTGACCTGCGCGAGGTTGCGGGCGATCAGCGCCCAGTGCGCCGCGAGGTGTGTGCGGTCGCGGTAGATGGTCTCGCCGGCCCCCCGCGCGTACCACTTCTCGAAGACGTTCACCTCGGCGAAGTCGAGCAGCCGCCGGTAGCGGTCGCCCTGCACCCGGCCGTCGCGCATGGCCACCAGCAGCGCCGTGCCGTAGCGCCAGAAGTAGCTCTCGTAGAGCGGCACCTCGTCGCCGCCCTCGCCCGACTTCGACGACGCCCAGCCGAGGTAGCCGTCGTGGAAGCTGCTGTGCCGCAACGACTTCGACGGGGCCGCGGCGGTGGCCACGTTCTCGACGAACTGCAGCGCCCGGTCGAGGTAGCGGTTCTCGTGGGTGGCCCGGAACATCGCGATGCACGAGTCGACCGAGTAGGACAGGTCGTAGTGGTCCCAGCTGTCCGGCGACTTCGACATCGGCGTGCTGTTCGCGTACTGGTAGTCCCAGCTCTGCAGGAACACCTCGGTCCACTGGGCGACCGACTTCAGGTTCGCCGTCGGCGGCGGCGAGGCCGGTTCGGCCGGCAGCGGCGTCATCATGGCGGGGACGTCGTTGCCACGCCCGCAGGCGGCCACCGCCGAGGCGGCGCCCAGCAGGAGAAGCGCCCGACGGGTAGTCATGTCAGGACCAGCTTTCGGGAGGGGACCACCGCGGCCGCGGCGGCGAGGGCGGCGAACAGCCAGGCGAGCCGCGCGTCGTAGTAGTCGCCGGAGAACAGGCTGCTCAGGGCCACGAAGACGGCGGCGGCCACGGCCAGGCCGCTTCCGCGGGCGCCCCGCACGGTGCCGGCCCACAACACGATCGTGGTGGCCAGCAGGGCGATCCCGATGAGGCCGCCCTCGGCGGCGACCCCGAGCAGGTAGTTGTGCGGGTACTCGACGCCCTGGTTGATGCCGATCGTGCCGTAGAAGCCGTCCAGCCCCGTGCCGACGACGGGATGCTCGACCGCCAGCTTTCCGGCCGCCTGCCAGATGCTGGTGCGGTCGGAGAGATAGTGGTCCTGCACGGTCTGCTCGACGAACCGCTCCTCGAACAGGCTGGTGAACGCGGGCGGCGCGAACTGCCAGGCGATCGCAGCGGCCACGACCAGCCCCACGCCCGCCGCGACGACCGGTGCGGCGCGCAGCCGGTGCCGCAGCCTCAGCAGCGCAACCGCGCCGACCGCGGCGCCGGCCAGCAGGCCTGCCCGCGAGCCGGAGAGCACCGCGGCGAGCAGGAACAGCGGCACCGGGGCGAGCGTCCACCAGCGACGGTGGTGCAGGAACAGGGCGATGGCGGCGATGATGCCGAGGATCTGGATGCGGACGAAGACGTTCGGGCCGCCGCCGAAGGCCGAGTAGCGGCCCTGCTCGCCGGGGCCGTTGATGAAGATGGCGGCCAGCGCGAAGACGATCCCGGCCAGGTAGAACAGCCAGAACGTGGTGCGCACGACCGATGCGGGGTCGCCGATCGCGTACAGGTAGAAGGCGACGGTCAGCCCCGCCATCAGCACCAGATCGAGCGTCTGCGGGCCGACCCGCGAGGCCGAGGGCGCCCACAGGCCCGAGGCGATCTGGTAGAGGAAGAACAGCACGGCGGCGATCAGCCAGCCCTCGCGCCGCGGGGCCGCCAGATCCAGGGCGGGTCGGCGGGCGATGTCGACCACCAGCACGGCGAGCGCGGCGGCCAGCCCGATCACCCGCAGGTCGACCCAGGCCAGGTCGGGGAAGCCGGCCCGGTCGAGCGTGAACCGGCCGCCGATCGCGACCAGCATCAGCACCAGCACCGGGGCGAAGAAGACCCGCCGGTTCATGACACGCCGGCCTCACGCGCGGCGGAGGGCGAGATGCGGTCACGCGCGAACCTCGTGGTGATCAGCGCGAAGACCAGGCCGGCGCCGTACCCGATCAGCGATCCCCAGGCGGCGCCCGCGATGCCATGCCCCGGGATCAGCAGCAGGTAGCAGGCGAAGCTCACGACGAACCCGGCGATCTCGGCGGCCGACACCAGCGTGCCG
Organism: Actinoplanes sp. NPDC051513; assembly: GCF_044454685.1. Taxonomy (NCBI): domain Bacteria; kingdom Bacillati; phylum Actinomycetota; class Actinomycetes; order Micromonosporales; family Micromonosporaceae; genus Actinoplanes; species Actinoplanes sp. NPDC051513. The sequence goes on from NZ_JBITDW010000024.1 coordinate 34,303, forward strand.
TGCCCCTTCGCGACCAGCAGGCCGAGGCTGATCCGGGAGACCGCGTAGAGCCCGGCCGCGAGCACGAGCGGCAGCACGACCGCTCGGGCGGGCGCGTAGTCCTCGCCGAAGACCGGCACGATCAGCAGATAGAGGCCGCCGGCCACGAGCGGGGCCGCGACGAGCACGTAGCAAACGGCGGCGACGACGATCGGCCGGGTGCGCAGCGTGCCGTCGCGGTGAGCGGCCCGCCAGCGGCCCAGCCGCGAGTCGGCGTAGGCGCGCAGCGGCCAGGCCAGCAGCTCGGTCATGGTGGCGACGGCGGTGTAGAGGCCGAGCGCGGTGGTGGAGGCGAGCGCGGGCAGCGCGAGCCGGTCGGAGCGCAGCATCGCCATGTTCGAGATGGCGGCCGGGAACAGCGCGACGCCCTGCCGTCGCACGAGGCGGTTCTCGTCGGAGACGGCGCCGCCCGGCAGGCGCAGCCAATAGACCACGTAGCCGGCGGTCGGGGCGAGGCAGGCGACGATGTAGGAGCCGAGCCACAGCTCGGGGCTGTCCACGCGGGCGAGGAACAGCACGGCCATGACGGCGAGCAGCAGGATCGACTCGATGACGCGCGAGGCCAGGAAGTCGTGCACCCGCCCGGCCGCGATCGCGACCGAGCGGCTCGCGAGGCTGGCCGCCTCGACGATCGCGAAAATGGTCACCAGAGCGAGCACGGCCGGGCCGGGGGTGAGCCGGCTGGGTGCGAGCATCGCGTACGCCGCCGCGGCGGCCACGCCGAGCAGCGCCGGCGCCACGAGCAGCCGGCCGTAGAGCCGCACCGCCGTGGCCGGCGGCACCTCGTGATAGGCCGCCACGAAGCTGCGCTCCGTGCCGAGAAGCAACGCCTGGGTGGCCAGGTACACGACCTGCAGCAGCAGCGCCACCTCGCCGCGGTGGGCGGGGGTGAGCGCCCGCACCATCATGATGTTCGCGGCCAGCGCGACCACGCCGATGAGAAGCTGCGACGCGACCAGCTGGACGTACGGCTCGCGGAGCCGCTCGCCGAGCCAGCCGATCGGGTCGGCGGCGACCCGCTGCTCAGTCATCGGGGTCTTCCCGCTGAGCCGGCAGGTTCTCGGGCTCGCGCGTGCCGTCCGGTTCGATGTTGACCACTGTCGCCTTGCCGCGAGGCCGATTCACCCGCGCTCGCCCGCTGACCGGCCCGCTGACCGGCCCGGTGTCCGGTGTGATCACCATCGTCTCGGCGACGTCGGCGTCCCCGGTGACCAGCCCGAGCCCGGCGCCGCCGGGCACCGCCGCCCGCTCCCTGTGCCAGCCGGTCCCGGTGGGCAGCTTGCGCGGCAGCGCGTTGAGCACCGCCCCGGCCAGCTTCGCCCCGACCCGCTCGAGGAGGTCCTTCGAGCGCTGGACGTCGGCGACCGGCGTGTGGTTGGCCCGCACCACGAGCAGAGAGCTGTCGGTCACCTTGCTCAGCACCACGCCGTCGGCCACCCCGTGCAGCGGCGGCGCGTCCACCAGCACCACGTCGAAGGTCTCGGTGAGCGCCCGCACCGCGGCGCCGAGCCGCGGCGAGGCGAGCAGCTCGCCCGGGTCGGTCCGGCTCTCCCCGCACGGCACCACGGTGAGCCGCCCGTCGAGCGAGTCGCGCAGCACCTCGCGCACCGACGCCCGCCCGGCCAGCACGTCGGCGAGCCCGGGCCCGGCGTCCAGCGCCAGGTAGCGACCCACGCCCGGGGTGCGCAGGTTGGCGTCGACCAGCACGACCCGGGCGCCGGTCTCGGCCATCGCGATGGCGAGCCCGCAGGCGACCGCGGTGGTGCCCTCCTTGGAGTGGCTGCCGGCCAGCAGCAGCGACGAGCCGCGCGACCCGCGCCCGATCTCGGGCAACAGGCTGCGCAGCCGCCGGAATCCCTCGGCCAGCGCCTCGCCGGGCAGGCCCGACGAGCGGCCGAGCGAGATGACGCCGACCGCGCCGAGGCCGAGCCGGCGAAGGTCGTCCTCGTCGTTCACGGTCTTGCGGGTGGCCTCCCGCACGGCGACGGCGATCGCGCCGATCAGCAGGCCCAGCACGGCCGCGAAGGCGAGGTTGCGCACGAGGTTGCTGGGCTCGCGGGTGGTGACCGGGTCCTGGGCGATGGTGACCGAGGGCTTCGGCCCGTCGGTCGCGGCGGCGCTGGGCGGGTCGAGCTGCTTGGCCAGGCCGACCAGCGCGGTGGTGGCGGTGGTGACGATCCGCTTGCTGCGGTCGGCGTCCGGGTCGGTGGCGGTGACCACGAGCAGGTCGGTGCCGTCCTGCACCTGCGCCGAGAGGCTCTCGCGCACCTGGTCGGCGGTGAGCGGCGGGCCGACCTTGTCGACCACGGTCGAGGCCACCCGCGGGCCGGTGAGCAGCGCGATGTACGAGTTGAGCCGGCTCGCCTTGGCGTCCGGATCCCCGGATCCGGTGGTGATGAACAGGACCATCGACGATCGGTAGGCCGGCGGCGAGGACAGCGACAGACCGGCCGCCACGCCCGCCGCGATCAGCACCGGGACGAGGAGCCAGGGCCATCGGCGCCGGCAAGCCTTGACGTATTCACGCAGTTCCAACGCGCACTCCTGAAGCCCGGGTCAAGACCTGTTCGAACTGGTCGAAGAGAAGCTCGCGGGAGAAGCGCTCGACGGCGAGGCGGTGGGCGGCCTCGCGGGCCCGGCGCAGCCACTCGTCGTCGCGGAGGCGGTCGGCCAGCAGCTTGCCCGCCTCGTCGGCGTCGCTCGGGTCGAGGACCAGCCCGGCGCCGGTCTCGCGCAGCAGGTCGGCCTGCCAGCCGCCGTAGTTGATGGCGATGGGCCGGGAGGCCGCGAGCGCGTCGAAGAACTTGTTGGCCGAGTTCTCCCAGAGCGCGCGGATGGGCCGTACGAAGCTCGACGACATGGTGGCGGCGCCGAGGATCACCGGCAGGTCGGCCTTGGGCACCTTCTCCCACATGTGCACGGTCGTGTCGAGCAGCCCGTGCGCGGCGGCGAGCGCCTTGGTGGACTCCCATTCCCGGCCGTGCCCGACGATGAGCACCTGGACGTCCGGGTCGAGCTCGTGCATCCGCCGCGCGGCCCGCACGAGGTAGTCGACCCCGTTCACGGCGCCCAGCGCTCCGGTGTAGACGATCAGCGGCCGGTCGCCCAGCCAGCGGTGCTCCTCGCGGAAGCGGCGCACCGCTTCCGGCCGTACGCCCTCGAACAGCTCGATGTCGGCGGCGTTCGGAATCATCGTGATCCTGGTTTCTGGCCGGCGGGCGGTCACGCCCGCCGCCATGCCCGGCGAGAGCGCGATGACCTCGGTGGCGTTGCGGTACGCGAAGTTGGCGAGGCCGCAGGCGAGCCTCCGGGCCAGGGGGTTGCGCAGCGCGCCCATCTCGATCGGCACCTCGGGCCACAGGTCGCGCACCTCGAAGACGAACGGGACGCGCCGCAGGCGCGCGGCGGCGACCCCGGGCACCGCGACCGTGAGCGGGGTGCTGGTGGCGAAGACCAGGTCGGCCTTCAGGCGTGCGGCCTTCGCCGCGGCGAGCACCATGAACTCACCGAAGGCGCGCAGGCGCCGGGCGTACGACATGTGATTCGAGTACGGCACCGGGTACCAGTGCACGGTGACGCCGTCGTCGTCGGTGACCCGCCGCGGGCCTCCGGCGATGTCGGTGGTGATGACGTCGACGGTGTGGCCCCGCGCGACCAGCCGCCGGGCCTGTTCGTAGGAGCGGATCCCGCCGGTCATCCCGGGATTGCAGTAGTACTGGTGGATGTAGACGATGCGCATGCTCAGCCCTCCCGCACGGCTGCGACGACGCGTTCCCGGTCGTTCTCGGTGAGCGCCGAGCCGCTCGGCAGGCACAGCCCGCGGCGGAAGAGGTCGGCGCTGACCTCGCCGCCGCGCATCACGCAGTCCTGGAAGACCGGCTGCAGGTGCATCGGCTTCCAGGCCGGCCGGGCCTCGATGTTGTGCCGCGCGAGGCGCGCGAGCAGTTGGTCGCGGTCGGCGCCGAACTCGTCGGGGTCGACCAGCAGGCAGGTGAGCCACCAGTTCGGCCGGCCGTAGGAGGCGACCGGCATGAAGCTGAGGCCCGGCAGGTCGCCCAGCGCCTCGCGGTAGTAGCGGGCCGTCGCATGCCGCGCGGCGATCATTTCGGCGAGCCGCTGCACCTGGCCGCGGCCGACGGCGGCGAGCAGGTTGCTCAGCCGGTAGTTGTAGCCGACTGTGCGGTGCTCGTAGTGCGCGACCGGCTCGCGGGCCTGGGTGGCCAGGTGCCGGGTCCGCTTGGCCACGCCGCCGTCGTCGGTGAGCAGCATGCCGCCCCCGCCGGTGGTGATGATCTTGTTGCCGTTGAAGGACAGCACCCCCGCGAGGCCGAACGAGCCGGCCGGTCTGCCGCGGTAGGACGCACCGAGCGCCTCGGCCGCGTCCTCGATGAGGGGCACGCCGTAGCGGTCGCAGGCGTCGAGCAGCGGCTGGTAATCGGCGCACTGGCCGTACATGTCGACCGCGATCACCGCGCGTGGCAGCTGGCCCGCTCCCGCCCGGGCGCGCAGCTCCTGGGCGATCAGCTCCGGGTCGACGTTCCAGCTCTGCGGGGTCGAGTCGAGGAAGACCGGGCGGGCGCCCAGGTACATCACCGCGTTCGCGGTCGCGGCGAAGGTGAACGAGGGGACCAGCACGGTGTCGCCGCGCCGCACACCGGCCGCCACCAGCGCGAGGTGCAGCGCCGCGGTGCCGCTGGCGAGGGCCACCGCGTGCCGCACGCCGACCAGCTCGGCGACCTGCGCCTCGAACGCGTCGAGGTCGGGGCCGACCGGCGCGACCCAGTTCGAGTCGAAGGCCGCCAGCAGCAGCTTGCGCTCGACGTCGCTGACGTCGGGCGGCGACAGGAAGATGCGCGTGTCACTCATGAACGCGTGTCCTTACTGCCGAGAGCGGCCAGGCCGGGTGCAGTCCCTGCCGGTGAATCCACATCGGAGAGTCGCCCACGTGCATGGCCGGCCGCAGCGTCGTGGCGAAGCTGCGATAACCGGCCTCACGCGCCGCGCGGATCTCCCGGTCTCCAAGATCAACCGCAGGGTTTCCGTACGGGGCGGCGAAGTCTTTGATCTCGGTGCCGAGCTCGTCCTCGAGCTCTTTTCTCGACTCGGCGATCTCCCGCAAGGCCGTCTCGTCGTCGCAGTCGGCGAGGCGGGGATGGGTGATCGTATGAGAGCCGACAGTGTGGCCGGCAGCTCGCAGGTCACGGCAGTCGTTCCAGCTCAGGTTGCCCGGCTGCCCGATCAGGCCGGTGGTGACGAAGAACGTGGCCGGGATGCTCCGCTCGGCCAGGATCGGGGCGACCACATCCCGCCAGCTCGCGTGGCCGTCGTCGAAGGAGAGGCAGAACATCGGCCCGTCGAGCCTGCGCGTGCCGGTGAGCACCTCGAGCGCCGCGGTCCAGGAGATCAGCGGCCCGCGCTCCTGGAACGCGGCGAGGTGGCGGCGCAGGCCGTTCGCGTATTCCGGCAGCACGTCGTGGTAGAAGGGGAAGTAGAGGCCCGCTGTGGCCGGCAGTCGCTTGCGCGCGCTGGCCAGGGCCAGGATCCGGCCCTGCAGCCGCGGCCGCCGGCGCAGGCGGCTGCGCAGCCCGAGCTCGTTCAGGCGTCGTTGGATGGGGGTCGGCGACCGCATGTTTCCAGGCTGACAAATGCGTGGCGGGTAGCGTCAGTAGCAATTGTCATATGGAATGCGAGGGAATTTCATATTCAATTAATCGCGCCCGAACGGTCCTTGCGAAATGGGCGATCGGCGGCGCATCATCCGGCGGAGGGTTATTCAGGGCCCAGCTTTTCCCCGGGGGATCCCATGCTGGAGTTGCGACGGGCCGAGCCCACCGCCGAGCTGTGGCGCGACCGGGAGGCGTACGCGGATCGCCTGCTCTTCCACACCCCGCAGTGGCTGCGGTTCGTCGCCGAGGCCCAGCACGCCGAGCCCGTGCTGGCCACCGTCCATGACGGCCCCGCCACCGTCGGTCACTTCACCGGCCTGGTCACCAGGCGCTTCGGCCTGCGCATCCTGGGCAGCCCGATGGCCGGCTGGACCACCTCCTACCAGGGCTTCAACCTGCAACCCGGGGTCTCGCGGCGAGCCGCCCTGTCGGCGCTCGCACCCTTCGCGTTCGGTTCGCTCGGCTGCGCGCACCTCGAGGTGCGCGATCGCTTCGCTTCCGAGGCCGATCTCGACGGGCTCGGCATGCGCTGGGCCTCCGCGCCGACCGCCGTGATCGATCTCTCCCCGTCCGAAGATCAATTGTTCGGCGCGATGGCCTCGGCCTGCCGCCGCAACATCCGCAAGGCCCAAAAGTCCGGCGTCGTCATCGAAGAGGCGCACGATGATCCCTCATTCGCCGATGATTTCTACGCCCAGTTGCGCGACGTTTTCGCGAAACAGAATCTCGTGCCGACGTATTCGATCGACCGCGTCCGCGCATTGATCCGCAATCTCTCGCCGTCCGGCAGCATCCTGCTGCTGCGAGCCCGCGACCCTGAGGGCCGCTGTATCGCCACCGCCGTACTGCCCTGGTATCACCGCACCATGTACTTCTGGGGCGGGGCGTCGTACCGCCCCGACCAGCATCTGCGCCCCAACGAGGCCCTGATCTGGCATGCGCTGCGGTGGGCTCGTTCCCGCGGCGTCACCGAGTTCGACTTCGTGGGCGGCAACTCCTACAAGCAGAAGTACGGGACCATCGAGGTGCCGGTGCCGTGGGCGCGTCGCTCCCGTTCGCCTTTGGTAGCTGGGCTGCGCGACGCGGCGAAGGAGGCTTTTGCCTTGCGGCAGCGCGCCCTGGCCCGCCTGTCCCGAGGCTGAGATCGCCTTTTCCAGTTTCCGCCGTCGCTGGAGGACTACCTGGCGCTGATGTCCCGCTCGGTGCTCAGCATCCGCTCGTCGGCGCCGGCGACAATCTTTGGCCGGATACGCCGGTATTGGAATTGGGTGGGCCGCTTGACGGGCGGTTGGATGCGGTTCTTGCCGCCGTCAAGCAGTCCTGAAGTTCGACGCTTTCAAATGGTGCCTGCCTGGTCGGGGTGATTGCGCGGGGTTGCCATGGCCCGGCGTCTGGCTGGTCGCGGTGGGTGCGGCCGGCTACGCGTTCGTGATGGTCGGGCCACGGTTCGGAGCCTGCTCGGTTGCGGTGAACGCGGCCCGTCGCGCAGGGTGGGTGGCTCTGCTGGTCGATGCCGGAAATGGGATCGCCGCTATCTTCGGAGACCGGTGAAAATGTCTTTTGATCACGGTCACCCGGAGGCCATATTGGCACGATCGACTGGGGATTCGGGCTTACCGCTGCATTCTCCGAAGTGAAATAATTCTGGTATGGGGCAGCTCGGGTTCTTCACCAGAAGTGAACTGGACGGAATGCGTGACTGTAGCCGGCGGCGCAATTATTCTCCGGCGGCCGAAGAGTTTCGGCGCGAGCATGCCCGCCACCGCGATTGGGGCCTCGCACAGCGGCACGCCCGGAAGCTGCGCCGCCTGCACAGCAGCGGAAGCAGCGCGGGCGCGCCGGCGGGGCTGACCGCGGCGGGGCTGACCGCGGCGGGGCTGACCGCGGCAGGGTCCGACCGGGCGCTCGCATCGCCGTCTCCGGCGGCGTGGCCATGCGACACCGCGCAGGCCTCAGGGACAGTCGGGGAGCAGCAGGCGTCGAGCCCCGCAAGCCTGCCGACGGCTGCAAGCCTGCCGACGGTCGGGGGCCAGCGATCGGTCGGGGGCCAGCGGTCGGGTGGGGGCCAGCGGTCGGGTGGGGGCCAGCGGTCGGGTGGGGGCCAGCGGTCGGGTGGGGGGCCAGCGGTCGGGTGGGAGCCAACAGTCGGGCGGGGGTAAGCGGTCGGCCGAGGGCCGGCAGGCGGGCGGAAGTCGGCAGGCGGCGCTGAGTCGGCAGGCGGCGCTGCGTCGGCAGGCGGCGCTGGGTCGGCAGGCGGCGCTGGGTCGGCAGGCGGCTCCTCCAGGTCTTGGGCGTCTACCCGGGCGACGAACTGCGCTGCTCCGCCTGGGTGATCGCCCACGCCGCGTTGACCAGGCCGATGTGGCTGAAGGCCTGCGGAAAGTTCCCGAGCAACTCGCCCGTGGCCGGGTCGACCTCCTCGGCGAGCAGGCCGACGTCGTTGGCGTACGCGGCTGCCCGCACGAACACCTCGCGTGCCTCCGTGACCCGCCCGGCCATCGCCAGCGCCTGGGCGAGCCAGAACGTGCACAGCAGGAACGTGCCCTCGCCCCCTTCGACGCCGTCCACGCCGGATTCGGCGCGGTAGCGGTACACCAGGCCGCGCGAGTCGGTCAGGCGGGTGGCTATCGCGTCGATGGTGGCCAGCACGCGCGGATCGTCGGCGGGCAGGAAGCCGACGATCGGGATCATCAAGGTCGACGCGTCGAGGGTGTCGCCGCCGAAGTACTGGGTGAAGGCGCCCGCCGCCGGGTTCCAGCCGGAATCGATGACGGTTTGCCAGATCTCGTCGCGGGCGGCCTTCCAGTGGGCGGCGTGGTCGGTGGCCGACAGGCGGTCCGCGAGCTTGAGGGCGCGGTCGAGGGCCACCCAGCACATCACCTTCGAGTACAGGAAGTGGCGGGGCTCGCCGCGTACCTCCCAGATGCCCTGGTCGGGGTCGCGCCAGCGGTTCGCCGCCGTGTCGGCCAGCGCCACCAGGAAGGCGCGCAGGTCCTCGTCCATCTCGGTGATCTTGTCGGCCAGCAGGAGCGCGGCGTCGAGCAGTTCGCCGTACACGTCGATCTGCTTCTGCTGCCACGCGCCGTTGCCGATGCGCACGGGGCTCGAGTCACGCCAGCCCGTGAGGTGCGGCAGGGTGCGTTCCGACAGATCGTGCTCGCCGCCCACCCCGAACATGATCTGGAGGGGTTCGACGGCGCCGGCGGCGGCGGTGGTCATGAAGGCGAAGAAGTCGCTGACCTCGTCGGGGCACGCCGCTACCCACAGGGCCTCCATGGTGAAGCTGGCGTCGCGCACCCACGAGAACCGGTAGTCCCAGTTGCGCGAGCCGCCGGCCTCCTCGGGCAGCGACGTGGTGGCGGCCGCGACGATCGCGCCGCTCGGCTGGAACGTCAGGCCCTGCAGGACGCGGCCGCTGTGGTGCACGAGCTCCCGCCACGGGCCCTCGTAGTTCTGGTGCAGCGCCGACCACGACCGCCACGCCTCGACCGTCTCGCCGAGCCGCGCGATCAGGGCGTCCTGGTCCCAGATGTGGGCCGGCGTCTCCTCCAGCGTGGAGCGGTGCAGGCCGAACACGTACGTGTCGCCGGCCGAGAGCTCGAGGCGCCCCGTCGCCGTCGCCGAAGAGATGGTGAGCGGCGCCGGCGCCGACAGCACCAGCCACTCCGCCCCGCCGCGAGCCGTCACGCCCCCGTCGACCGGCGACAGGAGAGGCCGCAGCAGCCCATATTCCGGCCGCGGGGCATATTCCATCGAGATCGAGATAGATCCGGACAATGCCGTGAGTTTGCGGATCAGCAGGTGCGGCGCGCCGCGCCCGAGCGCGTGTCCCCGGTTGCCCAGCCCCATGGCGAGCGCATCGGTCAGCACCACGGTGCCCGTCGAACACGTAAAGGTCGTCTCCAGCACGAGCGTCCGCTCGAGGTAACGGCGGGAAACCGACAGAACGCCATCGGGAGACAAGGACCAGTGCCCGGCCGAGGAATCCAGCAGCCGCCCGAACAGCGAAGGGCTGTCGAACCGCGGGCAGGTCATCCAGTCGACAGACCCGTCCGATGTCACCAGCGCCGCCGAGTGGCAGTCGGAAAGCAGCGCATGCGACGCGATCGGAACCGAGCTCACCCGCTCAGCCCTTCGGCACGAACTGCTGGCCACCGTCGATGTCATAGGTCGCGCCGGTCAGCGCGGTGTTGGTCATCAGATGCACGGCCAGCGCGGCGACGTCCACCGGCCCGACCACCCGCCCGATCGGCAGCGTGTCGCGCAGTTGCTGCCGCCGTTTCTCCAGGTCGTCGCCGAGCAGCCGGGCCGACAGCGGCGTGTCCACGAACCCGGCCGCGATCAGGTTGACCCGGATCGGCGCGAGCTCCAGCGCGAGCCCCGCGATCAGCGACGGCTGGGCGTTGGTCATCGCCGAGGTGATGATCAGCCCCGGCGCGACCTGCCGGGCGCCGGTGCCGCCGATGAAGGTCAGCGACCCGCGCACCTTCCCGATCGCCGCCCGCCCGATGTAGAGCGGCAGCGTCAGCTCCATGCCGATGTGCTGCCGCGCGTCCTCGAGGTCGAGATCGGCGAGCAGGCCGTAGTAGGGTCCGCCCGCCGTCACGAAGACATGATCGATCTGACCGGGAAAATCACTGAAAAAGCCTTGCAGCTGTACGGCGTCCGTAGCGTCGAACGCGGCGGTGCGCACCGCGTCCACGTCAGCGGCGGCCTCCTTGAGCCGATCGGGATTCCGGCCCGTGATCACCACCTCGGCGCCCTCGGCGCGGGCGAGCCGGGCGGTCTCCAGGCCCATGCCGGCGCTCCCGCCGATCACGACCACGGTCTGTCCGTCGAGCTTGCTCATTGTCTGACCCCCATCGAGGTAGTGGCGGGAAGGGCGCAGCCGTGGTGCGGTGCGGGCGGGGCGAACCGCGGGGCCTTCACCCGAGCCCGGCGGTCGCTCACGAACACCGCCGTGACCACGGCCGAGAGCACGCAGAACGCCGCGAGCACCAGCATGGCGGGCCGGAAGCCGTCCACGAGGGCGTTCCCGAGATCCCCGCCGCCGGCGCCGATCAGCAGCGGGACGGCCGCGACCGCGAGGACCGCGCCGACCCGGGAGGCGGCGTCGTTGACGGCCGAGGCCTCGCCGAGGTCGGCGTCGTCGACCGCGGCCAGCACGGCGGAAGTCAGCGGGGTCACGGCCAGGCCGAGGCCGAGACCCTGCAGCAGAACTCCGGGAAGGATCGCGGAGGCGTACGTGTCGCCCGCTTGTGCGTTGGAGATCCATGCGAACCCGGCCGCCACCGCGACGATCCCGGCCACCATCAGCCAGCGCGGCCCGATCCTGGGCACCAGGGCGCCGCTGACCGGCGACAGCGCGAGAAAGACGATCGAGTTCGGGATCGCGGCCGCGCCCGCCTCGGCGGCCGAGTAGCCGAGCACCAGCTGCAACTGCAGGACCAGCAGGTAGCCGCCGGCCGCGAGCGCACCGTAGAACAGCACGGTGGTCACGTTGATCGCGTCGAACTGGCGCGACTTGAACAGCGACAGCCGCACCATCGGCGCCTTGACCCGCCGCTCGACCGGGGTGAGCGCGACCAGCCCCGCCACCCCGACGATCCCGGCGATCAGCACGGCCGGGTCGTCCCAGCCCGTCGAGGCGCCCCGGGTCAGGGCGAAGATGACGCCGCCGATGCCGAGGACGGCCAGGATCGCGCCGGCCGCGTCGAGCGAGAGCGGCCGCCGCTCGTCGGCGGCCTCCGGCACCCAGCGCAGCGCGAGCAGGGCCAGCAGGATCAGCGGCACGTTCAGCAGGAAGATCCAGCGCCAGCCGGCGTTGTCGACCAGCCAGCCACCGGCGTACGGGCCGACGGTGGTGCCGATCGTGGCCAGCCCCGCCCAGAGCCCGATGCCGCGCGCCCGGTCGTCGACCCGCAACGTGCCGTTGAGCAGGGCGAGGCTGGTCGGCACGACCATGGCGGCGCCCGCGCCCTGCAGCACCCGGGCCGCGACGAGCACCCCGATCGTCGGCGCCACCGCGCACAGCACCGACGAGCCGAGCATCGCCAGCAGCCCGATGATCAAGATCCGCCGCCGGCCGAAGTGGTCGGCGAGCGCCCCCGAGAGCAGCAGCAGCGCCGCCACGGTGAGCAGGTATCCGGTCAGCGCCCACTGCAGGCCGGCCACCCCGGCGCCCAGGTCACGGCCGATCGCCGGCACCGCGACGTTTACCACGTTCGCGTCGAGGAAGCCGACCATCGACGCCAGGACGGTCGCCGCGATGAGGGCGGCGCCGACCCGGCTGCGCAGCGGCGTGGTGGTCATTTCTTGATCTCGGCCCGGAGCGCCTTGAGCGCCCCCACGAAGATCTCCGAGAATGTCGGGAACGGCTGGATGGTGTCCCGCAGCACGTCGATCGGCACGTGCGCCCGGATCGCGACGGTGGCCTGCTGCAGCCATTCCCCGGCCTCCGGACCGAACGCGTACGCCCCGACGAGGCGCTCCCCGTCGCTGAGCAGCGTGAGGAAGCCGTTCGACTGGGCGTACTCGCGGGTGTAGGTCTCGGTCTTGGCGATCGCGTTCAGCTTCGCCGTCCCGCTGTACGGCGCCTCGGTCGCGCCGACCGCGGCGGCCTGCGGGTCGGTGTAGACCACCCGGGGCACCGCCTCGTAGTTGGCCTCGCGCACCTCGCCGAGGATGTTCGACGCCACGACCTCGCCCTGGTACTTGCCGACGTGGGTGAGCAGGAACTTCCCGGTGGCGTCGCCGACCACCCAGAGGTTCTCGGCGGCGCGCAGCCGGGCGTCGTGCGGGATGCCCTTCGGCCCGCCCTGGATCCCCACCGTCTCCAGGCCCAGGTCGTCGATGCGGATCTTGCGGCCGGTCGCCACCAGCAGACGGTCGCCGCGCAGCTCCCGGCCGTCGTCGAGGACGAGCACGAAGTCGTCGCCGTCGCGGCGGGCCTCGGTCGCCCCCGCGCCCAGAACGATCTCGATACCGTCTCGTCGCAGCACCTCGGCCAGCGCGTCGCCGAGCGCCGCGGGCTCGTTGGAAAGCAGGTGCCGGCCGTGCTGCACCAGCACCACCTCGCCGCCGAAGCGCCGTACCGCCTGCGCCAGCTCGACCCCGACCGGACCGCCGCCGAGCACCAGCAGGCGCCGCGGCACCTCCTTCATCGAGGTGGCCTCGCGGTTGGTCCAGACGCCGTCGAGCCCGGCCAGGCCCGGGACGGGCGGGATCGCCGGATCGGAGCCGGTGGACAGCACGATGTGCTCGGCCGTGTAGCGGACGCCGTCGACCTCGACCGCGCCCGGACCGGCGAGACGGCCGTGCCCGCGGATCAGGTCGACGTTGTTGTCCGTCAGCCAGCGCGCCGCCCCGGCGTCGGTGTAGTCGGACACCATGAAGTCGCGCCAGGCCAGCGCGGCGTCGACGTCGACCTCGGCGGTCGCGGCCGCCTCGCGGGCTTCGTGCACCGCCTCGCCCGGCCGCAGCAGGGTCTTGGACGGGATGCAGGCGTAGTACGAGCACTCGCCGCCGACCAGGCGCTGCTCGACGACGGCGACCCGCAGCCCGCCGTCGACGAGGTCGCCGACGCAGTGCTCACCGGGCGCGCCCGCGCCCAGCACGATCACGTCGTAGTCGGGCATGCTCAGCGGCCCGGGAGACGCGAGGTGATCTCCTGGAGCACCCAGCCGTTGCCGTCCGGGTCGCTGAACGAGGCGAACGACGAGTAGCTCCTGCGCTCCGGGTCGGGCCCGGAGACCCGGCCGTCGGTGCCGGCGTGGTGGAAGACGCCGCCCGCGTCGTGGAACACCTCGCTGATGTCGACGCCCTTGCCGGCCAGCTCCTCGCGGGCCGCCACCACGTCCTCCACCACCAGGTGCAGGCCCTGCGAGCTGCCCGGCGCCGCGTTGCTGAGGCCACTGCCGAAGATCACCGAGGCGAGCGAGCCGGGCGGGGTCAGCTGGATGACGCGGAACTTGTCATCGCTCGCGAAGTCGGCGTCCAGCCGCCAGCCGAGGCCGGTGTAGAACGCCTTGGCCCGGTCGATGTCGGCGACGGGGATGACGATGACCTCGAGTTTGTAGTCCATCTCTCAGAACACCTCGTTCTCGCTCGGTTTGGCGCTGCCCGATCACGCTGCCATGTGCGGACCCGGGTTCGCCCCAGGGAAAAACACTGGTTCGATACCGGGACCGGGCCGCAAGAGTGGGTCCCATGCGATCCGACATCGTTCCCGGCGGGATATTTCCCGACTACGAGCTGCCCGACCACACCGGCGAGACGCGCCGGCTCAGCGAGTTGCAGGGCCGCGACCCGATGATCCTCACCCTGGCCCGCGGCCACTTCTGCCCCAAGGAGCACCAGCAGCACCTGGCGCTGGCCGCCTTCTATCCCAAGATCGCCGTGGCCTACACCCAGATCGTGACGATCGCCACCGACGACCACCACACCATCCAGGAGTTCCGCGCCTCGGTCGGCGCCCAGTGGCCGTTCCTCTCCGACCCCGGGCGCATCGTGCAGCGGGATCTCGACATCCAGGAGTACACCGACCCCGAGCACGACCCGATGGTCCCGTACACCTTGGTGCTCAAGCCGGGGCTGGTCGTGCACACGATCTACAACGGGTACTGGTTCTGGGGGCGGCCCTCGGTCGACGACCTGTGGCTCGACCTGCGGGCGGCGAGCCGGGAGAGCCGGCCGGACTGGGACCTGTCGAAGCCCGGGCTGCGCGAAGCGTGGGAGGCGGGGGACCGGTCGCTGTTCCACGGGTACGACCGGAAGGCACTACTTGAGGGCGGCGCCGCGTAGCTGGCGCCGCGAGCTGATGCCGAGCTTGCCGAAAATCTTGCGCAGGTGCCACTCGACCGTACGCGGGCTGATGAACAGCTGGGCGCCGATCTCGGAGTTCGACAGGCCCTCGCGGGCGAGCCGGGCGATCTGCGCCTCCTGCGCGGTCAGGTCGTTGGCGGATTCGGCATTGCGCTTGCGCACGGTCGCCCCGGTGGCGGCCAGCTCGCGGCGGGCCCGCTCGGCGAAGCCGTCCGCGCCCATGGCCTGGAGCATCTCGAGCGCCCGGGTCAGCTCCGCGCGCGCGTCCACCCGCCGGCTCGCGCGACGCAGCCATTCGCCGTACAGCAGGTGGGCGCGGGCGTGCTCGGCGCGCAGCCGGGTACGCCCGAGCCGCTCGATCGCCTCCCGGAACAGATCCTCGGCGTCGCCCCCCTCGCTGAGCAGAGCCCGGGAACGGGCCTCGACGCCGAGCGCCCAGTCGCTGCCGCTCGCCTTGGCCCGGGCGGTGAGGCGGTCGAGCGCGTCGGCGGCCACGTCGGGGCGGCCCTGCCGGACGGCCGCCTCGACCAGCTCGGGCAGCCCCCAGTTCTGGGCGGCCAGGTCGCGTGGGTCGTCGGTGGCGCGGGCGGCGGCCTCCAGGCCCTCGTCGTACTGGCCGAGACCGTTGCAAAGGACGGCGTGCGCGTAGTGGGCGACCCCGACGGCGATGCCCTCGCCGCGGGCGTGCGCGTCCTGCAGGCCGTCCTCGATCAGCTCGATCGCGTCGCCGGCCCCGCGCCACGCCGCGATCAGCAGCGACCCGTTCGGCTCGACCGGCTTGCCGGTAGCCTCCAGGGCCGACCGGGCCTCGGCGATCAGCGCGGTGGCGGCCCGCAGCTCGCCGCGGAACGCGTACACGTGGATCTGCGAGCCGAGCGCCATCGGCAGGTCGCTGAGGGCGCCCGTTGCACGGGCGAACCGCAGGTTGCGGTCGGCGAGATCGCACCAGTCCTGGTCGTCCCAGAGCTCCAGGGCGAGCACCACGCCCTGCCAGAGCCAGCGGAGCCGTGGTGTCGCCTTGTTGCCGCGCGGCGCTGCGCCCGTTCTGTCGTCGCGAAGGGCGGCCAGCGCCTCCCGGCACAGCGGCACCGCGGTCGCGTAGTCGTCGGCGAGCGCCGCGAACGCTTCCAGCAGCAGGTCGCCGGCCGTGGGCTCGGCGGCGGGCGGTCGCGGCGCGGCCCGGGCCGCCCGGGACACCTCGGCGGTCAGCGCGCCGTCGTTGAGCCGGCCGCCGAACATCGACGCGAGCAGGGCGTCCAGATACGCCTCGCGGGCCGCCCCTAGATCCACCGGCTGCAGGCGGCGGGCCGCGGCCAGCAGCAGCGGCGTCGCCTCCTTGCCCTTGCTGGACGCGAACGCCAGCTGCGCGCGAACCAGATCGATCATGGCGCGCTGCCGCTCGTCGAGCGGGCCGCCCCGGGCGACGGCGAGCATCGCCCGCGCGCCCTCGTACGCGCCGGCCCGCACGTTCGCGAACGCGGCGTCCATCGCCCGGCGCAGCCGGACCTCGGGCGCCGGGGTCAGCTCGGTGGCCCGGGTGAGGAACGCGGCGGCCGCCGCCAGCCCGCCCCGCGACTGCGCCCGGCCCGCCGATAGCTCCAGCTCGGCGGCCACGTCCTCGTCGAGGCCGGCGGTGGCGTGCGCCCGGTGCCAGGCCCGCCGGTCCGGGTCGGCCGCGGCGTCGGTGGCCGCGGCCAGGGCGTGGTGCACGCGATGACGGTCGGCGGTCGGGGCCGTGCGGTAGGCGGCCGAGCGGACCAGCGGGTGGGCGAACTCGACCCGGCCGTGCACCTGGAGCAGCCCGTCGTCGACGGCCGGGATCGCGGCGGCCATCTCGACGCCCAGGGTCTCGGCGGCGCGGTGCAGCAGGACGGGATCGCCGAGCGGCTCGGCCGCGGCGGCGAGCACGAGCAGTCTGGTGTCCGCGGGGAGGCGTGCGAGCCGGCGTACGAAACTCTGTTCTATTCTCCCGGCGACCTGATGGCCGGCCGGAAGGCCGAACCCACCCGCCAGATCGGCCGCCGACCACGTGCGCGGGAGCTCGAGCAGCGCCAGGGGATTGCCGTGGCTCTCCGTCACGATCTGGTCGGCGACCGCCGCGTCCAGCGGTCCGTGCACCCCGCCGAGCAGCAGCCGGCGCGCCTCGCCCTCGTCGAGCCCGCCGATCGTCAGCTCGGGCATGCCGGTCAGGAAGTCGTCGCCCGAGCCGGTGCGCGCCGCGCAGACCAGCGCCACCCGCTCGGCCAGCAGCCGGCGCGCCACGAACGCGAGGACCTGCGCGGACTGCCGGTCGAGCCACTGCGCGTCGTCGACCACGCAGGCCAGCGGCTTCTCCTCGGCGGCCTCGGCGAGCAGCGTGAGGGTGGCCAGGCCGACCATGAGCCGGTCGGGGACCGGGCCGGCGGCCAGCCCGAACACCGTGGCGAGCGCGTCGCGCTGCGGCCCGGGCAGCCGGTCGAGGTGACCGAGCAGGGGCGAGCAGAGCTGCTGGAGCGCGCTGTAGGCCAGCTCCATCTCGGACTCGACGCCGACCGCCGAGGCGACCTGCCAGGTTTTCAGACGATTTGTCAGGTGCCCGAGCAGGGCGCTCTTACCGGCGCCGGCATCGCCGCGCAGCACCAGGACACGGCTGTCCCCGCCGGCCACCTGATCGGCCAGCCGGTCCAGCGTCGCGCACTCCCGCGCACGGCCCAGCAAACCCATACCGCCCCCACGTGCGATTCTCGCCGGTCCCGACGGCGCGCGGGGGTGCTACTTGTGTGTGCTGGCGCACGTCATCTGATTCGCTTGTACTCCACCTCGGGCCGGCCGGGGCCGCCGTAGCGCGGGCTGCGCACCACCTGGCCGGTCTCGGCGAGGTGCTCGAGGTAGCGCCGGGCGGTCACTCGCGACGCACCCATCCGCGCGCCGACCTCGGCCGCCGACAGCCCCAGCGTCGCCGCCCGCAGCACCCCCAGCACCAGGTCGAGCGTGGACTGGTCGAGACCCTTGGGCAGACTGTCGCTGTCCGGCGCGCCGCGCAGGGCGGCGAACGCGCGGTCGATCTCGTGCTGGGCCGCGACCGGCTCGGCCCCGAGCACCTGGCTGCGGTACCGGGCGTAGCCGAGCAGCTTCTCCCGGAATGTCGCGAACGTGAAGGGTTTCAGCAAGTAGTGGGTGACGCCGAGGGAGACCGCCGAGCGGACCACGGCCAGGTCGCGGGCCGAGGTGACGACCAGCACGTCGGTGCCGATCCCGGCCGCGCGCAGCTGGCGGCACAGCTCGAGCCCGTTGAGGTCGGGCAGGTTGAGATCGAGCAGCACCAGGTCGACCGGGTTGGCGCGCATCGCGGCCATCGCGCGCTGTGCGGTGTGCGCGACAGCGACCACTTCAAAACCGTCAACCCGTTCCGTGTACGCGGCATGCGCCTCCGCGATGATGGCGTCGTCCTCGACCACGAGGACGCGGATGGCCGTCACACCGGCACCGGAAGCCGGATCGCGACGACCGCGCCGCCGCCGGGCCGCTCGGCGACGGTGTAGCTGCCGCCGTGCCGGTCGGCCACCTGCCGCACCAGCGACAGGCCGACACCCCGGCCGTTCTCCTTGGTGGACCAGCCCCGCTGGAACGCCGCGCGCACGTCGCGCGCCGGCAGCCCGGGGCCGCTGTCGCTGACCTTCACCAGCACCTCGCCGTCCTCCTCGACCACCAGCACCGTCACCGTCCGCGGCGGGTCGGTGCCGGCCACCGCCTCGAGAGCGTTGTCCACCAGGTTGCCGACGACCGTGAGCAGGTCGCGGCTCGGCAGCCGATCGCCGTCCAGGCGGGAAGCATCATCCACGATCAATTGGACTCCGCGCTCGGCCGCCTGTGCCGACTTGCCGAGCAGCAGGGCCGCCAGGGCCGGCTCGTCGAGCGCGCCGACCACCTGATCGGTGAGCTGCTGCGCGTACGCAAGCTCGGCGGTGGCCAGCCGCACGGCCTCGTCGGTGCGGCCCAGCTCGACCATGGTGAGCACGGTGTGCAGGCGGTTCGCGGCCTCGTGCGCCTGCGCCCGCAGCGCCTCGGTGAGCCCGCGCACCGAGTCGAGCTCGCCGGTCAGCGCCCGCAGCTCGGTGTGGTCGCGCAGCGTCAGAACCGTGCCGACGACGTGGCCCTGCGAGCGGATCTGCCGCTGGTTGGCCACCAGCACGCGGTCGCCGACCAGGACCGGCTCGTCGGCCGCGGTGTCCCCGCTCGTCAGCAGCGCCGAGATCTCCGGCGGCAAGGGATCCTCGTTCGACGTCAGCCTTCGCGCCTCGTCGTTGACCAGCGTGACCCGGCCTTCGCGGTCGACCACCACCAGGCCCTCACGCACCGAGTGGAGCACGGCGTCGTGGTACTCGTACATTCTGGTCATCTCGGCCGGGCCGAGGCCGTGGGTCTGGCGGCGCAGGCGACGGTTGAGCAGCCACGACCCGGCCGCTGCCAGCAGCAGGGCGAGCACGGTCGGAACAGCCACGGCCCGGGCGCGACTCAGCAGCTTCTGGTTGATCGCGTCGGTCGTGATGCCGACGGAGACCAGGGCGATGACGTTTCCGGCCTCATCGCGTACGGGAACGACGGTGCGCACCGACTCGCCCAGCGTGCCGGTGTGCGTCTCGGTGACCGTGCCGCCCGCGAGGGCGTCGTCGATGGTCCCGATGAACGGCTGGCCGATCATCGACCCCGTGGGATGCGTGAAGCGGGTGCGGTCGGTCGCCATCACCACGATGAAGTCGGTGTGCGTGGCGTGCCGGATCGACTCGGCGTACGGCTCCAGCACTGTGGACGGGTTCGGCCGGCGGACGGCGTCGACCACCGTGGGGGCGCGGGCGACGGCCTCGGCGATCCCCTTGACCTGGTCGATCGCGGCCTGCTCGGCGTCGTCGCGGGCGAGCAGGACCGCGCCGGCCGTGCCGATCGCGACGAGCAGGGTCACGACCAGCGCCTGCAGCACGAAGAGCTGCCGGGCGATGCTCCACTGCATCTCCGGACCGTGTCGAACTGGCGACCAAAATGAACGCAAGCGTGCCCCTCGGGTGAGACGTAGGACACATTCTGCGTCATGGAGACCCAGACGCCCTCCCCGCGGGTCAGGCGGGACCGTACACATTTCCTCTATCTGGCGGTGATCGTGGCCGTCCTCGCCGGAATCGTCGTCGGCCTCGTGTTCCCGGACCTCGGCGTCGACCTCAAACCGCTGGGCACCGGCTTCGTGAAGCTCATCCAGATGATGATCGCCCCGGTCATCTTCTGCACGATCGTGCTCGGCGTGGGCTCGATCCGCCAGGCCGCCAAGGTCGGCCGGGTCGGCGGCCTCGCGCTCGGCTACTTCCTCATCATGTCGACGGTCGCGCTCGCGATCGGCCTGGTGGTCGGCAACATCATCCACCCCGGCGCCGGCCTGCACCTCAACGACACGATCGCCGCGGCCGGCCAGAAGGCGGTCGGCGACACCGCCTCGGAGGGCACCGCCGACTACATCCTCGGCATCATCCCGACGTCGCTGTTCTCGGCGCTGACCGAGGGCGAGGTCCTGCAGGCGCTGCTGGTGGCGCTGCTGGTCGGCTTCGCGGTGCAGGCGCTGGGCCGCCGCGGCGAGCCGGTGCTGCGCGCCGTCGAGATCACCCAGCGCGTCGTCTTCAAGATCCTCGCCATGATCATGTGGCTGGCGCCCATCGGCGCCTTCGGCGCGATCGCCGCCGTGGTCGGCGCCACCGGCGTGGACGCGCTCAAGAGCCTCGCCCAGATCATGCTCGGCTTCTACATCACCTGCGCGATCTTCGTCTTCGGCATCCTCGGCGCGATCCTCTGGACGTTCGCCCGGGTGAACATCCTGCTGCTGCTCCGCTACCTGGCCCGGGAGTTCCTGCTGATCCTCTCGACGTCGTCGTCGGAGACGGCCTTCCCGCGCCTGATCGCCAAGATGGAGCACCTGGGCGTCAGCAAGCCGGTCGTCGGCATCACCGTGCCGACGGGCTACTCCTTCAACCTGGACGGCACGGCGATCTACCTGACGATGGCCTCGCTGTTCATCGCCGACGCCCTGGGTGACCCGCTCTCGGTCAGCGAGCAGATCTCCCTGCTGGTCTTCATGATCATCGCCTCGAAGGGGGCGGCCGGCGTGACCGGCGCCGGCCTGGCGACGCTGGCCGGCGGCCTCCAGAGCCACCGCCCCGACCTGGTCGACGGCGTGGGCCTGATCGTCGGCATCGACCGCTTCATGTCCGAGGCGCGGGCCCTGACCAACTTCGCCGGCAACGCGGTGGCCACCGTCCTGATCGGCACGTGGACCGGCGAGATCGACCGCACCCGGGTCGGCCTCGTCCTGGCCGGCGACATCCCCTTCGACGAGTCCACGATGCTCGACGACGACGAACCCGACGCGGATTCCGCCGGCCAGGCCGCACCGCGTGGCGCGGAGGCGACGGCGTCATCGGGTTCGCCCAAGCCCGGCGACGCCTGAAGGCGTCGCTTCCCCGCGCGGCCGGCCGCCTCACCGCCAGGAGCGCGGCCGGCCCGCCCGCCCCGATCCGTCCCCCGTCCGGCCCGGCTGCTCATGCCCTCGAGTAGCAGGGTCGCTTGCGTTCACGCCTCGGCGTCGTCGCCGGTTCGGGCGCGGTGGTAGTGGCGGCGGGCCTTCAGCTTGTTGCCGCAGGTGGCCATCGAGCACCAGCGGGCGCTGTTGGACTTGCTGCGGTCGATCAGGAACAGGGCGCACTCGTCGTTGGCGCACGCGCGCAGCCGGCCGGGCCGGTGGCGGCGCAGGTCGTCCCAGGCGATCACCGCGTCGACCAGGACCGCGCGGGCGCCGTGCAGGTCGACCGTCCAGTCCAGGCCCTCGGGGGTGATCGACGGGCGGGACACGACGCCGTCCAGCAGGGGGGAGAGCGCCCTCGGCGGTAGATCGCCACGCACCACGGCCTGGAGCAGATCGCGACCCGCGCGCAGCACCGCGGCGTCCTCGGCCCGCGCCGGGATCTTGTGGGCACGAAGCCACCGCCGGGCCGACTCCTCGTCGGCCAGCTCGTCGGCGGGTGTGCCGGCGATCACCGGACTGCTGTTGAGCAGCGCCAGCAGGGCGTTCTCGTCCGCCGCCATATCTAACCTCCAAAGCTCGCTTGACAGGTTACACGAGCGAATGGCACGGTGCTAACCGTCAAAAAGCTTCAAGGGGGTTATGTCATGACCGAGGTTCACTACCGTTACGCGACGGTCGACGGGCGCCGGCTCTTCTATCGGGAGGCGGGCGATCCGGGAAAACCGGCGATCGTGCTGCTGCACGGGTTTCCGACGAGCTCGTTCATGTTTCGCGAGCTGATTCCGCGGCTGGCGGACGACTTCCGCGTGATCGCGCCCGACCACCTCGGGTTCGGGCTGTCCGACGCCCCGGCGGCGGACGAGTTCGCGTACACATTCGACGCGCTCACCGGCCTCACCGCCGGGTTGCTCGCCCAGCTCGGCGTCGAGCGATACGCGATCTACGTGCAGGACTACGGCGCGCCCGTCGGGTGGCGGCTCGCGCTGCGCGACCCCGGCAAGGTCACGGCGATCGTCACGCAGAACGGCAACGCGTACGAGGCCGGTTTCGTCCCCGATTTCTGGGCGGGCGTCTGGGCGTACCACAAGGACCGCAACCCGGAGACGGAGGCCGCCATGCGGCAGGCCCTGACCCGCGAGGGCATCCGCTGGCAGTACCTGACCGGGGTGCCCGACGAGACGCTGATCGACCCGACCGCCTGGGAGCACGACTTCGCGCTGGTCTCGCGGCCGGGCAACGACGCCGTGCAGCTCGATCTGTTCAGCGACTACGCCACCAACCCGCCGCTCTATCCGCGGCTGCACGAGTACTTCCGCCAGTCGCAGGTGCCGCTCCTCGCGGTCTGGGGAAAGGGCGACCAGATCTTCGGGCCCGACGGCGCCCGGGCGTTCGCGACGGACCTGACCGACGCCGAGATCCACCTGCTCGACGGCGGCCACTTCCTGCTCGAGTCGGCCGTCGGCGAGGTGGCCGAGCTGATGCGAAACTTTCTCGCGAAACACCCTTGGTAAACATGTCTGCGCGGGTTTAGATATCCGCGGAGGTCGATGAATATGGTCGCGCGCGCGTTGGTCGTACCCCTGCTGCTTGCTCTTGTCGTGCCGCTGAGCGCGACGGTCCCCGCCGAAGCCGCACCCACCGCCCAGGCCGACGCGGGGTTCGCGCCACCACTGAGCACGCGCGGGCGGTACATAGTGGACGCCAAGGGGGTGCGGTTCAAGCTGCGCTCCGGGAACTGGCACGGCGCGAGCGGCACCTGGAACGGCAGCGGTGACGTCGACGACGACGCGAACCATCACGCCGGAGAGAATTCCCACCGCGTCCCGATGGGCCTGGACCGGGCGCCGCTCGCCGAGATCGTGGCCAGTTTCCGGGAGATCGGGCTCAACAGCGTGCGGCTGCAGTTCTCCGACGAGATGCTCGGTGACACGCAGGCGGTGACCGACGCCGCCGTCGCGGCGAATCCGCAGCTGCGGGGGAAGACGCCGCTCCAGGTGTACGACGAGGTCGTCGCGGCCCTGACCGGCGCGGGGCTCGCGGTGATCCTCAACAACCACACCAACACGACCCGGTGGTGTTGTGGCGTCGACGGGAACGAGCGGTGGAACTCCGGCCAGTCGGCCCAGCAGTGGGAGGAGAACTGGCTGGCGATGGTCCGGCGCTACCGGGACAACCCCCGCGTCGTGGGGGCCGACCTCTACAACGAGGTGCGCCGCGACGTGTGGGACGACCCGAACTGGGGCAGCGGCGACGCGCACGACTGGTTCGCGGCCTCGCAGCACCTCGGCGACCGGATCCTGCGCGAGGCCAACCCCAACCTGCTGATCATCGTGGAGGGGATCAACTGGACGGGGATCCCGGTCGACGGATTCGCGCACGGGCGGCCCACGCTGACGCCGGCGCGGTGGCTGTCGCACACGCTCGTCACGTCCGGCAAGCTGGTCTACTCGGCCCACTTCTACGACTACACCGGGCCGAATCACAGCGGGGCCACCGGGATCGGGGAGACCAGCGACCCGCGGTACCGCGACTTCAGCCGGGACGAGTTGTTCGACGTGCTCTACCGGGACGCGTTCTTCGTCTCCGCGGAACAGGGGCAGCATTTCACGGCGCCGGTGTGGATCAGCGAGTTCGGCGTGGACGGGAGCTCGGCGGCCGGGTCGGCGCAGCGGGTGTGGTTCGCCAACTTCGCCGACTACCTGATCCAGGCCGACGCGGACTTCGCGTACTGGCCGGTGGTGGGCTGGTCGGAGACGCGCGGCGGCAACAACTGGGCGCTGCTGTTCTGGGACCGCGACGGGCACCGCGCGACCGGCGACGCCTGGCGGGCCGAGATCTGGAACCGCCTCATCGGGAGCGCGGGCCGCACCGGCGTGGTCGAGCCGGTGACGCGCTGGTCGATGCTCAGCCCCGACCACGGCGACTTCGTCCAGTCCGCGGCGATGCGGGACCGCCCCGACTGGGATTCGGGGGCGCGCAAGGCGGCCTGCCCGGACGGGCAGCGCCTCGCCGGCCTGGCGCACACCGGCAACCGGGGGCTGTGCACCGATCTCGCCGCCACGGTGACCGGGTACGAGGTCGTGAAGGACGAGCGGTACGTCACCACCGACTGGGCCTCCGGCTACAGCAAGCTCCAATGCCCGCCCGGGGCGTACGTCGTCGGCTATGCGGTGCGGAGCGCGGCCATGTCGAGCGTGCTGTGCGCGGCCGCGGCCGCACCGCAGAATCCGGGCCGCACGTTGTGGTTCGACCGCGGCGACAACCGGCCGGCGGGCAACCCCGGCGGCGACTTCGCCACCGGAAACCACAAAGGACAGTGCGCGGCCGGCGAGTATGTGGCCGGCGTCGCGTACACGGGCCGCATCGGCAAGTCCCGCACGCCCGACGCCCTGTATTGCAGGTGAACACACGCTCGGCCCGGCCGGGGTGAAGAAAAGTTTCCCGGAGCTGTCGTTTCCGGTCCGTCCTCCTCGTCATAGAAGCGGATACCCACCGCGAGAGGACGGCACCATGAGCGACGTCGTGATCGAGAGGATCGCCCGGCCCGAGCGCAAGCTGTCGGGATCGTGGCAAGAACTGATCGCCTCGAACCTCGACTACCACCGGGCGACCTTCCTGTGGAAGTGCGAGGGCCTCACGGAGGCTCAGCTACGGCGCCGGCCCCTGCCGTCGTCGGGTCTGACCCTGCTGGGGCTCATGCGTCATCTCCAGGGGGTCGAGCGCTACTGGTTCCAGCGCCGGCTGGCCGACTCGGAGCCGCGCTTCTTCCCCTACCGGAGCGAGGTCACCGCCGACGGTGACGAGTGGTTCGACGAGGCCGACCCCACGCCGGCCGCGGAGGTCTACGCGGACTACCTGGCGGCGTGCGAGGAGTCGCGGGAGGTGTTCGCGAAGGCCACCTGGGACCTGGCGCGCACCGTGCCGAACCCGGAGTACGGCGACACGGATGTGCGCTTCGTCCTGGCACACCTGGTCGAGGAGTACGCCCGCCACGTCGGCCACGCCGACCTCCTCCGCGAAGCCATCGACGGCGCCACCGGCGAGTAGGCGCGCGGGAAAATCGGGTGACGGCACCCCGGTGTGATTTGGCAGGATTGCCGGGGTGATGACACGGGGGCCCGTTCGATTTCTGTGGTGGCTGGCGACCGAATACTCCGGACGCGTCGGGCTCGGCGCGATGTTCGGGTCGCTCTGGTTTCTGAGTCTGGCGTTCACGCCCTGGCTGATCTCGCAGGCCATCGACCGCGGACTGCACCCCCGCAAGGTCGAGGCGCTGGTGTTCTGGTGCGTCGCGGTGCTGGTCA
Source organism: Actinoplanes sp. NPDC051513 (assembly GCF_044454685.1). Taxonomy (NCBI): domain Bacteria; kingdom Bacillati; phylum Actinomycetota; class Actinomycetes; order Micromonosporales; family Micromonosporaceae; genus Actinoplanes; species Actinoplanes sp. NPDC051513. The sequence continues at coordinate 59,676 of NZ_JBITDW010000024.1, forward strand.
CCGGCGTGGCCAGCGCGGGGCTGGGGATCATGCGGCACCGCAGCATGACGAAACTGCGGCTGGCCGCGGCGTTGCGCACGGCCGATCTGGTGATGACGCAGGCGACCCGGCTCGGCTCGGCGCTTCCCCGGCGGGTGACGACCGGCGAGGTGGTCACGATCGGCATCTCCGACGTGTGGACGATCGGCCGGGCCATGAACGTCGGCGGTGTCGGCGTGGCCTCGATCGTCGCGTACGTCACCATCGCGATCCTGCTCGACCGCACGTCCGGAAAGCTCGCCCTCGTCGTCCTGATCGGCGTGCCGGTGCTCGCGCTCACCGTCGCGCCGCTGCTGCGCCGCACCCAGCGGGCCGGGTCGCGCTACCGCGAGCACCAGGGCCACCTCAACGCCCGTCTCGTCGACGTCCTCGGCGGCCTGCGCATCCTCAACGGCCTGGGCGGAAAAGAGCTTCACGAGCGGCGGTACGAGCGGCAGTCGGCGACCCTGCGCGACCAGGGCTACCGCGTCGGCGGCCCGTCGAGCTGGATCGGCGCCCTGGGGGAGGGGCTGCCGATCGTGTTCCTCGCGGTCGTGGTGTGGATGGCGGCCCGCCTCGCGGCGACCGGCGAGATCACCGTGGGTCAGCTGATCGCCGTGTACGGGTACACCGCGATGCTGGTCATCCCGGTGAACGTGCTCATCTTCTGCGGCTTCGACACCGTGCACGGCCTGGTCGCCGCGCGCCGGGTGACCAACTTCCTGCGCCTGCCGTCCGACGACCCGGCAGGCGCCACTCCCGGCGTCTCCGCCCCTCTCGTCGATCCCGAGTCGGGTGTCGTCGCCGAACCGGGCCTGTTCACCGCCCTGGCCGGCAACAGTCCGCACGACGCCGCCGCCATCGTCGACCGCCTCGGCCGATACGGTCCCACCCGTGCGACCTGGGGAGGCCGGCCCCTGTCCGCGTTCGCGCTGCCCGAGGTGCGCGAGCGGATCCTCGTGGCCGACCAGGACGCCGACCTCTTCGCCGGCACGCTGCGCGAGGTGGTGGCCGGCCGCGACGAGCCCGACGACGACCGGGTGCGCGCGGCCATCGACGCCGCCGTGGCGCAGGACGTCGCCACCGACCTCGGCCGCGAGATCGAGTGGCGCGGCCGCAACCTCTCCGGCGGCCAGCGGCAGCGGGTGCGGCTGGCCCGGGCCGTGCACGCCAACCCCGAGATGCTCCTGACCGTCGAGCCGACCTCGGCGGTCGACGCGCACACCGAGTCGGCCATCGCCGAGCGCCTCGTCCGCGAACGCGAGGGCCGCGGCACCGTGGTGGCGACCACCTCGCCGGTGCTGCTCGACCGCGCCGACGTCGTGCACTACCTGGTGGACGGCCGCGTCGCGGCCAGCGGCACCCATCGCGAGCTGCTGGCCGAGCCCGGCTATCGCGCGCTGGTCACCCGCATCTTCGGCGACGAGGAAGACGCGTGACCTCGTCGCTGCCCATCGCCGACCAGCGGGCCGTCGGGCGGGCCGCGCTGCGCCTGCTCGCCGCCGACCGCCCCGCGGTCGCCGCCATGATCGCGCTCAACGTCCTGGCCGCGCTCGCCGCCCTCGGCGGACCCTGGCTGCTCGGCCGGGTCATCGACACGGTCACCTCCGGCGGCGGCGTCGACGTGGTCGACCGGCTCGCGCTCGGCGTGCTCGGCTGCGCGATCGCCCAGATGCTGCTGTCCCGCTACGCGCTCGCGATCGCCTACCGCTTCGGCGAGCGCACCGCCGCCCGCATCCGCGAGGGCTACCTGCGCCGCGCGCTCGCCCTGCCCGCGAGCGTGATCGAGCGGGTGCCCGCCGGCGACCTCGCCGCCCGCGGCACCACCGACATCGACGCGGTCGCCACCACGCTGCGCGACATCCTGCCGAACATCCTCGTCGGCCTCGTCCAGATGGTCTTCATCATCGGCGCGGTGCTGGTGGTCAATCCGCTGCTTGGCGGCGTCGGCGTGGTCGGCCTCTCCGGCATCTGGTTCGTCACCCGGTGGTACCTGAAGCGGGCCCGCGACGCGTACCTCGCGGAGGGCGCGGCGAACTCGCGGCTCGCCGACGAGCTGGCCGCCACCACCGAGGGCGCCCGCACGGTCGAGGCGTTCGGGCTGCGGCAGCGGCGTCTCGACGCGGGTCACGCCGCGATCGTCGAGACCAGGCGCACCCGGATGGCCACCTTGGCCCTGCGCAGCGTGTTCTTCCCGCTGGTGGAGACCTCGTACGCGGTGCCGGCGGTGCTCGTGCTGCTGCTGGGCGGCTTGCTCTACCTCGACGGCCAGGTCAGCCTGGGCACGGTCGGCGCGGCCGTGCTCTACCTGCGGCAACTGGTCGGGCCGCTGGACACCCTGCTCCTCTGGATCGAGAACCTGCAGAGCAGCAGCGCGTCCTTCGCGCGGGTCGAGGGCCTGGCCGCCATCCCGGGCCCGCCACCCGCCGCGACCCGCTCACCCGAGGACGACCGCATCGAGATCAAAGGCGTGCATTACGCGTACGAGAAGGGCCGTGACGTCCTCCACGACGTGACCTTGACCGTTCGTCCCGGCGAGCGCCTCGCGATCGTCGGCCTCTCCGGCGCGGGCAAGTCCACCCTGGGCCGCCTGATCGCGGGCGTCGACCGGCCGGCCGCCGGAACGGTCACCGTGGGCGGCGTGCCGATCGCCGACCTGCCGCCCGACGAGCTGCGCCGCCAGGTCGTGCTGGTCACCCAGGAGCACCACGTCTTCCGCGAGACACTGCGGGACAACCTCATGGTGGCCGCGACCGACGACCAGATGCGCCGGGCGCTCGCCACGGTCGGCGCCGACTGGGCCGACGACCTCGACCGCGACCTCGGGGAGCATCCGCTCGACGGCGCGCAGGCCCAGCAGCTGGCGCTGGCCCGGGTGGTCCTCGCCGACCCGCACACGGTGATCCTCGACGAGGCGACCGCCCTGCTCGACCCGACCGCGGCCCGCACGGCCGAGCGGGCGCTCGCGGCGGTGCTGCACGAGCGGACAGTCATCGCGATCGCGCACCGGCTGATGACGGCGCACGACGCCGACGAGGTCGCCGTGATGCGCGACGGCCGGATCACGGAGCTGGGCAGCCACGACGACCTCGTGGCGGCGGACGGCGAGTATGCCGCGCTCTGGAGGTCGTGGCACGGTTCCGACTTAAATCTCGCTTAGCCAGGAAACCGCTTACCTGTCGTCTTCGTATCGATCGGCATGAGAAGACGACTCCTTGCTGCCGCGGTTGCCGTCGTCGGTGTCGGCGCCGCGGTGGTCTTCACGAACTTCGCATCCGCCGCCGAGGGCGATCAAGTGGTCACCGCCACCATCGAGGTCACCGGCGTCTTCGACGGCGCGGGCCAGCGCTTCGTCGGCGGCGGCGACCTCGGCAACGGCGGCCAGGACGAGGGACAGGACCCGCTGTTCGACCTGGCCGCGGGCGCGACGCTGCAGAACGTCGTGATCGGCAGCCCGGCCGCCGACGGCGTGCACTGCGCCGGCAGCTGCACGCTCAGCAACGTGAAATGGGAGGACGTCGGCGAGGACGCGGCGACCTTCCGCGGCACGAACGCCACCGTGGTCATCGACGGTGGCAGCGCGTCCTCCGCCGACGACAAGGTGTTCCAGGACAACCGGGGCGCCGGCGGCTCGGTGACGATCCGGAACTTCGCGGTCGCCGACTTCGGCAAGCTCTACCGCTCGTGCGGCAACTGCTCCACCCAGGCGGCACGCACCACGACGATCTCGAACGTGACGGCGACCGCGCCGGGCGGCACCCTGGCCGGCATCAACGTGAACCTCGGCGACAAGGTCACGCTCAGTGGCGTGACGCTGGTCGGCGACGACATCTCGCTGTGCGACCTGTTCGAGGGCAACGACACGGGCGACGAGCCGACGAAGATCGGCGAAGGCCCCGACGGGACCAGTTGCATCGCGACCGGAGTCACCGGTCCCTGACGGCCGTGACGCCGGCGGCGGTCCGGTTTTCAGCCGCCGCCCCCGGGCGTCTTCAGCCCGGATGGTTGGGCCCGCTGTTGCAGCTGCCGGGGATGCCGCCGAGGCAGACCCAACTGGGCATCTGGGGGCTGCCGGGCATCGGGAATCCAGGGTTGTTGCCGGGCACGGGGATTTCGGGGTTGTTGCCGGGCGCCGGGATTTCGGGGTTGCTGCCAGGCCAGGGGATTTCGGGGTTGCCGCCGGGCCAGGGGATCTCGGGGTTGCCGCCGGACGGCGGGAACTCGGGGTTGCCGCCGGACGGCGTGGCCGCGGCGATGTTGGCGACGACATGACCGCGGTTGTCCACGGTGTAGTTGCTGTAGGCGTCCGCGTTCTTGTTCAGCCAGAGCCGGCCGGAGTCGGGTGGCGAGTCCTCGTAGATCGCGCCGACGAAGAAGACCTTCTCGGCTTCCGGCCGGATCGCCGGCGACGTGTAACTTCCGGGCGCCGGCGGGGCGTTGCCGATGTAGCCCTCGAGCGAGCCCCAGCGAAGAGTCAGCCTCCGGGCGCAGACCGAGCAGACGCCGAGCTCATCCAGGTTGAGGAAATTGTCCGGCCACGCCTTGTCGGAGCCGTTCGGTCCGGAGACAGTTTCGCCGTCCTTCCACGTGCCCCAGGCGGTGATCTCCAAGGACCCGCCCGCCGCCACGTCGATTCCGGTGTCCACCCAGCGCCCACTGGCCGGAACGATCACTTGGGTGGTGGAAAGGTCGGATGCCTCCGCCGGCGCGCCGGACGCGAGCGACGCCCCGGCCAGGATCGCTGCCGCCGCGATCCGGCCGCATTGCCTTCTACCAGCCCTCATGACAGCCCCCACATGTCACCGATGAATCAGGTCGATGAGATGGTATGCCTGCTATGAGATAGATCGGCCGGAAACAAGTGTGTTCAGCGGGGCCGGGTGGCGCGGCCCAGGCGCAGTGCCGAGGCGAGAAAGAAGATGCCGCCCAGCAGGGCGTAGCCGGCCAGGGCGCTCAACGACGCGCCGTCCTTGGCGGCCTGCAGGATGAAGGACGTCCCGGCGAGCGTGGAGATGGCGCCGCTGACGATCATCGGCCACTGGCCGCCCATGCGGCGGCGGGCGATGCCGACGACGAGCTGCACCAGGCCGGAGGCGATGGCCCAGATCCCCCACACCCGCAGGACCGTGGGGATGCCGGAGGTGGCGGCCACGGCCACGCCGACGGTGGCCAGCGAGCTGACGGCGATGTTGACGTAGAGGCCGATAGCGGATCGGGCCGACCGGGACGAGCGCGCGTCGACCACCGCCGCGGCGACGTCGAACAGGGGATAGAGCACCAGCAGGGGCACGCTCAGCGGCCCGAGGTCCGAGGCGGTCGCGAACAGCAGGACGGCCCAGACGAGAGCGAAGCCGAAGCGGACGAGGTACAGCCGCCGGAGTGCGGGTGCGATGGCGGGGGAGGCGACAGCGGTCATGACAACCCTTCGACAGAGGTAGACTAACTAGTAACTCCACCGCTCACGATGCCTGGCGGAACGGCTCGGCGCAAGAGGAATGTGAGGTCCGTATCATGGGCGCCGTGACATCGCCGGTAAGGGAACGCCTCGTGGAGGCGGCTTCCGAGCTCTTCTACGCGCAGGGGGTCCGCGCGGTGAGCGCCGACAAGATCATTGAACGGGTCGGCACCACGAAGGTCACCTTCTACCGGCATTTCCACACCAAGGACGACCTGGTCGTGGCCTACCTGCAGGGCCAGGCGGCGCGCGAGCGCGAAGGTGTCGGCGGCGCCATCGCGCGCGCCGGCGGTGATGTCGACGCGGCGTTGCGGCTGATCTCCGAGGGGCTCGGGGCGGTGGCGTGCAGCCCGGGGTTCCGCGGCTGCCCGTTCATCAACGCCGCGGCCGAGTACCCCGACGCCGACAGCCCGGTGCGCCGGTTGGTGACCGAGCACCGGGCCTGGTACAGGTCGACGTTCGAGCAGCTCATCGCGCCGCTCGGGCTGCCGGATCAGGCCGCCGTCGCCGACGAGCTGATGCTGCTGCGCGACGGCGCGATGGTCGCCGGCTATCTCGGTGACCCGGCGGCGGCCGGCGGCTCCTTCCTGCGCGGCTGCCAGGCGGTGATCCGCCCGCGGCCGTGAGCGGCCGCGACCGGTGCGGCCGCGCTGTCTCGCCGCGCTGTCCCGCCGCTAGGTAGACGAACTGGTCTACGATCGGTGGCGCCGGGGGCGGAGTCGTACGCTCGTGGCGACCTGTGGCCTCGACGAAAGCCGGCCTGCCTTGACCGCAAGAGATCGGCGCGGGGAGACCTCGCCGCGCATCCGGGACGTCGCCGCCGCGGCGGGCGTCTCGCACCAGACCGTGTCCCGAGTGATCAACAACTCGCCCCGGGTGCGGCCCGAGACGCGGCAGCTGGTGGTCGAGGTCATGGAGCGGCTGCAGTACCGGCCGAACCGCGCGGCGCGGGCGCTGGGGCTGGGCCGGGCTCGAGCGGTCACCGTGGTCACGGCGAACACCACCCTTTACGGGTACGCGAGCGTGCTGCAAGGCGTCGAGGAAGCGGCGCGCCTGCTGGGGCTGGCCGTGGGCGTCCGGGTGGTCGAGTCCGATGCGGCGGCCGACGTGCGGCAGGCCGTCGAGTACGTGAGCGACCCGACCGCGGGCAGCCTCGTGGTGGTGGCCTTCGACCCGGCCGGCGCGGGGGTGCTGCGCGAGCTGCCGGACGACGTGCCGGTCGTGGCGGCCACCGAGGCGGGCGGCCTGCCCGGCGCCGGTTGCCGCATGATCTTCCTCGACGAGCGCCAGGCCGCGGCGGACGCGACCCGGCACCTGCTCGACCTGGGGCACCGCACGGTCCATCACGTCGCGATCCCCTCCGAGGCGCGGGCCAGCGCGCGGGGGACGGGCTGGCGGGAGGCCCTCGAGGCGGCGGGCCGGACGGTTCCCGCGGTGGTCCCGGCGGGCTGGGACTACCGGTCGGCGTACCAGGCGGGTCAGCGACTGGCGGCCGGCGGAGACGTCACGGCGATCCTTTGCGGCAACGACGACACCGCCCTCGCGGTCCGCCGCGCGCTCTACGAGGCCGGCCGGGACGTGCCCGGCGACGTGAGCATCGTGGGCTTCGACGACGTTCCGGGCGCGGCCTACTGGACGCCGGCGCTGACCACGGTCCGGATGGACTTCGGTGCGCTCGGCCGCCAGTGCGTGGCGGCGCTGGCCGGCGAGCCGGAGACCGCGCCCGAGCCGCCGCGCCTGGTGATCCGCGAATCGACGGCGTCACCGAAGTGACCCGCGTCGACCGCATCATCCTGGTAACAAACCGGTAACGGACCCTTCCCGTGATGCGTGTGACCGGTCACACTCATGACCGACAATGTGACCGGTCACATCGGCCAAAGGGAGGGCCATGAGATCGAGAAGAGCAGCCATCATCGGCGTGCTTGCGCTGGCAGCCACCAGCGCGGTCACGCCGATCGCCACCCCGGCGAGCGCGGCGGCGTCGACGCTCACCTTGGATCTGGCGACGAGCACGGGAGCGCTGCGCTACGGCGCGACCGGCTTCCTGTACGGGCTCGGCGACGAGGGCATCCCCGACGAGACCATGCTGGCGGCCCTGAAACCGCAGGTGACCGCCCAGAAGGCCCCGGACGGGCTGCAACACCCCAACGGCGATGCCCTCAAGATCGCCCCGATGTTCAAGCGCACCGGCGGCCGCGACATCCAGATCTACATGCAGGACGTCTACAAGCAGTGGCCGTACGAGAACCTCGGGATCGCCGACTACCTGGCCAAGGTGGACACGATCACCCGCAAGGTGGTCGCCGACCCGTACCGGAGCTCCTACGTCTACGTCCCGTTCAACGAGCCCGACGGCATCTGGTACTCCGGCAATCTGAGCGGGCTGCTGGCCGACTGGAAGACCGTGTTCCAGAAGATTCGGTCGATCGACTCCACCGCCCGCATCGCCGGGCCCAACTTCGCCTCCTATCGCTCGGCCGACCTGCGGACCTTTCTCACGTACGCCCGTGACAACGGCGTTCTCCCCGACGTGATGACCTGGCACGAGCTCGGCAACGACTTCTTCACCAGCTGGCAGAGCCACTACGACGACTACCGCGCGATCGAGACGAATCTCGGCGTCAGCCGAAGGCCGATCACCATCAACGAGTACGGCCGATCGTCCGGCGACCTCGGCGTCCCGGGCAACCTCGTCCAGTTCGTGGCGAAGTTCGAGGCGAGCAAGGTGGACGGCTGCCTCGCGTACTGGACCACCGCGGGCGGGCTCAACGACCTGGTCACCCACAACAACCAGGCGACCGGCGGATGGTGGCTCTACAAGTGGTACGGCGAGCTGACCGGCAACACCGTCGCCGTGACGCCGCCCGCCGGCGGGTCGCTGCAGGGACTGGCCGCGGTCGACGCCGGCAAGAAACAGGCCCGGGTGATTTTCGGCGGCAACAACCCGGCGTCCGGCACATACGACACCAACGTCGTGGTCAAGGGCATCCCGTCTTACCTGGGGACGACCGTGCACGCGACGGTCTGGGGCGTCGACACCTCGGGCCTCAACCCGTCGGCCGGGCCGTACGTGGTCAAGGAGGGCGACTTCGCCTCCGCGGGCGCGCAGGTCACGGTTCCGCTGACCGGGCTCAAGGGCCAATCGGCGTACCAGATCATCGTGACGCCCAACGGTGACGTCGCTCCCGCCCGCCGCTACGAGGCGGAATATGCCGCCATCGGCGGCACCGCGAAAATCGTGAGCACCTATTTCGTCGAGGGGTACGGCGCCAGCACCACGGCGAGCACGAAATTCGTCGTCTCGGTGCCCTCGGACGGCTACTACAACCTGGGGATCCGCTACTCGGCCGGCCCTTACACCGGCGCACCTACCGACCGTTCGGTCAGGCTCCGGCTCAACGGGAGCGACCTGACGACGGTCGCCCTGCCGGGAACCGCCGACTGGAACACGTGGAAAACCGCCACCACCAAGGTCTACCTGCCGGCCGGCATCAGCCGCGTCGAGTACAACGCCTACGCGAGCGACGACCGCGACGCCGTCAATCTGGATTACCTGGATGTGGCGGCGACAAGCGGAACCGTGACGGCCTATGAGGCCGAGGGCAACACGTTGAGCGGAACCGCGGTCGTCGTGAGTGACGCCGCGGCGTCGGGCGGCAAGTACGTCGGGTGGCTGGGCGCCGGAAGTGCGAACACGATGCGTTTCAACGGAATCAGCGTCGCCGCGGCCGGTCGCTATCGCACGGTCGTCGGCTACGCGAACGGCGAGCTCGGCGACGGCGCCACCAACTACAACAGCAACATCGTCGACCGGTACGCCGAGATCAGCGTCAACGGCGGCGCGGCGAAGAAGGTCTACTTCCGCAACACGCTCGGCTGGTCGAACTACTGGACCCGGGTCGTCAACGTGGACCTGGCCGCCGGCGCCAACACCATCACGTTCGGCAACGCCTCCAGCGGTTACGCGCCGAACATCGACCGCATCCAGATCGCCGCGCCGGTCGGCTGAGCACACCACGGGGAGTAACACAGTGAGGGTCACCTGGGGCCGGTTCGTCATCGACGCGCCGGAGGACGCGCCCCTCTCGTGGGGCGGGCAGGCGCTGGTCGAAGTGCTCGCCGCCGGTTTCGGCCGGGCGCATGTCTCGCAGCGGTTCGCGGACACGGCGATCGGCCGGGGCCTGCGCTACACCGGCCACGCGGAGAGTCGCGACGGAAACTTTCACGAGCTGCGGCTCGACCAGCGCGACGCCGGCAGCGGGCTGGCCGCCCGGGTGACCCTCCGCTCGGCGGGCGGCGTCGCCGCCTGCCAGGCCACCACGACCCTGACGAACGAGGGCGCCGAGCCGATCCTGCTGCTCGGCGTCACCTCGCTCGCCCTCGGCCTCGGCGACACCCACCCGATCGCCGATCTCGACCTGGTGTCCGGCGCGAGCGAATGGCTCGGCGAGGGCCGGTGGACGAGGCAGGCGCTGCGCGACGGGCTCGTGCCCGACCTCGGCCTGCTGCTCCACGGCCAGTCCGGCCGCGGCCGGCTCGCGCGGGTCAGCACCGGCACCTGGTCGACCGGCTCGCACCTGCCGGTCGGCGGCCTGATCGACCGGCGGCGCGGCGACGCCTGGATCTGGCAGGTCGAGCACAACGGCCCGTGGCGGTGGGAGACCGGCGAGCGGCTCGCCGGCGCCTATGTGGCGTTGCTCGGGCCCACCGACATCGACCACCAATGGCAGCAGTGGCTCGCGCCGGGGGAGTCCTTCACCACCGTGCCGGTCTCGCTGGCGGTTTCGTCGCAAGGCCTCGAGGGCGCGGTCGCCGAGATGACCGCGCACCGCCGGCACCTGATCCGGCCGCACCTCGACCGGGCCGAGCTTCCGGTCGTCTTCAACGACTACATGAACACGCTGATGGGCGACCCGACCACGGCCAAGCTGTTGCCGCTCATCGACGCGGCCGCCGAGACCGGCGCCGAGGTGTTCTGCGTGGATGCCGGCTGGTACGACAACAGCGCCGCCTGGTGGGACAGCGTCGGCGAATGGCAGCCGTCACAGACCCGGTTCCCGCGGGGCATCGAGGAGGTCATCGCCCGGATCCGCGGCCGCGGCATGGTGGCCGGGTTGTGGCTCGAGCCCGAGGTGATCGGCGTGCACAGCCCGATGCGCGACAAGCTGCCCGACGAGGCTTTCCTGCAGCGCGGCGGGGTGCGGCTGGTCGAGCACGGCCGGTTCCACCTCGACCTGCGGCACCCGGCGGCGGTCGGGCATCTCGACGAGGTGGTCGACCGGCTCGTCGAGCAGCTCGGGGTCGGCTATCTCAAGCTCGACTACAACATCGACCCGGGCGCCGGCACCGATCTCGAAGCGGGCAGCGTCGGCGCGGGGCTGCTCGGCCACAACCGGGCCCACCTCGCCTGGCTCGACGCCCTGCTCGACCGGCATCCGGGGCTGATCCTGGAAAATTGCGCGTCCGGCGGGATGCGGGCCGACTACGCGCTGCTCAGCCGCATGCAGCTGCAATCCACCAGCGACCAGCAGGACTGGCGCCGCTACCCGCCGATCGCGGTGGCCGCGCCGCTGTCGGTGCTGCCCGAGCAGGCGGCCAACTGGGCCTATCCGCAACCCGAGATGACCGACGAGCAGATCGCGTACACGATGGTCACCGGCCTCGCCGGCCGGCTCTACCTCTCCGGGCGGCTCGACGCCATGAGCGGTGGGCAGCGGCGGCTCGTGGGCGACGGCGTCGACACGTACCGGAAAATTCGCGGCGAGATCGCGACCGCGGCGCCCGCCTGGCCCCTCGGCCTGCCCGCGTGGGACGACGCCTGGCTGGCGGTCGCCCTGCGTGCCCCGGGCGTCACCTACCTGGCGTTGTGGCGCCGACCGGGCGCCACACCCAGCGTCACCCTTCCGTTCTCCCAGCGCGTCACGGCCGACGCGCTCTACCCCCGCGGGTTGCCGGCCTGGACCACCGCGTGGTCGCCGGGCGGGCTCACCGTCACCGCGACCGGCGACGAGCCCTTCTCCGCCCGGCTGTTCCGCCTCCTCCCGAATGAACTCCCGACCGAAGGATCGCTATGAAACGCATACTCAGCGCCCTTGCCGGTGTCGCGCTGCTCCTCGGGGCCTGCAGCGACCCCGGCGCCACGACCACGTCGAGCGGCGACACCACCTGGGCCGACCCGGCCGCCAAGCTCGACGGGGTCAAGCTCACCATCTGGGCCGCGCAGAACAGCAACACCGTGCCGGCCAAGGTGATCGAGGGCTTCCAGCAGGCGACCGGCGCGACCGTGCAGGTCGTCACCGTGCCCGACCCCTACGAACAGGGCGTGCAGACCAAGGTCGCCACCGGCGACAAACCGGACCTCGCGTTCTGGCAGCCGACCGCGTCCATGCTCACCGCGATCAACGCGAAGGCCAACCTGCAGCCGCTCACCGGCGCGCCGTGGCTTCCGGCGCTGGATCCGAAACTGCGCGACATCACCGGGCTGCTCGGCGACACCCGCTACGCGGCGCTGGTGACCAGTCCGGCCGTCGAGGGCGTCTACTACAACAAGGAAATTTTCGCGGCCAACGGGATCGCCGCGACGCCCAAGAGCTTCGACGACATGATCGCCCTGGCCCGGCAGCTCAAGGGCAAGGGGGTCACGCCCTTCTACGAGATGGGCGCCGACCGGTGGGCCACCCAGTGGTGGGTGCAGGTGCAGCTCGCCGACGCCGCCAAGAGCGGCCTGTGGGACCGGATCAACAACGGCTCGGAGAAGTTCACCGACCCGACCGTCGTGGACGCCATCAAGAAGTACCAGGCGCTGATCGGCGAAGGATTGTTCAACAAAGACATCAGGACCGCGAAATTCGAGGATCAGGGCGCGGCGTTGCTCGACGGCAAGGCCGCGATGGTCGTGCAGGTCAACTCGTTCTTCGGGCAGCTGCAGGCCAAGGCCGACACCGCGACGCTGGACAAGAAGATCGGCTTCTTCCCGATCTCGCCGTCCGGCAACATGGGGACCTTCATCCCCGACCAGTCGAACGCGCTGGTCGCGTTCAAGACCGGCGACAGCAAGCGGGAAGCGGCGGCGCGTCAGCTCCTCGCGTACTGGATGGGCCCTGGTTATTCCGATTTCGTGACCGACCGGAAGACCGTTTCGCTGGAGACCGGCGTCGCGAACCCCGCGGGCGTGCCGCAGGCGCTGCTCGACGTGCACGCATCGCTCGCGGACTCGGTCGGCTCGATGCAGGCGCTCGCCGTCGCCAACCCCGACCTCTACATCAACCTGGCCGACATGATCGCCGGAACCATGACCCCCGACCAGGTCGCCAAGGCCACCCAGGACCAGTTCGCCCAGCTCGCCAAGGCCGCCGGCGCCACGGGTTTCTGATGGCCACCGCAACCGTCTCCCGGGCCCCCGTGCGGCCGGCGACACCGCCGCGCCGCACGGGGAAACCCATCGGCCGGGTCACCCATCCGTTGTGGTTTCTGCTTCCCGCGTACGCCGTCCTGGTCGTGTTCTTCGTGCTGCCGACCGTCTTCAATTTCGTGTACGCGTTCACCGACTGGTCCGGTTTCAAGAGCGCGATCAACCCGGTCGGGTTCGACAACTTCACGTCGCTGGCCGCGGACGGCACGCTCTGGCGGTCGCTGCGGATCACCCTCGAGTACGCCGTCCTGGTCGCGATTTTCCAGAATGTCTTCGGCTTCGGGCTGGCGGTGCTGCTCGAACGGGACACCCTGGTCAACCGGATCGCGCGGACGTTCTTCCTGCTGCCGGTGCTGATGTCGGCGCTCGCCGTCGGCTACATCTTCCAGGCCCTGCTCAAGCCGAGCGGCCTGCTCGCCGACACGACCTGGACGCTGCTGGTCGTGTCGCTGATCCACGCCTGGAAGTGGATGGGCCTGTCGATGCTGATCTACCTGGCCGGGCTCAAGACCATCCCGCTCGACCTGGTGGAGGCGGCCTCGATCGACGGCGCCTCGCGATGGCGGTCGTTCTGGCGGATCCGGGCGCCGCTGCTTGCGCCCGCGGTCACCTTCAACGTCGCGACCGCGCTGCTCGGCTCGATGAACGGCTTCGACATCGTCCAGGCGACCACCGGCGGCGGCCCGGCCCGGACCACCGAGATCCTCAACATCTTCATCTACCGAACGTTCGGTCAGGGGCTGTTCGCCCAGGCCACCACGATGAGTCTGGTGTTGTTCCTGATGGTGGCGCTGCTGGCCGTCCCGGTCATCTACGTGCTGCGCAAGCGGGAGGAGATCCTGTGAGGCGGGTGCAGCCGTTCGCGGCTCTGTTGTTGACGGCGGTTCTCATCGGGGTTCCGCTGTGGCTGGTCGTGGTGACGGCCGGGAAGTCGCAGGGCGAGGCGGTCGACCCCGACCTCTCGCTGCCCTCGCACTGGCAGCTGCTCGACAACCTGCGGGAGGTGTGGACCCAGGCCGACGTGCCGGCCGCTTTCTTCGGCAGCATGCTGATCGTGGCGCCCACGGTCGTGCTGGTGCTGATTCTCGGGTCGATGGCGGCGTGGGTGCTGGCCCGGCGGTCGTCGCGGCTCACCGCGACGCTGTACGCGCTGGGCATCAGCGGGATCATCCTGCCGCCGGCCGTCGTGACGGTGGTGCTGTTGCTGCGGCAGCTCGGGCTGGCCGGGACGGTGATCGGAATGATCTGCGTCTACCTCGGCATCTACCTCTCGACGGTGATCTTCTTCGTCACCGGCTTCGTCCGTACGATCCCGGTGGCGCTCGAGGAGGCGGCGCAGATCGACGGGGCCGGGCCGGTGCTGGTCTTCCGGCGGGTGGTGCTGCCGCTGCTGCGGCCGGTGCTGGCGACCGCCACGATCCTGATCTGCCTGTACGTCTGGAACGACGTGTTCTACGCCTTCTTCGTGGTGGGCGGGCGGCTGGACACCTTGCCGCTCAACCTGTTCCGGGTGGCGAGCGCGGGGCTCTACCTCAACAACTGGCACCTGATCTTCGCGTACGTGATGCTGATGAGCCTGCCGTTGGTGGCGGTCTTCGCGGTGGCCCAGCGCCGGCTCATCTCCGGCATCACCGGCGGCGCGGTCAAATAGAAAGGCGGCGTACACCGAGGTGTACGCCGCCTTCAGGTGTTACTTGGGGTCGTTGTTGAACTTCGAGGTCGACCAGAAGTAGCCGAGCACCGTGAGGCCCACGCACCAGGCGACGGCGAGCCACCCGTTGTGACCGATCTCGGTGCCGAGCAGCAGGCCCCGCAGGGTCTCGATGGCCGGCGTGAACGGCTGGTACTCGGCGATCGGCTGGAACCAGCCCGGCATCGAGTCGACCGGGACGAAGGCGCTGGACAGCAGCGGCAGCAGGATCAGCGGCATCGCGTTGTTGCTGGCGGCCTCGGCGTTCGGGCTGACCAGGCCCATGCCGACCGCGATCCAGGTGAGCGCCAGGGCGAACAGGACGAGCAGCCCGAACGCCGCCAGCCAGTCCAGGGCGGTGGCGTCGGTGGAGCGGAAGCCGATGGCCACGGCGACCGCGCCGACGAGCACGACGCTCATGACCGACTGCAGGACGCTGCCGATCACATGCCCGACGATCACCGAGCCGCGATGGATCGCCATCGTGCGGAAACGGGCGATGATGCCCTCGGTCATGTCGTTGGAGACGGAGACCGCCGTCCCGATCACGGTGCTGCCGATGGTCATCAGCAGCAGGCCGGGGACGAGATACGCGATGTACTTGGCGCGGTCGGGTGGACCGCCGTCGATGCCCGCGCTCAGCGTGTCGCCGAAGATGAAGACGAACAACAGCAACAGCATGATCGGGGTGAGCAGCAGGTTCAGAGTGAGCGACGGGTACCGCCGCGCGTGCAGGAGGTTGCGGCGCAGCATCGTGGACGAGTCGCGGGCGGCGAGGGCGAGAGTGCTCATCGGAGGGCCTCCATGGGCTGGGTCAGGGCGAAGAAGACGTCGTCGAGGTCGGGGGTGTGCACGGTCAGCTCGTCCGCCTCGATGGCGGCGGAGTCCAGCCGGTCGAGGACGGCGCGCAGCTCGCGCTGGCTGCCGCCGCTCGGGATCTGCAGCGACAGCGCCTCGTCGTCGCCGGCCGCGTCGGACAGGGTGAGGGCGGCGTGCTGATAGGCGGCGGGGTCGGTGAAGCGGAGCCGGACATGCCCGCCCGGAACGAGCCGCTTCAGCTCACCGGCGGTGCCCTCGGCCGCGATCTTCCCGTCGTGGAGCACGGCGATGCGGTCGGCGAGCTCGTCGGCCTCGTCCAGGTACTGCGTGGTGAGGAAGACGGTGACGCCGTCGGCGACGAGCTGACGGATGATCTGCCACATGGTGTGCCGGCTGCGGGGGTCGAGGCCGGTGGTGGGCTCGTCGAGGAAGATGATCCGTGGGCTGCCGACCAGGGTCATCGCGATGTCGAGGCGGCGCTTCATGCCGCCCGAGTAGGTGGAGGCGGGCTTGCTCGCGGCCTCGACCAGGTCGAAGCGCTGCAGCAGCTCGGCGGCGACGCGGGCGCCCTCGCGGCGGGGCAGGTGGTGCAGGTCCGCCATGAGCAGCATGTTCTCCTCACCGGTGATCAGGCCGTCGACGGCCGAGAACTGGCCGGTGACGCCGATCGAGGCCCGGACCGCCTGCGGGTCGGCGGTCAGGTCATGGCCGCCCACCCGGACGTCGCCGCCGTCCTTGGTGATGAGGGTGGAGAGGATCTTGACGGCGGTGGTCTTGCCGGCGCCGTTCGGGCCCAGCAGGGAGAAGATCGTTCCTTCGGGCACGACCAGGTCGATGCCGTCGAGCACGACCTTGTCGCCGTACGACTTGCGCAGCCCGTTCGCCGCGATGGCCAGGTTGGTCATGATGAGTGCTCCTTCAGAGACTGCGGGCGTTTCAGAGACTGCGGGCGGTGATGTCGCCGTGGGAGGTGGTGGCGCGGATGCCGAGCTCGACGGCGCCGTCGTTCTTGAGGGCGTTGCTCACGCGGCCGTAGCCGGTGCCGGCGTCCAGGGCGGCCGAGACCCCGTTGGCGGCGTCGACCGAGATGTCGCCGGACTGGGTGGTCAGGACGACCGTGCCGCCCACGGCCTCGGCGATCCGGATGTCGCCGCGAGCGGTGCTGATCTCGGCGGAGCCGCCCAGCCGCCCGACCTCGACGTCGCCGTCGATCGCGGCGAGGCGCAGGCTCGCGGCTTCGTCGATCTTGATCTCGCGGTACGCGCCGTCGAACGCGACCTCGCCGAGGCGGCCGACGCCGCGCAGCTCGGCGGCGGCGGACCTGCCCTCGACCCGAGAGCCGGCGGGCAGCTCGACGGTGACCTCGACCGATCCGGAGTGGCCGATGAGCTTGTTCGCGGGCTCGGAGGTGCGGATGCGCAGGACGCCGTCGGCGTACTCGACCGTGGTCTGCGCGGCCACCTGCACGTCGCGGCCCTTCGAGGCATCCGTGGGCCGGACCTCGACGGCGGTGTCGGCCCGGTCGCCGGCGATGAGCTGGACGCGCCCGGCGGGGATGTCGAGGACGGCGGTGATCGGGGCGGGGGTATCGAACTTCTGCATTGCCGGCTCCTTGCGCTCGGTGTTTCTGATGTGCGAAACGCTACGTTGCGTTCACCAGCCCGGCAACTGCCTTGTTGCGTGCAGATAGAATAACAGCAGGCCAGCGCCAGGATTTCATTGCAATGGCACTGTTTCTAATGCAACGTCCCCGCGTTGGGTCGTTGCATTGGCTAGGGAATGAACGCGACGGCGCCGACACACGCCGGAACAACGCGCCGGCGGCAAGCAGCCAGAACCTGGTGCTGTTCACGACCGGCCTCGCTCCCGCAGCTCGTAGAGCCGAGTTCGCCGGACGGGATGGAAGCCGAGGTGCCGGCGTGCGGCCGGCAGGACGGGATCGTCCCCGGCGGCGGCGGTTTCGATCTCGGTGATCTGGGGGTGGATCTCGCGCAGCCGCTGGATCAGGGCGGCATTGACCCAGAGCCCGAGCCGCCGTCCGTGATGGCCGGGAAGCACGGCCGGTCCGTACTGACGGGCGCGGGGCTCAGCGGGCCGGCCAACCACCGCCACGGCGTAGGCCGCCAGGTCGCCGTCCGCGTCCGCCGCGGTCAGCACGGCGTTGCCGGGGTGGCTCGGGCTGCGCAGCAGATCCTGGATGTCGGGGGCGCCGGGAAGGTGGCCGGTCCAGTGGATCAGGCGGTAGCCGGGGTGCTCGGCGTCGACCAGCTCACCCAGCCAGGCCTGGTGAACATCGCAGTAGGTGAGCAGGTCGTGGCGCCGGGACAGGGTGTGGCGAAAGCCGTGCCGGCGGCAGAACGCCTCCGCCGGCGAGCCCGCGGTCACGTCCGCGAGCAGGCGTGGCGCGGCGCTGTGTTCCCGGACGGCGGCCAGCAGCCGGGAGCCGATCCCGCGCCGCCGCCACTCCGGTTCCACGTACAGCGTCAGCTCGGCGGCGTCCGGCCCCGGGTCCGAGAGGGCCGGCAGCGGTATGGTCGGCCGCAGGCCGGCCACCCCGGCGACGGAGCCGCCCAGCGCCACCGCCTGCCACCGTGCGCCCCCGGGTTGCTCCGGCGCCGCCACGATGTCGATCAAGGGTTCCCGCATGGCACCACGATCGCCGGGCCATCGGCGCCGAACAATGTGAAAGATTGAACCGCCGGATTAGCCACCGGTTATCGATGGGAGAGATGGCCTGGTGGAGCTACGCGACATCGAGATCTTTCTGGCGCTGGCCGAGGAGCTGCACTTCGGGCGCACGGCCGAGCGCCTCCGGGTGTCCCAGGCGCGGGTGAGTCAGTCGATCAAGCAGCAGGAGCGCCGGATCGGCGGCGCCCTCTTCGAGCGGACCAGCCGCAGCGTGCGGCTCACCCCGCTCGGCGAGCGGCTCCGCGACCGGCTCGCCGCGGGCTACGGCGAGATCATGGCCGGCATCGAGGAAGCGACTGCCGCCGCTCGCGGGCAAGCCGGCACCCTGACCGTCGGCACGTTCGACATCCACCACCAGAAGATCGCGGCCGTCCTCGATCTGTTCCGGCAGCGGCACCCGGGATGTGAGTTGCGCATGCGCGAGGTCCTCCCGACCGACCCGTTCAGTGGGCTGCGCGCCGGCCGGATCGACGTCGGGGTGCTCTGGCTGCCCGTCCGCGAGCCCGACCTCGTCGTGGGGCCGGAACTGTTCACCGAGCGGCTGGTGCTGGCCGTCGCGCCGGATCACCCGCTGGCCGGCCGGGACCGGGTCGACATGGAGGTTCTCGGCGACTACCCGGTGGTGTATCCGGACGGGCCCATTCCCGACTACGTGTGGCAGGCGCACACCCCGGCCGTGACACCGGCGGGCCGGCCCGTCCGGCCCGGAGTCACCGTGGCCACCCTCGCGGAGGCCTTCACGGCCATCAGCGCCGGCAGCGTCATCTCACCGATCGGGGAGTACTCGGCCTACTCCCGGCTGCGCAGCGACGTCACCTTCCTGCCCATCACCGATGGACCGGTCCTGCCGTACGCGCCGGTGTGGCGCAGCGCCGGGGAGACCTCGCTGATCCGCGCCTTCCTCCGAGCCGCCGGCGACGCGCTGTTGTCTCCGCCCGCGACACTTTGAGGCATGCCGACAACCGATTACCACCGCCTGGCTCGCACGCCACAGCTCCGCTGGTGGAAATCGGTGCTGGGCACGCTGTTCATCCTGGCGGGCGGTCTCGCCCTGGCGATCGGGATGTTCCTCGTCGCGATGATCGTTGCCGTGATCGCCGGCCGGCCCCTCGACGACGCCGGGCTGCCGACGCTGGGCCCGCTCACCGAGCTGGCGCTGACGTTCCTCGCGGTCGCGGCGCTGCTGCCGCCCACGTTCGCGGCGGCGCGCTGGATACAGGGCCGACCGGCCGGGACGCTCTCGTCGGTGGCGGGACGGCTGCGGTGGCCGTGGATGATGGCCTGCTTCGGCGTCGCGGCGGTCGCGGTCGTGGTCCTGCTGGGGATCGCGGCCGTGCTGGTTCCCGAATCCGCCGGGGATGCCACCGAACTCGTGGGCTGGCGGACATTCCTGGTGTCGGCGCTCGTCGTGGTGCACGTGGTGCCGGTGCAGGCGGCGGCCGAGGAGTACGTCATCCGGGGCTGGCTGATGCAGGCGATCGGTGCCTACTGCCGTCGACCGTGGCTGCCGATCGCGGTGCAGGCCGTCGTCTTCGCCGCGCTGCACGGCTGGGGCACGCCGTGGGGCTTCGCCGACCTGGTGGTGTTCGGGGTCGTCGCGGGCTGGCTGACGGTGCGGACCGGCGGCCTCGAAGCGGCGATCGCGCTGCACGTGGCCAACAACCTGCTCGGCACGCTGCTGATGGCCGCCTTCGGCGACCTGAGCACGGACGAGACCGCGGCGGACATGCCGTGGCAACTGGTCGCGATCGACGTTCCGGCGCTCGTCGCGTACGCGATGGTGGTGATCTTTCTGCAGCGCCGCTTGCTCGCCGGCGGCCGGAATGACCGGAACGGTGCCCTCGTAGGCGCGGCGGCACCTGGTCGAGGAGCGCGGCTTCGACAAGGCGCACCTTGACTTCGTGGGCTACTGGCGGCACGGGCACGCCTACATGTGACGAAGGATCTCCGATCGGCTTGGGACGCAGGTCGCGGGCGGCTCTAGGACATGACCGGGAAGAGGTCGGTTGACGCCCGGCCGGTCGCGGCCTCGATGAAGTCGACGGGCGGCGCGATGTGCGCGATCACCTCCGCGGTGTGCGCGAGCCCGTCGGCCGGCACGTCCGGCTCGTGGCCGAGCGCCCGCTGCACGTCGAGCAGGTGGACGGTCGCCTCGAGGATGCCGATGCTGACCGCCTCGCCGAGGGGCAGCACCGCCCGGCCGAAGTAGTCGATCGACACGTCCCCGAGCTGCCGCGCCTGCGCGATCGCGTGCGGCCCGGTCGTGGCGAACTGGTCGACCAGCTGTTCGACCGTGTACTTCTCGGCGTCTTCGCGCCCCGAATCGGCGACCCGGTCACGCGTCGTGTTGGCGATCCCGTCCGGGACGTTGAACTCGCCGAGCAGCGCCGCCGCGGTGGCGTGGGTGGCCGGCGCGTCGGTGACCCGGCCGACGAGGATCGAGAATCCGAACGGCCATGCGGCCGAGTGCGCCCAGAGGGCCCGCAGGTCCCAGCCGTCGAGCCGGGTGGGCCGCCGCCAGTCGGCTTCGGTCAGCCCCTTCCCGGTCCCGGCCCAGACCGACCAGAGCGCGTCGAGTGTGGTGAGACGGTCATCGATGGACATTGCTCGACCTTAGCCACAACGCGGGGTCACCGTGAGTAGGCGCGACCATTTCGATGTCCGCGAGGTGCCAAAGATGGGCGTGGGTCTCGGCGAGGGCCATCCGGCGCAGCCGGCCGTGGAGCGAATCCCAGCCGCGTGACCAGGTCAAAGACGCGGCGCGATCTGACGCCGGGTGGGCCGCGCACGCCGCCACGAGGATCTCATCAGCGGCCCACCCGCGCCGCGCGCACAGGGTGTCAGGAGCGTTTCGGACCCGGTTCAGGATTTGTTCAGGCTCTCCCGCGAGGCCGGCGAAACGTCGATCTCCCGCATCGCCGCCGCGTACTCGTCGTAGGCCCGCCGCGCCTCCCCGTGCCGCCCGGCCGCGGTCAGCGCCCCGATCAGCCCCAGGTGCGCGGCCTCGTCGTACCGCTCACCCGCGACGATCCGCCGGTACCACCCCGCCGCGGTCTCGGGTCCCGCCCCGATCGCCAGCCGCCGCAACACTTCCCGATGCAGATCGGCCAGCGTGACCCGCGCGCTCTCGTCCCCCACGCAGAGCTCTCCGGCATAGAGCGTGGCCACCGCCTCGAGCCGGGCCTCGTCGCGCGGCGCCGCCAGCGCGGCACGAGCGGCAGCCGCGAACGCCGCCGTGTCCAGCGCCACGTGCCGGGTGTCGAGCCGCACGCTGTCCTCGTCGGCGGCCAGGAAATGTCCCGCCGGCCGCCGGTGCCCCGGATCGAACACCCCTCGCACGGTCGACACGAGCACCGCCAGCCGGCGCCCCGCGACGGCAGCCTCGGCCTCCGGCCACAACGCCACCGCCAGCGTGTGCCGCGAAATCGGCCCACCCGACCGGGCCGCGAGCAATTTCACGAGGTCCCGCGCTTTCCGTGACTGCCACGCCGCGGTCGGCACCGACTCTCCCGACAACAGCACGGCAAATTCCCCGAGCGCCCGGATCGCGACCTCGGCGGTGGGTGGCGCGCCGAGCGCGGCCAGCGGTCCGGCGATCTGCCAGACCCCATCGCGTACGCCGAGAGCATGCAACCGCGTGCGCGCGACCGCTTCCGCCGGCCAATCCGCGGTGAGCCGGCCCCGCACGACCGCGTTGGTGGCCGCCGCGAGCCCGTTGCCCACCTCGCCCCAGATGGCCGCCGCCTCCGCCAGATCGGACAGCCGCCCCGCCACCGACCGCTCGTCCGCGAGCGCCCCCAGCTCGAGCGCCTCCGCCAGCCCGGCCGCGTCGCGCCTGCGCCCGGCCTCCGCCTTGGCCCGCGCCGCATGCGCCGCCGCGGCCGGCCGATCGCCGGAGCACAGCGAGACCCAGCCGGCCGCGAGCTCGGGCAGCACCGCACCGCCCGTCGGCGACTGGGCGAGGGCCTGCTTGGCCGTGCGGCCGGCCTCGGCCGGGTCGTCGGCGAAGACCGCGCGGGCCAGGCCGGCCCAGGCCTCGATGAGGACCTGGGCGTTCGCGGTGGGCTCGGCCAGCGCGATCGCTTCGCGGTAGGTGGCGACCGCCTGGCTCGCCAGGCCCAGCTGCCGGTGCACCCGCGCGATGGTGAGCAGTCCGAACGCGGCCTGCGGCGAGCCCATCCGCTGCCATCCGCTGAGCGAGGCGTCCGCGTCGTCGCGGGCCCGGCGCAGCTCGCCGAGCCCCAGCCAGGCCTCGGCCCGGTTGTGCCGCGCGAGCGCCATCAGCTCGGGCAGATCGGCGCCTTCGCCCAGCCGGATCGCCTGGTCCAGCTCGGCGATCGCGGTGCGATAGCGGCCCTCCTCGAGAAGCCGGGAGCCCACGTTGCTGCGGATCCGCACCTGCTGCCGCACGTCTCCCGCGCGCTCCGCGGCGGCGAGCGCGAGGGCGTACGCGTGCTCGTTGGCCGCCCTGTCCCCGGCCTGGTAGGCCCCGAGAGCCTGCGCCACATAGGCGGCGGCGAGGGCGGCGTCGTCCTTGCTCCGCTGTGCTTCGAACACCGCCTGGCCGGCCAGCTCGCGGACGTTGTCACCGCCCTGCGCCCAGCTGAGCGAGGCCCGCGCGGCCAGGAGCTGCGCGCGATCCGCCGTTGCCGTGTCCTCGTCGTCGACGGCTCGCGCATAGATGCGATCGGCGGCGTCGAACTCGCCGCGGGCATGCAGGAGCACGCCGGCCCGCCAGGCGTCCGCGACCGGAACGGGACCGCCGGGCGGCAGGTCCTCGAACACCGAGTGCTCCCTCACCATCGCGAGCACCGTACCGAAAGAGTTACGCCTGCGGTGCCATGAGGCTGCGGGCCACCTGGAGGTCGGTGATCAGGACGTTGACCCAACCGCCGCGCAGGGCCGCCCGGATCGCGGTGCTCTTGCGGGTGCCGCCGGCCACCGCGACGCGGCGCGGGATCGCGCGCAGGGTGCCGGCCGCGATGCCGAGCACGCGATCGTCCAGTTCGGACTCGATGTGCACGCCGTCGGAGTCGAAGAAGCGGATGCACACGTCGCCGACCGCGCCCGCCGACCGCAGCGCCGGCAACTCGCTCTCGGCGACCGCGTTGCCGCTCTCGCGCAGCAGCGGCGACGGCTCGATGCTGCCGACGCCGACCAGCGCCATGGTGAGGTCGTCGCAGGCGCGCAGCACCGGCTCGATGTTGGGGTCGCTGACGAACATCTGCCGCATGTCGCCCGAGGCGAGCAGGCCGGGCGCCGGCAGGTAGACGGCCTGGGCGCCGGTCAGCGCGGCCAGCCGGCCGGTGATGCGGGTGGCCTGGGTCTGGGCGGTGACGTTGCCGACGCCGCCGATCATCTGGACCACCTGGTCGGCGACGGGGGTGGGCCGCGGGTGCATGGCCTCGACCGTGGCCAGGATCGTCGAGCTCCACGAGGAGACGCCGATCCGCTCGCCGCCCATCAGCGTGGTCTCCAGGTAGACGGCCGCGGCCGCGCCGAGCGCCCGCATCACCTGGGTCTCGTCGGCGTGGTCGTCGGTGTCCGCGACGATCACCTCGGTGACGCCGTACGCCTGCTCGATCTGCTCCTCGAGCTCGGCATAGACGCCCCGCGGCGCGATCACCGTGGTGCGCACTATGCCGAGCTCGACCGCCCGCTTGAGCAGCCGGGAGACCCGCGGCTGGGAGATGTGCAGCTGCTCGGCGATCTGGGGCTGCCGCATGCCGCGCTCGTGATACATGCGCGCGACCTTGGTGAGCAGGCGGATCTGATCGGTGGCGATCTCCGCCGTGTAGCTGTCCACCATTACGGCCCTCCCCGTGCGTAGCCCCGCGCAGCTAGGAAGAATATCCATTCAGCTTCGGAGGGAAGAACCTACCTAACGGTCACAATCACCCGCTGGTAGTGCTTCAGCCAGCGGCAGCGTGACCGCCAGGGCCGCGGCGGTAGATAGCCGGCGAACTGTCCGAGTCTGCAACGTGCGTCCTTCCTGAAACAGGACGAATAGAAATTCAGTGCTGCATCAGTACCGCAACAGGACGGTAATCATGACGTCAGCCGAGAGTCAAGAACGCAACCCGTTGACAACGACGACATCGAGCGTTCACAGTAGCTGCATGGCCAGTCGCCTATGAATGGATATTCAGCATGAAGGTGATCGCACGCCGGGCCGCGGCCCTCCTCCTCGCGGCAACGCTGACGACGGCCTGCTCCAAAGTGCCGGGCGTCTATGTGTACGAGAAGGACGGGCAGGCCACGGCGGCCAAGCCGGGCGCGACCGACCCCAAGACGTACGTGGCCGACAACTGGTCGTCGAAGATCGTGCCGACCGTGCACGACAAGGCGGTCGACGTCACCACGGTGGCCGCGGCGATCGCGAAGGACCCGGAGGCGGCCGGCAAGCAGTACGGCCACCAGGCGGGCACCGGCAGCCCGTACGCGTACATGGTCAAGGGGTCGGGAACGGTGACCGGCATCGACACCTCGGTGCCCACCGGCCCGATGACGGTCCAGGTGGGCGACACGAAGGTCACCATCGCGACCGGCCCGGTCATCGCCGGCACCGCCATTCGCGACGGGGTCGGCTTCATCTCGTTCGGCGACTTCACCAACCAGATCGACTACGCCGCGGCGGCCAACCAGATCAACGCCAAGGCGAAGACCGACGTGATCGCCAAGGTCGACCTGTCGTCGCTGAAGGGCAAGAAGGTCCAGTTCTACGGCGCGTTCTCGGCGCTGAGCCCTGGAACGATCTTCGTGGTCCCGACCGAGCTGACGGTGACGCCATGACCTCGGCCGAGATTCTCGAGGCGCACGACATCAGCAAGAGCTACGGCGGCGTGCGCGCGCTCAAGGACGTCACCTTCACCGCGTACCGGGGCAAGGTCAACGTCCTGGTGGGGGAGAACGGCGCCGGCAAGTCGACGCTCATGAAGATCCTCTCCGGCTCGGAGCAGCCGACCAGCGGCGAGATCCTGCTCGACGGCGAGCCGGTCACGCTCGGCAGCCCCCGCGACGCCCAGGCGCTCGGCATCGGGATCATTCACCAGGAGCTGTCGCTGTTCCCCAACCTGTCGATCGCCGAGAACATGTTCGCCGGCCGGGAGCTCCGTCGCGGGAAGCGTTTCGTCGATGCCCGGGAACAGCGTCGCCGGGCTCGCGAGGTCCTCAAGAGGCTCGGCCAGGACCGCCTCGACCCGAACACGCCCGTCGGCGACCTGCCGATCGGCCAGCAGCAGCTCGTCGAGATCGGGCGGGCATTGCTCGAGGACGTCCGCGTGCTGATCATGGACGAGCCGACCTCGGCGCTGTCCAACCACGAGGTCGACGTCCTCTTCGACGTGATGGCCGACCTGCGCGAACAGGACGTCACGGTCATCTACATCTCGCACAAGCTCGACGAGTTCCGCCGCATCGGCGACTGGGTCACCGTCTTCCGCGACGGCAACCTGGTCGCACACGAGTCGATGAGCCGCACTGACACCGGGTGGATCGTCCGGCAGATGGTCGGCCGTGACCCCGACTCGCTCTACGTCCGCAACAGCTCCCCGGTGGGCGACCTCCTGCTGGACGTCCGCGATCTGAGCCTCCCCGGAACCGTGCCCGTCCACGACGTCTCGCTGACCGTGCGGGCCGGCGAGGTGGTCGGCATCTACGGCCTCATGGGCGCCGGCCGCACCGAGCTCGTCGAGTGCCTGATGGGCATGCGGCGGGCCGCCTCCGGCCGGGTCCTGATGCGCGGCAAGGAGGAAAAGGAGGGCACGGTCCAGGCCCGGATGGCGGCCGGCCTCGCGCTCGTGCCCGAGGACCGGCAGCGCGACGGCCTCGTGCAGACCATGTCCGTGCGCGACAACATCCTGCTCGCCACCGTGGCCCGGTTCACCCATGCCGGGCTTCTCTCCGGCGGTGCCGAGCAGCGCACGGCGGCCGCGAAGGTCAAGGACCTGGCCATCAAGATCCCGGGCCTGTCGGCGGCGGTCACCGCGCTGTCCGGCGGCAACCAGCAGAAGGTCGTGCTGGCCCGGGCGCTGCTCACCGAACCGGTGGTGCTGCTGCTCGACGAGCCCACCCGGGGCATCGACGTCGGCGCGAAGTCCCAGATCGCCGCGCTGATGGCCGACCTCGCCGCGCAGGGCTTCGGGGTCCTGTTCATCTCGTCCGAGCTGGCCGAGGTGATCGCCATGGCCGACCGGGTCCTGGTCATGGCCCGCGGCCGCATCACCGCCGAGTTCACCGCCGAGAACGTCACCGAGGAGGCCCTCGTCACCGCCTCCGCGTCCGAGAGCGTCCTGGAGGCGTCCTGATGACCGACACTGATGTCGCGGCCCCGGCCAAGGCCGCGACGCCGGAAGCTCCCCGGAACCAGGCCCTCGCCCGGGCCGCGTTGCTTCTCCTACGAGGGCGGACTCTGGTCGTACTCGTGCTGCTGGTGATCTTTTTCAGCGCGATCTCGGGGGAGTATCTGACCCAGAGCAACCTGATCCTGATGACCAAGCACGTGGCGATCAATGCGATCCTCGCGATCGGGGTCACCTTCGTGATCCTCACCGGGGGCATCGACCTGTCGGTCGGCTCGATCGCCGGGCTGGCGAGCATGGTCTCCGGCGGGCTGCTCTTCAAGGGGTTCAACGTCCCGGGCGGCACGATCTTCTTCTCGGTGGCCGTGGTGATCCTGATCGGGATCCTCGTGGGCGCGCTGGTCGGCGCCGTCAACGGCCTGCTGATCACCCGGTTCAAGGTCGCGCCGTTCATCGCCACGCTCGGCATGCTGTACGTCGCCCGCGGCCTGGCCCAGCTGCACAGCAACGGCGGCACCTACCCCGACCTGGCCGGCACGCCCGAACGCGGGAACACGGGCTTCTCCTTCATCGGCGTGGACAGCGTGCTCGGCATCCCGGTCGCCGTCTGGATCATGATCCTGGTCGCGATCGCGGCGATCGTCGTGACCACCAAGACCCCGTTCGGCCGGCGCATCTTCGCGGTCGGCGGCAACGAGCGGGCCGCGATCCTGGCCGGCATCAGGGTCAACCGCGTCAAGATCGCCGTGTACGTCATCTCCGGCGCCTGCGCCGCGCTGGCCGGCCTGCTGCTCACCTCCGAGCTGGGCGCGGCCTACCCGGACACCGCCACCACGTACGAGCTCAACGCGATCGCCGCGGCGGTCCTCGGCGGCACCGCGCTCGCGGGCGGCCGCGGCACCATCATCGGCACCGTCATGGGCGCCTTCGTCATCGGCTTCCTCAGCGACGGCCTGGTCCTGGTCGGGGTCTCCACCTTCTGGCAATCCGTGGTGAAGGGCGCCGTGATCGTCTTCGCGGTCATCACCGAGCAGGCGCAGCAGCGCCTGCAGTCCGGTCTCACCAAACGCACCTCCTTGTGAAAGGACGAATCCCCTTATGTTGAGAAGAACTCTGCTCGCTGTCGGCGCCGCCTCTCTTCTGGCCCTCACCGCCTGCGGCTCCTCGGATGACAAATCCGATGATTCCGGCAGCGCCCCCGCCGCCTCCAAGCTCATCGTGATCATCACGCCGTCGCCGGACAACGTCTTCTTCAAGGCCGAGCAGGACGCCGCGGCCGCGCAGGCCAAGAAGCTCGGCTACGAGACCCTCGTGCTCAGCCACGACGACGACCCCACCAAGCAGAGCCAGGAGATCGACACCGCGATCTCCCGCAAGGCCGCCGCGATCATCCTCGACAACGCCGGCGCCGACGCCTCGGTCGCCGCGATCCAGCGCGCCAAGGACGCCAAGATCCCGACCTTCCTCATCGACCGCGAGATCAACAAGACCGACGTCGCGGTCGCCCAGATCGTCTCCAACAACGCCCAGGGCGCGGGCCTCGGCGGCACCGAGTTCGCCAAGCTGATGGGCAACAAGGGCGAGTACGCCGAGCTCACCGGCAAGCCCACCGACACCAACGCGGGCGTCCGCTCGCAGGGCTACCACGGCGTGCTCGACCAGTACCCGGACCTCAAGATGGTCGCCCAGCAGAGCGCGAACTGGGACCAGGCCGAGGCGTTGCAGAAGACCCAGACCATCCTGCAGGCGCACCCGAACATCAAGGGCATCATCGCCGGCAACGACACGATGGCCCTGGGCGCCTACGCGGCGGTCCAGGCCGCCAAGAAGAACATCGTCGTCGTCGGCTTCGACGGCAGCCCCGACGTCGTCTCGTCGATCCTCAAGGACGGCATCAAGGCGACCGTGCTCCAGCCGGCCAGCAAGATCAGCGAGATGGCCGTCGACCAGGCCGACGCGTACATCAAGAACGGCAAGGCCGACCAGCCCGAGAAGCAGTCGGTCGACTGCGTGCTGGTGAACCCGGACAACGCCAAGTCGGTCAGCAACTTCGCCGTCGCCGCGTCCTGACCTGATCCGCCGCACCACCGAATGGGCGCCTGCCCACTTTAAGTGGGCAAGCGCCCATTCCGAAAAGCCACACGAAGAGAGGAACCCCATGCTGGTCGCCGACCCCCGTACCGCCGCAGCCTGGCGCCGACTCCGGCAGGAGATCGCCGACGCCGGGCCGGAGCGACGCCGCGAGTTACTGCGGGAGCGGGCCAACCAGTCCCGTGTCACCGACCTGCGCATGATCGGCCATGCCGGCCTGGGCCACGTGGGCGGCGACATGTCCGTCCTCGACATCCTCACCACCCTGTTCTTCGCCGTGCTGCGCATCGACCCCGAGAAGCCCGACTGGCCCGACCGCGACCGGTTCGTGCTCAGCAAGGGCCACACGGCCGGCGCCCTCTACACGACCCTCGCCGCGGCCGGCTTCTTCGCGGAGGAGGAGCTGGAGACGTTCGCCGCCCCGATGTCGGCGCTCAACGGCCACCCCAACCGGGTCAAGGTCCCCGGCGTCGAGACCAACACCGGCCCGCTCGGCCACGGCCTGCCGGTCTCGGTCGGGATGGCGGTCGCCGGGCGCCTGTCGGGCTCGTCCCGGCACGTCTACGTCGTGCTCGGCGACGGCGAGCTGCAGGAGGGAAGCAACTGGGAGGCGGCGATGACCGCCGGGCACCGCCGCCTGGCCAACCTCACCGCGATCGTCGACCGCAACCGCCTCCAGCAGGGCGCCCGCACCGAGGAGACCAACACGCTCGACCCGCTCGACGACAGGTTCCGCGCGTTCGGCTGGGACGTGCACGTCGTCGACGGGCATGATCATCTTGAGCTGCTGGACGCGTTCACGGCCGGCCGCGGCGAGCGTCCGACCTGCGTCATCGCCAACACGGTCAAGGGAAGGGGCGTCTCGTTCATGGAGGACCGCGTCGAGTGGCACCACAAGGTGCCGTCCCTCGAGCAGATCTCGCTGGCAACGGCGGAGCTGGCCCGATGAGCGCGCCCGTCCTTTCGTCGCCCGGCACCTTCGACTGCCGGGTCCCCTTCGCCGAAGAGCTGATCTCGCTCGCTCGCGAGGACGAGCGGATCGTGGCGGTCTGCAACGACTCGGTCGGCTCCAGCAACCTCGTCGGCTTCGCGAAGGAGTTCCCGGACCGGCTCATCAACGTCGGCATCGCCGAGCAGGACATGGTCGGGGTCGGCGCCGGCCTCGCGCTCAGCGGCTACGTGCCGTTCGTCTGCGGCGCCGCGCCGTTCCTCACCGGCCGCGCGCTCGAGCAGATCAAGGCCGACGTCGCGTACTCCCAATCGCCGGTCGTCCTCTGCGGGATGAGCCCCGGCATGGCGTACGGGGAGCTCGGCCCCACCCACCACTCGATCGAGGACCTCTCCTGGCTGCGCGCGATCGCCGGCCTCGGCATCGTCGTCCCGGCCGACCCGAACGAGACCCGCGCCGCGGTCCGCTGGGCGGCTTCGGCGAACACTCCGGTCTTCCTGCGCGTAGGCCGCTTCAAGGTGCCGGCGGTCACCGGCGAACGGCCGTTCACTTTCGGTACGGCGACGCGGCTGCGCGACGGCAGCGACGTGACCGTGGTGGCCACCGGCACGATGGTCTCCCGGGCGCTCGAGGCCGCCGAGGAGGCCGCCGGCCAGGGCGTCTCCGTACGGGTGCTGAACATGTCGACGATCGCGCCGCTCGACGAGGAGGCGATCCGGTCGGCGATGCGGGACACCGGGGCGATCATCACCGCCGAGGAGGCCACCACCACCGGCGGCCTGGGCGCAGCGGTCGCGGCCATTGTGGTCACCGAGCGGGTCCCGGTGCCGATGCGCATGCTCGGCGTGCACCGGGAGTTCGCCCCGACCGGCAGCACCGCGTTCCTGCTCGAGCACTTCGGCCTGACCGCCGCGGACATCCGGCGGGCCGCGATCGGGCTGGCCCGCGACGATGCTTGACGATCTTGTTCTCGCCGTCGACCAGGGCACGTCGTCGACCAAGTGCCTGCTGGTCTCCGCGGCCGGCGAGATCGTGCGGGAGGCGAGCGCGCCGGTGCCGATCCGCTACCCCCGGCCCGGGTGGGTCGAGCAGGACGCCGGCGAGATCCTCGACAGCGTCCTGGCCGCGGCGTCAGCGTGCCTCGACGGCGTGCCGGGCGGCGCGGTGAAGGCGGTCGGGCTCAGCACGCAGCGCGAGTCGGCGGTGGTGTGGGACCGGCGCACCGGACTCCCGGCCGGGCCAGTGCTCGGCTGGCAGGACCAGCGGGCCCAGCCTTTCTGCGACGACCTCAGAGACAAAGGTCAAGCCGGTCGCGTACGGGAGATCAGCGGGCTCCCGCTCGACCCGATGTTCAGCGCGGCCAAACTGCGCTGGCTCCTCGATCGGGCCCCGGACGCCGTGGTCGGCACCGTCGACTCCTGGCTTCTGTTCGCGCTGACCGGCAGTCACCAGATCGAGGTGGGCAACGCCTCCCGTACCCAACTGCTCGACGTACGGACCGGCGTGTGGAGCCCTTCGCTGCTCGAGTTGTTCGGCATACCGGAGACGGCGCTTCCGGTGGTGACGCCGTCGTCCGGCCCGCTCGGACGGATCGGGCCGCGCGGGGGAGTCCTCGACGGGCTGCCGATCACGGCGGTGCTCGGCGACTCGCACGCGGCCCTGTACGCACACGGCGCGACGGCCGACGCCGGCGTGAAGGTCACCTACGGCACCGGCTCGTCGATCATGCGGCTCGGCGAGGCCGGCGGCGACGCGGTCTGCCTCACCGTGGCCTGGAACGACCGGCTCGCCGCCGAGGGCAACATCCGGTCGAGCGGCTCCACCGTCGCCTGGCTGGCCGAACTGCTCGGCCTCTCGCCGGACCGGATCGGGCAGATGGCCGCGACGGCGTCCAGCGACGGCGTCCACCTCGTCCCGGCCTTCGGCGGGCTGGCCGCACCCTGGTGGGACGACACCGCGGTCGGCCTGATCAGCGGCCTCACCCTCGGCACCCGGCCCGCCCAGCTCGCCCGCGCCGCCGTCGAGTCGATCGCCCACCAGGTCGCCGACGTCGTGGACGCGATGGGCGGCGCCGCCCTGCTGCTCGCGGACGGCGGGGCCACCGGCAACGACACGCTCATGCAGATCCAGGCCGACCTGTCGGGCGTACCCGTCAAGCGCGCCCGGACCACCAACCTCTCCGCTCTCGGCGCCGCCTTCCTGGCCGGCGGCCGCACCGAGTGGTCCCTCGACTACGACGACTTCGATCCCCGTCCCAGCGACCCCGCCCTGCGTCCCGCCTGGCGCGACGCGGTGGCCCGGGCCCGCACCCCTCACCCAGGGAGCTGACATGACCGAGTACCCCCGCTTCGGCGCCGGCCTGTGGCACTTCGCCACCTACGTCGACCGGTACGCCTCCGACGGCTACGGCCCGGCCCGCACCACCCTCGAGGCCATCGAGCTGGCCGGGCAGGTCGAGGACCTGTCCGTGGTCGACCTCAACTACCCCTTCACCCCCGGCGTCGGCCTCGACGAGGTGAAGGACGCCCTCGCCGCGCAGGGGCTCACCGCCATCGGCATCACGCCCGAGATCTACCTGCGCAAGTTCAGCCGCGGCGCGTTCACCAACCCCGATCCGGGCGTACGCAAGGCCGCGCTCGACCTCATGCACGAGGCCGCCGGCATCGTCCGCGAGCTCGGCGCCAACTACGTGAAGATCTGGCCCGGCCAGGACGGCTGGGACTATCCCTGGCAGGTCGACCACCGCACGCTGTGGAAGCTCGCGGTCGACGGCATGCGCGAGCTGGCCGGCGCCCACCCCGACCTCAAGTTCGCCATCGAGTACAAGCCGCGCGAGCCCCGTGTGAAGATGACCTGGGACTCGGCCGCCCGCTCGCTGCTGGGCATCCAGGAGATCGGCCTCGACAACGTCGGCATCCTGCTCGACTTCGGGCACAGCCTCTACGGCGGCGAGTCGCCCGCCGACGCCGCCCAGCTGATCATCGACCACGGCCGCCTGTACGGCATGGATGTGAACGACAATTTGCGCGGCTGGGACGACGACCTCGTGGTCGGCACCGTGCACCTCAGCGAGATCTTCGAGTTCTTCCACGTGCTGCGCAAGAACGGCTGGGACGGCGTGTGGCAGCTCGACCAGTTCCCGTTCCGCGAGGACTCGGTCGACGCGGCCCGCACGTCGATCCAGTTCCTCAAGCGGATCCACCGGGCGCTCGACCGCCTCGACGAGCCGGCCCTGGCCGAGGCGCAGGAGCGGCAGGACGCCATGGCGACCCAGCGGATCGTGCAGAACGCGCTCTTCGGCGAGGTGGAATCGTGATTCGCCGCCTCCTCGCGGTCGCCGCCACCGCCGGCCTTGTGCTCGCCGCGCAGGCCGCCCCGGCGTCCGCCCCGGCTTCCGCGCACTCGGCGAACTCCTCGACGCCGGTCAAGCCGCGCACGGTCGTCACCACCGACATGGAGCAGGACGACCTCGCCTCGCTGATTCGCTACCTGCTCTACACCAACGAGTTGGACACCGAGGGCATCGTCTACACCAGCAGCCGCTTCCATTGGGCCGGCGACGGCAAAGGCACCGAGTTCTTCCTGCCCGGCCGCGAATACACGACGCCGCAGACCTCGTGGCGGTGGACCGGGACGCGCACGATCCAGGATCAGGTGCTTCCGGCGTACGCGAAGGTCTACAAGAATTTGAAGACGCACGACCCGAGCTATCCCTCGCCGGCGTCGCTGCTCTCGAAGGTGAAGGTCGGGAACATCGTCTTCGAGGGCGAGATGAGCGAGGACACGCCGGGCTCGAACCTCATCCGCGGGCTGCTGCTCGACCACGACCCGCGGCCGCTGTATCTGCAGGCCTGGGGTGGGACCAGCACCATCGCCCGGGCGCTGAAGTCCATCGAGGAGAAATACTCGGGTACGCGGTCCTGGCCGCGGATCCGCGCCGGGGTCTCGTCGAAGGCCGTGATCCTGGCCAGCGGGTTCCAGGACGAGACGTATCAGAACTACATCGCGCTCTCCTGGCCGGGAATCCGGGTCGAGCAGATGTCGGGCGGCTACGCGACCTGGGGCTACAACTGCGATTTCAGCGGCCAGGGCAACGTGCGCGGGCTGCCGGCCGACCGGGTCTACTTCAGCGGGGCGTGGATCAAACAGAACATCCAGGTCGGGCCGTACGGCTCGCTGTACCGCTCGTGGCTCGACGGCCAGGCGATGCCGGGCGACCAGCTCGACATCTTCGGCGACCCGGAGCTGGCGCCGACCGGGTGGTGCCCGCCGATGGAGCCCTACGACTTCCTGTCCGAAGGGGACAACGTCGCCTTCAACATGCTGCTGGACACCGGGATCCAGGCGCCGGACAACCCGCAACTCGGCGGCTGGGGCGGCCGGGCCACGCAGACCTCGGCGTCGCCGAACCTGTGGACGATGGTCCCCACCGAGAAGGACGCCACCGGCGCCGACGTGGCCAACTACACCACCCTGCGGTGGGCGGCGGCCGCGCAGAACGACTTCGCCGCCCGCATCCGGTGGACGACGACATCCCGCTACTCGGCCGGCAACCACCCGCCGTCGGTGCGGATCGCCCAGGGCTCGTCGGTGAAGGCCCGCCCGGGCTCGACGATCCGGCTCTCGGCCCGGGTCTCGGACCCCGACCGCGACCGGGTCGCCACGCACTGGTGGCAGTACCGCGAGGAGGGCACCTACCCGGGCGTGGTCGCGGTGTCGGCCCACGGAACGGTCACGGTTCCGAAGGACGCGAAGCCGGGCCAGACCATCTCGGTGATTCTCCAGGGCACGGACGGCGGGCAGTTCCCGCTCACCCGCTATGACCGAGTAACAATCCGCGTGATCTAGCCTCCTCGTGGGGTGGGGGTCTGTTAGAGCGGGCTTTGGCGGTGATGGCCCGAGCCGGGGCCGGTGTCGGAAGCGGCAGCCACGGATGACCGCGTCGGGCGGCACTCATCATTGCTGACTGGCCTCGATCAACCGCCGGTGCGTGGACGGTTCTGCCCGGCGATGGCGGGCCGCGCCACCGACGCCCCGGGCCATGCCGCCCGCCGACACGGCGGTGGCGTCGGATGACCCGGACGACAGTCTCGCCACGCGGGCGGCGGCGCGGTACGTCGACTGCGGCGGCGCGGTGCGTCGACTGCGGCGGCGCGGTGCGTCGACTGCGGCGGCGCGGTGCGTCGACTGCGGCGGCGCGGTGCGTCGACTGCGGCGGCGCGGTATGCGGGCGCGACATGCCGGGTGGGGCGTGCGGTGTGCCGGGCGCGATATACCGGGCGTGGTGTGGCGGGCTGCGCGAGTATCCGCTGTGTTCGGCACCGTTTTCGCCCGACCCGTTCCACCCCGATGTGATCGGTGTTTGCCGTCGTCGGTGGAGGCTCTTGAATGGTGTTTGCCGTTGCGAAAGAATGGCACGGAACACCGTTGACGGAATGGCATGCACGGCGGCCGAATACGGTCGGCGCCGCGGATCGGGCGGTGTGTGGTCTTGGTCGGCGTGCGGACGAGGCCGAGCCACCGTGACGGTTGTTACGCAACGACCCGGTGTGGCCTGCTCCGTGGGCGCGGGTGGCGTGATCCGTTCGGCTGCGGTGGGCGCGGCCTGTTGGGTGGGCGCGGGTTGCTGGGTGGGTGCGGGTTGCTGGGTGGGTGCGGGTTGCTGGGTGGGTGCGGGTTGCGTGACCTGCTCGGCAGCGGCCGGCGCCGCTGGGGTGGGCTGCGTGATCTGGTTGCCCCGGTGCGCCACCCGTTCCGCTGGTGAGCCGAGGTCCTGGCCGGTGTAGGCGGGCGGTGCCTTTTGCGGCGTGGGTGTGTTCGGGCGGCCGGACCAGAGTCGGCGCTCGGCCGCGGTCAAGGGTGAACCGTCGTCACCGCCGTGCAGGCGGCGCAGCTTACGAGCGTGCCGCTCGACAAGCCCCCACGCGCGCTGCCGGGCATGCACGCGGCGGAACTCTTCACGCGCCGGCGAATAACGACGCGACCGGGTCGGATCACGCATTTCCGCTAACTGGGACCTGGTGAAGAACTCCATCTGCCGCACCCCAGAATTATCCCACCTCAACGAATCCGGCGGTAAGCCCAGAACCGTCTTCGATCATGCCATTCTCACCCCCGAATAGCCGCCGTCAACAATGGCGATAACCGGCCCGCTCCCGAAATTGCCGGAAAGCCCCACCCGTCACCCGCGACGGCCGCTGCTGCCGCCTCGGCTCGCCCCGAGCGCCGCCGCCTCAGAGATCTTGATAAGTCGCGGTGTGCCGCGAACGGCTACTCATCATCGCTGGTCGCCCATGATCGTCCGTTGGTGAATATGAGTGCATATCTCGGGCGCTCGGGGCCCGAGTTCCTCATTCCGTGGGCCGCTCGTCCAGGTGCCGGGGCCCCCGCCCCGGCACCTGGGTGGGGCCGAGTAGAGCGGGTGGGTACGACAAGACTTCGCCGTTGTCCACAGGCTGAGGTCTGGTGACCTCGACGCCAAATGGTCTTCAGGCCGGACACAGCGGACAGCAACGCCATAGCCCGTACAAAACAGCAGCTCATAGCGTCCGTCCGTGACCAAGACCCGGGACCGGTACTTCGAGCTGCTGCGCGTCCTCGCGATCGTCAGGGTGTCGGTGTACCACTTCTTCCCGCTCGCCGCGCTGGAGCTCGCGTTCCCGTCGATGGGCGTGATGTTCGCGCTCGCCGGCTCGCTGATGGCCAACTCGCTCGGCCGCCGGCCCGCCCGCACGGTCGTCTACGGCCGTGCGCGGCGGCTGCTGCCCGCGCTGTGGGTGCTCGCCGCGGTCGTCGTCCCGGCCATCTTCCTCGTCGGCTGGGACGAGAAACCGCCGCTGTGGCATCTGATCGCCTGGGTCGTCCCGTTCGCCGACCCGCCGTCGAGCACGTGGGGACTACAGGCCGCCGAGGTGCTCTGGTACCTGGTTACCTACCGGGTCAGCCCGAGCAGCATGCGCAGCGTGGTCGTCTTGCCCGAGCCGTTGAGCCCGAGGAAGCCGGTCACCCGGCCCGGCAGCGCGGTGAACGAGAGCTCGTCGACCGCGCGCGCCTTCCCGTACGCCTTGGTCAGCTCGATGGTCTCGATCATGGCGAGCCACTATCGGGGCCGCAGCGCCACCTTGACAGCCCCCGCGCGCGGGCCCTTGGCCGCGGTGGACAATGCGGCACGCCACTCGGCCAGGGGATACGTGTGCGTGACCAGCTTGTCGACCGGGTATCCGGGATCGCCCAGCCACTCCACGACCTCGGACATCGTCGTCCGGCCGCCGAGCGACGGCTCGGGCCCGGAGTTGACGGTGCCCTGCACGGTGAGCTGCCGGTTCCACACCAGCGACCAGTCGACCCGTTGCCTGCCCGCGCCGCCGACCAGCACGAGCATCCCGGTGGGGCGC
Organism: Actinoplanes sp. NPDC051513; assembly: GCF_044454685.1. Classification (NCBI taxonomy): domain Bacteria; kingdom Bacillati; phylum Actinomycetota; class Actinomycetes; order Micromonosporales; family Micromonosporaceae; genus Actinoplanes; species Actinoplanes sp. NPDC051513. Next base: position 96,494 of record NZ_JBITDW010000024.1, read on the forward strand.
AACAGGTGCAGCGCCAGGTCGATCGTGCTGGGCAGCGCCACACAGTCGAAGACGACGTCGACGCCCTGCTCGAGGATCGGGGTCCGGGTGATGCGGGGCCGGATGACCCGCCCGCCGTGGATCCGCGCGAGCTCCTCGACCACCCGCGGGCCGGGCGGCAGCATTCTGGTCGCGCCCACGTCCTCCGCCGGGAAACCGCCCGGCCCGACCACGGTGATGTCGAGGTCGGGGTGCAGGCGGCGCAGCGCGGCGGTGGTCAGCAGCCCGATCGTGCCCGGCCCGATCACCACCGCCCGGTCGCCGCGCCGCTCCCATCGCAGCGCCGCGTGCAGCCCGATCGAGGCGGGCTCGGCCAGCACCGCCCGGCGCGCCGGCATGTCGCCGACCCGGTGCAGCTGGCTCTCGTGCGCCGCGATCAGCTCACCCCAGCCGCCGCCGAGGGCGGCGTCGAAGCCCTGCGTCGGGGATTGGCATCGGGCGGCTCCCGGCTGGTCGAAGCGCTCACACACGTACGGGAAACCGTCGCGGCACGACCGGCAGGGATCGAACCCGCGGTGCACGCAGGACAGGACGGGATCGACCACGACCCGGTCCCCGGTCCCGTTGTTCACCGCGACGATCTCGTGCCCGAGGATCTGCTTGCGGGCGCTGTAGAAGGCGCTGAGCACGGGGGAGGACTTCGCGTGCGCGACGGCGAGGTCGCTGCCGCAGATGCCGGCCAGCTCCGTGCGCAGCAGGACCCATCCGGGCGCGTCGGGCAGCATCGGTTCCGGCAGGTCGTCGCGCAGCGAGAGCAGCCCGGCCGGCACTCGGCCTCGCGTCGCGGCGGTCAGCAGGTAGCGGGGGACGGACAGGTCGGCGAGGACGGCACGCATCGACAGATGATGCGCCCTCCCGCGCCGCGCGTCATCCAGAACTACGGGCAAGGACGGCGAGATCGTCCTCAGCCCGCCGACCGAGTTCACCGCCGACAACATCGACAGGTTCAACTTCTGAACAGGGTCTTGCGGGTAACCGGTAGATCGCCGAGAGTGCTGCTATGACGGAGATCGACGTCCCCACCACGCCCGCAGGCTACTGGCCCGATGTGGAGACGGTCCCCCGCGCGCCGCTGCGCGGGGCGGCCGTGAAGGCGCTCCTGCGGTTCATCGCCGGCCGGGTGCCGGTGCGCGTCATCACCGGCGACGAGCCGCTGGAGCCGGGCCCCCCGCCCGTCCTGCGCCTGCGCCGGCCCGACGCCTTCCACCGCCGGGTCGGCGCCACCGGGCTCATCGGGCTCGGCGAGGCGTATCAGGCCGGCGACTGGGACACCGACGACCTGGCCGGTCTGCTCACCGCGGCCGCCGCGGCCATGAGCGGGTCGCTCGGCCGGTACCGCAAGCTCGCCCGGATCCGGCACGTGCCGTGGCTGCAGTGGGCGCACGGCGCACGCCCGAAACCCGACGAGGAGAACACGGTCGAGGGCGCCCGCCGCAACATCCAGCGGCACTACGACCTGTCCAACGAGATGTTCGCGCTGTTCCTCGACGAGACCATGACGTACTCGTCGGGGTTGTTCGCCGGCCCCGAGGACGACGACCTCGCCGGCGCCCAGCGTCGCAAGATCGACCGGTTGCTCGACCTCACCGGTGTCGGCGACGGCACCCGGGTCCTCGAGATCGGCACCGGCTGGGGCGAGCTCTCCATCCGGGCCGCGAAGCGCGGCGCGCACGTGCACACCATCACCATCTCCACCGAGCAGCAGGCGCTCGCCCAGCAGCGGGTGGTCGAGGCCGGCGTCGCCGACCGGGTGACCATCGAGCTGCGCGACTACCGCCAGGTGGACGACGTGCAGGGCTACGACGCCATCGTCAGCGTCGAGATGATCGAGGCCGTGGGCCGCAAGTACTGGCCGTCGTACTTCGGGACGATCGGCCGGCTGCTCGCGCCCGGCGGCCGGGCCGGCATCCAGGCGATCACGCTGCCCGACGCGCGGCTGAAGTTCGCCGAGACGTACACGTGGGTGCAGAAGTACATCTTCCCCGGCGGCGTCATGCTCTCGGTCGAGGAGGTCGAGCGGCAGCTCGCCGCCGGCACCGGGCTACGGCTGGCCGACAAGCGGGCATTCGGCTGGAGCTACGCCAAGACGCTGCGGCTGTGGCGCGACAACTTCCTGTCGAACGCCGAGCGGGTACGCGCCCTCGGCTTCGACGAGATCTTCCTGCGCACCTGGGAGTACTACCTGGCCTACTGCGAGGCCGGCTTCGTCTCCGGCGAGATCGACGTCCACCAGCTCATCCTCGACCGACCGGCATGAGCGCCGCGCGGTAGGCGTCGAGGGTCTGCTCCGCGAAGAGCGCGGGCGTCAGGCCGTACGCGATCTGCTGGGCTCTCTCCACCACGTCGTTCTCGTCCTCGAGCGAGGCCCTCAGGGCCGAGGCGAGAGAGGCCGGCGCCGGGTCGGCCAGCCGCACCGCCGCACCCAGCGGATGGCCGGCCGCCAGCTCGCGATCGACCATGACGATCGGCAGGCCCGCGAGGGCGGCCTCGTGCAGCACGATGCCCTGAGTGTCCGTCGTGGACGGAAACGCGAACACGCTCGCCGACCGGTAGGCGGCCGGCACTTCCGCGCCGTGCAGCGTGCCGGTGACGTCGACGTGTCCCGTCAGCCCGGCGCGGACAAGCCGGCGCCGCAGGTCGAACCGCGACGACACCGGCCCGGCCAGCACCAGCCTCGCCTCCGGCTTCACCCGAAGCAGCAGTTTGAAGGCGTCCAGCAGCAGCGGAATGCCCTTCTCCGCGCAGACGCGGCCCACAAAGAGCACGATCGGCTCCTTCCGCTGCGCCCTGCTCTCGCCGCGATGGCCCGGGGGAGTGGAGATGACCCGCACCTTGCGGGCGTAGGCGCCGGCGGTGCTGCAGTGCCGCAAAGCCGTCGCCGTCGGCAGGATGATGACGTCGGCGGCCTCGAAGACCCGCGCGTTGCCCGCCTCGACCGCCGCGTACTTCCCCCTGCCGGTCACCTTGGCGCCCCGCGGCAGAAAGCGGGCGTAGAGCGCCGTGCCGGCCCGGATCACCGGGGTGGGGAAGTGGTAGAACGCCGAGTACCCATGCATGTCGGTGTGGTAGGTGTAGACCGCCGGAATGCCCATCGACTTCGCCACGGACAGGCCCGCCGCGCCCAGCGGCCCCGGCGTGTGCACGTGCGCGATGTCCGGCCGCCACTGCCCGACGCGACTCCGCAGCCCGCGCATCGGGAACAGCGCGAACCGGAAATCGCCCATCCCCGTGTCCAGCGACGGCACCCGGCCACCCGGTCGCCACAGCGGCCCGGTGCTGGTCACGAGGCTCTCGTGGCCCAGCTCCGCCAACTGGTCGACGAGCAGCCGCACCGACGTCGCGATGCCGTTCACACCGTCGACGGCCGCGTCCGAGAAGTGTGCGATCCTGACCACGTGGCCGCGTCCCCCGCACTCCGAGAAGGTGAGACGAAGGTACCGGCAGCCGCCGCTCTCGCGGTCCTCGTCGCGGGATTCGGCGCACTCTGTCTCTTCTGGACGTTCGGCGCTCATTCCGCCGACATGCCCGGCCTCTTCGATTTCGCCAGCGCCACCTGGGGCGACGCGCTCGCGCTTCCCGCGATGACAGCCCTTCTCGTGTACGCGGTCCGCACCCTCCCCGCCGCCCGCGGCGATCGCCCCTTCGCGCTCGTTGCGGCCGCCCTCGCCGGCGCCCTCGGCGTCACCTCCCAGGCCCTGTGGCTGGCCGCCGGCCACCCGCGCCCCAACTGGACCCTGCCCCGCCCGCACCGCTTCACCGCCGCCGGCTGGTACCACGCCGCCTTCGTCACCGCGATGTGTGCCCTCATCGCCGGCCTGCTGGCGCTGGCCCTGAACCGGGTCACGCTGGCCGCGCGCCGCCCGTGGCCGGTCGTGGCCGCGATCGCCGCCGCCATCGCCTGCGGCCTGGTCTTCACCGCCCTGCTGGCCGCCGACACCCACGCGACCCCGGGCGGCGCGGGCCTGGCCGGCGTGCTCCTCGCCCTGGTGGCCCTGCTCGTGGTCGGCAGCACCGTCGCCCGCCGGGTAGCTCATCGGTGAGCATGCCGTTGCGGACCGGTTGCCCCGCTCAGCGCCGGGCGCGGCCGCTCCGATCAGGTCGGCATGCGTCTTCCTGCTGCCTCCCGCGCCCGCGCCGCCGTGCTGGCCGGACTGCTGACCGTCGGCACCGCCCTGGCGCCGGCGTCGCCGGCCTTCGCCGGGGAAGGCCCGCCGCCGGCGAGTGACTCCGGCGCGGGGCTGCGCATCCTGCCGCTCGGCGACAGCATCACCTTCGGCAAGGGTGACCCGGCCGAGAACGGCTACCGCGCCGCCCTGTACTCCTGGCTGACCCAGCCCGTCGACTTCGTCGGCTCGCAGCGCAACGGCGCCACCGCGCACGAGGGGCACCCCGGCTGGCGGATCGCCCAGCTCACCGAGCGCATCGACGCGTGGATGGCCGAGGCGCGCCCCGACGTCGTGCTGCTGGACATCGGCACCAACGACCTGCTGCGCCACGACCGCATCGCCGAGGCGCCCGACCGCTTGGTGGAGCTGATCGACCACATCGTCGCCGCCAACCCCCAGGTCCGCATCCTGCTCGCCGAGCTCCTGGTCGTCGACCGTGGGCACGAGGCCGACTTCGAGTGGTACAACAGCACGCTGCCGCTGATGGCCGCCCTTTACCCGGACAACGTCATGCTGGTCGACATGGCCCGGGTGCCGGTCGCCAACACGGTCGACCACGTTCATCCGAACGCGCTGGGCTACCAGCAGATGGCCTACCAGTGGTACGAGGCCCTGCGCGGCGTCCTGCCGCAGGGCCGGTCGTGGAGCCCGGTCACCAGCCCGTTCTGATCGGACGGGCGGCCGCGGCCATCACGCTTGGGGCGGCCGGCCGCGGCCGGCGAGGTAGCCGTCGCGGACGATGCGGTGCACCCCGTGCAGGTAGGCCTCCGGCGACGACGGCGTCAGCGTGGCCAGCCCGTCGACGTAGCGGTTGAACATGCTGAACGCCGACGCGATCAGAACCGTGTCGTGGATCTCGAGGTCGGTCGCGCCCTCGGCCCGCGCGTCGGCGACCAGCCAGGCGGTCACGTCCCGCCCATCCACGCGTACGGCGGAAGCGATGCGCAACAATGCGCGCAGCTTGGGCGTTATCGGCGCGGTCTCGAGATCGGCCCGCACCTCGTCGACCAGCCGGACCCCTTCGGAAAGCTGAGCCGCGGCGAAGGCCGCGTGCGAAGCGGCGCAGTAAGCGCACTCGTTGAGCTCGGAGACGTAGGCGGCGATCAGCTCCCGCTCACCCGGCGACAGCGTGCTGGGCCCTCTCAGCAAGACCTCGGCCAGCATCATGAGCGGCTGCGCGGTCTCCGGCCGATACTGCAGAAGCCCCTGGATGCCGGGGAAGAGCTGCTCGTCCACGCCGAGGTCGATGTGCGCCATCGCAGCAGGATAGGTGGCCGGGTCACGCCCGGGAAGCCTCGGACGACATTCGGCTGACCACCTGACCCGCCCGGGAGTGTCACAATCGGTGCTGCTTGCCGTCGGAACGACCGGCCTGCGGGCCAACGATGGCACCACGAGCTGGCCGGCGTCCTGCTCGTGGCCGACGGTGCCACCGAAACCCTGAGCCACAACGACGACCCCGTGACGGCGATCGAGGCGGAACCCGAGGTGCTGCGGGGCCAGCTGATCGCGTCGGGCGCCGACCGCGACGAGCAGATCCTCGCGGCGGCGCAGCAGGTGCTGGCATTGACCCGTAACGTCTACATCCAGGATGTCAAGGGCGTCCAGATCGGCGACCACAACACTCAGCACAACACGTTCAACTGACGGCCCGGTCTTTCGGCCGGCCGTGCGGCGCCGGCCTTGATCAATAGAATGGGCGCCGAGGGAGGAACCATGGCAGTAGCGGTTGCCGCACCTCATTCCGCCGCGGTGGAGGCCGCCCGGGAGGCGGTTGCGGCCGGGGGGAACGCCGTCGACGCGGCGCTCGCGGCCGCGGGGGCGCTCACCGTGGTGTATCCGCATCAGTGCTCGGTGGGCGGCGACCTCGTGGCCATCGTGCGGCCGGCGGGTGGGGCGCCGCGGGCGGTGCTGTCGATCGGGGCCGCGGCCGCGAACGTGGACATCGACGGGCTGCGGGCGGCGGGCGATGCGATGCCGTTCGGCGGGCCGCAGCCGATCACCGTGCCGGGGGTGGTGGCCGGGTGGGCGGCGGTCGCGGGGTTCGGGGCGCGGCTGCCGCTGGGGGAGTTGCTCGCCCCGGCGGTCCGGCTCGCCGAGGAGGGCGTGCCGTTCAGCCCGGGGCTGCGGCGGGAGATCGCGAACCGGATGGACGCGATCCGGGCCGATCCGGGACTGTCCGCGCTGCTGCTCGGGGGCGACGACCGGCTGGTGCAGCCGGCGCTGGCCGCGACGATCTCCACGATCGCGGCCGACTGGCGCGAGCTCTACGCCGGCGACCTCGGGCGGCGGCTCGCGGAAGGGCTGCGCAAGCTGGGGAGTCCGCTGGTGGCGGCCGACCTGGCGGCGCACGAGGCCGAGGTGGTCACGCCGCTGACCCGGGTGGTGGGCGGGGTTACGTGGCACGCCGCGCCGCCGCCGGTGCAGGGGCCGACGTTCCTCGCCGTGCTGGGGGCCGACGACCTGCTCGCCGCCTCTCGGTGTGCCCGGCGGGCGAGGGATGCCCTGCTCGGCGACCCGCGCACGGGGGCGGTGGATCTCGAAACGCTGCTGAGCGGGGACGCTCCGGCGGGTGACGAGGGGCCGCGGCCGGGTGGGGACACCGTGGCGGTCACGGCCGTGGACAGCGACGGGAACGCGGTGACGCTCATCCAGAGTCTGTTCGAGAGCTTCGGGTCGGGCTTGCTCGATCCGGCGACCGGCATCGTGCTGCACAACCGCGGGGCCTCGTTCAGCCTCGATCCGGAGCACCCGGGGCGGATAGCGCCGGGCAGCCGGCCGCCGCACACGCTCTGCCCGACCATGGCGATCACCGGTGACACGGTGGTCGCGCTCGGCTGCATGGGCGGGCGCAACCAGCCGTGGATCCTCGCGCAGGTCGCCGCCGAGACCGTCGGCTCGGACGACCTCGCGGGGCTGCTGGCCCGCCCCCGCTGGGTGTTCGACGGACCCGGCGTGCTGGCCGAGGCGGGAACGCCGGGCCTGGCCGGGGCGGGCGACGGTGTGACGATCGTGAGCGATCTTCACGACGGCGCGGGACACACACAAGTCTGCCGCCTGCGCGGCGGTGAGCTCGCGGCCGCGAGCGACCCTCGCGCCGACGGGCGGGGAGCGGTCCTGGGCGGGTAAGCGCAACCCGGGCGGGAAGGCGGGCCTGGACGGGCTGGTTGGGCGCGACGCTAGGGGAGCAGCTGGTCGAGGGCCGGCGGCTTCTTGAAGATGCCGTCCTCCCGGCCGAGCTGGGCCACCGTGTCGAGGGACGCGCGGTTGATGTCCTGCGGCCAGTTCGGAAGGATCATGCCGATCCGGACGGTGTCGTTGATCGGCGTGTAGGTGCCGACCACGTCGCGGACCTCCTCGGGGTGCTCCTCGGAGTACTGCAGGGACTCCTTGATCGCCTCGGTGAAGTGGGTGACCAGGTCGGGGCTCTGCGCGATCGTGTCGTTGCTGGTGAAGTAGAGCGCCACGGTCAGATCGGGCGCGGTGTCGACGAAGTTGGACGCCAGCACCTCCGCGCCGGACACGACCGCCTCGGAGAGCTGCGGCTCGACCACCCAGATGGCGTCGACCTTGCCGGAGCGCAGCGCGCCGTTCATGGTCGGGAACGGCATCGCCTCGAACTTGAGGGTCCTCGGGTCGCCGCCGGCCTTGCGTACCGACTGGCGGACCGTGGTGTCGCCGATGTTCTTGAGCGTGTTCACCGCGATGGTCTTGCCGACCAGGTCCTTCGCCGACCGGATGGTGCTGCCGTCCTTCACCACGATCGCGGAGAAGTCGCGGCCGGCCCGGCCGGTCGAGGCGACGCCGCTGGCAACGCCCTTGAGCGGCGCGCCGTCGGACTGGGCGGCCATCAGCGAGGTCACGTTGGCGAAGCCGAACTGGTACTTGCCGGCGAGCACGCCCTTCACGATCGGCCCGCCGCCCTGCTCCTGGACGAGGTTCAGCTCGATGCCCCGCTTGCTGAAGAAGCCCTTCTCCTTGCCGAGGTAGATCGGCGCGACGTCGATGATGGCGATCACGCCGACATCCACCTTGGCGCCGGTCGGCTCTTCCTTGGCGCCGTCGGAGGTACAGGCCGCGGAAGCGAACAGCATCGCCAGCACGGCGACGGTGGCGAGGATCCGACGCATGGTGCGCTCCCTGGAGGTGTACGGCGCACTCGCGCCCGGCGCAAGGTACCGCGATCTCCGGCGCAATAACACAGAGCGAACGGACAGAGTTGCTGTTCGTAAGGGAACCCGGATGACGGATTGTGGTCGGGCGTGCCTGACTGACCGAAATGATCCATAATCACCAGTCGTGCAGGGTGCCGTCCTCGAGGCGGTTAACCGGGAGTGACGCGGGCCGGTACGGGTACTTCGCGGCGAGTGACTCGTCGATGTCGACGCCCAGGCCCGGCTCCTCGGAGGGGTGCAGGTAGCCGTCGGCGTACCGGTAGCCGTGCGGGAAGACCTCGTCGGTCGCGGGCGCGTGCGGCATGTACTCCTGCAGGCCGAAGTTCGGAATCGCCAGATCGAGGTGCAGGGCCGCGGACATGCAGACGGGTGAGAGGTCGGTCGCGCCGTGCGAGCCGGTGCGTACGTGGTGCAGGGCGGCCAGGTCGAAGATGCGGCGCAGGTGGGTGATGCCTCCGGCGTGCACGACGGTGGCGCGGATGTAGTCGATCAGCTGCTCGCGGATCAGCCGCTCGCAGTCCCAGATGGAGTTGAACACCTCGCCGACGGCCAGGGGAGTGGTGGTGTGCTGCCGGATCAGCCGGTAGCCGTCCTGAAGCTCGGCCGGTACCGGATCTTCGAGCCAGGTCAGCGCGTACGGCTCGAGGGACTTGCCGAGCCGGGCGGCCTCGATCGGGGTGAGCCGGTGGTGCACGTCGTGCAGCAGCCGCAGCGTCGGCCCGAACTCCTCGCGGACCCTCGCGAAGACGGACGGGATGTGGGCGAGGTACTCCGGGGTGGACCAGACGGCCTCGGTCGGCAGGGCGGCGGAGGCGGGCTCGTAGACCGGCGCGGAGGAAATACCGTAGATGTCCGGAAAACCGGGAACAAAGGCCTGCACACGTACGGCTCGATAGCCGCGATCCACGAACGAGGACACGGACGACAGCAACCCGTCAAGTGAAGACCCGTTCGCATGCCCGTACACGGAAACCCCGGACCGCGACCGCCCACCCAGCAGTTGATAGACCGGAAGCCCGGCCACCTTGCCTTTGATGTCCCACAATGCCGTGTCGACCGCGGCGATCGCGGTCATCGTGACCGGCCCCCGCCGCCAATAGGCGCCCTTGTAGAGGTACTGCCAGGTGTCCTCGATGCGCGCCGGGTCCCGCCCGATCAGAAGCGGGATCACATGCTTTTCGAGGTACGCGGCGACGGCGAGTTCCCGCCCGTTGAGCGTCGCGTCGCCGACGCCGGAGATGCCGTCGGACGTCTCCAGGCGCAGCGTCACGAAGTTGCGGCCCGGGGAGCAGACAATGACCCGGGCCGCCTCGATTCTCACGAGGAGTCCTCCTTGACCCGGGCCACCAATTGGGTCGGATTCACGAAACGCAGCGCGATGACGAGCAGCACCAGCATCATCGAGGTGTAGATGACCGCCATCGCGTCGACCGACTGCTGCGCCCGGATCCCGGCCGCCGACATCGAGTAGTACAGCGCCACCACCAGCGTCTGCGAATCGGGCCCGGCGGTCAGGAACGTCAGCTCGAACATGCCGACCGTGCGCACTAGCACGAGGATCGACGCGGCGAGAATCCCCGGCACGAGAAGCGGCGCGAGAATGCGCAGGAACACCTGCCAGGTACGGGCGCCGCACATGCGGGCGGCCCGTTCGATCGCCGGGTCGACCTGTTCGATGAACGGCGTCATCGTGAGAATGACGAACGGGATCGACGGCACGAGATTGGCCAGCACCACGCCCGCCATGTGCCCGGCGAGGCCGTACTTGTAGAGGACCGTGGCGAGCGGAATGCCGTAGGTGATCGGCGGCATGAGAATCGGCAGCAGGAAAAGCAGGTAGAGGATCCGGCGGCCGGGGAAGGTGCGGCGGGCGAGGACGTACGAGGCCGGCACGCCCACGAGCACCGAGATGCCCACCACCAGCAGCGAAACCTCGACCGTCACGATGAGCACGTCGAGCAGCGTGAATTCCGTCCACGCCTGGCCGTACCACTGGGTGGTCCAGCCGTCGGGGAGCCACGTATCGAACCAGCGGCGGCCGAACGAGCTGACCAGCACCGAGAAAATGACCCCGGCCAGCATCACGGAGAAGAAGGTCACCGACCCCCAGACCAGCCACGCGCCGGGCGAGGCGACGATGCGGCGGCGGGTGCGCGACGCGGTGGCCGGCAATGCGATCGCCATCAGCCTTTGCCTCCCGTCGATCCGGTGTAGAACAGCGTTCGCAGCCCGAGCACGGCCGCGACGACGGCCAGCTCGACCACACCCATCACCACGGCGATGGCGCTCGCGAGCGGATAGTCGAAGGACTCGTAGGCGGCGTGATAGGCGGCAATGGAGATGACCCGCGTCGATCCGGCCGGGTCGCCGACGAGCACGGCCGAGGGAAAGACGCTGAATGCCAGCACGAACGTGAGGCAGAACGTGGTGGCGAGCCCCGGCGCGAGCAACGGCAGCGTGATCCGGTGGAACCGCGGCCACCATCCGGCCCCCAGCGTCGCCGCGGCCCGTTCGAGGGTCGGATCGATGCCCGACAGATACGACAGGATCAGCAGGAACGCGAACGGAAATCCCGTGATGACCAGGGAGAAGAAGACACCCCAGTAGTTGTTGGTCAGCCGCACCGGCTCGTCGGTGATTCCCGCCGACATCAGCGTCCGGTTGAACCATCCGGCCGGGCCGAGGAAATTGAGCAGCCCTTCGGCGGTGAGCACCGTGCCGAGGGTGATCGGAATGACCAGCAGCGTGGTGAGCAGACGCTTCCCGCGGAAACGGCCCCGCATCCGGTACGCGATCGGCACCGACGCCGCCACATTGATCAACGCCGCCGGAAGCGACAGTTTCAGCGTCGTCCAGATGGTGTCGCGCTGGTACGCGTCCTCGAAGAACGCGCGATAGGCCCCGAAGATCCCGCCCTGTGACGGCTGGAAGGACAGCCCCAGTCCGTACGCGAAGGGATAGACGAACAGGATCAGCACGCACAGCAGCGCGGGCACTAGGAGGAGCAGGTGCCGGTCGACGCCGCGTTCGGCCAGCCGGTGCCGCAGCGCGGTCATGATCGCGCCGCCGGGAAGACCAGGACCCGCGCGGGGTCGGCCACCACGGAGATCTTGTCGCCCGGTGCGGGCCGGTCGACAGCCCGCAGGTGCAGCATGACGCCCTGCGACGTGCGCGCCTCCACGGCCAGCTCGCGCCCCTGGTACTCGACGACCTCGACGGTGGCCGGCACCCCTTCGTCGCCGACCTGAAGGTCCTCGGGCCGGATTCCCGCCACCACCTCGTCACCGGGGAACAGATCGCCGACCGCCGTGCCGCGCAGCGCCATGCCGGCCCCCTCGACCGTCACGACATCCCGCGACACGGAGGCCACCCGCATCGGCAGCAGGTTCCGGTAGCCCATGAAGTCGGCGACGTGCCGGTTGGCGGGCCGCGTGTGCAGCTCTTCCGGCGTGCCGACCTGCTGCACCCGGCCGTCGCGCAGCACGACCAGGCGGTCGGCCATCGACAGCGCCTCCTCCTGGTCGTGCGTGACGTACACGGTGGTGAGGCCCAGCGACTGGTGCAGCCGCCGGATCTCGGTGCGCATCTCGAGGCGCAGTTTCGCGTCCAGGTTGGAAAGCGGCTCGTCCATCAGCACCAGCGACGGCTCGAGGACGATCGCGCGGGCGATCGCGACGCGCTGCTGCTGACCGCCGGACAATTGCCCCGGCAATTTCGTGGCGTGCTCCTCGAGGCGTACGAGTCGAATTGCCTCGTCGGTGCGGCGCCGGACCTCGGCTCGCGGCAAACGCCGCATCTGCAGCCCGAAGGCGATGTTCCGGCGCACCGAAAGGTGCGGGAACAGGGCGTAGCTCTGGAACACCATGCCGAATCCGCGGCGCTCCGGCGGCAGCGTGTCGATCCGCTTGTCGTCCTGCCAGATGCTGCCCTCGGAAAGCGGGAGCAGCCCGGCCAGACAGTTCAGCGCGGTCGACTTCCCGCAGCCGGAGGGGCCGAGCAGGGCGATGAACTCGCCCCGCTCGATACCCAGGCTGAGGCCGGACAACGCGTCCTTGCCGCCGAAGCGCCGCGTGACCCCGTCGAGGCGGAGCCAGCTCACTTCTTCACCTTCGCGCCGCCGATCTCGCGGTCCCATTTGTCGAAGGCGGCCACCAGCGATTTGGCGTCCAGCGGCACCTCGAGGGGATTGCCGGCGATGAGCTGCTCGTACTCGGGGCGGCCGTATTCGCCGAGGGCCTGCTGGCTTTCCGGCGGCGCCATCGTCAACGGCACGTCCTTCACCGCCGGGCCGGGGTAGAAGTAGCCCTTGTCGTACGCCTTGGCCTGCTGCGCCGGGGTGAGCATGTCCTTGATCAGGTTGAGGATCGCGGCCTGCTTCTCGACGTCGACGCCCTTGGGAATCACCGCGTAATGGGCGTCGGTCACCCAGTGGAAGCCCGCCAGCGTGCCGACCGCGGCCTCCTTGGGCACCGTGCCGAGCACACGCGGGTTGATGTCCCAGCCGGTGGTGCTCGCGATGATTTTCGCCGAGCCGTTCGCGAGGTTCTTCATGGTCTCGCTGGTGGTCGAGGGATAGAGCGTCACGTATTTGTTGAGCTCGGCCAGGTAGGCCCAGGTCTTGGCCCACCCGTTGACCGGGTCCTTCGGATTCTCGTCCTTGAGCAGATACGGCAGACCCATCAGGAACGTACGGCCGGGGCCGGAGTTCGACGGCCGCGCGTACTGGACCGCGCCCGGGTTCGCCTTGGCATACGCCAGCAGTTCCTCGGCCGTCTTCGGCGGGGTCGGCACCTTGGCCGGCAGGTATTCGATGAGCGGGCCGGACGGGTAATAGGTGACCGTCACCCCGAAATCGCCGGCGAGCTTCTGCATGGCCGCGGCGCCGTCCAGGTAGTCGTTCATTCCGGGCAGGCGATTCGCGTACGCCGGCAGCACCGGAACCCAAAGGCTCTGGTCGATGCCCGCGGCGAGGCCGTCCACGCCGGTCAGCACGAGGTCGATGTCGACGCGTCCCGCGTTCTGCTGGGCCTTGACCTTGCCGACCAGCTCGGGGGCGGTCGCCTTGGAGTACGTGACCTTCTCGATCTGGTCTTTGTTCTTGCTGACGAACTCGTCGATCATGCCCTGGGTGAGCTGGAGGTTCCCGGCCACGTCGAGGATGTTGAGCGTGACGGCCTTGCCCGGCTTGTCGGGCACCGGGCCGTCGGTCTTGCCGCTGCTACCGCCGGGCTTGTCCGGCGCGCCGCACGCGGCGAGGGCGAGGATCGCTGCCGAGGCAGCTATGACAATTTTCCGGGACATTGGGGTATCCCTTCATGCGGGGGCGGGGCCGGTGGAGTCGCGCACCATGAGCTGGGTGGGCAGCTCCCGCCGGGCCGCGGTGGAGCGGTCCGGCTCGGCGAACAGTTGCAGGAGCAGATCGACGCCGGCGCGGCCGGACTGCTCCTTGGGCAGGGCGACGGTGGTGAGGGAGGGGTGGACCATCGCGGCCAGGGGGATGTCGTCGAAACCGAGCAGGCTGATGTCGCCCGGCACCGCGACGCCACGGGCCGTGAAGCGGTTGAGCAGGCCGAGCGCGACCAGGTCGTTGTAGCCGATCACGGCGGTCGCCCCGGAGGCGAGCACCTGGTCGGCCGCGGCCACGCCGCCCTCGAACTGCGGCCTGACGTTGCCGATCTCGACGAGCTCGATCTCGGCGGCCGCGGCCTTCAGCGAGCGCAGACGCTCCCGGTTGGCCCAGGAGGAGCGCGGGCCGGCAACGTACGCGATGCGGCGGTGACCCAGCGCCGTGAGGTGGCTGACCGCCTGCCGCATGGCGTCGGGAAACTCCGGCGTCACCGACGGCACCCGGGCGATGCGCCGGTTGACCAGCACGACCGGGGTGTCGGCGACCAGCGTGCGCAACTCCTCGTCGGGCATCCGCGGTGAGCAGAGCACGATGCCGTCGACCTGCTTGGACAGCCGCCGCACCAGGCCGGCCTCGGCGGCCGGGTCCTCATCGGTGTCGGCGAGGAACACGGCGTAGTCGGCCTCGTGCGCGCGGGCCTGCACGCCCTTGACCACGCTCGGGAAGAACGGGTTGCCCAGGTCGGGAACGAGCAGGCCGATGTTGCCGGTGCGGCCCGTGCTCAGGCCCCGGGCCGCGCGGTTGGGGTGGTAACCGAGGCTCACCGCGGTGCGGCGGACGCGCTCGCGGGTGTCGGGGTGGACGAGCTCGGGCAGGGTGAGCGCGCGCGTGACGGTGGACGCCGAGACGCCGGCCGCGCGGGCCACATCTTTGATCGTCACCGCCATGCCGCTCCCCTGTCCGGAGTTAACGGCAAGTTTGAAATCCATTTCGGATCGATGTCAAGGCATCGACCACGATCTCTTCATGATCCTTTCCGGCATCCCATGATTCCAATGAAAACGTTGGCGATCTTGGCGCAACCGATGGTGTCGGCGGAGGCCGGCCCTGCGGCCCGATCGCGGGATCGTGACCCGCGACGACGCGCCGGGGAGGAAAGCCCGGCGGCGCTGTGGTTCGGTCCCGCACTACCAGGCCACAGCGCCGCCCTACTGCGAGTAAGGCTTTCAGGAAGATCCTGGCCTGCGACGCTAGTCGGCTTCGTTAACTTGATCTTCATCTGGGCCGACGGTCATGGGTGTCCGTCCGTCGGGTGCGGGATGGTCCGACCAGCCGTTTCCGCTGTGCGCGACCTGTGATTCAGTGCCGCACCGGGTCGGCGAGCAGCGGCGGGTAGACGGCCGAGGGCTCGCCGTCGACGGTCGCGCCGGCGAACTGCAACATTCGGCCGGTGGCGGCGTTCACTGCGTACGGGTAATTGAGCCCTGGTTGTGAAGCGGCGTCGAGCGTGGCGGTCTGCTCGTCGGTCAACGCGAGCGAAAGCGCCTCGAGGTTGGCGGCGAGGTGCTCGAGGCGACGCGGCCCGAGGATCGGGGCGGTGACCGCGGGCTTGCCGAGCAGCCAGGCCAGCGCCACGGCGGCGGGCGATGCGCCGAGTGAGGAGGCGACGGCCGTCACCGCGTCGATGACGGCGAATTGCGATTCACTGGGGCCGCCGGTGATCTGCCCGCGATAGGTGTCGTCGGCGCTCCCGTCCCGCCGGTACTTGCCCGACAGGTAGCCGCCGGCGAGCGGGCTCCACGGCGTCAGCCCCATCCCCGCGTCCAGGGCCAGCGGCACGATCTCGCCCTCGACCGTGCGGGCGAGCAGCGAGTACTCCACCTGCAGCGCGATCACCGGCGTCCACGAGCGCAGCAGCGCCACGGTCTGCGCCTGCGCCGTGTACCAGGCGGGCGTGTTGGAGAACCCGAGGTAGCGGACCTTCCCGGCCGTGACCAGGCCGTCGAGCGTACGCATCGTCTCCTCGACCGGGGTGTGCGCGTCCCAGTTGTGCAGCCAGTAGAGGTCCAGGTAGTCGGTCTGGAGCCGGCGCAGCGACTCCTCGACCTGGGTGACGATCGCCTTGCGGCCGGCGCCGCCGGCGTTGGGGTCGCCGGGGTAGAGGTTGCCGAAGAACTTGGTGGCCAGCACGATCCGGTCGCGGCGGCCGGGCCGGGCCGCGAAGTAGTCGCCGACGATCGCCTCCGAGTGGCCGTTGGTGTAGAAGTTCGCGGTGTCGATGAAGTTCCCGCCGCGGTCGAGGTAGGTATCGAGGATCTTCGAAGCCTCAGCCTCGTCGCAACCCCAGCCGCCCTCGGTGCCGAAGTTCATGGCGCCCAGCGCGAAGGGGCTGACCCGCAGCCCGGAACGGCCCAGTGTGCGGTACTGGTCGAGTGACATGTTCCTGCTCCTTTGATTCGCTGATGTATTCAGCAAACCAGCGCTACCAGGAAAGTTATAGAACGATCCTCGCGCACCCTTGCCCGATTCTGCTTTGATGGAGCGATGCTCGACGAGTTGGCCGCCCTCATCGCGCGGCACGCCCGGCCCGACGGCCGCACGCCGATCGACGGCGTCCTGCTCTCCGCGGTCGACGGTCCCGGTCCGCCCGAGACGTCCACCTCCGGCACGGTGCTCGCGCTCATCGCCCGGGGCGGCAAGCGGCTCGTGCTCGGCGACCGCATCTTCGACTACGGCGCCGGTCAATACCTGGTGGCCTCGGTCGACCTGCCGGTCACCGGGCACTTCGTCGGGCCCTCGCTGGGGTTCGGGCTCGAGCTGCGGCCCTCGGCGATCGCGTCCCTGCTGGTCGAGGCCGATCCGCCGCGCGGGCCGGCGCCGTCCGGCATCGCGGTCAGCGACGCGTCCGACGACCTGATCGACGCGGTGATCCGGATGGTGCGGCTCATCGAGCGGCCGCGCGACCGCGCGATTCTGGCGCCGATGATCGAGCGGGAGATCCTGTGGCGGCTGATCACGGGGGACCAGGCTGCGACCGTACGCGAACTGGGTCTTGCCGACAGCTCTCTCACCCGCATCAGCAAGGCGGTCGCCTGGATCCGCACCCACTACGCTCGTCCCTTCCGGGTCGAAGACCTGGCGCGCGAGTGCGGCATGAGCGTCTCCGCGTTCCATCGCGGGTTCCAGGCGGTGACCGCGGTGAGCCCGATCCAGTTCCAGAAGCGGATCCGGTTGCAGGAGGCCCGGCTGCGGCTCGCGTCGTCGGGGGACGTGGCCCAGGCCGGCTTCGCGGTCGGGTACGAGAGCGCGTCCCAGTTCAGTCGCGACTACCGGCGGCAGTTCGGGGTGCCGCCGAGCTTTGACCGCGTCCGTTAAGGTGTTTCGATGCCTGGCGAAGCAGTGGGGGAGGCGCGGGTGGTCAGCGAGACAACGCAGGAATGGTTCCGGGGACTGGTGCGCGAGACGCAAGCGCGGTTCGGGGAGCTGAGCCGGCTTCAGGAGGAACCCGAGCGGTTCCGGGCGCGGGTCGAGCGCGACGGGGTGATCGTGACCGTGGCGCCCGGAGGCAATCTGGTCGATCTGTCGCTCGAGCCGCCGGCGATGCGGTTGAGCGCCGAGGAACTGGCGGCGGCCATTCTGCGGGCCCAGCGGGAAGGGCTGCAGGAGGCCAACCGGCGGTACGCGGCGGCGGTCGACGAGGCGACCGGACGGACCGTGGATGTGTCGGCGATCGTCGAGCAACGGCTGGACGCGGGCGTTCTGCGCGATGTGTCCGACGAACTGGGGGAGCCGGGCCGCTTCGGGGAGGGACGCTGGTGACCGACCAGGTGCATGTCCAGGCCGAGCGGCTGCGCCGGAGCCGCGACTTCCAGCGCGACCAGGCGAACACGGTCTCCGAGCTCGCCTGCCGGGTGCGCACGACGGCCACCGTCGGCAACGCGTTCGGCAAGATCGGGGCGATGGCCGGGCTCGAGTCGTCGTACCTGAGCTGGGTCGACGGCGAGGCCTCCTCGATGGAGGAGCTCACCCGGATGCTCACCGACCTCTCCGACGGGCTCGCGTTCACCGCCGACGACTACGACGGCGTCGACCATGCCGCCGCCGACCGCGTCGGCCGTTCCTACCGGACCGGGTCATGAGCGGCACCGACGTAGCCGCCGGCTACCAGAACGCCCGCGACACCGCGAGCGCGGTGCTGAACCCCATGGGCGAGGCGATCAACAGCGGCCTCGACTGGCTGCTCACCCCGATCGTCTGGCCGCTGCTGCAGCTCTTCGAGCAGGCGGTCGGCGACCCCGATCAGCTCGATCACCACGCGGGCACGTGGACCACGACGGCTCAGTCGCTGCGCGACCTCGCGGCGGCCCAGCGCGCCGACCTCGACTCGCTCTCCGGGCAGTGGCAGGGCGCGGCGTTCGACGCGTACGCGGCCCGCATACGTGCCCTGGTCCAGGGATTGGAGGAGGCGGCCGACGAGATGGCGCGCACCGCCGACAGCCTCGGCGACAGCGCCATGGACCTGCGCAACGTCGAAGAGATGATCAAGACGATCATCCGCGAGCTGGTCGAATGGCTGGTCATCACCTGGCTGGCCGCGCAGGCGCTCGCGATCGTGACGACCGGCGCGTCCGAGGCGGCGGCCGCGGCGGCGTCGGCAGCCGAGACGGGCATCGCGGTCAGCCGCGCCACCCGGCTGCTCGCCCAGCTGCACCGGGCGCTCGAGGCCTACAAGGCGTTCATGGAGGCGCTCAAGGCTCTCGGCACGATGGGCAAGATCGCCGCGTGGACGCTCAACAAGATGTACGGTCCCAAGCACTGGATCAAGATGGGCATCAAGGCGACGACCGGCCTCGACGGCTCGATCGTCGGCGAGGGCGTGGAATCGCTCGGCGACCTGGTGATGGGCTCGGCCGCCGACGAATACGACGACCGCCGGTCCGGCACCGACGGCGACGGCACCGGCTGGCGGCGCACCATCAGCGGCGTCGTCGACCCGATCGCGGACCGTGTGCCATGACCGATCCCGTGGCCCGGAAATATCAGGAACTGCGGGCGCGGGTCGGCGAGCACCTGCGGCCCGGCGAGACGTTCCGCGGCGCCATCTGGGTCACCCGCGCCACGTCCCGCCCGTCGGCCGGCCAGGTCGCGCGCCAGGAACTGGGCCCGAAGCGGCTGCTGGAGTCGATCGCCTCCGAGGCGGTCGGCATCGACGAGGCGTCGACCGGCCCCGACGCGTACGGCGATGATCGTCGCGGTGTCCTCGACGGCCGGCCCGGCAGCGTCGCCGCTCAGCTCGACGCCCAGGTCCCGCAGCCGACCGCCGCCCGCGCGCTCGCGCTGACCGGCGACCGCCTGATCGTCTTCGAGAAGACGCCCGGCACTCCGGCCGGCCCTTCGACTGGTCCCCAGCGCTCCTGGCTGGCGAAGGCCGGCGACCTGATCCGCAACCGGCCCTCCGCCGAGCCGCTGCCGCCGCTGGTGCCGCGCTGGGAGGTCCCGCGTCGCGCGGTCGTCTCGGCCACGGTCGGCGGCGGCCGCATCCACATCGGATTCGGCGACGGCTCGAGCCTGAGCCTGGTCACCCCCGAGGTCTTGGCGCACCGCTTCGTGACCGCTCTCGATCACTGAGGATCACAGCTCGAAGCGGCTGCCCACCGCGTTGGGGCGGAACGCGCCGGGCAGGGCCGCGGCCAGCGCGTGCTGGGCCTGCCACGACGTGCAGTGGGCCGGGACCAGCACCTGCGGGGCCTCGTCGACCAGGGCGGCGACCGTCTCGGTGAGGATGGGGCCGGGGGCGCGCAGGTGGAAGCCGCCCAGCAGGGCGTAGAGCCGCGAGACCCCGGTGAGCCGCTTGGCGTACCGGATGATGTTGATGATTCCGGAATGGCCGCAGCCGGTGAGGATGACCAGGCCGCGGTCGCGCACGCTCAGCACCACCGCCTGGTCGTCGTGCACGGCCTGGTCGGGCGCCCACACGCCGTCGCGGAACGCCTGATGCGCGGCGGGCATGCCGGTCTCGAACGCGGTGGTGCGGTCGACCTCGCCGGTGACCAGCACGGCGTCGTCGAGCAGGAACGACGGCTGCCGTTCCTCGACGATCGTGAAGCCGGCGCCCTCGATCGCCGAGCGGCTCGGCGTCGGCATCTCGAGGGTGTGGTCGGGCGAGACGATGCGGCGGCGCAGCCAGAAGTCGGGGTGCAGGACCACCGGCACGTTGGTGGGGCCGAGCCGGGCGGCCAGGCCGTTGAGGCCCATCGTGTGGTCGAAGTGCCCGTGGCTGAAGACGATCGCTTCGAAGCTGTCCAGGGGGATGGCGAGCCGGTCGAGGTTGCCGACCAGGCCGTCCCGCGAGATGCCAGTGTCGAACAGGAGGCGGCGGCCGCCGGCCTCGAGCATGGCCGAGAACCCGTGCTCGGCCCGGAGGAAGTCGTAGCTCTGCTTCTCCTCGGCGAGCTCGGCGGGGAGCACGGCCAGCGGGCCGGCCGTCCCGGCGAGCCCCCAGCGGCGCACGAGCCCTTCGTCGGGCAGGAGCGCGTCCGACGAGTTGTCCATCAGCGTCGTGATGTGCACGCCGTCGACCGGCGCGAGGCTGATCTGCTGCACCTTCCGGAGCGTACGCTTCCGAAATCACACCGACGTTCATCGATCCATGGCGGCCCTGGATCCGTATCTCCCCGTGAACGGACCGGAGGTGCCCATGCTCGATCGACTCCTCTCCCGCAGCGGTCCCGAGGTGCCGCCCGATCTCGTCGTGCCGCCTCCGGTCGTCGACGAGCCGACGCAGACGCTCAAGGTGCTGCCCAGCATCCCGCAGCGGGTGGCGGGACGGGCGGTCATCGTCTACGAGCAGGCCCCGCGCCGGCCGTGGCGGCTGTGGGTCTTCACGGCCGTGCTCGTGTCGCTGACCATCGGCGTGGTGCTCGGGCAGGCCCAGGCGTTCCAGCCGGTCTCGCGCCGGCCGAGCGCGCAGGCCGCGGTGGTGCCGCCGGTGGCGCCGAGCTCGACGCCGACGCCCGTCTCGCCGCTGACCGCGCCGCTGGGGAAGGCGAAGGCGCTGGTCTTCGAGGTGACCGGCGCCGCGACCGTGGTGCACGTCGCGAGCGCCGACCTGGGTGGTCAGCTCTACAGCATCGTCGGGATCGGCGGGGGAGCGGCGCCGCGCGTCAGCGACTCGGCGCGGGGGCCGCGCCTCGAGCTGGCGCAGACGGGCGCGGAGGTCCGGCTCAGCAGCAAGGTCGCCTGGACCGTACGCCTCACCGCGTCCGCCACCGACCAGGACGTCGACATGCGCGCGGGCGGCCTGGCCGGGATCGAGCTCGGCGGCGTCACCGCTCGCGCCGCGCTGATGCTGCCGAAGCCGAAGGGGACGGTGAAGGTGACCGCCACCAAGGCGGTGAGCGAGCTGCGCGTGGTCACCGCCGGCGCGGTCCCGGTGCGGCTGCGGCTCACCGCGGGCGCGAACGTCGCGGTGGTCGACGGCAAGACCCACCGCAAGGTCAAACCCCGCACGACGCTCACGCCGGCTGGGTGGCGGTCTGCCAAGTTCCGGTACGACGTGACGACCGCCGCCCGGGTCGGCTCGATCTCGGCCGCACGCCTCTGAATCAGCGCGCGGGGATCGGCTTGTCCTGTTCGTCGTAGGCCACCACGTTCACCGTGGCCCCGTCCTTCCAGTCGCCGGTGCGCCCGGCCGGCGCCGGCTCGGCCACGAACCGCACGTCGCCCTTCTTGACGACCTCCACCTCGGCCAGCTTGCGTCCCGGCACCGCCCGCACCGCGGCGCTGCCGTCGAGCGCGACCTCGGCCCGGGCCGTCCCCGCCGGCAGCAGCCCGAAGACCAGCGGCTGGCCGGTGCCGTGCAGCACGGCGACGTCCAATGTGTACTGGCCCATCAGGCTCGACGCCGCGCACGTGTGCGAGGCCGGCACGCCCCGGCTGCGCAGTTCCAGGCACTCGCCGTGGTCCTTCTCGCGCACCTGCACGACCGCCCACCGCGCCTCGCCCACCGCGCCGTCGGCGAGCAGCCGCGGCTCGCTGCGCTGCTGGAACATGCTGTCCAGCCGGTCGCAGCCGCCGAGCAGCACCAGCGCGGCCGCCAGGGCCAGGATCCGTCTAGTAGACACGAATCTCACCGCCCCGCGTGTCGTGCAGCACGATCGACACGACCGCGGCGTGGTCGCCGGCGCCCGGCACGTGCAGGGCGTAGAGCCGGTTGGCGCCACCGCCGGCCGCCTTGGTCGCCGCCGGCCGCGGTTTCCCGTCGGCCAGGGTGAGCACGACCTCGGCCGCGGCGGCCGGCACGATGCCGAAGAGGATCCAGTCCTTGGTCAGGCCGCCGCCGTCCTCGGCCAACTGCACGGCCTGCCCGCCGGCCAGCCAGCCGTCGCCGCCCGAGACCTTCGGCCACGCGCAGTCCTTCCCGGCCGTCCGCCAGCGGGTGAATTCGTCGAAGTTCGTCTCCCGCTCGAGTCGCGCGCACTCGCCGTTCCCGGACGAGCCGGTGAGCCGCACCCGGTAGTCGCCGCCGGGAAAATTGAACGCGAAGACCGAGCTCTTCCAGTCGGCCGAGCAGTAGGTGAGCCCGCCACCCAGCACGAGCCCGAGGACGACCAGGATTGCGGCGGTGCGGCGGAACGCCGTACGAGAGCGGGATTTTGACTTTGTCGTGGCGACGTCCACGCGCTCACGCTATCGGCCGTCCGCAAGACCCGGGGGGCAACAATGCATTTCCATACGTGGAAATATGACGGGTGGTCCTGCTTCCGACCGGAAGGACGAGCTCCATGTCCGTCACTCCGTTCCACCGCCGGGTCTCGGTCCGGGCCGGCGCCGCCCTCGCTCTGCTCTCCGCCGCTCTCGCCGTCCCCGGGGCGGCCGCCGCCTCGCCCGCGGGCTCGCAGGTGCGCTGGGCCGCCTGCGCCGAGGAGGAGCTGGCCGGGTTCGAGTGCGCCACCACCGCGGTGCCGCTCGACTACGACAAGCCGCGCGGCGCGACCACCACGATCGCGCTCGCCCGGCGCCCGGCCGGCGACCCGGCCCACAAGCTCGGCACCATCTTCGTGAATCCCGGCGGGCCGGGCGGCCCCGGCCGCGGCATGGTCACCGTCGCCGACCAGATCGTCGCGCCCGACGTGCTGGCCCGCTTCGATCTCGTCGGCTTCGACCCGCGTGGCATCGGCGCGAGCGACCCCGTCGAGTGCTTCGGGACCGACGCCGAGGCCGAGGCGCTCTACGCGCAGATGAAGATCGTCCCGCTCTCGAAGGCCGAAATCTCCAGCACCATCCGCGCCAACCTCGAGTACACCCGGGGCTGCGTCGCCAACGCCGGACCCCTGCTCGAGCACATGAGCACGCTCAACGTCGCGAAGGACCTCGACCGGCTCCGCCGGGCGGTCGGCGACGCCAAGCTCAACTACATCGGTTACTCGTACGGGACATTGATCGGCGCCACCTACGCCAACCTGTTCCCGTCCAAGGTCCGCGCCGTGATCATCGACGGGAACGTCGACCCCGATCAGCGCACCAACCACCGGCTCGCGAACAAGTTCGAGCGGGCCGGCGGCTTCGAGATCGTGCTGTCGGCGTTCCTGCGCGAGTGCGACAAGGCGGCCACGACCTGCGCGTTCACCGGCAACGCGCGGGCCAAGTTCGATCGTCTGCGCGACCGGCTGCGGCAGGGGCCGGCCACGCTGCCCGAGCTGGGCACGGTCACCATCGACGACCTGACCGACTTCATCTCCGGCAGCATGTACAACGTCGCGGACTGGCCCGACACCGCGGCCACGCTGCAGTTCGTGTACGACGCCCTGTTCGGCGGCGCCACGGCGTCGACGCTGGCGGTCCGTACGCTGCCGAAGGCCCGGCCGGGCCTGGGGTGGTCGGCGGACGCGTACTCGTACAACGGCAACGACTCGTTCCTCGCGGTGAACTGCGCGGACGCGCCGCTGCCCCGCAACCCCGCGCTGTACCCGGCGATCGCCGACGGCTTCGAGGCGGCGAACCCGACCTTCGGGCGGGCCGAGGCGTTCGGCGAGGTCGCCTGCGCGAACTGGCCTCGCATCGCCGAGCGGTACCACGGGCCGTGGAACAAGCGCACCGCGAAGACGGTGCTGGTGGTGAACCCGAAGTACGACCCGGCGACGCGGTACGACTTCGCCGTGCGGATGACCCGGGAGCTGGGCAACGCCCGGCTGCTGACGCTGGACGGATACGGGCACACGACCCGGTACAGCGCTTGCATCACCGGGTGGTACTCGCGCTACCTGATCGACGGGGCGCTGCCGCCCGCCGGCACGCGTTGCGCGCAGGACCTGGCGCCGTTCCCCGGTTAACTCCGGAAACGGGCCACCGACAGGTCGGCCGGCACGGGGTCGCCCGTGCCGGTCACCGCGCCGGCCGCCAGGCGGGCCAGGGCGGGGGCGATCTGGATGCCGTAGCCGCCCTGGCCGGCCACCCAGAACAGGCCGGGCGCGGCGGGGTCGGCGCCGGTCACCGGCTGGCGATCCGGCGCGAAGGTGCGCAGGCCGGCCCAGGCGGTCTGCACCGAGCGCAGACCCAGGGTGGTCGCCTCGTTGACGCGCTCGATGGCCAGCGCCACGTCCTCGTCCTGCGGACGGGCGTCGCAGGGCTCGCTCGGTGTCTCGTCGGCCGGGGAGACCAGAACGCCGGCTCCCTCGGGGCGGAAGTAGAACGTTTCGCCGACGTCTCCGATCAGCGGCCAGGAGCGGTCGACGTTCGCCGCCCTCGCCACCGCCGCGGTGCGTCGCATCGGCTGAAGACCGATCGGCGGCACGCCCAGCGCCGTCGCCACCCGGTCGGCCCACGCGCCGGCCGCGTTGACCACCCTCTCGGCCACGACCGGGCCGGCCGCGGTG
This sequence comes from Actinoplanes sp. NPDC051513, assembly GCF_044454685.1. Taxonomy (NCBI): domain Bacteria; kingdom Bacillati; phylum Actinomycetota; class Actinomycetes; order Micromonosporales; family Micromonosporaceae; genus Actinoplanes; species Actinoplanes sp. NPDC051513. The sequence continues at coordinate 121,095 of NZ_JBITDW010000024.1, forward strand.
TCGAGCAGCCATCGGCCGCCTTCGTGCCGGCCCTTGTGCACCGCGGCGTCGAGGACCACCGTGGCGCCGCGCCGGCGGGCGCCGCCCAGGTAACGCTGGTGCAGGCCGAGCACGTCGATCTCGAAGGCGTCCGGCTCCAGCAGGGCGGCGGCGCACCAGCCGGGTCTGATCGCGGGGCAGTGCTCGGCCGGCTTCGCCGCGATCAGCGTGGGCTGGGCCTTCGCCATGGCGTCCAGGCGGTCGAGCTGGTGGGGTGGTGCGACCCAGAGCATCGGGCGCGGGGTGAGCAGGCCGTCGAAGTCCGGGCGGGAATCGGTGGTGAGCCGGCGGACCCGCGGGCTGCCGTAGCTCTCCAGGAACATTGCCGCCGAGCGGCCGGTGGTGTGGTAGGCGGGTTGGCTCTCCTGCTCGAGCAGCACCACGGTCGCGCCGGCCGAGAGCTCGTAGGCCACCGAGACGCCGGCCATGCCCGCGCCGATGACGGCGACGTCAGCTTCGATCTCCATGGCTCATTCTGCGTCCGGCGAACAGCGAATCGGCGAAACTCGTCCACTGACCCCACAGGTCGATGGCGCGAGGATCACCTGCCGTTCTTCGACCGGGACGCGTCCGCCATCACCTACGACCGCTGGCACGGGCAGCGTCTGCTCGACCGGGACGGGATCGCGGCGGCGTTTCCGCTCGGGTTCGGGCTGTCCTACACGACGTTCGCGCTTTCCGATGTGGGAGCTTTCGGCGGTCGAGGGCGAGACCTTCAGCGCGACCGTGCGGGTGACCAACACCGGTCCCCGGGCCGGGCGGCACGTCGTTCAGCTCTACGGCACGCCCACCGCTGCCGACTTCCCCGGCCGGGTCCTGCTCGGCTTCGCGCCGGTGTCGCTCGACGCGGGCGCTGCGATCTCGCTTGTCGTCACGGGCTCGACGCGGCCGTTGCAGCGGTGGACCGACAAGGGCTTCGAGCCGGTGCAAGCCGTCGTCCCGGTAGAGGCGGCGGCCTGGTCCGGCGTCCCGCCGCGGCCACGGGAACGCTCACGTTGTAGCCGGCCCGCCGCGCTGGCTGGCCCGCCGGCCCGCCGCGCTGGCTGGCCCGCCGGCGCCCCCCGCCGGCACGCGGCTTTCTGGGCTGCGTTTGCCGCCTGCCTGCGCCGGGACGGTCAGGGGATCGGCGGTCCTGTCTGCTTGATCAGCTGGAGGCTGTCGAAGCGGTAGAACTCGCAGCCGCCTTCGGCGCGGGCGTGCATGTAGAAGGAGTGCACGCCCGTGGGGGTGGTGGCCAGGCCCAGGCGCAGGCTCGACTGGTACCACTGGGCGCAGCCGCCGCCGGCCGGGTTCAGGGTGAGGAACGGGGTGGCGGTCGGGCTGTCCAGGCGCAGCTCAATGGTGCCGGCGCCGGTCGCGCAGGAGCGCCACGTGGCGAAGCCGCTGGTCTGACCGGGCGCGCCGAAATCGACGCTGTCGAAGCGGAGCCAGTCGCCGGCGGAGAAGGCGATGGCGTGACCGCCGGAGGCGTTCGCGTCGGCCAGGACCCGGACGCCGAGGGTGGCGTCGAAGCTCTCGGCCTCGATCAGCGAACCGAAGGGGCGGGTGGGGCTCGCGGCCGCGGCGGGGGTCGCGGCCACCAGCGTGAGCAGGGCGGCGCCGACGATGGCGGACAGGAATCTGACGGGCATGACGCTCCTTCGCTCGTAACGTCTCGCCGGGCAAGTATCGACCATTGTCGATGCTCGCCCGGCGCGGGAACTCAGAGGACGGTGCAGGTGGTGCCGTTGAGGGTGAAGGCGGCCGGCACCGGGTTGCTGCCGGTATAGCTGCCGAGGAAGCCGAACGACTGCGACCCGCCCGCGGCGATCGAACCGTTCCAGGAAGCGTTCGTCACGGTCACGGCCGTGCCGCTCTGGGACACCGAGCCGTTCCACAGCTGCGCGATCGTCTGGCCGCCGGCGAACGACCAGGCCAGCTTCCAGCCGCTGATCGCGCCGGCGCCGGTGTTGGCGATCTTCACGTCGCCCTGGAAGCCGCCGGGCCAGTTACCGGTGACCCGATAGGTGACCGCGCAGGCGCCGGTCCCGCTCGTCGGGGAGGTGCTGGTGGTCGGTGATGTGCTGGTCGTCGGGGAGGTACTGGTCGTGGGCGAGGTGCTGGTCGTCGGGGAGGTGCTGGTCGTGGGCGAGGTGCTGGTGGTCGGCGACGACGAGACCGTGGGCGACGTGGTCGTGCCGATCTTGGTGGGGTCGACGACGCCCCAGTAGGCCGACTTGGCCTGCAGGCGCGTGTCGAACAGCAGCGGGGCGTCCTTGCGGGCCACGGGGTAGGTGTCCAGCCAGGTGTTGTCGTCGGCCAGGCCCCACAGCGTCACCGAGGTGATCGCGCTGGCGTATTTGCGGAACAGCGCGAACATGTCGCGGTACACGTACGCCTGTTGCAACAGCCGGTCCGCCGGCGGCGTCGGGAAACTTTCGCCGCTGTTCGTGTAGATGCTGACGTCCATCTCGGTGATCTGCTGCTCGACGCCGAGCGGGACGAACTTCTGGATCATCGCCTCGGTGTCGGCCATGGACGGCCAGCTCACGTTGATGTGCATCTGGTGGCCGACGCAGTCGATCGGCACGCCCTCGCCCTTGAGCTGGGACACCAGGGCGTAGAGCTTGTCCCGCTTGGCGGCGACGTTCGTGTTGTAGTCGTTGATGCAGAGTTTCGCGCCCGGCGCCACCTCCCGCGCCACCCTGAACGCGGTGCGGATGTAGTCGAGCCCGGTCACGTTGTACCAGCTGCTGCGCCGCAGCCCGTCCGACTGGTTCTCGTCGATGACCTCGTTGACCACGTCCCAGGTGCCGATGGTCGTGCCGTAGTGGGCGGCCACGTTGCGGATGTGGTTTTCCAGCCGCGACAACAACAGCGTCTTGTCGGCGGCGGTCCCGGTCATCGCGGTGCCGTCGGCGCGGGTGAAGACCCAGGACGGCGTCTGGTTGTGCCACACCAGCGTGTGCCCGCGCACCTTCATGTTGTGGGCTTTCGCGTACGCGATGAGCGGGTCGGCCTGCGTGTAGGTGAACGTGTTCTCGCTCGGCTCGGTGGCATCCCACTTCAGCGCGTTGCCCGGGGTGACCGAGTTGAAGTGCATGGCGAGCAGGTCACCGTGCAGCGTGACGGTCTCGGCGCCGGTGATCGCCGCGCCGACCGGGAAGTTTGTCACGACGTCCTTGACCGAGGGGATGTCGGTCTGGATCGGCAGCGCCGGGACGTAGCTGATCGCCACGTCGTCGAGGTACAGCGAACCGGTGGTGGACGCCGTCTCGACGTACACGTGCAGGAAATCGACGTCGGCGGCGAGCGTGTAATGCCCGACGAGGTTGACCCAGTTTCCGTTGCTGACCGCCGTGTTTCCGACGACGGTGTCGTAGGAGGCCGTGTCGCCGCTGCGTCGCTCGACGCTGAGCCGGGCGTTGTCGGTGCCGTCGGCCATCCGCACCCAGGCGGAGATCGTGTACGAGGTGCCCTTCTCGAACGTGCCGAGCACGTCGAGCGAGGGGCCGTTCCAGGTGGCCGTGCGCCCGGTGACCGAGAGGCTGTGCGTCCCGCCGTGGGCGACCGTGGTGCTGTTCGCCAGGACTTCGGCGTTGCGGCCGGTCCAACCCTGGACAGTGCCGTCCTCGAAGGTGCTGGTGAGCACGGTGACCGGGGCGGGATCGTCGGCTGCGCTGGCGACCGTGGTGACGGTGACTGCGGCGATCGGGGCCGCGACCAGGACGGTGGTCACGGCGAGCCGCGCGAGAGCGCGCATCTGCGGGGTCCTTCGGGGGCCAAGGGTACGCGGATGAGAAAGTGACGCTCATCGTGACATGGGAGCGCTCCCATCACAACCGTCAGCCCAGCGGCGCCCGGATGAGGAACGAGCACCCCCGCACGTCGCCTGGCTCGACCCGCATCTGTTCGTCGACATGCCGCACGAATTTTCCGCGCTGCCCGAGCGCCTCCAGCGTGGCCGACCCCCGCACAAACCCACCCCGCACGCAGAACGTCGCCTCCCGGCGGAACGCGGCGCTCCGGTCGGCGACGCCGACCCCGAGACCGCCCGACGCGTCCCGCAGGAACCGTCCGTCGGCCGCCCGGAACGAAAAACAACCCTCGCCCGCGAGCCCCGGCACCGCCACGAAGGTCGCCGCCCGCCGCGCCGTGAACTCGCTGCCCGCATCCACCGCGACGAGCGCCCCCGCGTCACCATCCACCGCGACGAACCGCCCCGGGCTGTCCGCCGCCTCGAGCGACAGCGGCCCGCCCGTGAGCAGCTCACCGCGCCGGGGCGGCGGTGGCGGCGGCCCGCACGCCACCTCGGCGGGCGCCGAAACCGTCCACCCCGCCGCGATCGCGACGACCCCCAGCGCCAGCGCCACCACGCTCGCGATCACCGCAACCGGATACGCCCGGAACACCCCGATAACCCGGGCGATACGAGCGGCGAAAGTTTCTCTGTCGGCCTGAGGCAACGCGATGTCCCGATCCGTGGGCTGTCCCGGATCGTACGAAAACCACCCCAAACCTTCAAGACGTCCACACTCGACATCTCAGACGTGGTGGCGCCAGCTGTGCTGTGGCTCGTACCCCAGAAGCCTCTTCGCCTTGTCGATCGACAGCATGGTCTCGTGTTCGCCGAGTTCCTTGCGCACCTCGACGCCGGGGTAGACCTCGGCCGCCAGGCTCGCCGAGGAGCGGCTCATCACGGTGTCGGCGTTGGCGATGACGAAAATTTCCACGCCCGTCGCCTGGTAGTCGAGGGCCTTTCGCACCGCCTGGGCGCCGTCGCGGGCGTCGATGTAGCCCCACAGGTTCCACTTGCGCAGCTGCGGGTCGGCGTCGAAGGACGGAAACTCGGCGTAGTCCTCGACGTCCATGACGTTGGAGAAACGCAGGCCGATCATTTTCAGGTCGGGGTTCCAGCGGCAGAACTGGGCCGCCATCGTCTCCTCGAGATGCTTGGCCAGGGAGTAGCGCGACTCGGGGCGGGCTGGATACTCCTCGTCGACCGGAATGTACGGCGGCGGGGTGTCGAACGGCAGGCCGAGGACGGTTTCGCTCGACGCCCACACCACGTTCGTGATGCCGGCGGCCTTCGCGGCGGCGAAGACGTTGTAGGTGGCGATGATGTTGTTCTGGAACGTCGCCGCGTTGCCGGTGATGCCGGGCGCGGGGATCGCGGCCAGGTGCACCACCGCGTCGATGCTGTCGTACCGGTCGTCGATCGCGGTGAGCGCCTCGATCGTCTGACCGTAGTCGGTGAGGTCGATCCGGATGTCGGGCCGCTGCGCCGCCGCATCCAGGTTGATCACCTCGTCGCCGCTCGCCCTGAGCCCGGCGACGACGGCCCGGCCGAGCTTGCCGGTGCCACCGGTGACCGCGATCCGCATGATGCCTCCCGAAAAAGTCTTGATCGAGAGAAAGCCTAGCGATGAGTTCCGGACCACGAGCCGGTCTGTACCGGCAACAATCCAAGCGAGGAGCGGAAAGATGAGCTACGCGGACGTGAACGGCATCAACCTCTACTACGAGACCTACGGCGAGGGCCGCCCGCTGGTCCTGCTGCACGGCGGCCTCGGCTCGGGCGAGATGTTCACCCCGATCCTGCCCGCGTTCGCCGCGAACCGGCAGCTCATCCTGCCCGACCTGCAGGGGCACGGCCGCACCGCCGACGTGGATCGGCCTCTCGACGTACGCGTCATGGGCGACGACATCGCGGCCTTGATCGACCACCTGGGTCTCGACCGGCCGGATGTCGTGGGTTATTCGCTCGGCGGCGGGGTCGCCATGCAGGTGGGTTTCCACCACCCGGAGAAAGTCGGGCGTCTCGTCGCGGCGTCGGCGGGCATCCGGCGCGACGCGACATACCCGGAGATTCTTGCGCAGCAGGGACAGGTGGGCGCGGCCGCGGCCGAGTTCATGAAGGAAACCCCGATGTACGAGCTGTACCAGCGGGTCGCGCCGCGCCCCGAGGACTTCCCGCGCCTGCTCGACAAGATCGGCGCGGCCATGGCGAAGGACTTCGACTTCACCGAGCAGGTCCGGGCGCTCTCGGTCCCCACGATGATCGTCGCCGGCGACGCCGACATGTGCCCGCCGAGCCATTTCGCCGAGGTGTTCAAGCTGCTCGACGGTGGTCTGCGCGACGGCGGCTGGCAGGGCGAGGGCCGTCCGGCGGGCGGTCACGCGCTGGCGATCCTGCCCGGCGTGACCCACTACAACCTCTTCATGTCGCCGCTGTTCCCGGCCGTCGTGCTGGATTTCTTGAAAGACAAGTAATTTGACTGATGCTGCCGCACGTGGCTCCGGTCACAGTCATCACATGAGTGAACCGAGCAGAGTCGCGATCGTTACCGGAGGCTCGCGCGGCATCGGCCGTGAGGTGGTCGAGCGGCTCGCCCGCGACGGATACTCCGTGGTGATCGACTACGCGGGCGACAAGGCCGCCGCGGACTCCGCCGTGGCCGAGATCTCCGCGACCGGCGCCCAGGTCTTCGCCGTGCAGGCCGACGTGGCCGACGAGATCGCGATCCGGTCGGTTTTCGACCAGGCCGAACAGCGGTACGGCGGCGTCGACGTGGTCGTGCACTGCGCCGGGATCATGCCCCTCGCCCCGCTCGCCGAGCTCGACCTCGACGTCCTCGACCGGGTGCTGCGGACCAACGTGCGCGGCACCTTCGTGGTCGACCAGCAGGCCGCCCTGCGGGTCCGCCCCGGCGGCGCGATCGTCAACTTCTCCAGCTCGATCACCCGCTTCGCGCGGCCGGGCTACACGGCGTACGCGGCCAGCAAGGGCGCGGTCGAGGCGATGACCCTGATCCTGGCCCGCGAGCTGCGCGGCCGCGACATCACGGTCAACACCGTCGCGCCCGGGCCTACGGCCACCGACATGTTCCTGACCGGCAAGTCCGACGAGCTGATCGCCCGGATCGCGGCCGAGCCTCCGCTGGAGCGCCTCGCGTACCCCGGCGACGTGGCCGAGGTGGTGGCGTTCCTGGCCGGCCCGGGCCGCTGGGTCAACGGGCAGGTCCTCTACGTGAACGGCGGCGCGATCTGAGTCCTCAGGGGCCGGCTTTCGCCGAGCGGGTGCGGGCCGCCTTCCGTCGCGGCGACAGCGACGAGGTGGTGCGGATGAGCCAGGCCGAGCTCACCCGCGCCCGCGCCACGGGCGACCGGCCGAACGAGGTGGAGGCCCTCTACGCACTGTCGCGGGTCGCTGCCCGCGGCGGCGACCTGCCCGGCGCCGAGCGGCTGGCCGGCGAGGCGCTCGTGGCCGCCATGCGCGCCGGCGACCGCCGCCTGGAGGAGCGACCCCGGCACGTTCTGGCCGCGGTCGCCCGGCTGAGCGGCGACCTGCTCCGCGCCCGCGACCTGTACAAGGCGAGCATCGCGCTCAACCGGTCGCTGGGTAACGCCGAGACGGTCAACTCGGAGTACCACAACCTGGCCTTCACCGAGCTGCGCCTGGGCAACGTCGAGGTCGCCCGGGAGCTGTTCGCCGCGGGGCGGCGGGAGGTGTTCCGCGAGGGCTGGGACGCGTTCGTCCCGTACATCTGCGTGGCGGGCGCGGCTCTGGCGTCGGCCGAGGGCGAGCATCGCCGGGCCGCGTTCATGACGGGAGTGGCCGACAGCGCGTTCGCCGCGCTCGGCCAGGTCCCCGACCCGGACGACGCGGCCGAGCTGGCATCGGTCCGCGCCGCGGCGGTGGACGCGCTGGGCGAGGAGGCATTCGCCGCGGAGTACGCCCAGGGTCGCGTCGTGCCGCCCCGGGAGGCCTTCCCCGGTTGACGCTTCTCCGCGCGCCGCGACCTGAACAGCATTGTTGCCGGTGGCACTGGTCGGTGGCGGAGGCCTTGATTCAGCCGCGGTCAGAGCGCGGGCGCGACCGGCTTGATGTAGCGGCGGCACGGCACGCGGATGCCGGTGGCCACGTAGTCGAAGCTGCCGTCGTCCTTCCAGCCCGAGCGCTCGTAGAAGCGGCGGGCCCGCGCGTTTCCGGGGACCACGGCGAGCCAGGCCGTCTCGTGGCCGTTGGCGGCCACCAGGCGCTCGCCCTCGGTCAGCAGGACGTCGGCCACGCCGCCGCCGCGGAACGAGGCGTCCAGGTACACCTGCTCGACCTCGTCGGCCACGACCATGACGAAGCCGGCGACGACGCCGCCCACCTCGACCACGGTGGTGTCGGGGACGCGGCCGGCGGCGCGGGCGCGGAACGAGTCGGGGGTCCGGGCCGCGATCAGCTCGTCGGGGACGTTGCCGAGGTGGCCGTCGCGCCAGCCGGCCTGCCAGATCGTGGCTATGCGCGGGGCGTCGGCGGCGCGGGCTCGGCGCAGCGTGACCGGCGGCATGTGCAGCAGGTCGTGCAGGCGGGCGGTCAGCGTGGCCAGCCGCTCGTGGGTGGACGGGTCGGCGCTCGGCGACAGCCGGAAGCCGGCCAGGCGCGAATACACCGCCTCGAACCGCGATCGGGCCGCGCTCAGGGCCTCGTCGTCGGTGGCGTCGGCGGACAGGCAGGCGGCTATCTGCCACATGCGCTGCTGCCAGGCAAAACCGGCGCGGCTCTCGGCGGCGAGCAGCGTGGACAGGTCGGTGGCGGCCCGGCGGGCGAGATCACGCGTGGTCATGGGGGACCCCCGGCGCGTCGGCAAAAGAACACCGTGGCAAATCGCGGCGGCCGGCGGCAACCCCGTCCCGGACAAAAGCGGGCAGAACCGGCCAGGAAATCGGGGTTCCGACACTTCATAGATCTCGATCTATGGGAGGGGAAACATCTATCGACGTCCATCGCTAACTACGGGGGTAAGTGATGTTGAGACGGCTTGCCGCGCCCGCGGCACTTCTCGCTCTCGCGCAATTCCTGGTGGCAACGCCGGCGTCGGCCGAGGCGCCCGACGCCAAACCGAAGAAGCCCGTCGTGGCCCCGGCGGGGCCGGGTCCGGTCGACCGCGCGCTGCCCATCTCCTCGACGCCCGGGCACGGACTGGCCAAAGGGGAGCGGCCTCCGGTCGTACCCCCGGGGATCAAGGCTTCGGGAAAGCCGGAGCATGTCGCGACAACAAGGCGAGCGAAGCCACAGATCCGGGCGCTGGACGCGTCGACGACGCCGGGCGCGGGCGCGCGGGACGTGCTGCTGCGGTCCGGGTTCGCGATCGCCGACACGTCGCTCGTGCTGTATTTCGACTCCGACGACACGGCGGACTGGCAGACCTGGAAGGCGACCGTCTACGACCCGGCGACCGGCACCGCGCAGGAATCGGCGCCACTGGGCGCGGCCGACCTCGTCAGATGCACCACGCCCCGCGACTTCTGCCGCACGTTCGGCGCGACCGACGGCTGGGTGCTCGAGGACGGGCACGAGTACTTCGCGACCGTCACCGTGACCAAGAAGGACGCGGCCGAGGTCGTCTCCGACCCGACCGCCAACGCCAAGGCGCGGGCCACGATCGACCCGCCCGCCATCCCGGCCGACCAGGCCGCCGGCTGCGCGTGCGGCAACGTGCTGCACCCGACCGCGGTCGGGCAGGCCGTGCGCGGCGGCGGCGTGAACACCGGCACCGGCTCGTTCACGCTCTCCTCGAACGACCTGCGGATGGCCGGCTTCGGCGTCACCTTCAACGCCGTGCGCCGCTACTCGTCGACCAACACCGGCGCCGGATCGATGGGCCTGGGCTGGGCGTGGAGTTACGACGTGCGGGTCATCCCGCCGGCCGGTGACGCGACCGCGGTGACCGTGCGTGCCGACGACGGCGCCCAGGTCACCTACACCCGCAACGAGGACGGCTCCTTCAAGCGGCCGGCCGGCGTGCGCTCGAATCTGAGCGCCACCGGCGCCGGCTGGAAGCTGGTCACGCCGGCGCAGATCACCTACGCGTTCGACGGTTCGGGCCGGCTCACCTCGGTGAAGAACAGCCGCGGGCTGGGCCTCACGCTCGCCTACACCGCGACCCAGCAGACGATCACCGACGCCGCCGGGCGGGTGGTCACCGTGGACCTCGGCAGCGACGGCCTGATCCGCAAGATGAGCCTGCCGGACGGGCGAAACGTCCGATACGGCTACACCGGCGGGCAGATGACCGCGGCGACCGACGCTGATGGAAATACCTGGAAATACCAGTACATCGGCACGTTGCTGTCGCGGGTGATCGACCCCGAGCAGCGCACCCAGGTCAGCACCACCTATCAGAACAACCGGGTGATCAGCCAGACCGACGCCCTCGGCAAGGTCACCACGTTCTCCTGGAACGCCGGCAAGCAGGAGGCCACCACCACTGACCCGGACGGGGTCGTCTACTTCGACGGCTACCGCGGCAACGTGCTGGTGTACAGCCAGAACGGCAACGGCGACACCACCAACCAGCGCTACGACCAGCAGATCGATCCGACGCTGCTGGTGGACGCGAAGGGCAACCAGACGGTGTCGGCGTACGACGGCGCCAGCAACATGATCAGCCAGGCCGCGCCCGAGCCGTTCAACTACACGGTCGGCAACACCTTCGACCCGCACAACAACCTGACATCGCACACCGACGGGCTCGGCAACACGTCGACCTACGGCTACAACGCCTTCGACGAGATCGAGCGGATCACCGACTTCGGCGACAACACCACGATCCTGACCGTCGACGACCGTGGCCTGGTCACCGCGGTCACCGACCCCAGGAACGAGAAGACCACCTTCACGTACGACGCGGCCGGCAACCTCACCGAGCGGGCCACCCCGCGGGGGGAGAAGACCGGTTTCGGGTACGACCAGGTGGGCCGCCCGGTCAGCGAGACGGACCCGCGCGGCACCGTCGCGGGCGCGGACCGGGACGACTTCACCACACGGTACGTCTACGACAACCTCGATCGCCTGCGCAAGACGTACGACCCGGGCAAGCGGCAGCCGTGGATCACCGATTACGACGACCTCGGCCAGCTGTCGCGCGCGGTGGATCCGCTCGACAACGCCACGACGTACACGTACACGAAGGTCATCGGCCGGACCGCGAGCGTGACCGATCCGACCGGGTCGAAGAGCGAGTACACCTACACCGCGGCCGGTCGTCGCTCGTCGGTCACCGACGCCCTCGGGGGCAGGACCACCATCGCGTACGACAACCGAGGCAACCTGTCGACCGTGGTGTCCCCGCGCGGCAACGTGAAGGGCGCGAACGCGGCCCAGTTCACCACCTCCTACACGTACGACTTCAACAACAACCTCGTACGGGCGCGCCGGCCCTACCCGGGCGGCGGGTTCGTCACCGTCGACGCCGGCTTCGACGAGATGAACCGGGGCGTGACCAGCACCGACGCGTTCGGCAAGGTCACCACCACGAAGTACGACAACAACCACCAGGTGACCTCGACGGTCGACCCGCTCGGGCAGGAGACCTCCTACACGTACGACGACAACGGGCGGCCCACGGCGGTCACCACCGCGGGCGGCAGCACGCTCCGGTCCGACTACGACGCGGCCGGCAACCCGATCGCCCGGACCACCGGGACCGGCGGGAAGACGACGTGGACGTACGACGACGACGGCCGGGTGGCCGCGGCGGTCGAAGCGCGCGGCAACGCCGACGGGGCGAACGCGGCCGACTACACCACCACGTACGCGTATGACCCGGCCTCGAATCTCACCACCGTGACCGACGCGCTCGGCGCGACCACGAAGTTCGGCTACAGCGCGGTGAACAAGGTGGTCAGCAACACCGACCGCGACGGCAACACCGCCACGCTCGGCTACGACGACGCGAACCGGCTCACCAAGGTCGTCGCTCCCGGAAAGGCCACGACGAAGTACGAGTACGACCGCGTCGGCCACGTGGTCAGGCGCATCGACCCCAACGGGCACCTCGGCCGGTACGGCTACGACGCGCTCGGCCGGGTCGCCACGGTGACCGACGGGATCGACCGCACGTCGAGCTACGCCTACGACGCCGAGGGCAACATGATCCGCTACACCGCCCCCGGCCACGGCGACGATCTCAACGGCGACGACACCGCCGGGCGCAGCATCGTCAACACCTACGACCTGCTCGGCCGCCAGGTCGGCCAGGACCAGGGCGCCGGCAGCCTGATCTACGCGTACGGCTACGACGCCGACAACCGGATGACCAGCATGGCCGACGCCAACGGGCTGCGGACCATGTCCTACGACGCGGACGATCAGCTCACCCGGGTCAGCCGGGACGGGCAGGACTTCTCGTACGGCTACGACGCCGACGGCAACGTCACGTCGCGCACCTGGCCGGACGGCACGAAGATCGCCGCTTCCTTCAACGACGCCAACCAGATGACCTCGCTGTCCGCTTCGGACGGGGTGGCGGCCGGTGGTGTCAGCTGGTCCTTCGGGTACGACGTCGCGGGCCGGCTCACGAAGACGACGATGCCGGGCGCGGTCACCGAGCGCTCCTACGACCGGGCCGGGCGGCTCGACGATCTCAACACCACCCAGGGCGGCGACGTGCTCGCCCGCTACCAGATCACCCGGGACCCGGCCGGCAACCCGACCGCCATCACCACCACCCGGGGCGCCGCGACGCAGGACGTGCGGTACGGCTACGACGCGGCCAACCGGGTGACGTCGGCCTGCTACAACGCTTCTGGATGCGCCGACTCGGTCAGCTACAGCTATGACGGGGCCGGCAACCGCCTCACTCAGAAGCTGACCGGCACCGCCGGTTCCGGCACGACGAAGTACTCCTACGACGACGCTGACCAGTTGGTGGAGGCCTACAACCCGGAGAAGTCCGGCGGCAGCACGATCAAGTTCCAGTACGACTCGCAAGGCAACATGATCAAAGCCGGGCCGGACTCGTTCGCCTACAACCTGGACAAGACCATGGCGTCCGCGACCGTCGGCGGCAAGCAGGTCAGCTTCAGCTACGACGGCCAGGGCCTGCAGATCGGCGCGATCTCGGGCGCCGGCGCCGACGTGGCGACCCGCACCTGGAAGCACGACATCAACGGCACGATCCCGTCGCTCGCGCTCGAGACGATCAGCAAGGGGGATTCCAGCACGACGCGGGGCTTCCTCACCGACGCCGGCACCTCGCCGCTGGCCATGCTCACGTCGGACGGCGCCGCGAGCTACGTGCCGGACTGGCTGAACGGCGTCGCCGATGTGCTCGACGACAGCGGGGCCGTGCTGGCGGCGTACGATTACGACCCTTATGGAAATGTCCGCACGAATGGGACAGCTTCCTCGATCGTCGGCGCCGGAACCGACAACCCGGTGAAGTTCGCCGGCGGCTACCAGGACGGCCAGCTGGGCGCGCAGTACTCGTTCCCGGCCCGCACCTACGACCCGTCCACCGGCCGGTTCGGCAGCACCGACCCGGTCGCCCGGCCGCTTCGGGCGGGCGCGGCCTCCACGTACGGCTACGTCGAGGGCCGGCCCACGGTCCTGCGCGACCCGTCCGGCGCCAGCTCGGACCCCGACCACGACGCCGCCGAGGAACTGGCCCTCGAACAGCTGGATCCCCGGTACGGCCCGTGGAACGTCTACGCCGCCGACGTGCCCGGCCGCCGGCAGCTGCGCGGCATCAGCACCGAGATCTGCATCCCGACGTTCGACCCGCAGCCCGGCGAGCCCGCCAAGAGCTGCCCCGACATCATCGCGCGGTTCGGGGCGCAGACCCTGCTGTGGGAGGTCAAGCACGGCACCGACCAGCTCTCGGCCGGTCACCGCACCCAGCCGATCCGCGAAGTCTTCAACGCCAACCAGGTCAACCGCTACCTGCGCTCCCTGAACGCGGCGGGCTGGCCGAACCCGCGCCCGGGCCCGGACATCGTGCCGGCCAGCCGGGTCGACTCGCGGGGCACACTGACGATCTTCTCGAGAGTCGACTGGGCGTCCTGGGCGCGACCGGGGGCCCGGCCGACCACCGATCCGGCCAACGCATCCGGGATCATCTACTACTTCCGGGTCCCGCCACCGCCGGTACCGACCGGCAAGCCCACCGGACGCCCCACGCCGGGCGCCACGGAGGAGCCGACCGAGGAACCGACCGCCCGTCCGGCTGACAAACCCGTGCAGGCGCCGGTGGACGAACCGGTGATCGCCGGGTCGTTCCTGGAGGACGCGCTGCTGATCGTCGCCGCGGTCGCGGTGGTGGCGTTGGTCATCGTGTTGTTGCCCGAGGAGATCCTGGTCGGGGCGGCGGTCGCCCTGTTCGGCTGGGCAATGTCCTGGTAGTTCGACGGTGACGCGCGGCCCGGGGTATCGTCCCGGGCCGCGCGGTCCTTTCGGGAGGTGGTCCACATGGAGATGCCGCAGGCGGAGTTCGACGCGGTCGACTACTTCGTCCACGAACGGGGCCGGGCCCCCGCCCCGCCGCCGCAGCTGGCCCTCTACCTCGACTACGGCCACGCCGGCCTGGCCGAGGTGTTCCCCCAGTTGCTCGACGACCTGGCGGCCACCGCGCCCGGCGTGCGTCCGGTCGCGGCGGGCTGGGCGCTGTCCCGCGAACCTTCCACGGGCACCGACACGTGGACCAGCGACACCCTCGACCGGGTGATGGCGGCGCTGCGGACCGGCCGGGTCGAGATGCTGCAGATCTCGTTCGCCGACGCCGAGGACCGCCGCTTGTCGCTCGCCCTCGACGCGGTCCCGTCCGATCCTTCGGCCGGCCAGGGTGTCTCGGCGAGCTCGGCGCAGCTGTGGACCCCTTCGACCGCCGAGTCCCTGCTGGATCTGATCGGGCGGCAGCGCGGCCTGCGTACCGCGGCGGTCACCTGGGACCGCACCGGGCTGCACAGCTCGGCGTGGGAGCTCTGGTACGACGTCCTGCCGCACGAGATGGTCCGGCACACCCGCGACCACGTGCGCGGTTACTACTGGGCGACGCTGCTCACGGCCGGCCACCTGGCCCGCCTGCCGGATCTCCGGCAACGCGCGGAGGCGGCAGACTTCGTCGTGGTCCCGCTGGGCGACGGCCTTCTCGTACGGGATCCCGCGCCCATCACCGACTTCGACGACACCCGTCTCGCGGCCGCCAAACAGCTGTACCGGCCGGTCCTGCTCGACCGCCAGTACATCTGCTACCAGGGCTACCCGCTGCGCATCATCCGAGACCCGGGCACGGCCTTCCGCAGGGTCCCGCCCGGATCGCCTTTCCCACAACTGACCTGATGCCGCTCAAGGTGTCTGGCTCCCGCCGCGGCGGCGGGCTCGGTACTCGGCTACCACCAGCTCGGTCAGCTCCTCCAGGGTCACCTCCGAGGTGGGTTTGTCGAAGGTGATGGTGCCGTGTTGGAGCAGGTTGACTCGGTCGCAGACGTCGAGGACTTGGGCGTA
>NZ_JBITDW010000025.1:0-55465 GCF_044454685.1 Actinoplanes sp. NPDC051513
TCCCCGAACGCCTACGAGAACAGCATCCGAACGGCACCAGCTACGCTGGCCCAAGCCGCATAAACCCCGTGTCCAAGATCCGGGGGTAAGCCCCGTTGCCCGGCGGTCAGCCGTCGGGGGCCAAGAGTGAGCGTCCGTGACAGTTCCTGACTATCAAGGTCTGATGCTGCCTGTCCTCCGATCGGTTGCCGATGGCAACGAGCATCGCATTGCCGACCTGCGTACAGTGGTCGCCGGACAGCTGGGGCTGACCGAAGAAGATTTGGCTCTGAAGATTCGAAGCGGCGCCCCGGTCTTCAATAACCGAGTCCATTGGGCAGTTACGTACCTGGCTCAAACGGGCGTACTGCGGCGGCCGCGGCGCGGCATGGTTGAGCTGACAAGGGAACGCCTAAGGAGCAGTTGGGCAACGCCGTTGAGGAGGCTCATGCGGCGGTAGCTGCTGAGCTACTGAACCGTATTCGAGATCGGGAGCCTGCTTTTCTGGAGCATCTGGTGCTCAAGCTGCTGACTGCGATGGGCTACGGGGGCAGGGCGGGCGCGGCTGAACACCTCGGGCAATCTGGCGACCAGGGACTGGATGGTGTCATCCGGCCAGGACGCTCTAGGCTTGGAACGCGTCTACGTCCAGGCCAAACGGTATGGGAGCGAGCACTCCGTCGATCGGCCAGATATTCAAGCATTTGTCGGAGCATTGCACGGGGCGCAGGCGGACCGCGGCGTCTTCATCACGACGAGCCGCTTCACGGCCGAGGCCAGGGAATACGTCGACCGGGTGCCGGCTCGAATAGTGCTTATCGACGGCGCCCGCCTCACCGAGCTGATGGTCCTTCACAATGTCGGAGTGCAGGAGGAACAGGCCTTCATCCTCAAACGAGTAGACGAAGACTTCTTCGAGTAGTCCGACAAGCCGGGACGCCGGTGACGGCCCGCCCAGCGCACCCACCGTAACGTGGGGTCCAGGGGTCGCCCTCAGGTAAGTGGAGTGGACCGAACGTTGCACCATGCGAACCGGTATGCCACAGCGATCGGCGATCCATTGCCGGGACGTCTGACCAGCTCACGGCCTTGAAGCGGTTGACGTAGCGGCACGTCCGAGCCCGTCAGCCGGCCGATGAGATTCGCCGCTAGGCAGCTCATGGCACCGAATCTGATTATCAGATACGCTGTCGGTATGCGGACGATGACCGCCACCGAGGCGTCCCGGAACTTCTCCGACCTGCTCGACGCTATCGAGCGCGGCGAGACAGTCACCATCACTCGCGGCAACCACCCAGTGGCCGAGATCGGACCGGCTCGCCGGCGAGCCGGCTCGGACCTTCGTGCGGCCCTCGCGGGCATCCCGGCACCCGACGACCGATTCGCCGAAGACATCGCCGCAGCGGTAGCCCTGCTGGAATCCGAGCGTGGTGACCCGTGGGCCGACGCCTGATCCTCGACACCAACGTCCTGATCGCCTATGAGCGCGGCACGATTGACCAGTCAGCCCTCGACCACGACGAACTCGCCGTCGCTGCAATCACCATCGCCGAGTACCGCGTCGGGATCGAACTGGCCGACACTGCCGAGCGCGCCGCCGCCCGAGCCCGCGCCCTGGCTGCGATCGAGAGCGTGGTCGATGTCCTCGCCTACACCGACACGACGGCGGTCCAGCACGCCCGCCTGATCGCTCACGTGCGCAGAACCGGCACCCCACGCGGCGCCCGCGATCTCATCATCGCGGCCCACGCCGCCGAGACCGGACGAACCGTCCTCACTCGCGACCTCAAAGCCGGCTTCGCCGGACTTCCCGGGGTACTCGCCATCGACACCCCGTAAATAAACGGCCCTGACTTCCGCTGCAAGAACGACCGTGGTTCGCGCAATGCCCCACTCGCTGTTCATGCTCACGCAGGTCAACGGACTGGTGGGCCGAACGTTGCGCAATGCGAACCACCCGACCATCATCACCGGCGACCCACTGCCGCGACGTTTGACCAGCTCACGGGAAACTAAAGTGCGGCGTGAGCGCTGCCACGTCCGCTGATCGCGGCCGAGATTCGCGAAACGAGAGCCGTACAGAGCTCTCGGCAATCCACGAGGTCACTGTCGTAGGAGAGATCATCCGCAGCCATAAAACTAGCACCACGCCTTAATAGACCCTCCGAGTTTTCTGTGGGCGCATGTACGCACGGCCGATGGGCCGGGAACGTCCGCGGCACCACAATGGAGCGTCGGCAGAGGAGGCGCCAGTGGCTGGGTTGTTCGACGGCTTCGAGGGCTACCGCGTGGTCGGTGAGGCCGAGTCGCGTGAGGCGTTGACGAGTGCGCTCGTTGCGGTCGACGCGAATGTGCTGCTCAACCTCTATCGCTATAACGCCCGGACGACGACCGATCTGTTTGCGATCTTCGAGAAGCTGGGCGATCGCCTAGTGGTGCCCTACCAGGCCATGCGAGAGTTCCACCGCAATCGACTCAAGGCTATCGGCAACCCTGAACAGGCAACCAGCGAGGCGCGCGGTGTACTTGAGAAGAATCGCGCCGGCACAGTACGAGCTCTCGACGCATGGTCCAAGCAGCTGGCGATCGATGACGGCGAGCTTCAGCGGTTGCATGACGACGTCGACGCGGTGTTCCGGCGCCTACAGGAAGCGATCGACCAGGCGACGCCCGATCGCGTGCATCCGTCGACGTCGGCGGATGAGGACCCGGTGCTGAGCAGGCTCGCTGAGCTACTGGCTGACAAGGTTTTGCATCGCCCTGCCGAAAACACATGGAATGCGTTGATCGTCGAGGGTAACCAGCGCGTCGACAACCTGATCCCTCCCGGCTACCTCGACGCCGACAAGGGCGATCAGCATGCCGAGGGCGCCTCCGGCGACTTTCTCGTCTACACCCAGGCATGCCACGAGGCGAAGTCACGTCAGATGGACCTCATCATCGTCACGAACGACGAAAAGGAGGATTGGTGGTGGCGTCGCGGGCCGGACATGATCGGCCCGCGGCAGGAGATGACGAAGGAGTTCTTCGACAGCACGGGTCGGCGCCTGTTCCTGATGCGCGCCAGCGACTTGCTCAACCGGTCGCAGGTTCTCGACGTCGAGGTGAATCCGCTGTCCGCCAGAGACGCGGACGTCAACCGCTCGGACATCGCCGAACCCGGAAAGTGGACGGCCGAGGCCGTCGAGATGCTGCTCCAACGGTTGCGAGGCGAAGGACGACGGGACCTCGCCGATATCATCAACGCTGCGGCTGCCGCGGGTGGTTCCATCAGCCGCGAGGAGATCTACGTCCTGTGCGACTACCGTGACGATCGAAAGCTCCGAGGCATCACCAGGCCCGCAGCCCGCATCACAGCTGACCTTCAGTCTGAAGGATACCTCCCGCCTTCGGTCGCGCCGATGATGAAGTCGGTGTACGTAGACGCTGGTCAGCTGACGGCGATTCGAATTCCGGCCGAGGTCGTGGACGTTCTGACTCCGGAGACGCGGCCGTCTGGGACGGTGGGGGAGGCCGAGCCGGCCAGCAAGTACCAGCCGCTCACCGAATACCTCATGGCGTTGGACGCCGACTCTGTCTCCATGAGGTTCAGCGAGATCGAGGACATCCTCGGTGAGCCGCTCGCGCCGTCGGCTCGAAAGCACCTCCCGTACTGGTACTCCTCGCAGAACTCGCTCGGCAAAGCCATCACGACCGCGGGCTTCAAGGCAAGGGGCGTGCGGCCGGAGACCGAGGCCGTCGAATTTGTCCGTCGATAGCTGTGATTCAAGGGATGCCTGTGAGTGACCCCCGGACGCCGGTCGGCGTAGTCTGCACACTCTGCCGCAATGCAACATCATCAATTCCTGCGGGTTGGATCGGTGAGGATGACGACCCGACAGTCGGGTATGCGCTCATTGAATGCTCACACTGTCGCCGGCTGATGGTCATCCGGGAAGACAGCGTATGGAACGGTCAGGAGTTGGTCTCCAGCGGCGCTCCAGTCGTGCTTTGGCCAGTTCGGGACGCGCCGCTCAGCGCCGAGGTTCCCGAAGCTGCGCGCAAGTCGTTCGAGGAGGCTCGCGCGTGCCATCATGCTGGGCAGTTCACAGCCGCAGCGCTCATGGTTCGAAGGACGCTCGAAGCGGTATGTGCCGACAAAGGCGCGACGGGCGGCAGCCTCCATGCAAAGCTGAACGAACTCAAAGAAATGAAGACAATCGAAGGGAAACTTACTGACTGGTCCCATGGGCTGCGCGCGCTGGGAAACGACGCAGCCCATGACACAACCGTTTTCGTCAGTGCAACCGACGCGCAGGATGCCCTCGATCTGGCCGAAGCGTTACTGAGCTATGTTTACGTTCTCGACACCAAATACAACGCGTTCAAGGCTCGTCGCACACCGGTGGCGGCACCGCAAGGATAGCGCCGCGAGGAGCACCCGCTGCGTCCAGACCTAGGCACGCGGCAGTCGCCTTTCCAGCAACAGGGCGCAGCGACTACCAGCCGGCGAACGTGCGGTTGGCAATCATCCGGCTGAGGCCGGGCCGCCGAGAGCGCCCACTGCACCGTGGGGTCTGGGGGTCACCCCAGGTAAGCGGAGTGGGGCGGACGGGACTCGAACCGCTGACCGTTGCAGGGTGGGGCGGTTGCGGCGGAGACGGACGAGCCGGGCCGCTCGCGACGCGCCGGGGGGAGGTCCACGTCGCGAGCGGCCCGGAGTAGGGGCCGCGCCGCCGCTGCTGCTACGGGGGATGCGGTAGCGACGGCACGGAGCTCAGGCGGTCGGGGTCGCGCTCGCCTGGGGCTGCTGGAGGACGCGGCAGGTCTCGAGGGCCTTCTTCACCGTGGCGTCGTTGGTGTCGAGGTTGCCGCCGGTGGCGGTGACGCCGTGGTCCTTGAGGCAGTTCTGGAACGCGGCGTCCTGGCCGTTGCCGCTGCGGTTGCCGCCGCCGAACGACGGGCGGACCGACGCGCAGGCCTCCTGGGCCTTCTGCCAGGTGGCGTCGTCGACGCCCTCGGGCTTCTGGAAGCCGCCGCCCGGGAAGCCGCCGCCGGTTCCGCGGCTGCCGCTGGGCCGGGGCATGCCGGACGGCCGCTCGCCCTGGGGGAAGCCCTCGCCGGGGGCGCCGGAGGCGCCGTTACGCGCGCCGCGCGACGGCATCGTGATGGTCACGCCGTTCTTGGAGAGGCATTCCGTGTACGCGGCGAACGCGTTGTTGCCGCCGTTGCCGCCGCCGTTCTGGCCGCCGTCCGACGAGTCGGAGCTGTTGCCGCCGCACGCCGCGACCAACAGCACTGCTGCCGACGCGACGAACAACGCTGCCGTGCGGGACCTGGCTGTGCGCACGATGCCTTCTTTCCTCAAGGGCTCGGTCGTCGACCCACCCAAGCCGGGCAATCTGCGGAGAACGTGGGGGGATCCTCAGAGTTCGCTCGGAGCCGCTGTGTACCGGCTGTGCGCGATGATCTTCGCTCCGAGGGAACTCCGAGGTGGGACCGAGGCGGCGGCGAGATCGGTTCGGAACACTTCCCTGTCATGGGTGAAGCTCTGGCCGGTCGACGGCGCTGGATCTGGGTCGCCGCGGCTGTCGTCGTGCTCGCGCTGATCGCGTACGGGGTGGTGCATGCGCTGAGCGCGGACGCCACCGAGAAACCGAAGGCGGTCGCCACCGTGGCGGCCGACCGCGGGGCGGTGACCACCGAGGTGGCGACCGCGGGCACGGTGCAGCCGGCACAGACGCGCAGTCTGTCGTTCGCCGTGAAGGGCACGGTGGAGAGCGTGTCGGTCCGGGCCGGGAGCACGGTCAGCGCCGGGCAGGCGCTCGCCAAGGTCGATGACACGGACGCCGCCGAAGCGGTCTCGGACGCGCAGGACTCGCTGGACGACGCGGAGGACGCGCTGACCGAGGCGCGGGACAACGCCGCCAAGGCGTCTTCGACGACCAGCGCTTGCGGCACGAACGTCGCGGCGGCGTACACGTCGGCCTCGCCCACCGCGTCGCCGTCGCCCAGCGTGACGTCGTCGCCCACCGCGACCCCCACCACCACGAAGACGGCGTCGCCGACGGCGACCGCCACGAAGACAGCGACGGCCGCACCCACAAGGACCGGGTCGAGCCGCGGCGGCACGACGGGCTCGTGCGCATCTTCCGGAAGCTCCGGGCAGCAGGGCGGACAAGGCCAGAGCGGCGGCTCCGACGCCATCCTCAGCGCGCAGCAGCGGGTCACTCAGGCGAACACCACCCTGGCCGAGGCCGAGGAGGCTCTCGAGGGCGCGACGATCACGGCGCCGATCGCCGGGCGGATCATCAGCGTCAGCGGCAAGGTGGGCAGCCAGGTCAGCGCCGGCTCGGCGTTCATCACCCTCGCCGACGTGTACGACATGCAGATCAGCGCCGACTTCCCCGAGGCGGACGCCGACCGCCTCGCGGTCAAGCAGGCCGGGGTGGTCACCCTCGCCGACCGCCCCGGCACCGAGTTCAAGGCGACCGTCGTGCAGGTCGACCCGACCGGCACCAGCGACGGCACGATGGTCCGTTACGGGGTGCTGCTGTCGTTCGTCGACGCCCCGGAGGACCTGCTCGTCGGGCAGAGCGCCAACGTGAAGGTGACGACCGGCTCGAAGTCGGGCGTGCTGCGGGTGCCGAGCACGGCGGTGCACGACGTGCACGGCGACACCGCCACGGTGCTCAAGGACGGCGCCCAGGCGAAGGTGGGGGTCGGCCTGCGCGGCGACCAGTACACCGAAATCACGTCCGGCCTCGCGGAAGGTGATCAGGTGGCGCGATCCTGGTGACGCCGGCGATACAGCGGGCTCTCTCGGAATTCATAGGGAATTCCTAGGTAGCGTTGATATTCCTTTCGAGTGCTATCTGATTCCCGTTCCTCCGTAGCGCTCGGCGAGCCGCCGGCGCGTGCCGCCCGGGTCCTGGTCGTCGACGACGAGCCGAACATCTCCGCCCTGCTCAGCGCCACGCTCCGGTTGGTCGAGTTCGAGGTGCGGGTGGTCGACTCGGGCCACCGGGCCCTGGTCGCGGTCGAGGAGTTCGAGCCCGACCTGGTCGTGCTCGACGTGATGCTTCCCGACCTGGACGGCTTCGACGTCGCCAAACGGCTGCGCGCCACCGGCAGCCGGGTGCCGGTGCTGTTCCTGACCGCCCGCGACGCCCTGGAAGATCGGATCTCGGGCCTGTCGGCCGGCGCCGACGACTACGTCACCAAGCCGTTCAGCCTCGAGGAGGTCGTGCTGCGGATCCGGGCGATCCTGCGCCGCAGCCAGCCCGAGCTCGATGCGGCGCCCGCCGACACGGGCGTGCTGCGCTACGCCGACCTCGAGCTCGACGAGGACGCGCACGAGGTGCGCCGGGCCGGCCGGCTGATCGACCTGTCGCCGACCGAGTTCAACCTGCTGCGCTACCTGCTGATCAACGCGGGCCGGGTGGTGAGCAAGGCGCAGATCCTCGACCGGGTCTGGAAGTACGACTTCGGCGGGGACGGGCGCATCGTCGAGTCGTACGTCTACTACCTGCGCCGCAAGATCGACAAGACCGACCCGCCGCTGATCCACACCGTCCGCGGCGTCGGCTACGCGATGCGGCTGCCCCGCGGCGGCGACGAGTGAAATCCCGGCTCCGCTGGCGACCGCGGCGGTGGGGCCACTGGACACTGCGCGCCCGGCTCGTGCTCGTCGTCGGCGCGCTCTCCGCGGTCGCCCTGATCGTCGCCAACATCGCCGGCCTCGTGCTGATCCGGGGCTACCTGCTCGGCCGCATCGACGACCAGCTGCGCGGGATGAGCCGCCCGTTCGCCGACGACCGGCCCGCCGGGGTCACCTACATCCCGCGCGGCCGATTCGGGCACCTCGGCCCCGAGCAGGTCATGTACGTCTACGACGCCACCGGCACGCTCGACCCCAGCCGCAGCTCGCCGACCGACGCGACACGGCCGCCCGCCGAGAAGTTCGCCGAGGTCGAGGCGCGCGTCGCGGCCGGTCAGCCGTACACGATCGCCGCGGCCGACGGCAGCACCGACTGGCGCGTGATCGCCGTGCCCGTCTCGGTCGGCGGCGGCGCCGCCGTCATCGGCGTCTCGCTGTCCGAGGTGCAGCAGACCACCGACCAGCTCCTGCTGATCGACGCCGGCGTCTCGGTGCTGGTCCTGGCGCTGCTGATCGGGGGCGCCTGGTTCGTGGTGCGGCTCGGGCTGCGCCCGCTCACCGGCATGGAGCGACTGGCCACCGACATCTCGGCCGGCAACCTGTCCGGCCGGGTGCCGGACACCGACCCGCACACCGAGCCGGGCAAGCTCGGACTCGCGCTCAACTCGATGCTCACCCGCATCGAGACCGAGGTCGACGCCCGTACGGCCAGCGAGCGCCGGCTGCGGCAGTTCGTCGCCGACGCCTCGCACGAGCTGCGCACCCCGCTCACCTCGATTCGCGGCTTCGCCGAGCTGTACCGCCGCGGCGGCGCCCGGCCCGGCCCCGAGCTCGACGAGACGATGAGCCGCATCGAGGGCGAGGCCGGCCGGATGGGCGTCCTCGTCGAGGAGCTGCTCATGCTGGCCCGCCTCGACCAGCAGCGGCCGCCCGCGCTGCGCCCGGTCGACCTGCTCGAGATCGCCGCCGACACCATCCGCGACGCGCACGCCCGCGTGCCCGGACGGCCGGTGAAGCTGGCCGGGCTCGAGGACGACGACGACACGTTCGAGCCGGCCACCGTGCTCGGCGACGAGCACGGCCTGCGCCAGGTCGCGACCAACCTGGTCTCCAACGCGCTGCAGCACACACCCGGCCGGGCCCAGGTCACGGTCCGGGTCGGGCGGCTGCCGGCCCGCCCGCCGGGGGCGACCACCGTGCTGTCCGGGCCGGCCACGGTCCGCCCCGGCCTGCCCCTGGCGGTCTTCGAGGTCACCGACGACGGGCCCGGCGTGCCGCCCGCGCACGCGCAGCGGGTCTTCGAGCGGCTCTACCGGGCCGACTCCAGCCGTACGCGCGGCAACGGCGGCGGGTCGGGGCTCGGGCTGTCCATCGTCGCCGCCATCGTTCATGGTCACGGAGGGTGGGTCGAGCTGGACGCGCCACGCGGCGGAGGCGCGACTTTCCGGGTGCTGCTGCCCACCTCCGGTGACGCCCCGTGAGATTCCGAGCTGGCTCCGAGGTTCCGACGAAGATCCTCCCAGGCCGTGCCACCACAGTGTCGGCATGCCAGCGCGCCTTAACCTGCGACGTCCTGCGGTGGCGGTCAACGCCGCCCTCGCCGTCGCCCTCGCCGCCGGGGGTTTCTGGGCCTACCAGACCCTGTCAGGATCGGACACCCCCACGGCCGCGAACGCCTCGGTCCGCTCGGTCGCGGTCCAGCAGGGCACGGTCACCAAGACCGTGACCGCGGACGGGACCGTCGAGAGCGCCAGCACGGCGAGCGCGAGCTTCGTGACCGGCGGGACGGTGACCGCGATCAACGTGAAGGTCGGCTCGGTGGTGAAGAAGGGCCAGGTGCTCGCGAAGGTCGATCCGGCCGACGCGCAGCGCAGCCTCGACGCCGCCGAGGCCGACCTGGACGCCGCGAACGACTCCGTCGGCCGGGCCGAGGACGCCGGCTCCGACACGACCAGCGCCGAGAACGAGGTCGTGCAGGCCAAGCTCGCGGTCGAGGAGGCCGAGGCCGCTGTCGACGGCACCGTGCTCACCGCCCCGATGGCCGGCACGGTGACCGCGGTCAACGGCACGCTCGGCAGCTCGTCGTCCGGCACCGGAAGCTCCTCGTCCTCCGCCAGCAGCAGCGGCGGCAGCCAGGGCGGGGCCAGCCAGGGCGGGGCCAGCCAGGGCGGCGGCTCGACGTCGTCCTCGTCGTCGTCGAGCTCGTCGTCCTCCGGCTTCGTCGAGATCGAGGATCTGACCAAGCTCCAGGTCAGCGCCGCGTTCGCCGAGGCCGACGCGACCAAGCTCAAGGAGAAGCAGGCCGGCGAGGTCACCTGGAACGCGCTGTCCGGCACCACGGCCACGGCCAAGGTCACCGCGATCGACCCGTCGGCGACCACGACCAACAGCGTCGTCACGTACGGCGTGACGCTCAGCATCGACAAGGTGCCCACCGGCGCCAAGGTCGGCCAGACCGTCTCGGTCTCGGTCACCACCGGCAGCGTCGAGAACGCCACCTTCGTCAACTCCGCGGCGATCACCACGGTCGGCAACCGGCACTCGGTCACCGTCGTCAGCAACGGCCAGACCGAGGTCCGGCAGGTCGAGATCGGCCTCGCGGGCGACGAGGCCACCCAGATCACCTCGGGCGTCGAGGTCGGCGAGCAGGTCCAGCTCAAGACCACCACGGCCACCACCGGCGGCACGAACGGCTTCCCGGGCGGCGGCGCCGGCTTCCCCGCCGGGGGCGGCAACCTCGGCGGCGGCGGGAACTTCGGCGGCGGTACCCGCGGCGGCGGGACCGGGACCCGATGAGCCGGCCGGTCCTCGAGGTCCGCGACCTCAAGAAGATCTACGGCGACGGTGAGGCGATCGTGCGCGCGCTGGACGGGGTGTCGCTCACCGTCCACCGCGGCGACTACGTGGCCATCATGGGCTCGTCCGGCTCCGGCAAGTCGACGCTGATGAACATCCTCGGCGCGCTCGACATCCCCACCCACGGGACGTACCACCTGGACGGTGTGGACGTGAGCAAGCTGGCCGACCGGCAGCTGGCGCTGGCCCGCAACCGGCTCATCGGCTTCATCTTCCAGGCGTTCAACCTCATCCCGCGTACGTCGGCGGTGGCCAACGTGGAGCTTCCCCTCGCGTACGCCGGGGTGAAGCCCAAGGAGCGACGGCGGCGCGCCCTCGCGGCGCTGGACACCGTCGGGCTCGCGGACCGGGCCCGGCACGAGCCCAACCAGCTCTCCGGCGGCCAGCAGCAGCGCGTGGCGGTGGCCCGCGCGCTGGTCACCGAGCCGGCATTGCTGCTCGCCGACGAGCCCACCGGAAACCTGGACAGCCGCTCCACCGAGGACGTGCTCGAGGTCTTCGACCAGCTCAGCACCGCCGGTCGCACCATCGTGATCATCACGCACGAGCCCGAGGTCGGCGCCCGGGCCAAGCGGCTGATCCGGCTGGTCGACGGCCGGGTCGTCGAGGACAACCGGCAGTCGCCGATCCACCTGCCGCCCGTGGGCGCCTTAGCAGGACGGCACGCGATATGAGTTTCAAAGAGGTTCTGAGGTTCGCGCTGCGCGGCCTCTCCGCCAACAAGCTGCGGTCGTCGCTGACCATGCTCGGCATCCTGATCGGCGTGGCCGCGGTGATCCTGCTGGTCGCGGTCGGCAATGGCTCGGCCAAGGCGATCAGCGACCAGATCGAGGCGCTGGGCACCAACACCATCACGGTGATGAGCACCAGCCGCGGCGGCTCCACCAACACGGCGCTGACCACCGAGATGGCCGACGCGCTCACCGACCCGGCCATGGCCCCCGACGTGCAGTCGGTGTCGCCGGTGGTCAGCTCGTCCGCGACGATCACGTACGAGGGCACCGACCACGAGGTCAGCTCGTTCGTCGGCACCACCCCCGGCTGGTTCACCGCCTCCAACACGCCGATCGGCACCGGCAGCGGCTTCACCGCCGACGACGAGTCGCAGGGCCGGCGGGTCGTGGTGCTCGGCCGGACCGTCGTCGACGAGCTCTTCCCGGGCGTCGACCCGATCGACAAGCAGGTCACCGTCGGCGGCGCGCTGTTCACCGTGGTCGGCGTGCTCAAGGAGAAGAGCTCCACCGGCTTCCAGGACGCCAACGACACCGCGGTGGCTCCGCTGAGCGCGGTGCGTCAGGTCCTCACCGGGTACGGCGCGCTGAATTCGATCCTGGTCGAGGCCAAGGACCCGGGCAAGGTCGACGCCGTGCAGTCCGAGGTGTCGACGATCCTCGACCAGCGGATGAGTGTGTCGGCGTCGACGTCGGCGAACTCGTCGACCACGCCGTACCGGATCCAGAACGCGTCCCAGCTGCTGGAGACGCAGACCGAGACGGCCGACACGTTCACCACGCTGCTGGGCGCGGTCGCCGCGATCAGCCTGCTGGTCGGCGGCATCGGCATCACCAACATCATGCTGGTGACGGTGACCGAGCGGACCCGCGAGATCGGCATCCGCAAGGCCCTGGGGGCGCCGAGACGGGTGATCATGACCCAGTTCCTCATCGAGGCCACGCTGTTGAGCGTGATCGGCGGCGCGCTGGGCGTCGCGGCCGCGCTGATCGGCAGCAGCTTCGAGATCGTCGGGGTCAAGCCGGTGATCGTGCCCAGCTCGATCGGGCTCGCCCTGGGCGTGTCCATCGCCATCGGACTGTTCTTCGGCGGCCTGCCCGCCGGCCGCGCCGCCCGGCTGCGTCCCATCGACGCGCTGCGCTACGAGTGAGGACCCGTTGTGACTCCCATGAATGACGACACCGCCGTGATCAACGCTGTCCCCGATGCCGGCGCCGGCGCCGGCGCCGACTTCCGGGACGACGGGCTGGCGCAGGAGCTCGCCAAGGCCGCGCCCAAGAAGTGGTGGAACAAGGCGACCATCGTGCTCGGCGCGGTGGTGCTGCTGGTCGGCGGGTTCGTCGGCGGCCTGCAGGCGCAGAAGCAGTGGGGCACCGCCTCGTCCGGGAGCGGGAACCGGGCCGCCTCCGGGTTCCCGGGCGCCGGTGCCGGACGGTACGGCTCGGGCGCCGGCGCCTACGGCTTCCCCGGGGGCGGCAACCTCCCCGGCGGCGGCACTGGTCAGGGGACCGGCAGCGGGCAGGCCACCGCCGCCGCGGCCGGCACCACCGGCACGGTCAAGCTCGTCGACGGCACCACGATCTATGTCCAGACGCCCGACGGGAACGTGGTGACGGTCAAGACCGACGGCAAGACCACGGTCTCGACCGCGAAGAAGGGCAAGGTCGCCGACGTGAAGGCCGGCCAGTCCATCACGGTCCAGGGCGCCACCGGCTCGGACGGCACGGTCACGGCGACCTCGGTGACCGCCCAGCCCAAGTAGGGGACTCTCGCCCTCCCCGTGGGCGTACGGGGAGGGCGAGACCATACTGATGTCCGTGGCTCGTGACCCGTCGGCGCAGCGCGCGACGCTTTCCGCGGTCGCGCGGGAGGCGGGCGTGTCGGTCCCGACCGTCTCCAAGGTCGTCAACGGGCGTACGGACGTGGCCCCCGAGACCCGGGCGCGCATCGAGACGCTGCTCGTCCGGCACGGGTACGTGGCCCGCGGCGCCGGGGGCGCCCAGCCCGCGGCCCGCACCGTCGACCTTGTCTTCGACGCCATGCACACGCCCAACAACGTCGAAATGCTACGCGGCGCCCTCGAGGCCGCCGCGTCGGAGGACGTCGACGTGGTGGTCGGCATCGTGCCCGACGACCCGCTGGGCGCCTCATGGGCTCGGCGCATGGCGGCCGCCCACCGCGAGGGCATGATCCTGGTGACCTCGAGCATCAACTCCCAGCAGTGGCGGCACTTCGCCGAGCAGCACATCCCGATCGTGACGATCGACCCGGTCAACCTGCCCGGCCCCGACGTGCCGAGCGTCGGCGCGACCAACTTCAACGGCGGCATGGCGGCCACCGGGCACCTGCTCGAGCTCGGCCACCGCCGGATCGGCTTCGTCGAAGGGCCGCCCGGGGCGATGATGAGCCTCGCCCGACTGCACGGCCACCACGCGGCGCTGTCGCGGGCGGGACTGGCGAGCGACCCCGGGCTGATCGCCCCCGGCGGGTTCAGCTTCGACGGCGGCTTCGCGGCGGCGACCCGGCTGCTGGAATCGCCCGGCCGGCCGACCGCGCTGTTCGCGTCGAACGACTCCCAGGCGTTCGGCGCGCTCGAGGCGGCCCGCACGCTGGGACTGCGGGTTCCGCAGGACGTCAGCGTCATCGGGTTCGACGACACGCCGGCGGCGCGGTGGTCGGCGCCGCCGCTGACGACCGTGCGGCAGCCCTTCGCCGAGATGGGGCGGGTGGCGATGCGGCGGCTGCTGCGGCTGGTCGCGGGGGAGGAGCTGACCTCGCCCCGGGTCGAGCTGGCGACCGACCTCGTCGTGCGGAAGTCGACCGCGGCACCGAAAACTTTCGAAGCTTGACGCGGAAGTTTTCGCAACATTACGTTGACGATATCGCGGCATCCTCAGGAAGGCTCGAAATACCATGACCTCCGTGTTTCACGTGGCCACGACCGGTTCCGACACCGCCGACGGCGCCGCCGAGCGGCCGTTGCGCACGATCAACCGGGCCGCAACTCTCGCCCAGCCGGGCGACACCGTCGTCGTGCACGCCGGCGAGTACCGGGAATGGGTCAAGCCGCGGCGCGGCGGCCTCAGCGACAACCGCCGTATCACGTACGAGGCCGCGCCCGGCGAGCATGTGGTGATCAAGGGCTCGGAGCCGCTGACCGGCTGGGTGGTGGAAGACGGAGGCGTGTGGCGCGCGGACGTGCCGAACGCGCTGTTCGACGACTTCAACCCGTTCGCCGAGGAGATCGCCGGGGACTGGATCGTCTACCGGGACGGCGCCGCCCGCAAGCACCTCGGCGACGTCTACCTCAACGGGCTGAGCTTCTACGAGGTCGGCTCGCGCGACGAGGTCTTCTCGGTTCAGGAGAGGGCCCAGGTCGTCGACGACTGGACCGCCGTCACGGTGCCGGTCGCCAACCCCGTGCAAACCCGGCATGTCTGGTACGCGGAGGTCGGCGACCACGAGACGACGATCTGGGCGAACTTCCAGGACGCCGACCCGAACGCCGAACTGGTCGAGATCAACGTGCGCCGGTCGGTCTTCTTCCCCGAGGAGCACCACCTCGACTGGATCACCGTGCGCGGCTTCGAGCTGTGCCAGGCCGCGTCGCCGTGGACCCCGCCGACCGCCGACCAGCCCGGCCTGATCGGCCCCAACTGGGCCAAGGGCTGGATCATCGAGGACAACCACATCCACGACGCGAAGTGCTCGGCGATCTCCATCGGCAAGGAGGTCTCGACCGGGCACAACTTCGCATCCGTACGCGGTGACAAGCCCGGCTACCAGTACCAGCTGGAGTCCGTCTTCGCGGCGCGCCAGATCGGCTGGGACAAGGAGCACATCGGCTCGCACGTCATCCGCCGCAACACCATCCACGACTGCGGCCAGAACGGCATCGTCGGCCACCTGGGCTGCGTGTTCTCGACCATCGAGGACAACCACATCTACAACATCGCGACCAAGCGCGAGTACTACGGGTACGAGATCGGCGGCATCAAGCTGCACGCCGCGATCGACGTGGTGATCCGCCACAACAACATCCACGACTGCACGCTCGGCACCTGGCTGGACTGGCAGACGCAGGGCACCCGCATCTCGCGCAACGTGTACTACAACAACAGCCGCGACCTGTTCGTCGAGGTCAGCCACGGCCCCTACCTGGTCGACCACAACGTGCTCGGCTCCCGGGCGTCGTTCGAGTCGTTCAGCCAGGGCGGCGCGTTCGTGAACAACCTGTTCGCCGGCACGATCCGGCTCGAGGCGGTGCCCGACCGCGCGACGCCGTACCACCGGCCGCACAGCACGCAGGTCGCGGGCTACGCGGTGATCTGGGGCGGCGACGACCGCTGGATCGGCAACGTCTTCCTGGGCGGCGACGTCGCACAGGCGTACGGCCAGGGCGGCGACGGCAAGGCGACGCCGCACCACGGGCTGGCCGGCTACGACGGCTTCCCGGCGTCGTTCGAGGAGTACCTGGAGAGGATCGAGGCCAAGGGCCCGGGCGACCACCAGAAGTTCCTCGACGTCCAGCAGCCGGTCTACGCCCGCGCCAACGTCTTCGCGGCCGGCGCCCGTCCGTTCGCCGGCGAGCGGAACCCGGCCGTCCTGGACGGCGGCCGCGTCGCGGTGGTCGAGCAGAACGGAGAGGTCTACCTGGAGACCGACCTGCCGCCCGGCTTCGCCGAGGCCCGCGTCGGCGTCGTCTCCGGTCGCGACCTCCCGCGGGTCCGCTTCGCCGACGCCGACTTCGAGGAGCCGGACGGCACCCCGGCCGTCATCGACGTCGACCTGACCGGCGCGGCCAGGCCGGCCGAGCCGTCGGCGGCCGGGCCGCTCGCCGGCCTCACCCCGGGAAAGACTCGCAGCCGCATCTGGTGACGCGCGGCCGGATTCCGGACATAAGACCTATATCCTGTAATCCATGGACAGGCGGACCTTCGTTCTCGGCGGGCTCGGCGCGGTGGTCATGCCGCGCCGAGCTGCCGCGTACCCGTTCTCGCTCGGCGTCGCGTCGGGCGAGCCGGCGCCCGACAACGTGGTCCTCTGGACACGGCTCGCGCCCTCACCGCTCGACGCCGACGGGCACGGCGGGATGCCCTCCGGCGACGTTCCCGTCCAGTGGGAGGTGTCGGAGAACGAGAGCTTCGGCACGACGGTCTCCGCCGGGACGGTGACCGCGCGATACGCCGACGCGCACGCGGTTCACGCCGTGGCCGGTGGGCTCAGGGCCGACGCCGAGTACCACTACCGGTTCCGGGCGCAGGGGCACATCTCGCCGGTCGGGCGTACCCGGACGGCGCCCGCGGCCGGGGACGCCGGGCGGGAGCTCACTTTTCTCTTCGCCTCGTGCGCGAACTTCGAGGCGGGGTACTTCACGGCCTATCGGCGGATGGCCGAGGAGCGCGCCGATCTGGTTCTGCACCTCGGGGACTACATCTACGAGGGCGGGCCCAAGCCCGGGCACGTGCGACAGCACCTCGGGCCGGAGATCCTCACGCTCGCCGACTACCGGCGGCGGTACGGGCAGTACAAGACGGATCCGGATCTGCAGGCCGCGCACGCGGCCGCGCCGTGGCTGGTGGTGCCGGACGACCACGATGTCGAGGACGACTTCGCGGGGACCGAGCGGCTCGACAACATCCCGGCGCTGAGCGCGTCGCAATGGGCGGCGCGCCGGTCGGCGGCCTATCAGGCCTACCGTGAGCACCTGCCACTGCGGCCCGGTTCGCGGCTGTATCGCCGGATCCGGTGGGGCCGGCTGGCGACCTTTCACATGCTCGACACCCGGCAGTTCCGCGACCGGCAGGCCTGCGGCGGCCTGTGGAAGGCCTGCGCGGACGCGAACCGGCCGGGCCGCAGCATCACCGGCTCGGCGCAGGAGGCCTGGCTGCTCGACGGGCTCGCCCAGAAGCAGGGCGCCTGGGACTTCCTCGCGCAGCAGGTGTTCTTCGCGAGGCAGGTCACCGCGCGCGGGATGGCCAACATGGACGCCTGGGACGGCTATCGCGCGTCGCGGGACCGGATCCAGCGGGGGTGGGTGGAGCGCGGCGTGCGCAACCCGGTGGTGCTGACCGGCGACATCCACACCGCCTGGGCCAACAACCTCAAGGCCGACTACGCCGACCCCGGCTCGGCCACCGTCGGCACCGAACTGGTGTGCACGTCGATCACGTCACGCGGGGACGGGGCGGCGAGCACCACCGTCCCCAACGCGGCGAGCAACCCGCACCTGAGGTTCTACTCGGACCGGCGCGGCTACACGCGGGCGACCGTCGGCGCCGCGAGGGTCCGGGTCGACTTCCGCGGCGTCGACGCGGTCAGCCGGCGGGGCGCGGCGGTCCGGACGATCAGGAGTTTCACCCTCAGGGACGGCCGGCCCGGAATCTAGATACCGTTCGGGGTCGAGGTCGCGGTCGTCGCCCGCCGCCTGTGGACGGCGTTGGGTGCCGCCCGTCGCGCTGAGCCCTCGTCGGCCCGGCCGGGTTGACCGATGCTTTCGCCCGCCTCGGCCACCGTTTCCTGAAGGCCGCGGCGGCCCGATCGTGATCTTTGTCAATGCGTTGTCATATGTGAACCCATTGATGGCCGACGCCCGTGTTCCTAGGCTGAATCCAGCTCGGGCCTAGGAGGTGACTCGCGTGCAGTCCGACGCGACCCTCCTTCGTGGCCGCGGCGCCCTCCTCGCCGCGATCGACGCGCGGCTGAGCGCGGGCGGCGGCGTGGCCCTGCACGGGCCCGCGGGCATCGGCAAGACGGCGATCCTCGATGCCGTTGCGGCCTCGGCGGCCGCGCGCAACGAACTGGTGCTCCGGTTACGGCCGGTGCGGACCGAGCGCTCTCTCCCGTACGCCGGTGTCGCCGACCTGGTGTCGCAGCTCCCGGACGACGCCGCCCAGGCCCTGCCACCCGCCCAGCGGGCCGCTCTCGCCGCGTTGCGGCAGGGTCTCCCGCCGCGCGGCGGCAACCCGGCCCTCGCCCGCCGCCTCGTGCTGCCGCTGCTGCTGGCCCACTGCGCCCGCCGCCGCACCGTGCTGCTGGTGCTCGACGACGCGCAATGGCTGGACGCCGAGTCGGCCGAGCTGATCGGGTTCGCCATGCGGCGGCGGCCGGGGCAGCGGGTGCGGGTGCTCGCCGCTCAGCGCCGCCCCGACCCGGCGGGCAAGCGCCGCGCCGCCCGGCTGTGCCCGGCCCCGGTGCTCGAGCTGGCGGTGCCGCCGCTGGACGCCGACGAGCTGACCGCGCTGCTCGAGGCGCGTGGCCTGCCCTGCCGCACGGCCAGCCGGATGCACGAAGCGAGCGCCGGCAACCCGTTCCTCGCGCTCACCCTCGGCGGCGCGGTCGCCCCGGGACCGGCCTGGCGGCCCGCCCCGATCCCGGAGGCGGCGCGCGAGCTGATGCGCGACCGGCTGCGCGCGCTGCCGGCCGGCGTCGCCGCCACCCTGCTGGTCGCCTCGCTCGCCACCGATCCCACGACGACCGTGCTGCTGCGCGCCGGCCGCGACGACGCGGTGCGCGACCTGCGGCTGGCCGAGGCCGAGGGCGTTGTCGAGCTGGACGGCGAGGCGATCCGGTTCACCCCGCCGCTGCTCGCGCAGGTCCTCGCCGAGGAGGTCACCGCCGCCGAGCGGCATGCGGCGCACGCGGCCCTCGCGGCCGGCGCGGTCGACCCGACCGAGGCGCTGCGGCACCGGGCGCTGCGCACCGGGCGGCCCGACGCCGCGGTCGCGCGGTCGCTCGCGGCCGCGGCCGACCGGCGGGCCGAGCGCGGCGCGGGACGCGACGCGGCCGAGCTGTACCTGCTCGCCGCCGACCGCTGCCCGCACGGCCTGGCCGCGCAGCGGCTCGACTGGCTGGTCGCGGCCGCCCGGGCCGCGACCACCGGCGGAGCGCCGGCCCTTGCGGGACGGGCCGCCGAGGCGGTGATCGCGGCGGACGCGCCGGCCGGACACCGGGTGCGGGCCCGGCTGGTGCTGCTCGACCTGGCCGGTCAGGGGCTCGCCGAGATGGGGGAGACGTTCGCGGCGGCGCTCGCCGAGGCCGGCGACGACCCGGCCCTGCTCGCCCCGGTGCGGCTGCGACTGACCTGGGCCGCGTTCCTCACCGGCGACCCGGACCGGGCCGCCGCCGAGGCGGGCCGCACGGTCGAGGCCGCCCGCCGGGCCGGCGATCCGACCACCGAGGCGATGGGGCTGAGCCTGATCGCCCAGGTGCAGCGGCTGCGCGGCGAGGCACGCTGGACCGAGACCCTCGGGCAGGCGCTCGAGCTGCCGGCCACCCCGGCGCCGGACTGGCTGCACTACGGGCCGCGCTACATGGCGGCCCGCTTCGCGATGATGGACGACCGGCTCGACGAGGCCCGCGAGGAGCTGCTCACGCTGCTGGTGGTGGCCGAGCACGACCGGATCGGCGAGGCCCGGGTCGAGGTGCTGCGCAGCCTCTCCGAGGTGGCCACCCGGGCCGGCCGCTGCCGGGAGGCCCTCCAGTACGCGCACCGGGCTGTCGACGCCGCCCAGCACGCCGGCCTGAGCCCCGGCCCGACCTGGTACACGGCCGCGGTCGCCGAGCTGGCCGGTGGCAGCCTGCCCGCGGCCGCCGGGTTCGCCCGCCGCGGGGTGCGCGCCAGCGAGCAGGAGGGCGACAGCCTCTACCTGCGGCGCAACCTGCACGCGCTGGGCCAGGCCGAGCTGCGGCTGGGGGAGACCCGGTCCGGCGTGGCGGCGCTGCGCCGGCTGCGCGACCTCGAGGCCGAGTCCGGCGGGGCCGACCCGATGATCGTGCGCTGGCACGGCGACCTGGCCGGCGGCCTGGCCTCGCTGGGCGAGCACATCGCGGCGGCGGCCACCCTTGCCGAGGCCCGGGCGGCCGCGCACCGGCTGGGCAACAGCCCGGGCACGGTCGGCTACCTCGACCGGGCCACCGCCGTGGTGCTGTCGGAGAGCGGGCAGGCCGATTCGGCGGTGGTGCTCTCGGCCGCGGCCGCGCAGCATTTCGAGCAGCTGCACCAGCCGATCGAGCAGGCGCACGCGCTGCTCGTGCAGGGCGGTGCCGAGCGGCGGCGCCGCCGGTACGCGGCGGCCCGGGTCGCGATCGGCGCGGCTCTCGCGATCTTCCTGGCCGCCGACGCGAAGCCGTGGGCCGAGCAGACCGAGCGGGCCCTGGCCCGTACCGAAGGGAACTCGGCGCCCGGCGTCCCGCCCGCCGACCTGGGGCTGACCAACACCGAGCTGCGGATCGCCGGGCTGGTGCGCGACGGCGCCAGCAACCGAGAGATCGCCACCCAGCTCTACCTCAGCGTCAAGACCGTCGAGGCGACCCTCACCCGGGTGTACCGCAAGCTCGGCGTGCGCTCGCGGACGCAGCTCTCGTCGCGCCTGCAGGTGTCCGAACTCACCTCGCCCGCCTGACCAGCAAAATGTCGACGGAGAGTGACTTCTACTACAACGTTCTAGTCGAGTTTTACCTGCTTGATTTGGGGATGAAACCCGGGACGTGGAGTGTTGAAGCAGAGGCAGAAACACTACGATCCGTTGAGGAGAACCACGGCCATGCAGCTTTCGTCCACGCTTCGCGACGCCCGTACGGCTCTGGCGAACCGCAGGACCCTGCGCATCGCCCAGCGCCGGCTCGCCGACGAGCTGGCTTCCTTCCGCACCACGGCCGAGCGGGCGGAGCTCGACGAGCTCCTCAGCCGCCACACGGCAGAGGAGACCCAGGAGATCCGGGCCATCCTCTACCGTCAGGACGTCGAGCGTCAGCAGTCCACCCGGCGGCAGACCGCCGGGCTGGGGGGCTACCTCGGCTGACCAGGATCGGCCGGCGACCTGTCGGCCGATGACGATCTGGCCCGGACACTGCCCGCGTGGGCTTTGGTGTCCGGGTCTTTCCGTACCTTGACCAGGCTCGCCACGGTCGTGACCGCGAGGACGACCAGGATCACCACGAGGGAGACCGCGGTGCTGACCTCGGGCACCGAGTCGCTGACGGCCTTGTGCGCCCAGTGCAGCACCAGCTTGACGCCGATGAACGCCAGGATGATCGACAGACCGGTGGACAGGTAGACCAGGCGGTCGAGCAGGCCCTTCACCAGGAAGAACAGCGCCCGCAGGCCGAGCAGCGCGAACGCGTTGGCGATGAAGACGATGTACGCCTCGTCGGTCACCCCGAACACCGCGGGGATCGAGTCGAGCGCGAACAGGATGTCGGAGCTGCCGATCGCGATCAGCACCAGGAACAGCGGGGTGAACATGCGCCGGCCGTCGACGCGGGTGAGCATCTTGCCGTCAACGTAGTCGTCGGTCAGCGGCAGGAACCGCCGGCCGGCCTTGACCAGCGCGTTGTCCTCGATGTCCGGGTCTTCGTCGCGGTGCCGGAACAGCTGGATCGCCGTCCAGATCAACAGCAGGCCGAACAGCAGGAACATGAACGAGAACAGGCTGAGCAGCGTCGCGCCGAGCGCGATGAAGACCACCCGCAGTCCCAGCGCGATGATGATGCCGAAGGTCAGCACCTCCTGCTGGTACTTCTCCGGCACCGCGAACGTGGTCATGATGATCACGAAGACGAACAGGTTGTCGACCGAGAGGCTCTTCTCGACGATGTAGCCGGCGAAGTACTGGGCGCCGAAGTCCCAGCCGGCGATGGAGCCGAAGACGACGCCGAAGGCGACCGCCACCGCGATGTAGAAGGCGGACCACAGGGCCGCCTCACGGAACCCGACGGCGTGCGGGCGCAGCGCACCGAGGGTCAGATCGAGGGCGAGCAGGGCGACGACGACACCGATGGTCAGCGTCCAGCCGAGCGCGGTGACCTCAAGCAACAGGGAACCTCCGAGCCGTAGTAAGCGGGGCGATTCCTTTGAATTGTCCCCGCTTACCCTGGGAAGTCCCTGGTAACGGAACGAGCCCCGGCGCCGGGTGCCGCTAGGCGACCTGGAAGGACCTCTTCGCCAGGCCCATCCAGAAGCCGTCGATCGGCTGGTCCGGGGCGCGCTCGGGGTCGCCGGAAGCGCCCAAGGTCAGGAACATCGGGGCGAAGTGCTCGATCGTGGGGTGCGCCCAGGGCATGCCGGGTGCGCGGTCGCGGAAGTCGGCCAGCTCGTCGACCGCGCCGCGGGCCAAGGTCTCGGCGGCCCACGCGTCGAACTCCACCGACCAGCCGGGCGCGGCCGCGTCGGGCCGCCAGTCGCGCAGGAACGGCAGGCCGTGGGTGGTGAAGCCGGAGCCGACGATCAGCACGCCCTCGTCGCGCAGCGGGGCGAGCCGGCGGCCCAGCTCGAGCAGGCGGTCGGGCTCGAGGGTGGGCAGCGACATCTGCAGCACCGGGATGTCGGCGCCGGGGTACATGACGGTCAGCGGCACGTACGCGCCGTGGTCGAGCCCCCGGTCGGTGCGCGCGACGTGCTCGCTGTCGGGCATCAGCTTCTCGATCCGCGCGGCCAGCCCGGGCGCGCCCGGCGCCGGGTACTTCACCTCGTAGTAGCGGCGCTCGAAGCCGCCGAAGTCGTAGACGAGGGGCACGGTCTCGGTGGCGCCGAGCATCAGCGGCGCCGACTCCCAGTGCGCGGAGGCCATCAGGATCGCCTTCGGCCGGGGCAGGCCGGACGCGAGATCCTTCAGCTGGGCGACCCAGCGCTCGTCGTCGACCAGCGGCGGGGCGCCGTGGCTCAGGAACAGGGCGGGCATGCGGCTCACGGGATCCTCCGTTGAAGCTTCAAGCAACTACGGCAAGCGTACGCCCGATTTAGTTGTTCCGTCAAGTAACTACTCTACGTAACCGTCGATCATGGTCAATACTGTCCGTTATTGGTTGATTGCACCGATACTTAGGCATCGGCGTCTATCGACATGATCGGTGGCGATCCCCCGGACGTGGGTTAAATCCGTTTTACATCGAACGAGTGACATCTATAAAGGTCCAGGTCAGAAGCCTTTGGCAGAATGCATTCCAGACGCGGCCACGGCGGACGGAAACTCGCTCCGCAAAGGACATTGCGCCTGGCCTGGGACGCTGGCATGCTACGCGATGTTGCGCAGGGGGGCGCTCACCGTAACGAATGGCGAAGACTCACCCGCATCACGGTTAGTAATCGCCACGGGAAGTTATCGCACCACGTATAAGGAGGGCCCGCAGTGGCGTCGTCGCCGCAGCTACCCCTCGCCGATGATCTGTTCTTGACCGCGCACGACACGGTCAAGGGCAAGTCGCTGCTGACGCCGGCCACTCTCGGCCTCGGGCTCGCGGCGGCGCTGATCGGCGAGCTTGTCTTCTGGCGGCGGCTGGACGTGATCGACGGCAAGCTGGCCTTGATCGACGATCGCCCCACCGGTGATCCGGCCACCACCGCCGTCCTCGACCAGCTGCTCCGCGAGGGCCACCACCGGGCGGTCCGCGACTGGATCTCGTTCCTCGCCACCGGCATCGCCACCGACCTGGTGGAGCGCCGCCTGTCCCGGGCCGGCCTGCTGCACCGGCAGGAGAAGCGCGGCCTGCTGGGCACCAAGGTGGCGTTCGTCCCCGCCGACTCCATGGTCGCCGGCTGGCCCGCCACCCGGATCCGCACCTTCATCGGACGCGGCGAGCTGCTCGACGTCTCCGACCTGGTCCTCGCCGGCCTCATCCTCGCCACCGGCCTCGACCAGCACGTCTTCCTAACCCTCGACGCCCGCGGCCGGGAGGCGTTGTTCGACCAGTTCCGGCGCCGCCTCCCGGCCATGCTGCAGGAGCTCGTCGCGCACGCCGAGGCCTCGGTCGGCGACGCCGTCATGGCCCGCCGCGCCTGACCAGCTCCAACCCCTCAACCCCTCAACCCCCACCCGGAGACCCACGTGTCCAGCACAACAACCCCACCGCAAAGCCAGCTGTCGACAGCCCTGGCCCGCGACCGCCTCGGCGTCGCCGCGGTGGTCTTCTTCGTGATGTCCGCCGCCGCGCCCCTGACCGTGGTGGCCGGCGTCGTGCCGACCGGTCTCGCCGTCACCGGCCTGACCGGCATCTCGATCGCCTTCCTTGCCATGGCCGTGGTCCTGGCGATCTTCGCGGTCGGTTACGTCGCCATGTCGCGGCACATCGACAACGCCGGCGCGTTCTACGCATACATCTCGCAGGGCATCGGCCGGCCGTTCGGCGTCGGCGCCTCCTGGCTCGCGCTGCTCGCCTACAACTGCTTCCAGATCGCCGCGTACGGCGGTTTCGGCGCGATCGCGCAGCCGCTGTTCAAGGACTGGTTCGGGCTCGACATCCAGTGGTGGGTGCTGGCGCTGATCTGCTGGGCGATCACCGCCGTCCTCGGCGTGCGCGACGTCGCGGTCAACGGCAAGGTCCTCGCGACCCTGCTGGTCGCCGAGATCATCCTGGTCGTGGTGTTCAGCTTCGCCGACATCTTCTCGCCGAACTTCCACCCGTCGTCGGCCCCGCTCGACCCGGGCAGCCTCGTCGGCACCGGCTCCGGCGCGCTGCTGGCCATGGCGATCACCGGCTTCGTCGGCTTCGAGCAGTCCGTGGTCTTCTCCGAGGAGTCCCGCGACCCGCGGCGCACCGTCGCCCGGGCCACCTACATCGCCATCGCGCTGATCGCCGTCCTGTACGGCTTCGCCTCCTGGACGATGATCTCGGCGGCCGGCGACGACGTGGTCGGCCGGGCCGTCAACGAGGGCCCCGACCTGTTCTTCAACGTCGCCTCCGACCAGCTCGGCAGCGCGGCCATCCACCTCGGCCACGCGCTGTTCCTGACCTCGCTGATCGCCGCGATGATCTCGTTCCACAACATCATCTCGCGGTACACGTTCTCCCTGGGCCGCGAGGGTGTGCTGCCGCGCCTGTTCGGCCGCACCGTGCCCGGCACCGGCGCGCCCAAGAACGGCTCGCTCGCCCAGTCGGCGCTCGGCCTGATCGTCATCGTGGTCTACGCGGTGATGGGCTGGGACCCGCTGGTGCAGATGTTCTTCTGGGGCGGCTCGGCCGGTGGCATCGGCGTCCTGCTGCTGATCACGGTCACCTCGGTCGCCGTCATCGGCTACTTCGCCCGCCGCCCCGCCGGCGAGGACTTCTGGCACCGCGTCGGCGCCCCGGTCCTCGGCACCATCCTGCTGCTGGTCATGAGCTACCTGGCGCTGACCAACATCGCCACCCTGTTCGGCGTCGAGCCGGGCAGCGGTCCGACCTGGGTCGTGCCGACGGCGTTCGGCGTGGTCGCGCTGGCCGGCATCCTGTGGGCGCTGGTGCTGCGCAGCAGCCGGCCCGACGTCTACCAGGGCATCGGCCTCGGCGCCCGCAGCTCGACCGCGGGCAGCGGCGGTGGCGGTTTCGCGGCGGCCCTCGCCGGTGACCAGGGGGCCAAGTGACGTATCCCGAGATCCGCCCGGCCCGCGAGGACGAGATCCCCGCGGTCGGGCACCTGGTCGGCCTGTCCTTCCTCGACCTGCCCCAATGCGCTTACCTGGTGCCGCCGCTGGAGGACCGGCTGTCCGTGACGGCCGACTACTTCACGATGCTCACCGAGCACGCGTACCGGTACGGCCTGGTCGACGTGATCGACAACCCGGCGGGTGGTGGGCTCGCCGCCACGGCGGTGTGGTTCGACTACACACGCGAGGCGCCCGATCCGGAGAACTATGAGGAGAACCTGCGGTCGATGGCCGGGGAGTACCTCGACCGGTTCCAGGCGCTCGACGTGATCTTCGAGAAGCACCACCCGCACGACGAGCACTGGCACCTCGCGTTCCTGGCGGTCCACCCCGACCACCAGGAGCACGGGCTGGGCAGCAAGCTCATGGAGCGCAAGCACGCCGAGCTGGGCGTGGCCGGTGTCCCGGCGTACCTCGAGGCCACGAACGAGAACAACGTGCGCCTCTACCGCCGGCACGGCTACGCCGACATGGATCCCTTCGAGATGCTGCTGCCCGACGGCACGCCCTTCTTCCGGATGTGGCGCGCGGTCTGAGGCTTGCAAGCGAAAGGGCGTGACCACCGTCCGGTCACGCCCTTTCGCCTGTCACCAGTCGAACTCGGGGCCCTGCGCGCTGCCCGCGGGCAGCAGCGGCCGCTGGGTGTACTGCCAGGTCTCCACCACGATGTAGCGATGCCCGCGCGGCGGGTTGAACTCCGCCGGCCCGCAGTCGTGCTTGAAGGCGAAGTCCGTGAACATCAAACCCTTGCATTCGTACGGCCCGGCGGCCAACTCATCGGTCTTCGCGTCGCGCAGGGTCAGCGAGAGGTCGATCTGCACTCCGGGCGCCGCCTCCATCTGACCCATCACGCGGACCGACGGGCCGACCGCGTGGCAGGGCCGGGCCAGCACCGGATGACCGAGATCCCAGCTGTACGCGTCGCCGCAGCGCCACGGTCCGAACCGGGCCTTCGCCCCGGCCTTGGCCGGACCCACGGTGGCGGCCGCCTCGGCCTGGGCGCCGCCGGTGATCGCCCGGCGCCGCGCCTCCTGCTGGGCGCCGGGGCCGCCGCTCAGGAGCCCGCCCGGGACCTCCTGCGCCACCGTCGAGGGAACCGGCTGGGCCGCGGCCGACGGGCCCGCGCTCGCGCCCGGGCCGGCCGGACCGGTACCGCCGCCGGCTCCTGGCAGGCCCAGCCCCGCCGCGTTGCCGCCGGCCGACGAGGCCGGCGGCTCGCCGGCGCCGATCAGCTGCCAGGCGTTGAAGCCGCCCAGCCCCGACACCACCACCGCGGCGGCGACCAGCGCGATCATCATGCCCGGGCGGCGCCACATCCAGGAGCGGGGGCCGTTGCGCGGCCGCTTGCGGACCGGCGGGCGCCGCGAGGACGGATGTGGCTGACCGAGTTGCGCTGTCATCCCGTACGCGAGCTCGGGGTTGTGGGTCGTCGAAGTCAGCGCCGGGACGCCGGTCATCTGCCGGGCCAGGTCTCGCAGCGCACCGCCCAGCTCACCGGCCGAGGGGCGGCGCGCCGGATCCTTGTCGAGACACCATTCGATCAGCGACCACACCGGATGCGGCATGCCCGGCGGACGCTCCGGCGACTCCTCGACGTGCCGGCGCAGCACCGCCAGGGGCTCGCCGGAGTACGGGGGAGCGCCGGTGACCAGCTCGTAGAGGACGATGCCGGCCGAGTAGACGTCGGAGGCCGGCTCGGCGTCGCCCTGGATCGCCTCGGGCGCCATGTAGTGCGGGGTGCCGACGATCGCCTGCGGCGTGGTCAATCCGGCCGCGTCGAGGACCCGGGCGATGCCGAAGTCGGTGAGGCGCACCTCGTGCCGCCCGTCGGCCTCCTGCAGCAGGATGTTGTCGGGCTTGACGTCGCGGTGCACCACGCCGAGCTCGTGCGCCTGGGTGAGCGCCGCCGCGACCTGGGCGAGCAGGGTGGCGGCCTCGGACGGCGGCAGCGTGCCCGCCGAGATCAGCCGGTTGCGCAGCGAGCCGCCGCTGACGTAGTCCATCACCAGGGCCAGGGACCCGCCGACGCTGAACAGGTCGTGAACGCCGACGATGTTCTCGTGGCGCATCATCATCAGGATCGTGCGCTCCTGCACGAACCGGATGACCAGCTTGGGCTGGCGCAGCAGGCCTTCGTGCAGCAGCTTGACGGCGACGTATTCGCCGGTGGACCGGTCGATCCCGCGCCAGACGGTGCCGGTGGCGCCGTGCCCGACCGGGCAGACCAGGACGTAGGAGTTGCCCACACAGCGACCGCTGAGATCGGCGGTGGCGGCTTCGCCCGGGCTGGAGCCGCTCATCTCGCTGGGGCCGGGGCCGCTCATGGAGAGGGATGACTGCACCCCGACGATGGTGCGCAGCGCGCCGGTGGCGGGCAACTCGCAGCGCCCGTTCTGTCATGGACGGCGGATCACGAGAATGCAGCGTTACCGCTCACGTTCTGGCTCGTTCGTCCGTTTTCGGTTACAAATTTTCGCAGCCGTGCACGGCGAGGGTGCCGAGAACACGGCGGCTCATGCGCCTCCGACTCCCGGCGGGGTGATGCGGTTCCTCAGCGCAGGCCGGATGCCATGTCCATCAGGTGGCCGAGGACGGCTTCGCCCGAGGTGCGCAGGCCGTCGTGCTCGTGCTCGTTGGTGACCCAGGCACGCACGTTGCCCACGGCCGCCGCCGTCTCCAGCGAGAGGCCCGCGTCGACGTACATGTCGTCGGCGTAGACCGCCGCGAGGACCGGGACCTCGTTCGCGGCCAGCCGCTCCCGGTCGTAGAGCAGCGGCCAGTCCTCGGCCTCGGCGAGCAGGTTCGCGGCGCCCGCGAACGGGCGCAGCGCGGCGATCTGCTCGAACATCCAGGGGTACATCATCTCGCCGGTGAACAGCAGCGGGTCGGCGTCGGCGGCGAAGTCCGGGTGCTGCCCGAGGGCCTGATCGGCGGCCCAGCCGGTCGGGCCGTTCGCCTGGCCGTAGCAGTACTCCTGCAGCGCGAACAGCGGCTGGTCGATGAATCCGGTATGCGTCATGACCTGGTAGAGGAAGGTGTCCGAGAGGCGGTCGCCGTGCCACGCTTCGTCGAGGATCCAGTGCACCTGGGCGTACCCGTAGCTCATGCCGAACGCGGTGCCGAGCGTGCGGAACCGCTCGGCGGTGAGCCGGTCGCCGTCGGGCAGCCGCACGTCGTCCGCGGCCAGGTG
Source organism: Actinoplanes sp. NPDC051513 (assembly GCF_044454685.1). NCBI lineage: Bacteria > Bacillati > Actinomycetota > Actinomycetes > Micromonosporales > Micromonosporaceae > Actinoplanes > Actinoplanes sp. NPDC051513. The sequence continues at coordinate 28,799 of NZ_JBITDW010000025.1, forward strand.
GTCGGCGATCCGGCGCACGGCGGCCGCGTCGCCGGGGAACGCGCGGTAGAACTCGGCGTTCTTCCGGGCGACCCGCGGATAGGTGCGGGCGTAGATGTCGCGGGCGGTCGCGGTCAGGCCCGGCAGGCCGCCGGTGACGAAGCAGTTGCGCAGGCCGCACGGGGCCTTCGACAGGTACGCCATCGTGATGAAGCCGCCGTAGCTCTGCCCGAGCGAGTCCCATTTCGTGCCGCCGGTGACCCGTTCCCGCAGGATCTCGGCGTCGGCCACGATGCTGTCGGCGCGGAACAGCTTGAGATGGTCGGCCAGCTCCCGGTCGGTGCGCCCGCCGACGGTGCGCGCGGTGATCGGCGTGCTGCGGCCGGTGCCGCGCTGGTCGAGCAGCAGCACCCGGTGGGTCTTGACGGCGTGCCCGATCCAGCTCTCGGCCCGCTCCGGCCGCGGCGACTTGCCGCCCGGCCCACCCTGGAAGAAGACCAGCCAGGGCAGGTCGTCGCCGGCCCGGCCGGCCGCCACCACCTCCCGCGCGAAGACCTCGATGGTCCCACCGCCGGGCTTGTCGTGGTCGAGCGGCACGGTGACGGTGTGGTCGGTGAAGCGGAGCCCGGGGTGCGCGATCATGCATTTCACATTAGGGCTTCCCGGGACGCCAAAACTTTTTTGGGCGCCGCGTCGATCCGGGGCGGAGCCGTTCGACCTTGAGGTGAGAAGGTCGGAAGGCGACCGCAGCGAACAGGGAGATTTCACGATGGCGAAGTACATGCTCATCATGCGCGGCACGGACGAGACGAACGCCAAGATGATGGAGACGTCGTTCGACGAGATGCTCACCACCATGGGCCGTTTCAACGAGGAGCTGATCCGGGCCGGCGTGCTGGTCGCGGCCGAGGGCCTCGACGACGCGGCGCAGGGCGTGGTGGTCGACCACTCGGGCGAGACGCCGGTGGTCACCGACGGGCCGTACGGGGAGACCAAGGAGCTGTTCGGCGGCTTCTACATCCTCGATGTCGCCACCAAGGAGGAGGCGGTCGAGTGGGCCAAGCGGATGCCGGCCTTCCCGGGCGCCAAGACCGAGATCCGCCGGGTGCCGAGCATCGAGGAGTTCCCGCAGGACAACGAGTGGATCATCAAGGAGAAGGCCTGGCGCGAGCGTACGGGCCAGATCTGATGCCGCAGGCTGCCGACGGCCCGCGCGCCGCCGACGCGGCGCGCCGGGCCGTCGAGGCCGTCTGGCGGATGGAGTCCGCCCGCATCGTCGGCGCCCTCGCGCGCTACACGAAGGACTTCGCGCTGGCCGAGGACGTGGCGCAGGAGGCCATGGCCGAGGCCCTGATCGCCTGGGAACGCGACGGCGAGCCGGCGAACCCGGCGGGCTGGCTTTTGTCGACCGCCCGGCGGCGAGCCATCGACGCGTACCGCCGCGGCTCGGCCCTCGACGAGCGGTACGCCACGCTGGCCCGGCAGCTGCCGGCCGGGGAGGAGCTGGACTGGGACCCGGACCGGATCGACGACGACGTCCTCGCGCTGATGTTCGTGTCCTGCCATCCCGTGCTCTCGGCCGAGGCACGGGTCGCCCTGACGCTGCGCGCGGTCGGCGGCCTGACCAGCGAGGAGATCGCCCGCGCGTTCCTGGTGCCGGTGCCGACGGTGCAGGCGCGGATCACCCGCGCGAAGAAGACGATCGCGGCGGCCGGCGTGCCGTTCGAGCTGCCGCCGGCCGAGGAACGCGGTCAGCGGCTGGGCGGGGTGCTCAGCGTCCTCTACGTGATCTTCACTGAGGGCTCCACCGCGACCGCGGGCGACCAGCTGGTGCGCGCCGACCTCGCCTACGAGGCGATCCGCCTGGCCCGCATGCTCACCGCCGTGCTGCCCGCCGAGCCGGAGGCGCACGGGCTGCTCGCGCTCTTCGAGCTGACCGCGGCCCGCTTCCCGGCCCGCACCGGCCCCGACGGCGAGCCGATCCTGCTCGAGGACCAGAACCGCCGGCTCTGGGACCGGTCGGCGATCCGGCGCGGCCTGGCCGCCCTCGCCCAGGCCGCGTCCGCCGGTCGCGGCCTCGGCCCGTACGGCCTGCAGGCGGCGATCGCCTCCTGCCACGCGTCGGCCGCGTCGGTGGGGGAGACCGACTGGGAGCGGGTGGTGCTGCTCTACGAGGCGCTCGGCCGGGTGGCGCCGTCCCCGGTGGTCGAGCTGAACCGGGCGGTGGCGGTCGCGATGGCGACCGGACCGCAGTCGGCCCTGAACATCGTGGACGACCTCGTCGCCACCGACCGCCTGGCCGGCTCGCATCTGCTGCCGACGGTGCGCGGTGAGCTGCTGACCCGCCTCGGCCGCATCGCCGAGGCGCGCGCCGAGCTCGAGCTGGCCGCCCGCCTGTGCGGCAACGCGCGCGAGCGCTCGGTGCTGCTCCGCAAAGCGGCGGCCCTGGGCTGAGCCTCCCGGATGTGTCGTCATCACGACTATCCAGGGTGGCGGCGAGTGCCTACTGTGGAGGCCTCATTCCGCTTGGACCGGAGGCGTCGGATGTCCGCGTCGGCTAAGAAACTCATAGGTGTTCTCGGTGCGCTCCTGGTGACCGCGGGTGTGGTGGCGACCATCGTGGGGATGTTCATGAACAAGGACATCAACTCGGTGGGGCTGGCAGCGATCTTCGTCGCCGGTATCGGGCTGGTGTACGCGGGCATATTCGGCCTGCTGCCCGAAGAGATCGGGTTCGGCGACAAGGGAAAGATCAAACTGCAGGCGGCAGCCGACGCGGTGAAGACGGTCAAGGAGTCCACCAGTTCCGAGGCGGAGGCGATCGCGAAGTCGCCGGCCCTGCTGAAGACCGTCATCGCGGCCAGGGACGAAGCCGAAGCCTCGGCCGTGGTCGAGGGCGCCTTGCGGGAACTGGTGAGCAGGATGCCCGCGACCGCCGACGTGCTCAAGACCGTCAGCTGACCGACCAGCTGGTGCACGGCACCGTGAGCGCTGTCTGCTGCCGCGGTTGCGGGTCGCGCTGGACCGCACCGCCACCGGGCCGCCGCGTTCCGGGCCCGGCGGACATTGGTATTCCTGGCGGGTTTCGCAGCGCCGAAATATCGCTCGGAGCTTTGCGTTGCCCCCGGGCGCATGACATGAGGCAAGGGTCGTCCGTGACGTCATTGTCAGGCCGTTCGAACCGCAAGATCTTCAGGTGACATGCGGCAGCCGATTGCGAAACGGCCCGCTCAAACGCTGCCGAACTCCTTCTCCGAGTGCCGGCTGTCGGCCTGGCGGCGGGAACCGAGGGTGAAGGCGACCCCGCCCAGCGCCGCCACCACCCCGCACAACAGCAGCGTCGTCCGATAGCCGAAGTGCTCGACCGCCACGCCGGACAGGATGCCGGAGACCAGCAGGCCGGCCGTGGTCGCGTTGGCGAACAGCGTCGTGGCGCGGCCGGTTGCCGGGGCGAGGAGGTCCTGGAAGTAGCGGATGCCGGCCGCCCCGACGATCGCGATCCCCACGCCGCGGAAAACCTGGGCGATCACGAGCATCGGCATGCCCGCGGACACGACCGTCAGGGCGTAGTAGCCGACGAAGGCGCCGAAGCCGCCGAGGATCAGGGCCCGCTGACTGACCCGGGCGGGCACGACGGCCAACCCCAGCGTGGCCACCACCTCGACCGCGGCGCAGACGCTGAAGAGCACGCCGACCGACGCGGGGTGCTGATGCAGGGAGCGCGTGACGAACAACGGCACGGCCAGACCGCCCGCGAACATCGCGGTGAAGAACAGGGTGACGCTCACGGTGAGCAGGACGGGGGTGCCGCCGGGCGACGAGTTGGCCACCGCGACGGAACCGGGCCGCGGCACGGCGAGAACGGTCAGCGCGGAAGCGAGAAACACCCCGGCGGCCGTCCACATCAGCCATGAATAGCCGCCCTTGGACAGGACGAGAGCGCCCAGCAACGGCCCGGCGGCCCACGCCAGGGACCAGGCCGAGCGCAGCAGCGGCGCGGAACGCTGCCCGGCGGCGCCCTCGCCGAGAACGGAGCGGGCCAGGGAGAACAACTGCGGGAAGGCCGCACCCATCGCCCCGAGCGCCGTCGCCGCCATCAGGAGCAGAACCAGGAAGCTCGCAACCCGCGGCAGCAGCGCGTAACCCGCCGAGCCCAGAAGGATCACGACGATCGCGTACGTCCGGGCGGGCCGGCGGTCGAACAACCGTCCCAGCCACCAGCTGATGGTGATCCCGCCGATGGCGAACACCGAGGCCCACACGCCGATCTGCAGCGGCGTCAGCCCGGCCACATCGGCGCCGAACAGCACGATGTACGAATTGACCATCGAGTCCGCGATGCCGAGCAGGAGGACGGCGGCGAAGAGCGCGAGAAAGGGCACGTGATCTTCGTACCGGCTCGATCTCGCCGGCGACACCGAATTAGGGTCGTTGCGTGACCGACAGGATGGGACCGGCGAAGCGGGTCCGGCAGCTCAGGCTCGTGGTCGAGGCGGAGGACTTCGCCGAGGCGGTGGCGTTCTACCGGGATGTGCTGGGTCTCCCCGAAGAGGCCGCGTTCGCGGGGGACGGCGACGCGCGGGTCGTGATCCTCGACGCCGGCCGGGCGACGCTGGAGATCGCCAATCCGGCGCAGAAGCGGATGATCGACGAGGTGGAAGTCGGTCGCCAGGTGGCGCCGCGGATCCGCGTGGCGTTCGAAGTCGATGACGCGGTCGCGCGCACCGCGGAGGCGACCGCGGCCGGCGCCGCCGAGGTGGCGCCGCCGACCCGTACGCCGTGGCGCTCGCTCAACGCCCGGCTGGAGGCGCCGGCCGGGCTGCACATCACCCTGTTCCAGGAGCTGGGGCCGGCGGCCGATCGAGAGACCGAGCCCGGCGCTGAGACCGGGCAACCGCTCTAACGGACGAAGCGTTCCCGGCGCACCGACGGCCTGCGGCCTCGGATGGTGCTGCGCTGCATGGCCGCGATGACCATGTCGGCGGCTTGTTCGGGGACCTCGACCAGCGAGAAGCGGTCGGTGATCTGGATGGCGCCGATCTCGCGTGCGCTGAGGCCGGACTCGCCGGCGATCGCACCCACCAGGTCCTGTGGGCGTAGGCCGGCCCGTCGGCCGATGCCGAAGAACAACCGGGTCACGCCCGAATCCGACGCGCGGGGATACCCGGGCCGGTCGCGTCCGCCGGTGCCCGGCCGGGCGTCCCGGCTGCGCGGGGCGCGGCTCGGGGCCGGTGGCGCCGGCGAGGGGATCTCCTCTTCCTCGACGTCGCCACCGGCCGCCTCGTGCAACAGCTTCACGGCGGCGAGCGCGACGTTTTCGACGTCGAACTCGTCGGTGAGGGAGTCGAGGACGACCCTGAACCGTTCGAGGTCGTCGGTTTCCAGGCTGGCTTGCAACGCCGTACGGGTCAGCTCCAGCCGCCGGGCTCGCAGGTCCGTCACGGTCGGCAGCTTCTCCAGCGTGATGCGCTGCCCGGTGAGCCGCTCGATGGCCTTGAGCATCCGCTGTTCCCGCGGCTCCGCGAGAGTGATCGCGCAGCCTTCCCGCCCGGCACGGCCCACCCGGCCGATGCGGTGCACGTACGCCTCCGGCGCCGCGGGCACGTTGAAGTTGATGACGTGGGTCAACTGCTCGACGTCGAGGCCGCGGGCTGCCACGTCGGTCGCGACCAGCAGTTCGGTGCTGCCGCCGCGCAGGCGGCCCATGACCCGGTCGCGCTGATCCTGGCTCATGCCGCCGTGCAGCGCCTCCGCACGGTACCCGCGCCCGTTCAGGGTCTCGGTGACCTGGTCGACCTCTTCCCGGGTGCGGCAGAAGACGATCGCCGCCGACGGCGCTTCCACGTCGAGGATCCGGCCGAGAGCGGCCGTCCGGTGCGCCCGGGTGACCATGTAGGCGCTCTGCCGCACCAGCGGAAGCTCGCCCGCCGCGACGGCCTCGCGGCCCATCGTGATCCGCACCGGGTCACGCAGGTGCCGGCGGGCGATGCTGTCGATGCGGGGTGGCATCGTCGCCGAGAAGAGCACCGTCTGCCGATCGGCGGGAGTCTCGGCGAGGATCGCCTCGATGTCTTCGGCGAACCCCATGTCGAGCATCTCGTCGGCCTCGTCGAGCACGACGGTGCGCACGTCACCGAGTTGCAGCGTCGTCCGCTCGATGTGGTCGAGCACCCGTCCCGGCGTCCCGACGACGACGTCCACGCCGCGCTGCAACGCCTGCAACTGCCGCCCGATCGGCTGCCCGCCGTACACGGGCAGCACACGTACGCCCAGGTCGCGGCCGTACCGGTGGACTGCTTGCGACACCTGCTCGGCCAGCTCGCGGGTCGGCACGAGAACGAGTGCTGCCGGCCCCGCATCGCGCCGGCCGACGGTCAGCGCCTGCAGCACGGGCAGCGCGAACGCGGCCGTCTTACCGGTGCCGGTCGCTGCCTGTCCCACCAGGTCGTTGCCCGCGACCAGCGGCGGAATCGCCTCCCGCTGGATCGGGGTCGGTTCTTCATAGCCGAGGGTGGTCAGTGCACGGAGCAGTTCCGCCCGCAACCCCAGTCCGGCGAAACCCGCCTCGGACTCCAACGGATCATGTTCCATGACGACAACAATAGGAGAACCCCGACCGGGCGCGCGCACGGCGCTCACCGCCCGTGTACATGCCGTCTCAGCCGGCGCAACTGACGATCGAAGACCTTGTCTGGTCAGTCGGCGAGCATGTCGGCGAACTCGGCCGGGTCGATGATGGGGATGCCGAGCTTGGCGGCCTTCGTCGCCTTCGCCGTGGTCGTCTCGGACGTGACGAGGGCCGTCGTGGTCGCCGAGACGCTGCCGGTGGCGCGGCCGCCCAGTTGCTCGATGCGTTCGCTCACGGTGGTGCGCGTGTAGCCGGGGACGCTGCCGCTGACCACGTAGGTCTTGCCCTCGAGGGGCTTGTCGCCGTTGGTCTCGGGGACGCTCATGGTGACGCCGGCGGCGGCGAGGCGGTCGATGACGCCGGACATGGTGGCGAGGCCGTCGACGACGTGCTGTGCCTTGATCAGGCCCATCTTGTCGATCTCGGCGATCTCCTCGACGGTGGCGGCGCGCAGCGCCTGCATGGTCTTGAAGCGGGCGGCGAGCCAGCGGCCGACGCTGCGGCCGGTCATGCGGATGCCCAGGCCGGTGATGACGCGGTTGAACGGCTGGGTCTTGCTGCGTTCGAGCGACGCGATGACCTTGGCGGCGTTGAGCTTGCCGAGCAGGACGACGCCGCCGGCCTTGGTGTTGCCGACGGGCAGCTCGGCGAGCTGATCTTCGGTGAGCTTGTACAGGTCGGCCACGTCGTTCGCGAGGCCCGCGTTGACCAGGGCCACACACAGCGCCTCGCCCGCGCCTTCGACGTCCAGGGCCTCGCGGCTGCACCAGTACTCGAGCGCGTTGGTGACGCTGCACGAGGCGGTGTGGCAACGCCACAGCAGGCTGGATTTGTCCCACGGCTCGCCACACTGCGGGCAGGTCTCGGGCGGCGCCCACGGGGTGAGGCCGTGCGGCTGCTCGCCGATGGGAGCGGTGACGCGCGGGATGACGTCGCCGGCCCGCCACACGGCAACGGTCTGGCCGATGGCGAGGCCCTGTTCCTCGACGAACTTGGGGTTGTGCAGCGTCGCGTACGTGATGGTGGTGCCGTCGACGAACACCGGGTCGAGCACGGCGCGCAGCGAGATACGCCCGGTGCGCCCGACCCGCACCTCGATGTCGCGCAGCACCGTGGAGCCCGTGTCGGCCGGGTATTTGAACGCGGCCGCCCAGTACGGCGTGCGGCTGGCGGAGCCGAGCCGCCGGCGCGTCGACTCGAGGTCGGCGGTGAGCACGGCGCCGTCGATCGGGAACTCGAGGCCGCGGCGCAGCTCGCCGATGCGCGCGATGGCGGCGAGCGCGGCCTCGGGGTCGGTGGCGACCTCGATCTCGCCGGTGGCGAGCCGCCCGGCCGCGGGGAAGCCGAGCTCGACCGCGCGGGCCATGCGCTCGCGGTGGGAGCCGAAGTCGCCGGAGATGTCGTACGCCGCGAAGGTCATCGGCGTGTCGTAGGCGCGGTCGGCGCTGCGGATCGACCCGGCGACCGCGCCGCGCGAGTTGATGAACGCCTTGCCGCCGGCGGCGACCCGGTTGGCGCCGGCGGCCTCGAAGTCGGCGACGGTCATGTAGACCTCGCCGCGGACCTCGCCCGTCCACGGGGTGCCCAGCCGGGCGGGCAGGCCGGTGACGCCCCGCAGCACCTGGGTGGTGACGTTCTCGCCGGTGCTGCCGTCGCCGCGCAGCGCGGCCAGGGCGAGCCGGCCCGACTCGTACGCCACCCGGATCGCGAGCCCGTCGAGCTTGACCTCGACGAGGCAGGGGTCGCCGGCGAGGCTCGCGACGAACGTGCGCACGCCCTCTTCGCCGGTGACCTTGTCGAGCGACATCATCGGCGTCGGGTGCCGCACGTCGCCGCCGCCGGACATGCCCGCCGCGACCCGGCTGATCAGGCCGCGGTCGTCCCACTCGGGGTGGGCCGTCTTCGCCGCGGTGATGCGGTCGAGCAGCACGTCGTAGTCGGCGTCGGTCATCAGCACCTCGCCGGTGTCGTAGTACGACTTGGCGGCGGCCTGCGCCCGGTCGACTGCGGCGGCGAAGGCGGCTTCGGTGAGGGCAGCGTCCGTCATGCCGACAACTTACGTCCCCGGTGCGACAAGATGGAGGTCGTTAAGCTGGGGCGATGGTCCGGGATGAGCTGATGCGGCTGCGAGCGGGCGCCGAAGCCGAGGCGGCGACGCTGGCCCGAGACCTGCAGGCGCTGTTCGCGGCGTCGCGCGATTCGAATGCCGACGACGAGCACGACCCGGAAGGCGCCACGATCGGCTTCGAACGCGCCCAGCTGAGCGCGCTGCTGGCGGCCGCGCGGGAGCGGATCGCCGAGGTCGACTACGCGCTGCGCCGGGTGGACGCGGCGACCTACGGCATCTGCGAACGATGCGGGCAGCCGATCGCCGGGGAGCGGCTGGCGGTACGTCCGTTCGCCCGCTGCTGCATGGCGTGCGCGTAGGCGACGCCCGCGGGCCGGTCAGCCCGCCGAGAGGTTGAGCTCGAAGCTGTAGCGGCTCGCCCGGTAGAGGTGGCTGCCGTACTCGAGGGCGCGGCCCGACGTGTCCCAGGCCGTGCGGACCATCGTGAGCAGGGAGGCGCCACGCTTCTCGTCGAGGGTGCGGGCCTCGGCGGCCGTGGCGGAGCGGGCGCCGATCACCTGGGTGGCGATGCGGGGGACATGGCCCGCCATGCGCAGCAGCTCGTAGAGGCCGTGCGACGCCAGGTCGGCCTCGGTGACCGAGAGGATGTCCAGCGGGATCGCGTTGTGCATCAGGGCCAGGGGCTCGCCGCCGGCGAAGCGGAGCCGTTCTATCCAGGTCACCGACGTGCCGGGCTCGATCGAGAGGGCCGCGGCCGTCGCGTCGGAGGCGGGGATCGCCCGCAGGTCGAGCACGTCGGTGCGCGGCTCGCGGTCGCCGGCGACCAGGTCGTCGTAGAGGCTGGACAGCTCGACCGGGCGGCGGACCTTGGGGTGCACCACCTGCGTGCCGACGCCGCGCTTGCGGACCAGCATGCCGCGCTCGACCAGATATTGGATCGCGCGGCGGGTGGTGGGGCGGGAGACGCCGAGCCGTTCGGCGAGGTCGACCTCGTTCTCGATGCGGGCGCCCACGCCGATCTCGCCCTTCTCGATCAGCTCCTGTAAACGGGTCGCGACCTGGTAATACAGCGGCACCGGGCTGGACCGGTCCAGGTGGACCGGGCGCACCGGGGTCAGGTCGGATGTCACGACGTCCCCCTGTTGTCTCAGATGGCGCAAGTCAGTTTGTCAGGACAAAGTATTGACGTAAGAGCCCTCACGTTATTACATCGAGGGCAACAAACATAGCGTCGTGGACCAACTACCAGCGGCGATCAACTTTTCTTCATCGCGCCGTAACGAGCACGGCATCCGGCACTCAAGATCTCTCGAGGGAGAACCGCATGCCTGTGGACGACGTCCTGACGATGGGACGCATCGGCGTCGACCTGTACCCACAGCAGATCGGTGTGTCGCTGCGCGAGGTGCGCACGTTCGAGAAGTTCCTCGGCGGCAGCGCGTCCAACGTGGCCGTCGCCGCCGCCCGCTACCGGCGCCGGGCCGCGGTCATCACGCGCACCGGCAACGACCCGTTCGGTGAGTTCCTGCACGACGCGCTGCGCGGCTTCGGGGTGGACGATCGCTTCGTCACCCCCGTCGCCGGCCTGCCGACGCCGGTGACGTTCTGCGAGATCTTCCCGCCCGACGACTTCCCGCTCTACTTCTACCGCTTCCCCAAGGCTCCCGACCTCGAGATCCGCGCGTCCGAACTCGACCTGGAGGCGATCCGCGCGGCCCGCATCTTCTGGATCACCGGCACGGGTCTTTCGCAAGAGCCTTCGCGTACGGCGACGCTCGAGGCGCTCCGGGCCCGGGGCAGGAGCGGCATCACCGTCTTCGACCTCGACTACCGCCCGATGTTCTGGGAATCCCGCGAACAGGCGCGCCGCTGGTACGCCGAGGCGCTGCCGTTCGCCACGGTCGCGGTCGGCAACCTCGACGAGGTGGACACGGCGGTCGGCGTACGCGATCCCAAGATTGCCGCCGCCGCCCTGCACGACGCCGGCATCGAGCTCGCGGTGATCAAGCAGGGCCCGGCCGGTGTGCGGGCCTCCCGGAAATCAGGTGAGCAGGTCGAGGTCCCGCCCGTCCCGGTCGAGGTGGTCAACGGCCTCGGCGCCGGCGACGCGTTCGGTGGCGCGCTCTGCCACGGCCTGCTCGCGGGGTGGGATCTCGAGGCGACGATGCGCTTCGCCAACGCCGCCGGAGCCATCGTCGCCTCGCGTCTGGCCTGTTCGGACGCGATGCCGACCGAAGATGAGGTGCGCGAGCGACTGGGGGTGTCCCGTGCCTGACCTCTCCGACCTGCTCGAGGCGCGGACGAGGCGTCCCGATGCGATCGCGGCGGCGGCCGCGGCCCGCAAACGGCCGGGAAGCCTGTTCGGCCCGCACGGCAAGCTGATGATCATCGCGGCCGACCACCCGGCCCGGGGCGCGCTGCGCGCCGGCGCCGACCCGCTCGCCATGGCGAACCGGGTCGAGCTGCTCGATCGCATCCGCACCGCGCTGGCCCGCCCCGGCGTGAACGGTGTGCTCGGCACCCCCGACATCCTCGAAGACCTGCTGCTGCTCGGCGGGCTCGACGACAAGGTCGTGATCGGCTCGATGAACCGCGGCGGCCTGGCCGGCACCAGCTTCGAGATGGACGACCGGTTCACCGCCTACGACGCCGGCAGCATCGCCGCGGCCGGCTACGAGGGCGGCAAGATGCTGCTGCGCATCGACCCCGACGACCCCGGCACGGTCGCCACCCTGCAGGCCTGCGGCACCGCGGTCGCCGAGCTGGCCGGCCGGCGGCGGATGGCGATGGTCGAGCCGTTCATCTCGCACCGCGTCGACGGCCGGGTCCGCAACGACCTCACCGCCGAGGCGATGATCCGCGCGATGACCGTGGCGGCCGGCCTCGGCACGACCTCCGCGTACACCTGGCTCAAGGTGCCGGTCGTCGACGACATGGACCGCGTCATGGCCGCCACCACGCTGCCCGCGCTGATCCTCGGCGGCGAGGTCGCCCACGACGCCGAGGCCGCGTACGCCAACTGGGGCAAGGCGCTGCGGCTGCCCACCGTGCAGGGCCTGGTCATCGGACGGTCGCTGCTCTACCCGGCGAGCGGCACGGTCGCCGACGCCGTCGACCGCGCCGTGGGATTGCTGTGATGGCCCGGGTCAACCCCCTGATGCGGCGGGGGAGCACGGCCGACAGGCCGTTCGACACGGTGGTCTCGCCCGAGAACGCGGGCTGGCGCTACAGCGGGCTGCGCGTGCTCGAATTGCCGATCGGTGCGAGGGCACGGTTTTTCACCGGCGACGATGAGATGCTGGTCCTGCCGCTCTCCGGCGGCTGCGACGTGACCTGCGACGACGAGCGGGTCACCCTGACGGGCCGGCGCTCGGTCTTCTCGCGGGTCACCGATTTCGCGTACGTGCCGCGGGAGTCCGCCGTGACCGTGCGGGCGCCCAATGGCGGGCGGTTCGCCCTCCCCGCGGCCCGGGCCGAGCGCAGGCTGCCGTTCCGCTACGGCCCGGCCGAGGACGTCCCGGTCGAGCTGCGCGGCGCCGGGCAGGCCAGCCGCCAGGTCAACAACTTCTGCACGCCGCAGAGCTTCGACGCCGACCGGCTCATCGCCTGCGAGGTGCTCACCCCGGGCGGCAACTGGTCGTCCTACCCGCCGCACAAGCACGACGAGCACGCCGACGGCGAGTCCAGCCTCGAGGAGATCTACTACTTCGAGGTCGCGCCCTCGCCCGCCGGCGGCGCCGGCTGCGGCTACCAGCGCGTGTACGGGCACCCCGACCGCCCCATCGACGTCTGCGCCGAGGTCCGCACCGGCGACATCGTGCTGATCCCGTACGGCTGGCACGGCCCGTCGATGGCCGCGCCCGGATACGACCTCTACTACCTCAACGTCATGGCCGGGCCGGGCGCGCGCGAATGGCTCGTGCGCGACGACCCGGCGCACGGCTGGGTGCGCGCCTCCTGGACGGCGATGGACGTCGACCCGCGCCTGCCCATCTCCACCTGCAAGGAAAGGACACGTTCGTGAGACTCACCGTCGGCCAGGCCGTCGTGCGGTTCCTGGCCAGCCAGTGGACCGAGCGCGACGGTGTGGAGCAGCGCGCGGTCACCGGCTGCTTCGGCATCTTCGGGCACGGCAACGTGGCGGGTCTGGGGCAGGCCTTGTTGCAGGCGCAGCGCACGGGAGAGGCCGACCTGCCCTATCACCTGGCGCGCAACGAGCAGGCGATGGTCCATGCCGCCGCCGGTTACGCCCGCATGAAGAACCGGCTGTCCACAATGGCCTGCACCGCGTCGATCGGGCCGGGCTCGACCAACATGCTCACCGGCGCCGCCCTCGCGACCGTCAACCGGCTCCCGGTGCTGCTGTTCCCGTCCGACATCTTCGCCACCCGGGTCGCCGCGCCGGTCCTTCAAGAGCTGGAAGACCCTTCCTCGTACGACGTGAGCGTCAACGACGCGTTCCGGCCGCTCTCCCGCTTCTTCGACCGCGTGTGGCGGCCCGAGCAGCTGCCGGCCGCCCTGCTCGGCGCGATGCGGGTGCTGACCGACCCGGCCGACACCGGCGCGGTGACCATCTGCCTGCCGCAGGACGTGCAGGCCGAGGCGCACGACTTCCCCGAGGAGCTGTTCGCGAAGCGGGTCTGGCACGTGCGCCGCCCGCTGGCCGAGCCGTCCTTCGTGGAGCGTGCCGCCGAGGTCGTCCGCAACGCCTCCCAGCCGCTGCTGATCGCGGGCGGTGGCGTCATCTACGGCGAGGCCTGCGACGAGCTCGACCGGTTCGCCCGCGAGACCGGCATCCCGGTCGCCGACACCCAGGCCGGCAAGGGCGCGCTGGCCTGGGACCACCCCAACTCGGTCGGGGGAGTGGGCTCGACCGGCACCCCGGTCGCCAACCGGCTCGCCCGCGACGCCGACGTGGTGATCGGCGTCGGCACCCGGTACAGCGACTTCACCACGGCGTCACGCACCGCGTTCGCCAACCCGGACGTGAAGTTCGTGAACATCAACGTGGCCGGCTTCGACGCGGCGAAACAGGCCGCGTACCCGGTCGTCGCGGACGCCCGCTCCGGGCTCTCCGCGCTGCTGGCGGCGCTGGCCGGCAAGCGGTTCCCGACCGACTACCGGGCCGACGTCACCGCCTGGCAGGCGACCGTCGATGAGGCGTACGGCGGCCACGCCTCTAGTCCGGTCAAGGGTGGCGGTGGGGTGGTTGGAGGGAGCCCTCTGCCCGCCCAGAGCGAGGTGATCGGGGCGGTGAACGAGGCGTGCGGAGCGCGCGACGTCGTGGTGCAGGCGGCCGGCAGCATGCCCGGCGACCTCCAGCTGCTGTGGCGGGCCCGCGACCCGAAGCAGTACCACGTGGAGTACGGCTACTCCTGCATGGGCTTCGAGATCGCCGGCGCGCTCGGCATCAAGATGGCCGACCCGTCCCGTGAGGTGTACGCGCTGGTCGGCGACGGCTCCTACCTGATGATGTCGCAGGAGATCGTGACCGCGGTGTCCGAGGGCATCAAGCTCGTCGTGGTGCTGGTGCAGAACCACGGGTTCGCCTCGATCGGCGCGTTGTCGGAATCCCTGGGCTCGCAGCGGTTCGGCACCAGCTACCGGTTCCGCGGCCCGGGCAACGACTACGATGGCAGCTACCTGCCGGTCGATCTCGCGGCCAACGCCGAGAGCCTCGGCGCCTCGGTGATCCGCTGCCGCACCATCGCCGACCTGCGCGACGGCCTCAAACGCGCGCGGGAGGCCGACCGGCTCACCGTCGTGCACATCGAGACCGACCCGCTTTCCCCGGTGCCGTCCTCCGAGTCGTGGTGGGACGTGCCCGTACCCGAGATCTCCGCATTGTCATCCACGCGCGCCGCCCGCGAACGCTACGCGGAGGCCAAGCGCGACCAGCGGCTCTACCTCTGAGGACAGGAAGTCATGGCAACCATCGAACACTGGATAGGCGGGGAGTTCACCTCCGGCGTCTCCACCCGGCGAGGAGCGGTCTTCAACCCCGCCACCGGCGAGCAGCAGCACGAGGTGGTGCTCGGCGCGGCCGCCGACGTCGACGCCGCGGTGCGCGTGGCGACGGCGGCCTTCGACCAGTGGAGCCAGGCGTCGCTGAGCAAGCGCACGAAGGTCCTGTTCGGCTTCCGCGAGCTGGTCAACGCCCGCGTCAGCGAGCTCGCCGAGCTCATCTCGGACGAGCACGGCAAGGTGCTCTCCGACGCGGCCGGCGAGGTGCAGCGCGGCCTCGAGGTCATCGAGTTCGCCTGCGGCATCCCGCAGTTGCTCAAGGGTGACTACTCCGACCAGGCCTCGACCGGCGTGGACGTGTTCAGCTTCCGCGAGCCGCTCGGGGTCTGTGCGGGCATCACGCCGTTCAACTTCCCGGCCATGGTGCCGATGTGGATGCATCCGGTCGCCATCGCCTGCGGCAACACGTTCCTGCTCAAGCCGAGCGAGCGCGACCCCAGCGCGTCCAACTACGTGGCCGGGCTGTGGCGCGAGGCCGGGCTGCCCGACGGCGTCTTCAACGTGGTGCACGGCGACAAGGAGGTCGTCGACGCGATCCTGCACCACCCCCGCGTCGCGGCCGTCTCGTTCGTCGGGTCCACGCCGATCGCCCGCTACATCCACGAGCAGGCCAGCGCGACCGGCAAGCGGGTGCAGGCGCTCGGCGGGGCCAAGAACCACGCGATCGTGCTGCCCGACGCCGACCTCGACTTCGCCGCCCAGCACCTGACCGCCGCGGCGTTCGGGTCGGCGGGGGAGCGGTGCATGGCGATCTCGGCGGCCGTCGCGGTCGGCAGCGCCGGCGACGCGCTGATGGACCTGGTGTCCCGCAAGGCCGCCGAGGTGGTGGTCGGGCCCGGCCGCGATCCGCGCAGCGACATGGGGCCGGTGGTCACGGCCGCCGCGAAGGAGCGGATCGAGTCGCTGATCGGCACTGGCGAACAGCAGGGCGCCAAGCTGCTGGTCGACGGCCGCGGGCTGCGGGTGGCCGGGCACGAGAACGGCTTCTTCGTCGGACCGACCGTCATCGACCAGGTGCAGCCCACCATGGACGTCTACACCGAGGAGATCTTCGGGCCGGTGCTCTCGACGATTCGCGCCGACGACGTCGACGCCGCCATCGACCTGATCAACAGCAATCCGTACGGGAACGGCACGGCCATCTTCACCTCCAGCGGCGAGGCCGCGCGCCGGTTCCAGCGGGGCGTGCGGGTCGGGATGATCGGCATCAACGTGCCGATCCCGGTGCCGATGGCCTACTACTCCTTCGGCGGCTGGAAGGACTCCCTGTTCGGGGACAAGCACATCCACGGGCCCGAGGGGGTCTCGTTCTACACCCGCGGCAAGGTCGTGACCTCGCGGTGGCCGCACATGTCGCACGCCTCCGGCGCCTCTCTGCATTTCCCCACGGCGAGCTAAGGAACATCGATGGAGATCCGTCACCTGCAACTCGGCAGCTGCCCCGATTCCTGGGGCGTGTGGTTCGCCGACGACCCCAAGCAGACACCTTGGAACAGGTTCCTCGACGAGATGGCCGAGTCCGGCTACCGGTGGCTCGAGCTCGGCCCGTACGGATATCTGCCGACCGACCCGTCGCAATTGCGCGACGAGGTCGCCAAGCGGGGTCTCTCGGTCGCCGGCGGGACCGTGGCCGGCGTGGGCGGGCCGCACAAGGACTTCGACGCCGTGGTGGCGGAGAGCCGGAAGGTCGCTTCCCTCACGGCGGCCCTGGGCGCGAAGAACGTCGTGTTCGTCCCGGTGCCCGGCTATCGCGACGACGCCACCGGCGCCTACCGCGAGGCCGCGAACCTCGACGACGAGGCCTGGGGCGCGCTGATCCGCAACTCCAACACCCTCGGGAAGATCCTGCTCGAGGAGTACGGGGTCCACATGCGCTTCCACCCGCACGCGGACTACCAGGTCGAGACGCAGGAGCAGGTCGAGCGCTTCCTCGCCGAGACCGACCCCGACTTCGTCTCGCTGTGCCTGGACACCGGGCACCTCGCGTATCGTCGCGCGGATGTCCCCGGACTGATCCGGAAATATCCGTCGCGCGTCGGATACGTCCATATCAAGCAGATGGATCCCGTCATCGCCCAGCGCGCCGCCGACGAGGACCTCGCCTTCGGGCAGGCCGTCGCCATGGGCGCCTCCATCGAGCCCCCGGCCGGCGAGCCCAAGATCCCGTCGGTCATGGAGGCGCTGAGCGAGCTGGACGCCGACATCTTCGTCGTGGTCGAGCAGGACATGTACCCGGTCGACTTCGACCTGCCCCTGCCGATCGCGACGCGCACCCGCACCTACCTCAACTCGGTCGGCCTGCACTCCCGGCCTGCCGCCGTCCCCTCCGAGGAGATATCCGATGAACGCTCGTAGTCGCACCTTCAGAGTCGCCGCCGTCCTCGCAGTGATCGCCCTGGCCGCCGCCGGTTGCAGCGGCGGCGGCCGGGAGAAGACCACCGATGACACCGGCGGCGGTGGCAACGCCGCCGGCAGCTCCGGATACACGGTCGCCTTCATCACCCACGAGACGCCCGGCGACACGTTCTGGGACAAGGTGAAGAACGGCGCCCAGCAGGCCGCCAAGGACACCGGCGTCACGCTGAAGTACTCCAACGACCCCGAGGCGCCCAAGCAGGCGGTGCTGATCCAGAACGCGGTCGACTCCAAGGTGAACGGCATCGCCACCACGCTGGTCACCCCGGACGCCCTGGCCGGCTCGGTCAAGGCGGCCACCGACGCGGGGATCCCGGTCGTCGGCTTCAACTCCGGCATCGACCAGTACCAGAAGCTCGGCGCGCTGATGTACTTCGGCTCGGACGAGACCCTGGCCGGGACCACGGCCGGCAAACGGCTCGCCGAGCAGGGCGCCAAGCACCCGCTGTGCGTGATCCAGCAGACCGGCTCGGTCGCCCTCGAGGCCCGCTGCGCCGGCGTGAAGAGCTCGGTGCCCGGCACCGAGAACATCCAGGTCAACGGCGCGGACGACGCGGCCGTCACCACGACGTTGCAGGCGAAGCTGTCGCAGGACAAGTCGATCGACGCCATCGTCACGCTCGGCGCGCCGCAGGCGCTCGACGCGATCAAGGCGAAGGATCAGTCGGGCAGCACCGCCAAGCTGGTGACCTTCGACCTCAACCAGGAGGCCGCCCAGGACATCAAGGACGGCAAGATCCTGTTCTCCATCGACCAGCAGCCCTACGTGCAGGGCTACATGGCGGTCACCTCGCTCTACCTGAACCTCAAGAACGGCAACGACATCGGTGGCGGCAAGCCGGTGCTGACCGGGCCGTCGTTCGTGGACAGCACGAACATCGACCGCATCCTCCCGTTCACCAAGAACAACACGCGGTAGGCGAGGTGCTCCCATGAGTCAGACTGTCGAGGCCGCGCCCCGGCCCACACCGTCCGAGCCGACCAAACGGGTCCGGGCCGGGCTCTCCAGCCGGCTGCTCGCGCGACCCGAGATCGGCGCGCTGGTGGCGGCGATCATCATCTTCATCTTCTTCCTCGCCCTGGCGCCGGCGTTCCGCTCGGCCGAATCCTTCTTCACCGTGCTGTACCAGTCCTCGGTCATCGGCATCGTCGCCGTCGGCGTCGGCCTGCTGATGATCGGCGGCGAGTTCGACCTGTCGTCCGGCGTCATCGTCTACACCGCCGGCCTCGTCTGCTCGATGTTCTGCTGGTACTTCGGGATCAACCTGTGGATCGGCGCGCTGCTGTCGATGGCCTTCTGCCTGCTGATCGGCTTCCTCAACGGATACCTGGTGATGCGCACCGGCATCCCCAGCTTCCTGATCACCCTGGGCACGTTCTTCGTCCTGCAGGGCGCCAATCTGGGTGTCACCAAGCTGGTCACCGGCGCCGTGTCCAGCCCGGACATCAGCCAGATCGCCGGATTCGACTCGCTCGCCAAGATCTTCTCGTCCAGCTTCAAGATCGGATCGGTGACGGTCTGGACGTCGGTGCTCTGGTGGTTCCTCTTCGTCGGCCTGGCCGCCTGGACCCTGCAGCGGACCAAGATCGGCAACTGGATCTTCGCGGTCGGCGGCAACCCGGACAGCGCCCGCGCGGTCGGCGTCCCCGTCGTCCGCGCGAAGATCGGCCTGTTCATGACCGTGTCGTTCCTCGGCTGGTTCGTCGGCATGCACCAGCTGTTCCGGTTCAACACGCTGCAGGCCGGCGGCGGCGTCGGCAACGAGTTCCTCTACATCATCGCCGCGGTCGTCGGCGGCACCCTGCTCACCGGCGGCTACGGCAACGCGATCGGCGTCGCCATCGGCGCCTTCATCTTCGGCATGACCAGCCTCGGCATCATCTACGCCGGCTGGGACCCGAACTGGTTCAAGGCCTTCCTCGGCGTGATGCTGCTGCTCGCCGTGCTGGTCAACCTGTACGTGAAGCGGATGTCGACCATGCGGAAAGTGGGCTGATCATGACCGACACACTGGCGGAGCACGCCGACAGCCACCTGCATCGAGGCGAGCCGCTCATCGAGATGCACGAGGTCGGCAAGTCGTACGGCGCCATCCGCGCCCTGCGCGGCATCAACCTGCGGGTCAACGCCGGCGAGGTGACCTGCGTGCTCGGCGACAACGGCGCCGGCAAGTCCACCCTGATCAAAATCATGTCCGGCCTGCACCCGCACAACGAGGGCGAGCTGCGGGTCGACGGCAAGGAGGTCGCGTTCTCCTCCCCGCGGGAGGCGCTGGGGCACGGCATCGCCACCGTCTACCAGGACCTGGCCGTGGTTGGCCTGATGGAGGTGTGGCGCAACTTCTTCCTCGGCTCCGAGGTGACCGCGGGCCGATACCCGCTGGCCGGGCTACGGATCCGCCAGATGCGCGAGATCGCCGACACCGAGCTGCGCAAGATGGGCATCGCCGTCAAGGACATCAACCAGCCGATCGGCACGCTCTCCGGCGGCCAGCGGCAATGCGTGGCGATCGCCCGGGCGGTCTACTTCGGCGCCCGGGTGCTGATCCTCGACGAGCCGACCGCCGCGCTCGGCGTCAAGCAGTCCGGCGTGGTCCTCAAGTACGTCGCGGCCGCCCGCGACGCCGGGCTCGGCGTGGTGTTCATCACCCACAACCCGCACCACGCGTACCTGGTCGGCGACCATTTCGTGATCCTGAAGCTCGGCAAGACCGCGCTCGACAAGACTCGCAAGGAGGTCGGCCTCGACGAGCTGACCACCCAGATGGCCGGCGGCGACGAGCTCACCGAGCTCTCGCACGAGCTGGGGCGCAAGTGATGCTGAAGGTCGGGGTCATCGGCACCGGCATGATCGGGCAGGACCACATCCGGCGGCTGACCACGGTGCTCAACGGGGTGACGGTCACGGCCGTCGCCGACGTCGACGCCGCGGTCGCCGCCGAGGTGGGCGGACGGATCGGCGCCGCTGTGCACGCCACCGGCGAGGAAGTGATCGCCGACCCGAACGTGGAGGCGGCGCTGGTCTGCTCGTGGGGGCCGACCCACGAGCAGTACGTGCTGGCGGCGATCGCCGCCCGCAAGCCGGTCTTCTGCGAGAAGCCCCTGGCCGCCACGCAGGGCGCGTGCCTGCGCATCGTCGAGGCCGAGGTCGCGTACGGCAGCCGGCTCGTCCAGGTCGGCTACATGCGGCGGTTCGACTTCGCGTACCGGCAGCTCAAGCTCGCACTGGACGGTGGCGAGATCGGCACGCCGCTGATGATGCACTGCGCCCACCGCAACGCGAGCGTGCCGTCCTTCTACCAGAAGGAGATGGCGATCACCGACACCGCGGTGCACGAGATCGACATGGTTCGCTGGATGTTCGGCACCGAGATCGCCGCCGTGCGGGTGCTCGTTCCGCGGCGCAGCAGCCACGGCGGCGATCTGCAGGATCCGCTGTTCCTGATCTTCGAGATGGCCAGCGGGGTGCTCGTCGACGTCGAGACGTCGGTGAACATCCGCTATGGCTACGACATCCGCGGCGAGATCGTGGGGGAGAGCGGCACGGCGTCGCTCGGCTCGCTGTCGCCCGTCGCGGTGCGCCGGGACGGGCGGGTGGCGAATCCGGTTCCGGCCGACTGGCGGGAGCGCTTCCTGGCCGCGTACGACGTCGAGCTGCAGGAATGGGTGCTCGCGATCTCGCGCGGGGGGCAGCCTCTGGGGCCCAGTGCCTGGGACGGGTACGCCGCTGCCGTCGTGTCGGACGCGGGCGTATCTGCACTCCGTACGGGAGAAAGGGTTTTGGTCTCTCTTGTGGATCAACCCAAGCTCTATGCGGAGGGCGTGCAGTGAAGATCGCCCTTGACCCCTACATGCTGCGTCGCGTGCCGTTGCTGAAGCTGCCGCGGGTGGTGGCCGACCTCGGATACCAGTACATCGAGATGTCGCCGCGGGACGACTTCCTGCCGTTCTTCCTGCACCCGCGGATCGACACCGCCGGCGTGGCCGCCTTCAAGCGCGAGTTGGCGGCGGCTTCGGTCTCGGTCGCCTCGGTGCTTCCGCTCTATCGCTGGTCGGGGCCGGACGAGGACGCGCGGCAGGCGGCCGTGCGGTACTGGAAGCGGGCCATCGAGATCACCGTGGATCTCGGGGTGGACGTGATGAACTCCGAGTTCAACGGGCGGCCTTCGCAGCCGGACGAGAGCGAGGCGCAGTTCTGGCGCTCGCTCGAGGAGCTGCTGCCGATCTTCGAGCGGGAAGGGGTGCGGCTCGTGCTCGAACCGCACCCGGACGACTTCGTCGAGGACGGGATCGCCGGCGTCAACCTGGTCCGCGGCATCAACTCCTCGAACGTCTCGTTCCTGTACTGCGCGCCGCACACGTTCCACCAGGGCGGCGACCTCGCGGCGGTGATGAAGCACGCCGGGCCGCTGCTGACCCAGGTGCACATCGCCGACTCGTTCGACCATCGCGGCTCGTCGGGGCTGCGGTACATCGTCAACCCGCCCGGCTCGACCGTCCGGGTGCACCAGCACCTCGACATCGGGCAGGGCGAGGTCGACTGGGACCTGTTCTTCTCGACGCTCGCCGAGGTGGGCTTCGACGGGATCGCGACCGTGTGCGTCTTTGCCTGGGAAGAGCGGGCCGAGAACAGCGCCCGGTACAACCTTTCCCAGGTCAATCAGTACCTCAAGCGCTCGACCGGATGATCAACTGTAGGCTGGGGCGATGAGCGAGCGCGTCACGAACTGGGCCGGCAACGTCGTCTTCGGGGCGCTGCGGCTGCATCACCCCGCCTCGATCGACGAGGTGCGCGACATCGTGGCCGCCGGGGGGCCGCTGCGCGTGCTGGGCAGCGGCCACTCCTTCAACCGCATGGCCGACACGACCGGCGACCTGGTGTCCCTGGCCGGTCTTCCGCGCGTCGTCGAGGTCTCGGCCGACCGGAAGTCGGTGCGGATCGACGGGGGTATTCGCTACGGCGACCTCGCGGTGCGCCTGCAGGAGGAGGGCCTCGCGGTGCACAACATGGCGTCGCTCCCGCACATCTCGGTGGCCGGGGCCGTCGCTACCGCTACCCACGGCTCGGGCGTGCGCAACGCCAACCTCGCCACCGGCGTCTCGGGGCTCGAGCTCATCGACGGCGCCGGGAACCTGGTGGTTCTGGACCGGGACAACGCAGACTTGCCGGGCGCCGTGGTGGGTCTGGGCGCCCTGGGCGTGGTCACCGCGCTGACGCTCGACGTGGTGCCCTCGTTCGAGCTGCGGCAATACGTGTACGACGATGTGCCCCGCGCCTCGATCGAGTCGAGCTTGCCGGAGATGCTGGCCGATGGGTACAGCGTCAGCCTATTTACGGACTGGACCGGGCTGGACGCCAACATGGCGTGGCTGAAGCGCTCCTCGCCGATGTCCGGACCGTGGTTCGGGGCGCGGCCGGCCGACGGGCCACGGCACCCGGTGCCGGGCATGCCGGCGCAGAACAGCACCGACCAGTCGGGTTCGCTGGGCCCGTGGCACACGCGGCTGCCCCACTTCCGCATGGAGTTCACCCCGTCCGCCGGGGCCGAACTGCAGTCGGAGTACCACGTCGCGGCGACCGACGCGCTCGCCGCGATCGACGCGGTCGCCTCGATCCGTTCCGAGGTGGCGGCGGTGCTGCAGGTCTGTGAGATCCGCGCGATCGCGGCCGACTCGCTGTGGCTGAGCCCGAACTACGAGCGGGACAGCGTGGCGCTGCATTTCACCTGGATCGCCGACACCGAGGCGGTGCTGCCGGTGGTCTCGGAGGTGGAGCGGGTGCTCGCGCCGCTGAACCCGCGCCCGCACTGGGGCAAGGTCTTCACCACGGCGCCGCCGGACGTCCGGTCCGCGTTCCCGCGGTTCACCGACTTCGCCGAGCTGGTGCGCCGGTACGACCCCGCCGGCACGTTCCGGAACGAGTGGCTGTCGTCAATCCTGGGCTGACCAGCACCGATTAAGTCTTGCTTAAGTGTTGATCTGCCCGTGGGAGCGCTCCCGTAATCCCAGCCGAACGCGAATTTCGGCCCCTCTCGGGAAGCGCAGGTTCAAATGTACTCCAGGTCCCGGATCACAAAATCCCGCACGAACGTGCGCCGCTGGCAGATCGGTGCCGTCGCCGGGGTCGCGGTCGCCATCGTGGGCGTCGGTCTCGGTGTCGCCTCCGCCGACGAGGCCGTTCCCACGGTCAACTGTCCCACGGTCGCGATCGGCGTGGCCGTGCCGTCGCAGGCGCAGGCCGAGGTGCAGAGCAACCTCCAGCTGCTGAACACCCAGATCAGCGAGGCCAACAACCGGCTGCGGACCAGCGTCGGCCAGGGTGGCCCCAACTTCATCCAGAACGCGATCCTCGGCCCGCTCGCCGACAAGCGCTTCGCGACCATCAACCGCATGGAGACCGCGATCGGGCGCAACGCCGCGAAGCCTGACCTGAACGCCGAGGGCCTCAAGACCTGCACGCTCAACCAGGGCGGCGGCACGGCGACCGCCCAGCCGACGACGGTGCCCCCGGCCGCGAACAACGGCGGCGCCACCGGCGGCGGCAACGCGGCCGCCGGCGTGCCGACGGTCAACTGCCCGCAGGTGAGCGTCAACGTCGCGGTTCCCGCCGAGGCCCAGGCCGAGGTCGTGCGCAACCTGCAGCTGCTCAACACCCAGATCTCCGAGGCCAACACCCGGCTGGTCAACACGGTCGGCCAGGGCGGCGCCAACTTCATCCAGAACGCGATCCTCGGCCCGCTGGCCGACAAGCGCTTCGCGGCCATCAACCGGATCGAGACCGCGATCGGCCGCCGCGCGCCCAAGCCGGACCTGAACGCCGAGGGCCTGTCGAAGTGCTCGCTCAACGCGGACGGCGCGGCCTCCGCCCAGCAGGGCACCAGCGTCACCGTCCGCCAGGCCGGCCAGAACGCCGCCGGCACCGGCCCGGCCCCGACCGTCAGCTGCCCCGACGTGACCATCAACGTGGCGATCCCGGCCCAGGCCCAGGCCGAGGTGCAGCGCAACCTCGACCTCCTCGGCACCCAGATCGCCGAGGCCAACAAGCGGCTGGTCGGCACCGTCGGCCAGGGTGGACCCAACTTCATCCAGAACGCGATCCTCGGCCCGCTGGCCGACAAACGCTTCTCGACCATCAACCGCATCGAGACCGCGATCGGCCGCAACGCCGCCAAGCCCAACCTCAACGCGGAGGGCCTGAAGACCTGCTCGCTGAACGGGTAACAACCCCCGGACCGGACCTCGGGCGGCCCCTGGTGGTGGGGTCGCCCGAGGTTCGCGAGTTCAATTCCGTCATGCGCGTCACGACGGCGTTTTCTTGACCGACGAAGGCGGTACGTTAGCGCTCATGCCCGCCGATGCGCCAAAACCGCCAGCTCAACACCAACGCCCGCATCCCTGGCGGGTCGAGGGCGCCCCGCCCGGCCACGGGCAGGAACCGCAGCCGCCCAAGCAGCGCCCCGCCTGGTTCCGCTTCGGGTGGATGCTGCTCGTGCTGCTCGCGATCAACTGGATCATCTCCTCGGTCCTGCTGGCGCCGCCCGAGCGCACCTCGGTGTCGTACACGTTCTTCCTCACGCAGGTGCAGGCGGCCAACGTCGCCGAGATCACCTCGACCGCCGACACCATCGAGGGCCAGTTCACCAAGCAAGTGTCCTACACCCCCTCCGGCGAGACCAAGGCCGAAGAGGTCACCCGCTTCACCACCCAGCGGCCCTCCTTCGCCGACGACAACCTGTTCGCGCAGCTACAGACCAACAAGGTCCCGGTGAACGCGAACCCGCCGGACGCGCCCGCCCCGATCTGGCAGCAGGTGCTGGTCGGCTTCGGCCCGACGATCCTGCTGGTCGGCCTCTTCTGGTGGATCAGTCGGCGGGCGGCCGCCGGCCTCGGCGGCGCCGGCGGGGCGCTGGGCGGGTTCGGCCGCTCCCGCGCCAAGCTCTACCAGCCCGAGAGCGGGCCGCGCACGACGTTCGCCGACGTGGCCGGCATCGAGGAGGTCGAGCAGGAGGTCACCGAGATCGTCGACTTCCTCCGCGAGCCCGAGAAGTACCGCAAGCTCGGCGCGCAGATCCCGCACGGGGTCCTGCTGTCCGGCCCGCCCGGCACCGGCAAGACGCTGCTGGCCCGCGCCGTGGCCGGCGAGGCCCAGGTGCCGTTCTTCTCGATCTCGGCGTCCGAGTTCATCGAGGCGATCGTCGGCGTCGGCGCCTCACGCGTACGCGATCTGTTCGAGCAGGCCAAAAAGGTCGCCCCGTCGATCATCTTCATCGACGAGCTCGACGCGATCGGCCGGTCCCGCGGCGGCGGCCAGTCGTTCGGCGGCAACGACGAGCGCGACCAGACGCTCAACCAGATCCTCACCGAGATGGACGGCTTCACCGGCAGCGAGGGCGTGGTCGTGATCGCCGCGACCAACCGCGCCGAGATCCTCGACCAGGCGCTGCTGCGGCCCGGCCGCTTCGACCGCCGCGTCACGGTGAGCCCGCCCGACCAGAAGGGCCGCCGCGCGATCCTCGCCGTGCACACCCGCGGCGTGCCGGTCGCCCCCGGCGTCGACCTCGACGCGCTGGCCTCGACCACCCCCGGCATGGTCGGCGCCGACCTGAAGAACCTGGTGAACGAGGCGGCCCTGCTCGCCGCCCGGCGCGAGCACACCCAGGTGGAGATGGCCGACTTCACCGACTCCCTCGAGAAGATCACCCTCGGCACGGTCCGCGGCATCATGCTCACCCAGGACGAGCGCGAGCGCACCGCGTTCCACGAGTCCGGCCACGCGCTGCTCGGCATGCTCACCCCCGGCGCCGACCCGGTCCGCAAGATCTCGATCATCCCGCGCGGCCAGGCGCTGGGAGTCACCTTCCAGAGCCCGTCGTCCGACCGCTACGGCTACTCGGCGAAATACCTGCGCGGCCGCATCATCGGCGCGCTCGGCGGCCGGGCCGCCGAAGAGGTCGTGTACGGCGACATGACCACCGGCGCCGAGAGCGACCTCGACCAGGTCAGCAACATCGCCCGCCAGATGGTCGGCCGCTGGGGCATGTCCGACGCGATCGGCCCGGTCACCGTGCTGCCGCCGCCCGGCCAGGAATCGCCGCTCGGCCTGGACGGCGTGGCCCCGGCGACCAAGGAGCTCATCGACGCCGAGGTCCGCAAGATCGTCGAGGAGTGCTACGCCGAGGCCATCGAGCTGCTGCGCGGCCACCGTCCCCAGCTCAACTCCCTCGCCCACAAGCTGCTGCAGAGCGAGACCCTCGACGAGAACGACGCGTACGCCGCGGCCGGCGTCGACCGCGCCACCGCCCCCGGCGCGGTCGCCCGCGGCGAGGCCCCCGGCACCCATCCGGTGCCCGGCATCCCCGCGGTGCCGGCATTCCCCGACACCTCAACGCCGGCGCCCTCCGCCTGATCCGTTCGCCTGCCCGAGTGGGGGGGGGGGCCCCCGGGGGGGGGGGGGGGCCCCCCCCCCCCCCCCGGGGGGGGGGGGGGGCCCCCGTAATTTGGGGGGGGCCCCCCCGGCCGCGGGCCCGACCGCGGGCGGGGGGGAGGTGTAGAA
>NZ_JBITDW010000025.1:55475-135482 GCF_044454685.1 Actinoplanes sp. NPDC051513
CACCCCCGCGGTGCCGCCATTCCCCCACACCACACCGCCGGCGCCCCCCGCCTGACCCGTTCGCCGGCCCGAGGGGGCGCCGGCCCACTCTGAGTGGGCAGGCGCCCACTTCGCCCCCTCTGAGTGGGCGCTTGCCCACTTGAAGTGGGCAGGCGCCCACTCGGTCCCGTCCGCCTAGCGCGGACGGGAGACTTCTGTCACCCAACGTGACAGTCCTGGCCGGAGGGACGGAAGTTGCGGCCGTTCCACCGTCGCGGCCCGGGCCGGGAGTCGGCAGACTGGTCTCCCGTGAATCCCCTGCGTGTGTCGCTGCCCCGCCGTCTCGCCACGGCCGGGGTCGCGCTGACTCTCCTGGCGGCGTGCGGGACGGCGCGATCCGCCCCGGAAGCGGTCGTCACGCCGAGTGACGCCCCGCCGCCGGTGGCCTCGGGAGAGGGCGCGGGTGTGCCGGAGGCGAGCCCCTCCCCGTACGCGTCGGGCTTGTCGTTGTCGTCGCCCGCCGCGACGCGATCGCCGAGCAGTAAGCCCACGCGGACCTCGTTCTGGGGTGAGCCGGTGGTGGAGAACTTCGACGGGCCGCTCTCCGACGAATGGGGTGAATACGACACGCCCGACGGGACGCCGCCTCGCAGCGGCGATCAGGTCTCGGTGTCGGGCGGCATGCTGCACATCGCGGGCGGCGTGAACGAGCGGGTGGGCAAGGACGTCGGCGGGGGCGTGATGTTTTTGCGCGATCTCAAGTACGGCCGCTGGGAGGTGCGCTTCCGCGTGCAGGCCGGCGCCGGCTACTCCGCGGTGGTGTTGCTGTGGCCCAAGGAGAACGCCGACTGGCCGGCGGCCGGCGAGATCGACCTCGCCGAGATCACCAACCCGGCGCGGGCGTCGTTCGGCAGCTTTCTGCACCACGGGAAGGACAACCACAAGGTCGGCACCGACACCAAGGCCGACTTCACCAAGTTCCACACCATCGCCGTGGACTGGCTGCCGAACCGGGTCACCTATTACCTCGACGGCAAGAAGTTCTTCAACGTGACGCCCGGTCAGATCGAGACCGGGCTGCCCACCGAGTCGGTGATGCATCTGGCGCTGCAGCTCGACCAGGGCTGCGACGACTTCATCCCCTGCCGCACCGCCGAGACACCGAAGACCGTCATGATGGACGTCGACTGGGTGAAGGTGTATCGGGCGCCTTAGGTATGCATGCTCAGGCGTCGATGCTGCCCGCCGACAAGAGTGAGCCGCATGAGCATGCTTCGGTGGTGGGCGGTGGTCGTCGGGGGCGCCGCGGTCGCGTTGTTGCTGGCCTGGCTCGGACGGCTCGCCGGTGTGCCGCTCGCGGCGCTGCTGGCCGTGGGTGGCGGGGTCGCGGCTCTGATGTGGACGGTCGTGCTGGTCACGCTGCCCTGGAACCTGTACTTCGACGCGCGGCAGGTGTTGCGGCGCAACGCGATGTCGCGGGAGCGCGGTATCTCCGTCCCGGACGGCAGCGACCGGGAAGCCTGGCTGATCGCCCGGCGGACGCTGGTCATCGCCCTCGCCGGTCATGTCGGCACGGCCGTCGCGACCGTGGTGTTCGCCGTGGTCACCGGCAACCTCGCCGGGTACTGGCTGTCCGCGTTCTACCTGGTCTCCACGGCGGTGCGGCCGGCGCAGGCGTTCCTCGTGCACCTGCGGACGCGGCTCGTGGTGCTGCGCCGGGAAGGGCTGTTCCCGATCGACGACGTCGCCACGTTGAAGGGGAGAGTCGTCCAGCTCGCGGGCGATCTCGAGGCGCTGCGGACGGCCTTCGACCAATCCCGGGCGACGGCCGCCGAGGAGCTGCGGCGCACCGGGAAGGCGCTCGCGGACGACCACGCGCAGTTGCGGGTTCAGCTCGGGCGGCTGGAGAGCGCCCAGGCGACCGACCGGGCCGACTACCGCGCCCTCAACGACCGCACCCGCAACCGGATCGACGAGATGGCTCGGCGGATCGAGTCCACGTTGGACGGGATCGGCGATCATCAGGAGCTGTTGACCGGGATCCGGGCGCTGGTCCGCATGATCAGAACCGAGCCCGCCTGATCGCGCTTGCACGAATCAACGCCGCATCGCTTGCCCAGCTCGGCAGGCGGGTCTCAGTTGTCGCTATGGACGTTGAGGAAGCGCATCAATTCGCTGGGGGAGGCGGTGTATCTGACATTGTCGGCCCGCTCCAATTCCTCCCGGACAGAGGACAGGCCGCCCGGTGAGCTGTAGAAGACGATGGGAGTATCGCTTCCCGCGTTCCTTACTTGTTCGAGAAGATCAAGACCGGCGTAAATATTGAGCCGGCCGTTCTCCTCGCGACTCATATCGGAGACGATCACTCCGTACGGCCCGCCGTCGCGGAGACGTTCCATCGCCGATCTCGTGGAATCCGCCTGCACGATGCGGCGGCCCGCCTCTGCCAGGCGGGCACGCTCGTACAGATTGTTCTCCAGGTGATCGTCGACCCACAACACGGTGTTGGACGGAACCGAGGGATCAGGCACGACCGGTGGGTCCGCTGCGCCGATGTTCTGAGTCGCCTCGAGTTCGTTGACCCGATCCTGGAGATCGTTGATCTGCTTGCGCAACTCCTCCGAGGCTCTCTGCATCGAGATCCTTGCCCCGACGACCTCAACGTCGATCGAGTCACTCTGGCTGAGGAATCGCTTGAAGACGGGCAGCAGGAAAATAAGTACGACCACGACGACCAGTGGCCACAAAAGCGATGCGACGGCGGTCATTATCTCGGCCAACAGGCTCACCCCGCGGGTCTGACGGGAACGACGTGGCCCGCACCCTAGCAAGGGGCCGAGTCCACTATCGAGTTTCGAGAGCACATTTTCGTTTATCGCAGGCAGCCCGGCCACGGTGGCATGTTCATCGTCGGCCACCCGCGCGGGAACCGTGCGCTGATCGGCGCGCGCGTCGGCAGCAGCGTGACGTTGCTGCTCGTGCTGATCGGTTCGCTCACGCCCGAGGGCTCGCGGTCAGCGGCTGGCTGCTCGACTGAAGGCTCGCCGAGCCGGGGCGGCTGAGCCGACCGTGGCTACTCCTCGCCCTCGATGACGACGGTCGGCGGGGAACCGAAGATGCCCGTGGACGCGGCCGCCCCGAACGGCATGTCCGTGGTCAGCGACCGGCTGACCGGGCGGTAGGGCGGATTCCACCCGCGTGACGGCAGCCGGTCGAAGCCGGGCGCCGGGTCGGCCAGGGCCCGCTGGATCGCGGCGAGCAGGCGGCCCGCCTCCTCGGCCTGGTTGGTGTACCAGGACGACGACCAGACGCGGTGCAGGTGCCAGCCGAGCTCGCGCAGCTCCTGCTCGCGCAGCCGGTCGCGGTCGCGGGCCGACGGCACCGCGCGGTAGCCGGGGCCGTCCAGCTCGATGCCGAGCGCGTACACCTCGTCGGGGTGGTCGGGGTGCAGCACGCCGACGTCGATCCAGTGGCCGGCGGCGCCGATGCGGCGGCGGACGGCGAAGTTACAGCCGTGGATGGTCTCCAGCACCGATTCCTCGAATGCCGACATGTCTGAAGTGTCGGTGACGTCCGTGCCCAGCGTGGCCGCGTCCCGCTCGGCGTACTCGAGGAAGGCCTTCAGGTGCCGGATGCTCTCGTTGCCCATGTCCTGTACATCCGTGGCGTGGATCGACGAGACCACCTCGATGCGCCGGCGGGCGCGGGTGATGGCCACGTTGAGGCGGCGCCAGCCGCGGGCGCGGTTGAGCACGCCGAAGTTGGTGCTGATCTTGTCGTTCTCGTCGTAGCCGTAGCCGACCGACAGGATGATCACGTCGCGGACGTCGCCCTGGACGGCCTCGAGGCTCTTCACGAAGAAACCGTCCAGCCGGTCCGACTCGTCGAGCAAAGGCGCCAGTGAAGGGTGCTCGGCGACCATGTCCTCGACCGCCGACGAGATCGCGTCGGCCTGGGCCACCGACAGCGTCACCACGCCCAGCGTCTGGCCGGGCCGGTGGGTGAGGTGGTGCAGCACCCGCTCGGCCACCGCGGCCGCCTCGATCGGGTTGTCCGAGGTGGTCATGCGGTGGTAGACGCCGTCGACGTGGTAGAGCTGCACGCCGTGGTCGGGCTCCCGGGCGTAGGCGCGTGGCAGCGAAACCAGGCGGCCGTTGTAGTACGCAAGATTCGCGAAAGCGAAAAGCGCCTCGTGCCGGCTGCGGTGGTGCCAGCCCAGCTCCAGAACCGGGAAAGTTTCGTGCGCGAGGTCGTAGATCGACGGAAAGTCGACCACGTCGTCCTCGACCTTGTCGTAGAAAGTTGTCGGCGGCAGCTGGTTCGCGTCGCCGACGGTGATCAGCGCGTCGCCGCGGTAGACGCAGTTGATCGCATCGGCCGTGGTCACCTGGGACGCCTCGTCGATGATCACCACGTCGAACTCGATCTCCGGCGGGAGCAGGCGGCTCACCGCGAGCGGTGACATCAGCAGGCAGGGTTTCAGCGCCTGCACCGCGTGCCGGGCCTGGGCGATGAGATCGCGTACGGCGAGATGCCCCGTCCTCTTGCTGCCCTCCCGCCGGATGAGCGAGGGTTCGCCGGTGGTGGCCGCCGAGGGTCGCCGGGACTCGACCGCGTACACGATGTCGGCCAGCGCCGCCGCGTTGAGCTCGTTGTCGAGCAGCTTGAACACCTCGACGAGGTGCACCCGGTCCTCGGCGGCGATCGGCTGCAGGCCGTGGTCGGTGCGCAGGATCTGGTCGACCCAGCCCCGGTACAGCGCGCGCTCGAGCACGGGCCAGATCCGCTCGGCGGGGACCTCCTGATCGGCGCAGAACTCGAGGGCCTCGCCCAGGCCGTACGAAAGAATGGCGTCTTTTGCGTCTTGGTGGACGAACCATTCCTGCTGTCCCGTGGCGTCGTGCAACAGCTCGACCAGCAGGTCGCGGGCGGTGTCGTAGTCGCCGAGATGGGTGGTCAGCTCGATCCGCCGGGGCGGGGCGAACGCGCCCAGCACCTGCTCGCGGGCGTGCTCCCAACCGGCCACCGCGGCGGCCAGGTCGTCGCTGGACTCGGCCTCGCCGAGCGCGTGCGCCTGCTCCGCGGTGAGCTGCCGGTCGTGCCCGGTGTGCAGGCGGCGAGCCTCGGCGGTCCAGGCGACGATCTCGTTCATCAGGTCGTCGTTGGTCTTGGTGCCACGGTAGATCGAGCCGAGAACGGCGGCGTGCGGCCCGGCGGCGGCCCAGATCGCGGCCTCGGCGTCGACGGCGGCCTGCCGTTGCTGCGCGATCTCGACCGCCTCCGCGAGGGTGAGGTCACCGCGACCGGTCGGTCCGCCGTACGCGCGCAGCATCTCGGCCGCGGCCCGCAGCGGCGCGATGTGCGCGCGCAGCCAGTTGACGGCGTCCTGGATGGCGCCCTCGGCAAGCTCGGGCCGGGGCGCGCGGGCCGGGGCCTCGCGCAGCGTGGTACGGAACCGGTCGAACTCCTCGCGGGCCTCGCCGACGATGCGCAGCAGCGCGCTGTTGGGCCGGGGCGCGGTCACGTGCACGACGACCGCGGCGAGCGCCTCGGCGGGCGTCTCGCGGACGACCTCGTCGGCGGTGTGCAG
Source organism: Actinoplanes sp. NPDC051513 (assembly GCF_044454685.1). Lineage (NCBI taxonomy): Bacteria > Bacillati > Actinomycetota > Actinomycetes > Micromonosporales > Micromonosporaceae > Actinoplanes > Actinoplanes sp. NPDC051513. Next base: position 61,045 of record NZ_JBITDW010000025.1, read on the forward strand.
CGCCTCCTGGACGGCGGCGAAGTCGGTGTCCATGCCGTCCCAGTGCCGGCCGAGGATGCCGGCGTGCTCGTCGGCCAGCTCCTCCAGCTCGTCGAGCGCCGCCTTCCAGGCCGCCGCGTCCTCGACATTGGCGACCGCTTCCTCGGGGGTGACCTCGGGCAGCGCCGACTCGATCGCGGTCTTCTTGGCCTTGCGGGTGGAGCGCAGCAACTTGCGGGGACCGCGCCGGTTGGTGAGCCGCTCGGCCATCTCCTCGATCGGCTCGGAGAGCACGCCCTCGTCGAAGTGGCGGCGGGCCTGCTCCTCGGCGGTGTTGACGGCCTCGACGGCCTTGCGCAGCGCGCGCACGGCGGCGTGCGCGGCGGCCATCCCGCCCTCGGCGAACCAGGCCGCCTCGGGCTTCGTGTCCCGGGCGATAAGGGCGGCGACGGTGATGACCCGGGCCGAGTCGGGGAAGCTGACCACGTGCGGCAGGCCGAGCCGGGCGGTGACCCGGTCGAGGCTCTCCTGCCGGGTCTCGAGCCGGTCGGCCTCCTCGGCGAACTTGTTGGCCAGGTGCTCGGCCTGCGCGGCGTTCAGCGGCTTCAGGTCGACGGGGTCGGGACGCAGGTGGGCCAGGTCGGGGACGCTGGTGAGATCGGCCGCGGACGGCAGTTCGGCCCACGGGATTCCGCCGTAGCGCAGCGCGGCCAGATGCCGGGTGAGATCGGCGGCGGCCTGCTGGATGGGCTGCAGGCTGGACGCGGTCAGCCACTCCTCGATGATCTTGCCAGGCTTCCGGCCGGCGTGCGCCGCGAGGGCCGCGAGCGCGCTCGCCCCGGCCGGCTCGTGCAGATCGAACGCGTCGGCCAGGGTCGAGTTGGCGATCACCATCTCGGCGAGCTTGCCGAGCGCCTTGAGGGCCTGCTTGAGCGGGATCTCCATGGGCTCGCGCTCGACCGCTTCCCGCCACAGGTAGCTCTCGCTGCGCAGCCGTCCGAGCCGTCCCACCGCGTCCCGGATCTGGTCGAGCCCTTCCGCGGTCAGTTCCGACGGGATCTCGCCGGGCACCGGCGCGGCCGGCACGTGCTGCAGCATCGCGCAGATGCCGATCACCTCGTGCAGGCTTCGCCCGAGCGGTTGCCGAATGCAATTCATGGCTTCCGCGTACGCCGAGAGCCGTTCCCGCCGTTCCCGGACCGCGCGCCGGTCGATGGGGTCCATGGTCGCGAGCGGCGCCGGATCGGTGTCCAGCGCCGCGGTCAGCGCGGTCGCCACCTCGCGCCGCCCGGTCAGGTCGCTGTGCAGCGGCAGCAGATAGTTGCCGAGCCCCGCTTCGGTGAGGCGCCGCTGCACCGTGTCGAGCGCGGCGGCCTTCTCCGAGACGACCAGCACCCGCTTGCCGGCGTGCAGCAGGCAGCCGACCATGTTCGCGATCGTCTGCGACTTGCCGCTGCCGGGCGGCCCGTCGAGCACGAAGCTGCGCCCGGCCACCGCGGCGGCGACCGCGGCGCGCTGGCCGGCGTCGGCGTCGAGCAGCAGCGGGATGTCCTCGGCGGGCGCGATCTCGTCGATCCGGGCCGGGTCGGGCGGGTCGAAGGCGAACGCGTGCGCCGCGTCCCGGGTGGCCAGGGCCCGCACGAGCGGGTGCTCGACGATGTGCGGCTCGCTCTCCATCAGGTCGGCGTGGATCGACTCGCGGTGCACGCCGAAGCTGGACAGCACCACGGTTTCGTCGGCGTACCAGCCGGGCCGCTCGCCGATCGCCACGTCGATGTGCGCCCAGAGCACGGTCACATCGAGGTCGGCTAGCGCGCTCACCTCGGGCAGCGCGATGTCGAGCGGACGCATGCGCAACGCCAGGGCCGGGTTCACGATCGGGTCGTCGTGCCGCGCGCGCAGCAGCGGCCCGGCCGGGTCGATCTCGACCGGAACAAGCAAGATCGGGCTCTCGTACGGGGTGTTGCGGTCGTCCGTCCAGTGCATCATCCCGATCGCGAGGTACAGCGAGCACACCCCGCGGTCGAGCATCTCCTGGCGCGACCGGCGGTAGAGGCGGTGCAGCAGCGCGCCCAGCTCCTCCTCGGGCAGTGGGGTGCGCAGCACCTGCTGCTCCGGGCCGCTGTCGCCGCCGGGGAAGCCGAAGACGCCGTCCTCCTGGAGGACCTTGAGCAGCGACTTCGGCGACGGCCCGGTGATCGGGACGGCGTCCGACGGGGTGCGGCCGAAGTTGAGCAGTCGGTTGGCGTCGGTGAGGTCGACGAGGCCTTCGCGCCACGTTTCGAGCGCAGCCCTGACCTCGCCGTCGGGTTGCTCGCTCTGTTCCGCTGCATGATCCGGCCGCATGCCTCAATTGCAGCAAGACGGACGGCCGTTATGTTGGGGATTCGCCCGCTTCCGTCGGTCTTTTATGAAGGAAGCGGGCGAATCGCTCGTATCATCAGGCGACGGGCACCGGCTCCGGCGCCTCACGCTCCAGGGCGGCGCCTTCGACGTCCAGCTCCGGCAGCCGGCGCAGCCAGCGCGGCAGCCACCAGGCGGCCTTGCCCATCAGCGCGATCGCGGCCGGGATGGCGATCATCCGGACCACCAGGGCGTCGAAGAGGATGCCGATGGCCAGTGCGAAGGCGATCGGCTTGATCGTGTCGTTGCCCTGCGGCACGAAGCCGGCGAACACCGAGAACATGATCGTAGCCGCGGCGACCACCACCGGGGCGGCCTGCCGGAAGCCGGTGACCACCGCGTCGCGCGGCGTCGCGCCGTGGGCGTGCGCCTCGTGCATCCGCGACACCAGGAACACCATGTAGTCCATGGCCAGGCCGAACAGGATGCCGACGATGATGATCGGCGACAGGCTCAGCAGCGGGCCGGTGACCTTGGCGTTCACCACCTCCTGCAGCCAGCCCCATTGGAAGACCGCGACCGTGGCGCCGAATGCCGCGCCGATCGTCAGCAGGAAGCCGAGCACGCCGGCGACCGGCACGAGGATCGAGCGGAAAACCAGGACCAGCAGCACGAACGCGAGGCCGACGACGAGCGCCAGGTAGATCGGCAGGGCGTCGCTGAGCTTCTGCGACACGTCGATGCTGATCGCGGTCTGGCCGGTGACGTAGACCTTGGCGTCCGGGCCGTCGGAGACCTTGTCGCGTACGGCGTGGACCAGGTCGACCGTGTCCTGGGAATCCGGTCCGCTGGCCGGGATGACCGTGATCAGCGCGGCGTCGCCGGCCTGGCCGGGACGCGGGGCGGTGGCCACGGCGACGCCGGGCAGGGCGCCGATCTGTTCCCGTACGGTCGCCGCGTAGGAAGCGGAACCGGCCCCGTCCACCAGGACCAGCAGTGGCCCGGCGAAGCCCGGGCCGAAACGCTCGGAGATGATCGCGTCGGCCTTGGCCTGGGTGCTGCCGGGCACCTCCTGCTGGATCAGCGAGGTCTGCATCTTCGTGACCGGGATGGCGATCACGCCGAGCGCGGCGACCGCGACGATCAGGCTGAACCAGCGGCGCCTCGTGACGATGTCGCCCCAGCCCTTGAAGAAGCCGCGGCCCTCATCGCTGCTCTCTTGTTGTGATCGCTTCTTACGCGGGAGTGCCTTCAGGCCGATGATGCCGAGCACGGCCGGCACGAGGGTGATCGCGACCAGCACGGCGATGACGACGGTGGCGGCCGCGGCCAGGCCCATCTCGGTGAGGAACGGTATGCCCGCCACGCTCAGGCCGGCCAGGGCGATCACGACGGTCAGGCCCGCGGTCACCACGGCGGAACCGGCCGTGCCGACCGCCATGGCCGCCGCCTCGGGCACGGGCAGGCCGCGCAGCAGCTCCTGCCGGAAGCGGGTGAAGATGAACAGCGCGTAGTCGATGCCGACCGCGAGGCCCAGCATCACCGCCAGGATCGAGGTGGTCGACTGCAGCTCGACGAAGCCGGTCAGCGTGACGATGCCGAGCGCGCCGATGCCGACGCCGACGATCGCGGTCAGCAGGTTCATCCCGGCGGCGACCAGCGACCGGTAGGTCAGCGCGAGCACCAGCAGCGCCACCACGACGCCGAGGCCCTCGGCCGGGCCGCCCACGTCGGCGCCCGACTCCTTGGACGCCTCGCCGCGCACCTCGACCGTGAGACCGCCGGCGCGGGCCTGGCCGACCGCGCTCTGCAGCGCCTCCCGCTCGTCGGCGGTGATCTCCGAGGCCTGCACGCCGTAGCTGACCGTGCTGTACGCGGCGGTCTGGTCGCGCGAGACCACCGGCGACTCGGGGTCGAGCGGGTTGGTGGCGGCGACCGCGCCGGGCAGCTTCGCGAGCTTGCCGACGATCTCGGTGACCTGGGCCGCGCCGGCCGGATCGGTGATCTTGCCGCCGCCCGGGGCGACCATGACCACCTGGGCGGTGGCGCCGCCCGAGGCATCGCCGAAGCGCTGCTTCAGCAGGTCGAGCGCGATCGTCGACTCCTGCCCGGGGATCGAGAAGGAGTTGACGGTCGGCCCGGACAGGGTGGCCGCGCCGACGCCGACCGCGATCAGCGCCACCAGCCAGGTGACGGTGACCATGATCTTGTGACGTACGGCTGCCAGTCCGAGGCGATGCAGCAGCGTTGCCATGTCGGGGGGTTCCTCTGCCTAGGTGATGAGGTGGCGCTTTGTTACCGGCGGTGGCCCAGGGCGTCGTAGCCGACTTCGACGATGCCGCCCAGGTCGGCGGCGGTGAGCTTGTCGTGCATGGCGACCGCCGTGACGGCGAGCGCGCCCAGGGCGCCGACGATGCGCAGCATCCGGGGCAGGTCGATCTCGGTGACGCAGGCCGGATCGGCGATGCCGAAGGCGGTGAACACGACCCCGCCGATCTGCTGGAGCACTTCGCTGTCGGGGGCGCTCATCAGGCCGCTGAGCAGCAGCGCCACGGCGCCGGGCCGGGCCATGGCGAGCCGGGCGACGCCGGTGAGCACCACCCGGTCACGGCCGGGCCCGAGCGGCAGGCCGTCGGCCTCGGCGGCGATCGCGCGCATCTCGGCGATCGCCCGGTCGACGACCGCTTCCTGCAGCGCCTCCTTGGTGGGGAAGCGGTGCAGCAGGCCGGTCTTGGAGTAGCCGACCGCGTCGGCGACCCGCTGGATCGACGTCTCCTTGAGCCCGTGCCGGGCGAAGAGGGTGGCTGCCGTTTCGAGGATCTCGTCCTCGATCTGCTGCTTGGTCGGGCGCGGCATGCGGACCAGCGTAGTCGGATATGGACCAGCCTGGTCGGGAACCGACCGTGGCGGTCCTCACACGTTTTTCGGGGAAAGCCCCTGAGTTGATCTCGGGGTGTCGGTGGTCTTCATGGCTGATTGCCCGTTTTGCAGGGCGCTTCTGTCGTCGCGGCGACAGCTACGCGAATCCGGGTGCGACCGGGGTCAGACCCGGATGTTCCCAGCTCCGGCCCTGCATAACTTCAGGTTCGACACAGAAATCTCTTTTCGACGGGCAGGGGGACCCCATCATGGGGAAGCGGCCGGTGACGGTACGCATGGCGCGGTGGAGCGCCGAGCATCCATGGCGCGCGATCGCGCTGTGGGTGATTTTCGTGGCGGTGTGCTTCGTGGGGGGCAACGCCGCCGGCACGGTCGAGGCGACCGCGCAGGACGACGCGATCGGCGAGGCCGGCGAGGCCTACGTGATGATCGAGAACGGCAAGTTCGCCGACGAGCCGGCCGTGGACAACGTCCTGATCACTTCGCTCTCCGGCAAGCTTGATCCTTCCGCCGCGGCCAAGGCGGCCTCCGATGCCGCCGCCAAGCTGGGCACGGTCACCGGCGTGGCTTCGGTGGGGGAGCCGATCCCCGCTCGCGATGGCTCGGCGCTGCTGGTGCCGATCACCATGGCCGGCGACCCCGACACGGCCTCCGACCGGGTCGAGCCGCTGCGCGCGGCCACCGCCTCGGTGCAGGCGGCGCATCCGGACCTGCGCATCGAGGAGGTCGGCGGACCGTCGATCAACAAGGCGCTCGACGACACGCTCGGCAAGGACTTCCAGAAGGCCGAGATCCTCAGCCTCCCGGTCACCCTGGCCATCCTGATCATCGCGTTCGGCGCGCTGATCGCGGCCGGCATCCCGGTGCTGCTCGCGCTCATGTCGGTGGCCGCCGCCATGGGGCTCTCCACCCTCGCCTCGCACCTGGTGCCGATGGGCGACGCGACCTCCAGCGTGATCCTGCTGATCGGCCTGGCGGTCGGCGTCGACTACTCGCTGTTCTACGTGCGCCGCGAACGCGAGGAACGGGCTAAGGGACGCGGCCACGTGGACGCCGTGGAGATCGCGGCCGAGACCTCGGGGCACGCGGTCGTCGTGTCCGGCACTGCCGTGATCATTGCGATGGCTGGGCTGTTCCTGGCCGGGGACTCGACCTTCTCGTCGCTCGCCACCGGCTCGATCCTGGTCGTCGCGGTCGCCGTGATCGGATCGCTGACCGTGCTGCCCGCCATCCTGGCCAAGCTCGGCCGCTGGGTGGACCGGCCGCGCGTGCCGTTGCTGTGGCGGCTGACCGCTCGCCGCTCCGGTGAGCCGGGACGCGCCTGGCGCAAGATCCTTTCGCCGGCGTTGAAGAAGCCTGCCGTCACCCTGCTGGTCAGCGTTCTGGCGCTGCTCGCGCTGGCCGCGCCGGCCATCGGCATGAAGCTGCGGTTCCCGGGGATCGAGGACCTGCCCCGCACCACGCCGGCGATGCAGGCCTACGACCGGCTGGCCGCCGCGTACCCGAGCAACGGGACCAACCACATCGTGGCCGTCACCGCGCCGGCGAGCGAGGCCGGCGCCGTCAAGGCGGCGCTCGCCTCACTGGCCCGCAGCACCGAGGGCAACCGGTTGTTCGCGCCGCTGGAGACGACCGGTCCGGACATCGACCAGTCCGCCTCGAAGACGGTGACCGTGCTCAACCTGGCCACCCCGTTCGCGACCCGCAGCGACGAGGCCACCGACTCGCTGCACGAACTGCGGCTCCGGCTGGCGCCCGCGGCCCTCGACGGCATCCCCGGCGTGAAATACGCGATCGCCGGCGGCGTCGCGGAGAACGAGGACTACGCCGCGCACATCTGGAAGACGCTGCCGATCGTGGCCGGTTTCGTGCTCATCCTCACCTTCCTGGTGATGGCCTGGACGTTCCGCTCGGTGGTGGTGGCGCTGACCTCGATCGGGCTCAACCTGCTCTCCGCGGCGGCCGCCTACGGCCTGCTGGTGCTGGTCTTCCAGAACACCTGGGCGGAAGGGCTGCTCGGCTTCACCTCGACCGGCGCGATCGTCAGCTGGCTGCCGCTGTTCCTGTTCGTGGTGCTGTTCGGCCTGTCGATGGACTACCACGTCTTCGTCGTCAGCCGGATCCGCGAGGCGGTCGGGCGCGGCGTGCCCACCCGCGAGGCGGTCGCCGACGGCATCGTGGGGTCGGCCGGCGTGGTCTCCAGCGCCGCCATCGTGATGGTCGCCGTCTTCTCGATCTTCGCGACGCTCAGCACGATCGACATGAAGCAGCTGGGCGTCGGCCTGGCCGCGGCGATCCTGCTGGACGCGACGATCATCCGGGCCGTCGTGCTGCCGTCGCTGATGACGCTGCTGGGCCCGGCCAACTGGTGGGCGCCGAGGTTCATGCGGCCGCGGGGGCGGCACGCTCTGAATTCACCTGAGCGCGAGCCTGAGCCCGAGCTCGTCGGAACTCACTGACCCTCCCTTTGTTGCCGGTGGGCCGCTCTTCGCGGCCCACCGGCCTTTCTCACGGCTGGGTCCAGCTCGTCGGGATGTGGCCGATCCGGACCCGCTGCGGGTGGTCGCCGACCGCCACCGTGGCAACTTTCTGCCCGGTCGCGAAACTGATCGCGGAAACCCGGTCGGCGCCCGACTCGGAGATGACGCAATCCAGGCCGTCGCCGCTCACCGTCGCCCAGTACGGCTTGCTCGCGGTGACCAGCGGGCCGGGGGTCAGCGTCGCCCGGTCGACCACAGTGGCGTAGTCGTCCATCGTCCCGGCCACGCAGAGTTTCCCGCCGTCCGGGCTGATCGACAGGCCGTGGTGCCGGGAGTCGTTCACCCAGGCGGTCCGGTCGGGACTGGTCGCCGGATTGAGCGGCAGCTCCGTCACGCGGGTGACCTTGTCGGTGGCGATGTCGTACTCGACCAGGCCCGCGAAGAACGAAACCTGGAAGTAGAGTTTCGACTCGTCCGGGGTGAGGACCGCCGGCCGGACCGCATCGGACAGATCGGACCGGCCGAACGCGTCCAGGCGGGTCCGCATGTCGATGGTCCGCACCACCCGGTACGTGCTCGTGTCGGCGATCGTGATGTGCCGGTCGCCCTTGGTCCAGTCCTGCGACGGGTCGTCGAGGGACGTGTTGACCTCGCCGATCGACATGTTCCACAGGTAGCGGCCGTCGCGCGTGAAGATGTTCTCGTGCGGCTTGTCGCCGGCCGTGAACGAGCCGAGCTGCCGGCCGGTGACGATGTCCAGCACGTGCACGGTGTTCGAGGTCGACGCCGACACCGCCACTTTCGTGCCGTCCGGCGAAACCGACATGTGGTCGGCGCGGTAGCCCGACACGGGGAATCGCCAGCGGACCGCGCCGGTGGCCAGGTCGATCGAGACGACGTCGGCGAAGCTGGGCCGCGAGGCGACCAGCGCATCGCCGGCCGGGGTGGTGTACATGTCGTCGACCAGTTGGTCGTGGCCCTCGCCCGGCCCCTGCTGGATGCCGAGGTAGTAGGCCAGTTTGATGGGGTTGAGGTAGATCTCCAGGAGTCGCTGGGTCTTGTCCGGCACGACATTGATCCGCCCGATCTTCGCGAAGTCGCCACGCGAGTGGATGACGTCGACCGTGCCTTCCCAGTTGTTGCCGACGAACATGACCTCTTGCAGGGCCGGCGCGGCGGCGCTCGCAGGCGTTCCGATCATGAGGGGAGCGGCGGCGAGCAGTGCGCAGAGAGTGCTCCGAATTCGTCGCATGTGTACGGTTCCCTTACCCGGGTCGAGGCTGTTACTTTTCGGTAACACCATGGGAACAAGCCAACGATCGACGTCGATAGAGGGCCACCCCCAATGCCGCTGCGCCTCGTTGTCCCCGGCCTACAACCGGACCGCTCGTGCTGACCGGCACAGTCGCCGCCCTCGTCCAGGACATGTCGCAGGACGAGCAGCTGGTCGACGACGTGGTCGCGTCGGCGCGCGCCCAGTTCCCCGAGGTGGCCCGGCTGCCGTGGGCGGAGAGCCGCCGGCACGTCGCGGCGCTGCTGGCGGCCGGGTTCTCGGCGTTCGCCCGGGCCGCGGCCGAGGGCGACTTCGAGTCGGATCTGGACTTCACCGAGGCCCGGCGCTTCGGGGCCGAGCGGGCCGCCCTCGGGGTGCCGGTGGCGGGGCTGATGGCGGGGGTGCACGGCGGGCGCTCGCGCCTGCTGGAGATCGCGATCAACCGTGGGCGCGAGTCCGGGATCCCGTACGACGAGCTGCTCCAGGCACTGCTCAAGCTCGACCGGTACGGCACCGAGCTGGAACGGCACGTCATCGACGGCTACCGGGCGGCCGAACGGCAGCTCCACCGGGACGACCGGACGGCGCGGATCCGGGTCCTGCGGCGTCTGCTGCTCGACGACGACGGGGCGCCCGCCGCCCCCGAGGAAGACCCGGCCCGGTTCGGGCTCCACCCCAGCGGCACGTACCACTGCGTGGTGTCCGACGTGGCCGACCCCGCCCGGGTGCGGGCCCTGGAAGAGGCGTTCAGCCGGTGCGGGGGAGTGCTGGCGCCGGTGGGCGGGCGGCTGAGCGGGCTGACGCCCCGGGTGCCGACCGGCCGGGCCCTGGATCCCGCCGTGCTGGTGGTGACCACGCCGCCGGTGACGCTCGATCAGGCCCAGGACGCGTATCGGCTGTGCCGGACGGCGCTGCATGCGGCCCGGGCCCGCGAGTCGACCGGCATCTGCGACGTGGTCGAGCTGGCAGGCGAGACGGCCCTCGGGGCGCAGCCGATGCTGGCGACGTTCCTGAGCGGCAACCTCCTCGGCGCGCTGTCCCCGGCCGACGATTTCCATCGCGAGCTGGTGGCCACGGCGGTGGCCTATCTCGACCACGGCCAGCGGCTCGACCTCACGGCCGGGGCACTGCACCTGCATCCCAACACCGTGCGGTACCGGCTGCGGCGCCTTCAGGATCTGACCGGGTTCGGCACGCCCGCGGAGGGCCTGCCCGTGCTCGAGACGGTTCGCTGGTGGTGGGCGCTACGGGCGTGGTCCCGCTCCTGACCAGGCCGGCAGCCACACGCCCTTGCGGGCTCGCTTTCGCTTGTTCAGGTATTCGCGGAGCTTGCCGAGCGCGGGATGCGCGTTGTCGGCCCGCCAGAGGATCGACATCGGGTAGACCGGCGCCGGGTCGCGCACCGGGATGAGCCGGAGGTCGTAGCTGTCCGGCCACAGGTAGCGCGAGTTCGCGCCCTTCAGGGTGGCCAGATCGGGGGAGTCGGCGATCTCGGCGAGCAGGGCCTCGTAGCCGAAGACCGGCCCGAGCACGTCGATGGTGAGGCCGAACGCCGCGGAAAGCTCGTCGTAGTAGGCGGCCCACTCGGTGCCGGCGGCCATGCCCGGCATCCAGATGCGGTGCCCGGCGAGCCGATGCGGCGTGATCTCGCGGGCGTCGGCGAGCGGGTGGCGCGGCCCGACGAGCAACTCGTGCGACTCGTCGATCACGTGGGCGCTCCTGATCGAGGCCGGGATGGGAACCGGGACGGCATGGAACGTGGCGTCGATCGTGCCGGCCTCGACCGCGGCGATGGCCCCGTGCACGTCGGCGCTGAGCGTGATGACGTCCAGCTCGATCTCGGGATGCGCGCGGTAGAAATCCTGGAGCAGCACGGCCGGCGCGATCCTCCGGCTGTGCACGTCGACCCGCAGCGGCCGCCGACCCGGACGCACCGACGCATCGGCCCGATCCGCCGCCCGCAACAACTCCCGGGCGTGCGGCAGGAAAGCCTGGCCGTCGATGGTGAGCCGAGCGCCGCGGGGCGTACGGGTGAACAGCCGCACCGCGAGATCTTTCTCCAGCGCCGCGATGCGCTTGGAAACGGCCTGCTGGGTGACGTGCAGCGTGGCGGCCGCCTCCTGGAACTGCCCCGCGTCCGTCACCGCCACGAAGGTGCGCACCGCCTCCAGATCCACGCCCGGCAGGCTACCGGTACAACGTGCGGTTGTGGCGCGCCGGCCGCTTCGTTGTTTGATCCTTTCCGCGTGCTCGCGCTTTGATGTCGCGCCATGGGGCGACAGTTTCGGTGGCTGTGGGCGTCGTATGCGGTCAGCGCCTACGGCTCGGGTTTCGGTTTCGGTGCGCTTCCGCTGATCGCCGTGCTCGTGCTGCAGGCCGGCCCCGCGCAAGTTTCCATCCTCTCCGCCGTCGGCCCCGCGGTCGGCGCGCTGATCGCCGTCCCCCTCGGCCCCTGGGTGGAGTTCCGCCGCAAGCGCCCGGTCATGATCGCGATGGACCTTGTGCGCTTCGCGGCCATGATTTCCATTCCCCTCGCGTACGCCCTGGGCGCGCTCACGTTCGCGCAGCTGCTCGTCGTCTCCGCCGTGACAGCAGCGGCGAAGATCGCCTTCAACGCCGCGAGCGGCTCGTTTCTCAAGGTGCTGATTCCCGCCGAGAAGCTGCTGATCGCCAACGCCCGGTTCGAGTCCACGCAGTGGAGCTCGATCGCGGTCGGCCCGCCGCTCGGCGGCGCCGCGATCGGCCTGTTCGGCCCGGTGATCACGGTGGTGGCCGACGCGCTCAGCTATCTGCTCTCGGCGCTGGGCATCACCGCGATCGGCGGGCGTGAGGATCGCCCGGCCTGCCCTTCGGACCCGCCGAGGCCGGGTTCTTGGGGAGCGCCGCGGTCGTATCCGCTGCTGGACGGCTGGCGGCACATCCTCGGCCATCCCGGCCTGCGGGCCCTGTTCGCCAACCAGCTCGTGGTCGGCGGCCTGATCATGGCCACCGAGCCGCTGCTGGCCGTGCTGCTGCTGCGCGACCTGGGATTCCCGCCGTGGCAATATGGCCTGGCCTTCGCCGCGCCCTGCCTGGGCGGGCTGATCGGCTCCCGGCTGGCCCGCCGCGTGGTGGCCCGCTACGGCCGGCACCGGATCATCCGCGTCGTCGGCACGCTGCGCGCGATCTGGCTGATCGGCCTGGCTTTCGTCCGCCCCGGCGTGATCGGCCTCCTGACGGTGATCGCCGTGGAGCTGGCGATCATCATCAGCATGAGCCTGTACAACCCGGTCATGGCGACCTACCGCCTCCAGCAGACCCCGCCCGACCGGGTCGCCCGCACTCTGACGGCGTGGTCGATCACCAGCGGCGCGTCGATCGCCCTTTTCACCGCGCTGGCCGGCCTGCTCGCCGACGTCACCAGCCCGCGGACCGCGATCGCCGTCGCCGGCCTGCTCATCCTCGCCAGCCCGCTGCTGCTGCCCCGTCGCTCGGCCTCGCGCGAGCCCGCCGAGCAGGTCGGCGAGCCCGCCGAGCAGGTCGGCGAGCTCGCGCGCTAGGAAGGCCGGCGCGTCGGCCCGTGGTGCGTCGGCCTACCCGACGGGCTGCGTCAGGGGTGGTTCGTCGAGCAAGTCCACGAGGTCGCGCGGCAGGCCGTGGGTGTCGTGCAGGTATCGGTAGTCGTCGTCGGTGAGCGAGCCGCTCCCGCGCGATCGGTGGCGGGAAACTATCGTGCGGCCTTTCGTCATCAGGCTGCGAAAGCGGTCCTCCTCGCTTTGCATGATTTCGCGAACGGTCGGGACTTTCGTGTCCTGCCGGAAATGCTCGACGGTGTGCTGGATCGGGTCGATGGGCAGGTCGCCGAGGGTGCGGGTGGGGTCGGTTCGCCACAGGGTGGTCAGGACTCGGCGGATCAGGCGGCGCAGCACGTAGCCGCGTTGGGTGTTCGAAGGGCGTACGCCGTCGCCGATCACCACCACGCTGGAGCGCAAGTGGTCGACGACGATGCGCACTGAGCGGTCGTCCAGGTCCCACAGATTCGGGACTGTTTTCGTCCAGGGCTGGAAAATGTCGCAGTCGAAGACCGAGCCCTGGTTCTGCAGGATCGTCAGCAGGCGTTCCAGGCCCATGCCGGTGTCCACCCGCTCGGGTACCAGCAACTCCAGGCTGCCGTCGTCGTGGCGCCGGTAGCGCATCATCACGTGGTTCCACATCTCGGTCCACCCCGGGTCGGTGGTGGGGGTGCCCTGCGGTGGGGTTTCGCCGGTCCAGACGAAAATTTCCGAGTCGGGGCCGCACGGGCCGGTCGGGCCGTTGGACCACCAGTTCTCGTCGCGGGTCAACTCGATCGGCACACCCAGGTTTTCCCAGGTGCGAACGGAAGTTTCGTCGGGCCCGATCTGGTCGTCGCCGCCGAAGACGGTGACGTGCAGGCGGTCGGTGCTGATGCCAAAACCGTCCCGGAGCAGCTCGTAGCCCCAGATCAGGCTCTGCATTCCGGGGTAGTCGCCCAGCGACCAGGAGCCGAGCATCTCGAAGACGGTCAGGTGGGTGTCGTCGCCTACCTCCTCCAGGTCGGTGGTGCGCAGGCAACGCTGCACGTCCACCAGGCGGCGGCCCTGCGGGTGCGGCCGGCCCTCCAGGTAGGGGGTCAGGGGATGCATGCCCGAGGTCGTGAAGAGCACCGGATCACCGGGCGGCGGGATGAGCGAGTGGCCGGGAATCAGGCTGTGGCCGCGTTCGCGGAAGAAATCGGTGAACGTGCGCGTGGTCCGTTCGACGTCCATGGCGGTGGTCCTTTCGGGTTGAAAACAACCGGAAGGGGTCGCCGACGGCACGTGACACGAAAATGCCGGCGAACCGTTTCCGGTCGCCGGCGGAGAAGGAAGTCAGGCAGCGGCAACCGACGAGCGGGTAGCTCGTGCGGTCGCGAAAACGGTGCTGCCGGTCATGGAATCCATGATACGAGCCTCAGCCACCGCTTTTCCTGTCGTGTTTCGTGCGCCGGGGCCGCCCTACGGGCAGCCCGGGGATCAGCAGCGTTGGCCGCGCTTCCGAACGTGTGAGCGCCAGGTTCGCCGCGTCCTCACCGATAGCGTTTGGCTGCGCCTTCGCGTGCCGGGGCCGCCACGTGGACGGCCCCGGGTCACTTGTTACGACGCGTACGTCTCGAACTCGCCGACGCGCGGGGTGCCGGACGCGCTCAGGATGTCGAAGGTGACTTTCTTGAGGGACGTCGAAGTGAACGTGATGACGCCCGAGCCGGAGCCGGTCTTGAGGACCGCGCCGGTGTCGCCGTTGAGCACCCGCCACGAGCCGATGGCGGCGCCGCCGCTCGCCTCGCGGATGTTGATGCGGGACACCGTGGTGGCCGAGCTCCACTTGATCGAGATGTAGCCGGTGCTGCCGTTCGGCGACCAGTAGGTGGTCATGCTGGCGTCGCGGACGTCGCCGTAGCTGGTGCCGCTCGCCTTGCTCGAGCCGTCCGAGCCCGCCCCGATGCTCAGGTTGGTGCCGCTGGGCTGGGTCGGGGTCGTGGTCGGCGTGGTCGGGTTGGGCGTGGTGGGCGTCGGGCTGGTCGGCGTGGGGGTCGTCGGGGAGGGGCCGCTGGTCGTCGAGCAGCTGCCGGTCGACGTCTTCATGCCGGTGTTGGCGCCCGCAGTCGAACGAACGATATTGGGTACGCAGGACGCGTTGTCCAGGCCGTAGGCGTACGGGACGGAGACGCTGGTGTTGGACGGCATGGACGGACCCGCGGGATTGGTTTCGCTGTCGGCGGCCGACCAGGTGACGTTGTCGAGAATGTTTCCGGAGGCCTGCCAGTAGCCGGCCGCGTCGGTGTAGAACGTGCCGAGGACGTTCATCGAGTCCTCGAAGTAGTTGTTCTCCACCTTGGCGCGGGCGCCGGCGCGCGAGTTGATGCCCGATTCGTTGAGGCTGTAGTAGTAGTTGTTGTAGATGTGGGCGATACCGCCACGCAGCAACGGCGTACGCGAATCGATGTTCTCGTAGCGGTTGTGGTGGAACGTGATGAAGCTGTTCGCGGTGTCACTTTCGCTCGAGCCGATCAGCCCGCCGCGGCCGGAGTTCTTCAGGTAGGCGTAGGACAGCGTCACGTACTGCACGTTGTCCTTCAGATCGAACAGGCCGTCGTAGCCCGCGTCCTCGCCGCCCGAGGCCTCGAGGTCGACGTGGTCGACCCAGACGTTTCGCACGGTACTTTCCATGCCGATCGCGTCGCCGCCGTTGGACGTGGGCGAGCCCGACTTCTTGACGTTCCGCACGGTCACGTTCTGGATGATGATGTTGCTCGAGTCCCGGATGTGGATGCCGAGCTGGTCGAAGACGGCGCCGCTGCCGACGCCGATGATCGTGACGTTGCTGATCTCCTTGAGCTCGATCTTGTCGGCGGCGGTGTTGCAGCTGTCGCCGGAAACTTTCGTGGTGTTGCCGTGGTTGATCGTGCCCTGGACCTCGATGGTGATCGGGGTGCTGCTGCTCGCCCTGCTGCACAGAGCCTGGTGGATCTGGGTGCCGGTGGTGGCGCGCACGGTCGTGCCGCCGTTGCCGCCGGTCGTCCCGCCGTTCTGGGACGCGTAGCCGATGGGGCTGCCGACCGCGGCGGCCGAAGCCTCCAGGGACGGCAGGCCGACGGCGACCACGGCGCCCACCGCGCCGGTGGCCAGTGCCGCGAACACCCGCAGCGCGACTGATCGTCTCATCCTTGCCTCGCTTCTTCGTCGAACCCGTCTGCCCGACCTGCCTACCGCCACGAGCCGACGGTCCCACGAGACAGGAAAGCGCTTTCCTGTGCGAGGATAGAGACACATCTATTACGTACGCAAGAACGAGTTACCCGGACGGCAACGCGGCCACCCGGGCCTCAGCCGCGCCCCTCGCCCGCCCGAACGCCACTCGCCCGAGCCTGGACCTGCCGCTCGGCCTTTCGCCCGCTCGCTCGCCGGCCGCCGGCCGCCGCTCGCCGGCCGCCGCTCGCTCGCGGTCGCCAACCGCTCGCCGGCCGCTGGCCACTCGGCTGCCGGCCACTCGCTCGCCGGCCGCCGCTCGCCGGCGGCCGCTCGCTCGCGGTCGCCAACCGCTCGCCGGCCGCTGGCCACTCGGCTGCCGGCCACTCGCTCGCTGGCCGCCGCTCGCCGGCCGCCGCTCGCCGGCCGCCGCTCGCCGGCCGCCGCTCGCTCGCGGTCGCCAACCGCTCGCCGGCCGCTGGCCACTCGGCTGCCGGCCGTTCGCTCGCCCGGCCGTTCACCATCCGGCGCCGGCCACGCGCCGGCTCGGCGTCGCATTGAGTCTTGATGGTCTGCCGCCCGCTGCGCGCGGAGATTCATCAAGGGGCGCACGCCGCGACTCATCAGCGCCCAGACTGTACGGCGGTTACATCGGCGGCTTGCCCGTGCGGGCCTGCGCCGATCGGTCAGGCGGAGGCCTCGGCGAAGAAGGCCTTCAAGGCGTCGGCCATCAAGCCGGGGGCGGTGCTCGGGGCGAAATGCGACTGGCCCGGCCACGTGATTCGGCGTGCGGTGGGAAGGGCCCCGGCCAGGGCGTCCATGGTGGTGGGCATGGGCTCCCAGGTGTCGCCGCCGTTCAGGAGCAGCGTGGGCACCGTCAGCCGCGACCAGCGCGACGGGTCGGGGTCGTCATCCGCGAGGGCCTCGAGGTCGTGCAGCCAGCCGATGGCCGAGCGGCGGGCCTCGGCCGGGTCGGGCTTGCGGTCGCCGGTGGCTGCCGCGAAAGCGGAAACGACCGACGGCGGGACGCGGGTCACCTCGTTGAGGACGGTGAACATCTCGGCGGCGTCGTTTCGCTCGAAGGCGGCACGATAGCGGTCCAGCAAAGGCACGACGGCGGGGCCGGAGGCGAACAGCGGAGGCTCGAAGACGGCCACGGAGAGCAGCGAATCGGGGGCACTCGCGGCGGTGTGCAGCGCCAGCGTGGCGCCGTAGGAGGCGCCCACCAGGTGGGCTGGGCGGCCGATCGTGTCGAGGATCGTGGTCAGGTCGCCTACCTCGTCCTTGAAAGACTTGCGGGACGGCGGGACGTCGCTGGGGCCGTAGCCTCGGCGGGCCGGCATCCACAGCTCGAACGACCCCGCGAGCAGGAACGCGAGCGGGGCCCAGCTGTGCAGGCCGCCGCCCGAGCCGTGCACCAGGACGACCGGGGTGCCCACGCCCTGGCGGCGCACCGTCAAGCGGATTCCGTCGGCCGCCCGTACGTCGAAGTCTTGCTCTGTCATGGGTTCTGTTCCTCTCCGGCGGGCCAGTGGGTCAACGCCGTGTGGATCGCGTCGACCACGTGGCGAAACGACGTGTCGAGGCCGCGCGGGTGGCCGAAACCCGCCGACGACTCGAGGGTCGCGAAACCGTGCAGCGTGCTGCGGACGAAACGGACCGTGTCGGTGAGACCGGGCTCCTCGATGCCGTAGCCGCGGAAAGTTGCGTAGCTCAGATCGATCAGGCGCAGGTGGCCGGCGGAGTTGTGGCCGATCTCGGGTGGCAGCTGGAGGTTGGTCGCGGCGTACTGGCCGGGGTGGGTCACCGCGAAATTTCGGTACGCGTCCGCGAAACCTGTCAGGGCCTCGTGGCCGGCGCGGCCGGCTACGGCGAGCGCGATCTGGTCGGAGAATGCGGCCGCGGCGCGGACAGCGACCTGGTGAAGCAGGGCCTCGCGGTTGCGGACGTGGCCGTAGAGGCTGGCGTCGGCCACACCGAAATGGCGCGCGACAGCGGCGACCGTCAGCCGGTCGAGGCCCAGCGAATCGGCCAGCTCGGCGGCGGCCGCGGAGACCCGCTCGGTGGTCAGACCCTGCCGGGGCATGGCAATCCTCAGGTGACTCGGGCTAAACCTAGGACCCCTAGGTTAGTACCACCGCGCGGCGGATGGTCTCCAGGTCCTCGCGCAGGGCGCGGGCCCGGTCGGCGCCCACGATCGCGCCGATCCACGACTCGATCTCGGGGACGAGAGCCTGCGCGACGCGTACGACCTCACGTCCGCGTTCGGTCGGCTGCACGAGCTTCGCGCGAGTTCACGTTCTATCTCGACGAGGACGATGCAGGGATACGGCGGGTGACTGCGGTCGCCGGTGACGTCGTCCCCCCTGGCGGGCGGGACACCGCACACGATCCGCAACGAATCGGCGGCGGACGCGGTCGCGTTTGTCGTGCACGCGCCGGGCGCCCCGATGGAAAGTTTCTCGCGGGCGGTGGCGGCGGCCGCGAGCCCGGACATGGACACGGTGCTCGCCATCGCCGCGGCCAACGGGATCGAGCTGCTCGGCCCGATCCCCGCGACTGCCTAGCGATCGTCCGGACCGGAGGTGCGGCGTCCGAGGGGCGGCGCTCCGGTTGCAGTCTCGCGGTGCAGGGAATCCGGCCCAGGAACGCCGCGCCGGACCCGGCGAAACCGGGTCCGGCGTTGTCGGTCTACGGCGCTGCGTTGCCCGGGCCAATGCCGTCCCGGCGAACGCCGGCCCGGCGCTAGTGGCCGGCCGCGTGCTCCTCGGTCGATTCGGCGATCTCCTCGCGGGCGCGCTCGAACGGGTCGCCGTACTCGTGGATGGCGCGCCGGGCGAAAGCCTGCTGCACCGTCGCCACGCGCTCGGAGCGGCCCCGCCCGAGGAAGCTGATCGCCCAGTGCATCACGGCGCTCACCCGGTTCTTGAAGCCGACCAGGTAGAACAGGTGGACCACGACCCAGATCACCCACGCGAAGAACCCGTCGAGGCGAAGCTTGCCGATGCTGGCGACCGCGGCGAAGCGGGAGATCGTGGCCAGGCTGCCCTTGTCGAAGTACTTGAACGGCTTTCCGGCCGGCTTTCCGGCCAGGCGGTTCTTGATGGTGGCCGCCGCGTACTTGCCGCCCTGGATCGCCACCTGGGCGACGCCGGGGAGTTGCTGGCCGTGCTCGTCGTCGAGGTTGATCATGTCGCCGACGACGAAAATTTCGGGGTGGCCCGGCACGGTCAGGTCGGGCTCCACGAAAATGCGCCCGGCGCGGTCGGCCTTGGCGCCGGTGGTCTCGGCCAGCTTGCGGGCCAGGGGCGGGGCGGAGACGCCGGCCGCCCAGACCTTTGTCATCGACGGGATGCGCTCGTGGCCGCGTTCGGTCTCGACCTCGATGCCGGTCGCGTCGACGCCGACCACCTTGGTGTTCAGCTCGACCTCGACGCCGAGCAGGTGCAGCTGGCGCAGCGCGCGCGTCGACAGGTGGTCGCCGAACGTGTTGAGCACGGCCGGGAGCGCGTCGACCAGGATGATGCGGGCCTTGCGCGGGTCGATGTGCTTGTACTGCCCGGGCAGGTTGCGGTGGGCGAGCTCGGCGATCTGGCCGGCCATCTCGGTGCCGGTCGGGCCCGCGCCGACCACCACGAAGGTGAGCCAGCGGTCGACGTCCTCCGGCGAGGTCTGCAGGTCGGCGATCTCGAACGCGCCGAAGATGCGGGCGCGCAGCTCGAGCGCGTCGTCGATGTTCTTCATGCCGGGCGCGTGGTCGGCGAAGCCGTCGTTGCCGAAATAGGACTGTGCCGCGCCGGCGGCCACGATCAGCGTGTCGTACTCGACCGAGTAGTCGATGCCGGGGCCCTCGACATGCACGATCTTGTTCTCGATGTCGATTTTCGAGGCCCAGCCCAGGCGTACGTCGACGTTGTCCTGTCGCTTGAGTACCTCGCGGATCGGGGGCGCGATTTCGCCCTGCGAAAGAATGCCGGTGGCGACCTGGTAGAGCAAGGGCTGGAACAGGTGGTAAGCCGTACCGTTGATCAAAGTGATGTCGACGGGGGCGTTCTTCAATGCCTTGATCGCGAAGAGTCCGCCGAACCCGGCGCCGATGACCACCACACGATGCCGCTGCATCATCACTCCCGTTGTACTCGGTTCTCCGCCATGTACAGCGCTCTGATCAGCGTGATTATGCCGTGAGTACCGACACGGTGACGGGCCCGGAGTGGAACATCACTGTGCTGGCCGGCTTCGCTCCGCCCCAGTGGAGCGAAGCGAAGCCGACGCCGTTACCGGCTCACGGGGTCCAGACGATGTTCGGGTTCACGTGGCCGGTCCAATCGAAGGTGGCCATGTTGTCCCAGCCGTCGCCGGTTCCGTTGATGTTGGCGGGATCCCAGCCGTTGCCCTTGACGGCGTACCAGGTGGGCTCCCAGTAGAAGACGCCGACCGCGCCGGCGTTTCGCGCCGTGTTCTGCACCCAGGTGAACTGCTGCGCCTGACCGGCCCAGCTTGCCGGGATGTTGTCGCAGAGCACGGTGCCGGGGATCGAGTTGGACGTGCTGTCCGCGTTCGCAGTGGTGAACTGGTACGCGGTCTCGGCGATCACGACCGGCTTTCCGTAGCGGGATTTCACGTCGGCGATGACGTTGTACAGGTTGGAAAGTGTGCCGTGCCACATGCAGTAGTACGACAGCGCCGTGACGTCCCAGGTCACGCCTTGCGCCTTGATGCCGTCGTAGAACCAGCGGGCGTTCGCGTCACTGTCCGCGTCGGCGGTGTGGATCCACACCTGGGTGGAGCTGTTGCAGGCTTTCGTCGCGTTGTAGCCCTGCTTGAGCAGCGACGCCAGCGGGGCGAAATTGCTGTTCGTAACTTGCCCCTTCGGCCACAGCATCCCGACGTTGATCTCGTTGCCGATCTGCACGCTGTCGGGGGTCGTGCCCTGCGCTTTCAGGGCGGTGCAAACGTCGTACGTGTAGTTGTAGACGTCGGTCTGCAGTTGCGTGAGTGAATGCGATGCCCACGCCGCAGGCGGATATTGCTTGCCCGGATCGGCCCACGTGTCGGAGTAGTGGAAGTCGACCAGGAGCTTGAGGCCTTTGGCCTTGACGGCCTTGGCCTGCTGGAGGACCTTGGCCTTGTTGTTGTAGCCGCTGGCCGGGTTGTTCCAGATGCGCAGCCGCATGTAGTTGGCGCCGGCCGACTTGAGGATGTCGTACGGGTCGGCGGCGGCGCCCGACTTGTTGTAGTACTTCGCGCCGAGATCGAGGCTGCGCTGCAGCGACGAGACGTCCGTGCCGAGCATGGTGAGGGTGTTCGCCGCGTGTGCGGGGGTGGCGATTGCCAGCGGGACCGCGAAAACTATCGCGGCCACGACGGCTCTCAGGGACGGTTTCATGGCGCTCCTTGAAGGATGAAAGAGCGGCCGGCGATGGGGGATCGCCGGATTGGTGCCATGGTGCATAACCGAAATATCAGAAATATCAGGCGCGGAGCGTCGGATATTTCGGCGGAGGGGGAGCTCCGGCGGGAGGGGGAGCCGCCTGGACTTCCGGCCACGGGCGGCGATGCCCGCGGGCCGGCGTCAGTCGAGCGCGGGCGAGGACTCCCGCAGGACCAGGGACGTGGGCACGGTGATCGAGAGCGGGGTACGCCCGGCGATCACGTCCGTGAGCAGGCGAACCATTTCCTCGCTGATGCGGTCGAGCGGATGCCGCACGGTGGACAGCGGCGGATCCAGCGTCGCGGCCAGCCCCGAGTCGTCGAAGCCGACCACCCGCACGTCGCCGGGCACCTGACGCCCCGCGTCGCGCAACACCGGCAACGCGCCCGCCGCCATCGCGTCCGACGCCGCGAAAACGCCGTCGAGATCGGGCGCCTGGTCGAGCAACCGGCGCATCGCCGCCGCGCCGCTCGCCCGGCCCCAGTCGCCGTGCACGATCAGCGCGGGATCGAGCTCGAGGCCGTGCGCGAGCAACGCGTCCGTGTAGCCCTGCAAGCGATCGACGCCGCCGACCATGTCCTGCGGCCCGGTGATCGTGGCGATCCGCCGGCAGCCGGCCGTCGCCAGGTGGTCGACGGCCGAGCGCCCGCCCGACCGGTCGTCCGCCATCACCGACGAGATCACCTGCTCGTAGCCGAGGACGCGGCCGCACGCGACGATCGGCAGCTCGGCCTGCACGAGGTGGCTGAGCAGCGGGTCGCCCGAGTGCGGCGAGATCAGCACCACGCCGTCGACGTGGCCGCCGGCGAGGTACGCGATGGTGCGGTTCCGCTCCTCGGGCGTCGACGCGATCATCAGGATCAGCGTGAGCTCCCGGTCGGAGAGCGCCTGGGCGACGCCGCGCAGCAGCACCGAGAAAGTCGGATCCTCGAACAGCAGGTGCTGCGGCTCGGTGAGCAGGAAAGCTATCGACCCGGACTTTCCGGTGGCCAGCGAACGGGCATGCGGGTTCGCCGTGTAGCCGGTCCGGGCGATCGCCTCGCGCACCGCTCGCACGGCCTCGGGGCTGACCCACTCCCGGCCGTTCAGGACGCGGGAGACGGTCGCGTAAGAGACCCCGGCCTCGCGCGCCACGTCGCGGATGGTGGGCCGCTTGCGCCCCGTACCGGGCGGTGTCGGCACGTGGGGGATCATAGTGCTCATCAGGCCTTCACCGCGCCCGCGCCCAGGTCGACGCGCCAGTAACGCTGCAGGCCGAGGAAGAGCGCGACCAGCGGAACGATCGACAGCAGCGCGCCGGTCACCACGACGATGTACATCGAAGGCTGGTTGGCGCCCTGGTTCAGCAGGCCGTTGAGCCCGACGGTGAGCGGATAGAGGCGATCGTCGCCCAGCATGATGTAGGGGAGCATGAAATTGTTCCAGATCGCCACGAACTGGAACAGGAAAACGGTGACCAGGCCCGACCGCATCATCGGCAGCGCCACCGTGCCGAACGTGCGCCAATCGCCGGCGCCGTCGATGTGGGCGGCCTCCAGGACCTCGGTGGGAATCGCCGCGGCCGCGAAAATACGGCAGAGATAGATTCCGTACGGCGTGATCATGCTGGGCAGCAGCACCGACCAGTACGTGTTGGTCATGCCCACCTTGGCCAGCAGCAGGTACTGCGGGATCGCCAGGATGACGCCGGGCACCAGCACTCCGGCCAGGATCAGGTTGAAGACGAACTGCTTTCCGGGAAACGCGTACTTGGCCAGCGCGAAACCTGCCATCGCCGAGACCAGCGTGGAGCCGGCCGCGCCCACCCCGGCGTACAGGGCGGTGTTGGCCATCCACCGCCAGTAGAGGCCGCCCCGGTACGTGCTGAGGTCGGCGATGTTGTCGAAAAGATGAGAGCTCGGCATGAGCGTGAAGGTCGAGAACAGCTCACCTGAGCTCTTCGACGACGCGATCAGCACCCACAGCACCGGAAACAGGCAGTACAACGCGCCGAGCAGCAGCAGGATCGTCGCGGCCGGGCTGAGCCGCCGGTTGCCGCGGCGCTCGCGGGGCGCGGTCGCGGGCTCCGCGGTGGCCGGCACCGGGGGCAGGACGGTGGAGACGCTCATGGTCAGTCCTCCTGGTTGAAGGCCCGGTTCCCGACGAGCTTGAGGAACCCGAAGGAGAGGACGAAAGTGGCGACCGCGATGACCACCGAGGTGGCCGCGGCGGAGTAGATGTCGTTGCGGGTGAAGGCGTCCCGGTACACCTTCATCAGTGGAGTCCACGTGGTGGAGATGGTGTTGCTCAGCGGCTTCAGCGTCATCGGCTCGGCGAAGACCTGAAGCGTGGCGATGAGCGAGAAGACGAACGTCATGATCAGCGACGGCATGATGATCGGGATCTTGACGCGCCAGGCGATCTGCACGTCCGTGGCGCCGTCGAGCCGGGCCGCCTCGAACAAGTCGGTCGGGATGGCCCGCAGCGCCGTGTAGATGACGATCATGTTGAAGCCGGTGCCGCCCCAGACCGCGATGTTCGCGACCGCGTACATCACCGAGGAGCCGGCGAGCACGTCGGGCGCGGCGATTCCGAAAACGGAGAGCAGATCGTTGAACGGGCTGACCCTCGGCAGGTAGAGAAAACCCCAGAGCAACGACGCCACGACCGCCGGCACCGCATACGGCAAGAAGATTGACGTACGGGCGAAAGTGCCGACTTTCGTGCGGCCGGCATCCAGGAGCAGGGCCATGAGCAGCGCGAGCCCGAGCATGGTGGGCACCACGATCATCCCGTAGGCGAAGACGCGGTAGACGCTCGGCAGGAAATCGGGGTCGCTCAGCGAGCGCGCGTAGTTGGTCAGGCCGGCCCACACCTCGGTACGGGCGCCGGCGCCGAGCCCGAGGCCGCTCACCTTCACCCGGCGCAGGCTCAGGTACGCCGCGTACGCGATCGGCGCGGCCAGGAAGAGCACGAAAAGGATCAGCGCCGGAGCGAGGAACTGATAGGGCGCCCCGGCCTTCCGGCGACCGCGCGCGGGCGTACGTGTGCTGGTGGAGAACGCCGTCAAAGCCGCCACCTTCTTTCCGAAAGCCAGGTGCGGCGGGCGCGTCGGCGCCCGCCGCACGAAATGTCAGCCGGCGACCTTGAAGCCGGTGTTCTTCATGTCGTCGACCGTGGTCTGCTGCATGGTGGTCAGCGCCGCGGCAAAGTCGGCGGCCTTCTTCGAGCCGGCGGCCTTGCCGAAGGCGTCGTTGTAGCTGGAGTACGCCACGTTGACGTTCGGGCCGTAGGTGAACGGGTTGGTGATTTTCGCGGCCTCGGCGGCGATCGAGTAGAAATCGGTCTGGTCGGCGAGGAAAGCCGGCGGCGAGGTCAGCGCGGCGGACGAGTCGACGCTGGCCGGGTAGACGTTGGCCTGGGTGGCGAGGGCCTTGATGCCGGCCGGGTCGGTGTTCATCCAGGCGATGAACTGGGCGGCTTGCGCCTTGTGCTTGCTCTGGGTGGTGACGCTGGTGGCCGAGCCGCCCCAGTTTCCGTTCTTGGGGCTGGCGGCGTCCCACTGCGGCAGCAGCGCTGCCTTCCACTTGCCCTTGGTGCTCGCCGCGTTGCCCTCGAGCACGCCGGGGCCCCAGACCGAGCTGAGCCAGCCGACCTGCGTGCCGTCGTTGAGAGCCGCGTTCCATTCGGGGGTGTACATCGGCTTGTTGTCGACGACGCCCTCGGCCACGAGGCCGCCCCAGTAGGTCGCGACTTTCTGGGTGTTGGCGTCGTTGATGGCGACCGACCAGGTGTCGCCGTTGACGCCCCACCAGGAGGCGCCGGCCTGCTGGGAGAGCCCGGCGAACCAGCCCGGGTCGTTGGCCGAGAAGGTGCCGAGGTACTGCTTCTTGTTCGCTGTGTGGATCTTGCGGGCCGCGGCGGCGTAGTCGTCCCAGGTCTTCGGGGCCTGCAGGCCGAGTTTCTCGAAGACGTCGGTGCGGTAGTAGAACATCATCGGGCCGGAGTCCTGCGGGACGCCGTAGAGAGCCTCGGAGCCGAGGGTGACCGCATTCCAGGCCGAATCGGGAAACTTCGCCTTGAGGGTGCCCGCCTCCTTGGAAATGTCGGCGAGCGCGTCGGCGGAAACCAGGGTGGGAACTTTCTGGTATTCGGCCTGCATGATGTCGGGCGCACCGCTGCCGGCCTTGATCGCGGTGAGCAGTTTCGTGACGGCCGGGTCGCCGCCGTCCTGCTTGTTGACGGTGACGTGGATGTCGGGGTGCGCCGAGTTCCAGCCCTCGACGACCTTGTCCATGTTCGGCGCCCAGGTCCAGTAGGTCAGCTCGACCTTCTCGCCGGGCTTGGCGGCGGTCTCTCCGCCGCTGCTGTCGTCGTCGCTGGAGCAGGCGGCCGTGGTCATCATGAGCGCAGCGGCCAGAACCCCGGCGAGCGGCAGGAATGTCTTTTTCATCGATCCTCCTCGATCGGCCGGCCGCGGGAGGGATGCGGCCGCGGTCGCTGCCGGAGGAGACGTGCGTCACCGAACAGGACCTGTGACCGGTTACAGTGCTGCTCGGCATGGCAATTGTCAAGCCCTTGCGTCGCGGCGGTTAACAGGCTGTATCGTGCGGGGCCAGGCGGCTGTGACCGGTTACAGCTGGCCCCTCTGTGCAAAAGGAGTCACCCGTGCTGAACGTCGCCCACCATCCATGGTCAGAGCCGCCGCGCCGGCCACGGATGAGCAACGACGAGGACACGCGGGCCGGTGTTTCGCTCACCAGCCGCTACCTGATCCGTGACGGCAGTCCCGTCGTCCCGGTCTCCGGCGAGATCCACTACAGCCGCCTTCCACGCGCCCGGTGGCGGCAGCGGCTGCGCCAGATGCGCGCGGGCGGGGTCACCGTCGCGTCCAGCTACGTGATCTGGCTGCACCACGTCCACCGGCGCGGCGAGCCGCGTTTCGACGGAAACCTCGACGTGGCGGCTTTCGTCGACCTCGCCGTGGCCGAGGGTCTCGACGTGATCCTGCGGATCGGGCCGTGGGTGCACGGCGAAACTCGCAACGGCGGCTTTCCCGATTGGGTTCAGGCGGCGCCGGTACGTCATCGCACCGACGACCCGGCCTACCTCAGCCTGGTCCGGGAGTGGTTCGGGCAGATCGCCGCCGCGCTCGACGGGCGCTGCGAGCAAGTGCTCGGCATCCAGCTCGAGAACGAGCTGTACGACCAGCCCGGCCACCTCGTCACGCTCAAGCGGCTGGCCCGGGAGGCCGGTATGTCGGCGCCGCTCTGGACGGCGACCGCGTGGGGCAGCGCGGACCTGCCGGCCGAGGAGGTGCTGCCGCTCTACGGCGGCTACGGCGACGGCTTCTGGGTCGATGCGGACGCGCCCTGGGATCCGACTTTCCGCGACCACTACTTCTTCTCGCACGTGTGGGACGACCCGGGGATCGGGGCGGACGTCCGCAGGATGCGGCTGCAGGGAATGCGGGCGGACCGGTCGCACCCGCGCACGCCGTCGGAGCTCTTCCCGCCGGCCACCTGCGAGCTGGGCGGCGGCATGGCCACCGCCTATCACCGCCGGCCGCGGCCGGCGGCTCTCGACGTCGCGGCCATCGCCCACTGCAAGATCGGCAACGGGTCGGCGTGGCAGGGCTATTACATGTACGCCGGGGGCACGAACCCTCCTCGCGACGGCGGAGTGCAGGAGTCGCACGCGAGCGGATATCCGAACGATATGCCGCCCCTCGGCTACGACTTCCACGCGCCGATCGGCGAGGCGGGGACGCTGGCCGAGAGCCACGCCGCTCTACGGCTGCAGCACGCTTTCCTCAAGGCTTTCGGCGCCTCGCTCGCCGAGATGCCATCCAGCCTGCCGGTCGAGCGTCCCTCGGGTGTCGAGGACTCGGAAACCTTGCGCTGGGCGTTGCGCAGCGACGGCCGCAGCGGGTTCCTCTTCATCGCGTGGCACCAGCCGCACGTGCCGCTGCCGGTCTACCGGGGCGCTCAGTTCCAGGTCGCGCTCGACTGCGAAACCTTCGTGCTGCCGTCGTCGCCGGTGGACGTGTCGCCGGGGACGCTCGCCCGCTGGCCTCTCGCTCTTTCCCTGGGCGGCGTGCGGCTCGACTGGGCCACGGCGTCGGCGCTCACCGTGCTGCCGGGCGCGGTGCCCACCCTGGTGCTGGTCGCGGAGGCCGGCATCGAGGTCTCGTACTCGGTCGGCGGCTCCGTCGCCACCGTTGAGCCGGGCTTGTCGCCGGTCCGGCTCCGGCAGGGCGGCGGCGAGCTGGACCTGCTGGTCCTGCCCGCCGCCGTCGCCGCCGACGTGTGGGTGTGCGAGGACGGCCCGGCGCGTCGCCTGCTCCTCTCGGAGCACATGCTCACCTGGGGTCCGGACGGGCGCATCGAGTCCACCGGGCCGGACGTGCGGGTCTACGACACGGCGGCGCGCTGTTTCGCGGCGCTTTCGCTCGAAGGCGGCCCGGGCGGCCCGGGTGCGCCGGGTGGGCCGGGTGGATCGACGGCGGCGGTGAACGCCTCTCTCGTGCAGCCCGCCAGTGGCGCGATTCCGGTCGCGTACGGAAAGTTTGAGGGCCGCCAGTCTGCGCCCACGCCGGAAACTTTCTCGGAACTGGCCGCGGTCCACCGCCTTGCGCTGCCCGCGCTCGGCCTGGATTCCTACCTGCGGATCCAATGGGCCGGGGACGTCGGGCAGCTGCGGGTCGACGGACGGGCCGTCACCGACCGGTTCTGGGACGGGTCGGAATGGATCGTCAGCCTCCGCGACGCCGGGGTGCGCGAGAACTCCGAGGTCACCCTGCATCTGCTGCCGCTGGCGACCGGATCGACGATTTCGCTCCCGGAGGACGCCCGCGACCGCCTGGCGGCGGCAGACGGGCAGCTTCTGGCGATCGACTCGCTCGCGGTCGAGGGGTGGCCGGTCTTTCGGGAGCCCCATCTCGTACGCCGCAGCGCACGGCGCATGGCGGACGGGCGGGAGATCATCTACTTCGACGACACGCCGCCCTTCGCCGACCGCGATGCCGTGGACACGCGGGCATTGCCACCGGCGTCGGGCGATCCGGAGATGCGGTACGACCCGCTGACCGGCGAGTGGATCGCGATCGCGGCCCACCGCAACGACCGCACGTTCCTGCCCGCGCCCGACGAGGACCCGCTCGCCCCCACCGTCCCGGGTGGCGCCCCGACCGAGATCGCTTCGTCGTCCTACGACGTGGTGGTCTTCGAGAACCGGTTCCCGTCGTTCTCATCGCGGGCGCCGGGGTCGCTCGAGCTCGTCGACAACGATCCGCTCTGGCCGGTGCGGCCCGCGCGTGGTCGTACGGAAGTGGTTGTTTTCTCATCGGCGCCGAAAGGTTCGTTCGGAAGCCTGACGCCGCACCGCGCCCGGACCGTGATCGAGGCGTGGGCCGACCGGACCGCGGTGCTAGGCGCGTCGCCCGACGTGGAGTACGTGTTTCCGTTCGAGAATCGTGGTCGCGAGATCGGGGTGACGCTGCCGCATCCGCACGGGCAGATCTACGCGTTTCCGTTCGTGCCGCCCAAGGCCGCCCGCATGATCGCCATGGCCGGCGCCTATCGGGGCGGGAATCTTTTCCGCGACATTCTGGATGCCGAGCGGCGAGCCGGGACACGTGTGGTGGCGACCTCGGAGCATTGGACCGCGTACGTGCCGGCGGCGGCCCGGTGGCCGGTCGAGGTCCACCTGGCGCCGCACCGGGACGTCCCGGACCTGCCGGCGCTGACCCCGGCCGAGCGCGACGACCTCGCCGTGATCTACCTGGACCTGCTCGGGAGGCTCGACCGTTACTTCCCGGGTGTGGACGCGCTCCCGTACATCTCGGGGGTCTTCCAGGCGCCGGCTCGTACCCAGCGTGACCTTTTCCGTCTGCATCTCCAGGTTTTCTCGATCCTGCGCGCTCCCGGAAAGCTCAAGTTTCTCGCCGGCGTGGAATCGGCGATGGGCTCGTGGGTCAACGACACCCGGCCGGAGGCGGTGGCCGCTCGGTTGCGCTCGCTCGCCTGAAACTTTCCGCGGTGGCCGCTCGGTCGCCTGAAACCTTCCGCAGTGGCGTGCGGTGTAGCGTGCCTGCGGTGAAGCCGTGGAAGGGCGTGGCGGCCGGTTTGGTCGCTGTGGCGGGGCTCGGGGCCGGCTGCGTCCCGGGGTTGCGGGGAACCGAATCGGACTGTCCGGGCGGGAAGGTCGCTCCCGTCGCGGGCGGCGTGGATCCGGCTTCGCGGTCCGGCACGGCATCTGCCCCATCTTCGGGGCCGCCTTCCTCGTCTTCCGGCCCTCCTGGCTCGTCTCCTTCCCTGCGGGAGTCGTTGTGGGTGGCCGACGGGAGCGGCACGGTTCGGGCCATCGGCGGGCGTTCGATAGGCGTGGGCGGTGTGGATGCGCGGGTGCCGCCGTCGCTGGCGGCCGGTGCGGGGAAGATCTGGTCCTACCGGCTCGACAGCGGTGACGTGTCGGTGATCGATCCGGGCGCTGCCAAGGTGGTCGGGAGGGGCAGTGTGCCGGTGGCATCACCGCTCGTGAACAACCGCCTGATCGTCGCGCACGGTGCTCTGTGGATCGGGCAGCCGGAAAAGCTGTGGCGGGTCGGGCCGTCCGGCCAAGTCGCGTCGCTTGCGCTGCCAGCGGGGTTCATGCCGGTAGCGGCGGCCGCCAATTCGCGGTGGCTGTGGCTGGCTTCGGGCAGGCGGTTGCTGCGGGTCGATCCGGCCGCCGTGGCCCAGCCAGGCCGGTGGGGTGAGTCGGGCCGGCCGGGTGAGCCGGGCCGGCCGGGTGAGCCGGGCCGGCCGGGTAAGCCAGGGCAGCCGGGTAAGCCAGGGCAGCCGGGTGAGTCGGGCCGGCCAGGGCAGTCGGGTCAGCCGTCGCAGTCCTCTCAGCCCTCGCCCTCTCAACCGGCCATCACCGAGACCCTGTTGCCGGAGAGCGTGGGCGAGCTGTCCGGCGGATATGCGACGGGGATCAACTCGCCGGTCGTGCGCCGGCTCGACCCCGAGACCGGGCGTGTCGTTGGCGAGGTGCGGATGCCGCACGACGAGCTGGTGCTGTCGCTGGCCGGCGGGTGGGCGATCGGCAACTGTGGCAGCGTGATGAGGCTGGCCGACCGCCTCACGGTCCGCGTCGCCGACATCTCGCAGGATCTGCCGGCGGTGGCGGCGCTCGGGTCGCTCTGGGTGGGCGACGAGGTGAGATCCGAGATCGTACGGGTGGAGGCCGCGACCGGGCGGGTCATCGCCCGGATGCCGGTCGCCGCCTCCGATCCGGACGACCCGTCGTTCTTCCTCGTGGCGGGGGCGTCGACCGTGTGGGTGCTCGACCGGGGTGTATCGAAAGTGGACACCGACGCCAATCGGGTCACCCGCGTCATGCAGGTGCCGGGGATAGCGTCAGCGGTGGCGTACTGAGGAGGCCGGAGTCACGCCGGCGGTGGCCTGCTGTGAGGGGCCGGCCCGGACCGGCGCCTGTCAGGGCCGAATCTTGATAGGTCCCGGTTCGACGGGAGCAGCAGTTCATCAACTCTGCGGTGGTCGGCGCTCGTCCGGGCACGGGCTTGACCTTTCCTCTCCGAGGCGGGCTGGGAGTGATCAACGTCGTCGCGGACAGCAGCCGATTGCGAGCGCGACGATCAACCGGTCCGGCCGTGCCGGCCCGAGCGTGTCGGTCCGAGCGTGTCGGCCCGAGCGCGCCGGCCCGAGCGCGCCGGCCCGAGCGCGCCGGCCCGAGCGTGTCGGTCCGGGCGTGCCGGCCTCGGTGATCAGAACTCGACCGGCGGCGCGTTGTGCGGAGTGATGACCTGGACGGCCGACGGGTTGACGCGGATCGGGCCGGGCAGCACGCCGTTCGCCTGCATGATGGCGTGGCAGGCCCGGCGCAGGTCGGTGCGCAGGTCGTGGTGCAGCACGGCGGAAAGCTTTCGCTGGCGCAGCAGCGCGGTGTTCTCCTCGTCCAGGTCGTGGGCCACGAAAACGTCGTAGGGATGGTCGCGGAACGCCGACACCACGGTCCGGTTTCCGCCCGCGCCCGCGTACATCGAGTAGATCGCGCGGATCGACGGCGCCCCGGCGAGGACTTCGCGGATGCCGGCGGCGACAGTTTCGGGGCTGTCCTCCGGGTCGACCACCGAGAACAGGCGGCGAAAGGACGGCATCTCGGCGCGGAAACCGGCGGCCCTCTCGTCCTCGCCGCGGTAGGAGCTGCGGCCGCGCACCACCAGCACGTCCCCGTCCCCCGCGCCGAGCCACCGGTGGATCAGGTAGGCGGCGGTGGCGCCGGCCGCGCGGTTGTCGAGCCCGACGTAGGTGATGCGCCGGCTGGCCGGCAGATCGGTCACGAGGGTGACCAGGGGAGTGGGCACGCGGCGGGCCGCGGCCACGATTTCGGGTACGTCGGGAGCCTTCAGAATCACGCCCTCGGAACGACTACGTGCCACCCGATCGAGCACGGTCACCACGTCGGCCACCGACGGCCCGTCCAGCAGATGAAATCGGGCGCGGAAAGTTGCGGGCCGCAGGCCGGGCAGCTCCGCCTCGAGCGCGGCCCGGATCGACGCCGAGAAGCGTGGCGGCGCTTGTACCACCACGTCGATCATGAAGGTGCGGCCGGCCAGCCGAACTTGGGTCCGCTGCCGGTCGAGATCCGCGATCGCCTGGCGGACCTCGCGGATCGTGCTCTCCCGCACCCCCGGGCGGTCGTTCAGCACCCGGTCCACGGTCGCCTCGCTCAGGCCGGCCTGGGCGGCGATCTCGCGAATGCGGTACGGGTGCTTCACCCGTACACCATGATGGCCTTTTGAGGGGTTTTCAAGGTTCTTCCCTGCCTCGCGGTGACCTAGCGTGACGGCATGACAACCTGGTTCACCGCCGCCGACTGCGACCTGGACGAATTCCGGGCGGTCTGCGAGCAGAAGACAGAGCCGAGCGACTATCCGCACGCGATCGACGTCGTCGACGACGTGCTGATTTTCCCGGCCGATCTGGAAAACACGAAAACGGTGCAGGCCGAGCTGGTCCGGGCCCTGACGGACGGACCCGGGATCGTTGTCTTCGCCGGCGCCTTCGACCCGGCCGTTGTCGACCGCGCCAGCGCCGTCTTCGACGATCTGATCGCCGTCCAGAGGGCAGCCGGGGTGACCGGCGGCGACCATTTCGCGAAACCCGGCGCCAACGACCGGGTCTGGGGCGCCCTCGACAAGTTCGCGCTCCGCGACCCGGCGGCTTTCGCGGCCTACTACGACAACGAGACGCTGGCCTTGATCTGCGAGGCCTGGCTGGGCACCGGCTACCAGGTGACCTCGCAGGTCAACGTGGTCAATCCCGGCGGCGTCGCGCAGGTCGCGCACCGCGACTACCACCTGGGCTTCATGTCCCGGGAGCAGGCGCTGCGCTACCCCGCGCACATCCACGCCCTGTCGCCGATGCTGACCCTCCAGGGCGCGGTCGCGCACGTGGACATGCCCCTCGACACCGGCCCGACGCTCTACCTGCCCCACTCGCAGAAGTACCCGCCCGGCTACATCGCCTTCCACCAGCCCGAGTTCACCGCCTACTTCAACGAGCGCCGCGTGCAGCTTCCGCTGGCCAAGGGCGACGCCGCCTTCTTCAACCCGGCCGTCTTCCACGGCGCCGGCACGAACCATTCCGCCGACGTGCGGCGGATGGCGAACCTCCTCCAGATCTCCTCCGCTTTCGGCCGCGCCATGGAAACTGTCGACCGCGCGGCGATGCTCCGGGCTCTCTACCCCGTCCTGCGACACTTTCCGGGCAACGTGGAAAACGTGATTGCCGCGTCGGCCGAGGGTTATGCGTTCCCCACCAACCTCGACCGTCACCAGCCGATCGGCGGCATGGCGCCGCCGACGCAGGCAGCGGTCGTCCGCCAGGCTCTCGCCGAGAAATGGGACGCCGCACGGTTCGAGCGGGCGCTGGAGGAGCAGGGCGCCTGACGTTTGCGGCGGCGCAGGCGGGCAATCCGGTGGGGATGAGCCTGATCGAGCATCGCGGGGATCGACCGGTCGTGCCGTCGTCGGCCTACGTGGCGCCGAGCGCCGTGCTGTGCGGGCGCGTGATTCTCGGTGAGCGCGCCCGCATCCTGCACCAGGCCGTGCTGACCGCGGAGGACGGCGAGATCCGGATCGGCGCGGACGTCGTCGTGATGGAGCACGCGCTGGTCCGCGGCCGGCGCGACCATCCCGCACTGATCGGGGACGCCGTGCTGATCGGGCCGCACGCCCATGTGAACGGCGCGACGCTGCACGACGAGGTGTTCGTGGCGACCGGCGCCTCCCTGTTTCCCGGGTCGGTCGCCGGCGCGGGCGCGGAACTGCGCATCAACAGCGTGCTGCATGTCCGGTCGACGCTGCCGCCGGGCACGGTGGTGCCGATCGGCTGGATCGCGGCCGGCGACCCCGCCGAGCTCTTCTCCCCGGACCGCCACGACGAGCTGTGGGCGGTCCAGGAGGGTCTCGACTTCCCCGGCACGGTCTACGGCGTCCCGCGTGGCACCGCCATGCGCGAGATCATGTCCCGTCAGGCGCGCCATTTCGGCGCCCACGCGCAGGACCGGATTCTCTGACGACCCCCGCTTCGGCCGGCGCGAGCCTGTCGCGGTGGACGCGGTTGCGGCCGCCCGCCTTGGCGGCGTACATCGCCGCGTCCGCGCGCCGCAGCTCGCCGTCCGGGTGTGCTCCGGACGTCGCCCGGATCGCCCCGATGCTCGCGCCGATGTACACCTGGCGGGAGGGCGTGTCGAACGGCAGCGCCAGCGCTTCGAGGATGCGTTCCGCGACCGTGTCGGCGGTGGCGTCGTCGGTCCAGGGCAGGATCACCGCGAACTCGTCGCCGCCCAGGCGGGCCACGACGTCTCCCGTACGGGTGATGGCGCTGATGCGTTCGGCCACCGCCACCAGCACGGCGTCGCCGGCCTCGTGGCCGAAGGCGTCGTTCACCGGCTTGAAGCCGTCCAGGTCGATGTAGAGCAGCGCGGTCGGGCCCACCGACTAGCCGAGCGCGGACGCCCAGCGGTCGTGGAAACGGCGGCGGTTGGCCAGGCCGGTCAGCTGGTCGGTGGTGGCCTGTTCCTCCACCGCGCGCAGGGCCTTCGAGGTCAGCCGCACGAGGCCGTCGAGGCGGGCGATGACCAGCAGGAACAGGACGGCGCAGCCGAGCACGATGACCGGGACGTCGATGGGCATGCCGCGCAGCCACTCGATCGCCAGGACCGCGGGGGCCATCAGGCCGGCCACGGCCAGGGCGGCCGCCCGGCCCCGGGGCGCCTCGCCCTCGGCCGTCGGAGGGCTCTTGCGGGACAGCGTGGTGACCGAGGGGTGCAGGGCCGCCGCGCCGCCGAGTGCCAGCATGGCCAGCCAGCCAAGGTCGACGATGTTGCCGGCGTGGTAGCCGATGGTCAGCTCCAGCAGGGCGTAGCCGATGTCGGCGACGAGCATGGCCAGCACGCTGGCGACGTTCAGGTGGAACGCCGGTGGCTTGTCGCCGCGACCGGTGACCAGGCGGGCCAGGACGGCCAGCACCAGCAGGTCGGACACGGGGTAGGCCAGGGAAACCGCGCGGGCCAGCGGGGTCAGGGTGTCGTCGCGGACGTAGGGAACGATCAGGAAGACCCACGACAGCATCGCGGCGCCGGTGGACAGGACCAGGGCGTGCAGCAGACCGGGCAGGTCCTTGCCGGGGCGGCGGGCGCGGACCAGCCCGACGACGGCGATCGCCATCATGACGGCAAAGCCGATGTAGAGGACATCGGCGTAGCTGGGGAAGACGTCGCCGCCCGCGGCGAACGTCTGAATCCAATAGACGATTTCGGCCAGCGCGAAACACACACGCGCGGCGGCCATGAGATACCAGGGCCATCGTACGAGGAGACGGTTGCGCCGCACGCCCACGACGATCGCGACGGCCGCCGACATGCCGATCGTGCCGACCAGGACCGTCTTGACCTGGTCGACGGGGACCGCGTAGTAGATCACGACGATCACCGCGCAGAAGGCCAGGTACACCTGCCAGGCTGGCCACCGCCATCTGCCCACGCGTTACCCCCCGCCGATCGTCACCGCATCCGGCTGATCGGCGGGGGACACGCCGGCTTGAGGGGAACTCAGGCGCCCTTGCGGCTGGCGATCGCCTCCAGGAAAATTTCGCCGATCTTGGCGGGGTCGGTGGCGATGAAGACGCCGCCCGAGCCGGCGGCCTTGGTGATGGCCTCGAGCTCGTTGCGGTCGGTGGCGGTGCCCATGCCGATGATGATCATGCGAACCGGACGCTTGGGGTCGCGGATCTTGGTCAGCTTGTCGACCACCTGGTCGATGGTGAGGCCGCCAGGGTTGTCGTTCTCGCCGTCGGTGTAGATCACGACCGAGTTCGACACACCGGCCTGCCAGCCCTTCTGTACCCGCTCGTACGCGGCGAGCGCCGTGTCGTAGAGCCCGGTGTCGCCGCCCTCCTTCGGCACGATCTTGTCGATCGCGGCGAGCAGCTCGGGCCGGTGCCCGGCGCAGGACAGGATCGGCAGGTTCTCCACCCACGGGCGCTTGCCGGCCATGTTCGTGGAGAACGTCCAGTTCCCTACCGACCAGCGGTCGTCGAGCAGCGCCAGGCCCTGCCGCGCGACGCCCTGGGTGACCTGGGCCCGGCTCAGGCCGCCGGCGGTCGGCACCTTCGCCTTCATCGACGCGGACACGTCGAAGACGGCGAGCATCCGGCCCGGCTGGGTGATCGCGGTCCAGCTGCCGAGGAGCTGGCTGATCGCGCCGGCGACCGCGGCCGGTTTCTGTGCGGCGGGCGGCGGGACGGTCGCGGGCGCTCCCTTGGGGGTGGCGAACCCCGCTGCGGCGGCGCCGTCGGGACCGCGTACGCCGGCCTTGGCTAGATCTTGAAGGAAAGTTTTCGAGCCGAGGGCCTGGCGCAGCGCGGTCGCCGCGGTCGCCTTCTGCGGGTCGACGCCGGGCATGATCGCGAACGGGTAGTCGAGGACCACGGAGAACGGCTTCGGATAGATGGCGGCCAGCGCCGTCGCCGGCCTTTCGCCGTTGTACGCGATGACGTCGGCCTCGGACAGCGGCGCGAGGCCTACGCCGGCGCCGGTTTCGCTCGCGGACTGCGGAAGTTTCTGGAGCAGATCGCTGCGGATGCTGGAGCTGTTCGCCGACAGTGCGCGCATCACACCGACCTTCAGTGTGGCCGCGGAGGAGTCGGTGCCCGCCGCGGCGGCGAAGGCGAGCAGCCCGGCCAGCCCGGTGGCGTCCCGCAGGGGGTCGACGGTCCCGGGCCGCAGCGCCTTGTCGGTCGCGACCTTTTTCGCGAAATCCTTCCAACCGGGCGCACGGGCGGGCCAGCCGAGCCCGGCGGCCGCGCTTTCCGGCGCCGCGAGCACGATCGGGCTCTGCGCGATCGAGCCGAGCGTGGTCGGCTGGAAACCCGGCGCCTCTGACCCGATGCGCAGCAGCCACGTGCTGGAGTCGGGGATCCAGGCGTCGACGCCCGGGTCGGCGTTCTGCGCGGCGCCGACGCCGCCCAGGTTGACGCCGTGCCGCCCGCCGACCGCCGCGGCCATGCCGGTCGGGTCGGACGCGGTCACGGCGACCGTGGCGCAGGCATCCTCGCCTTTGGCCCAGGCGTCCGCCGCTGCCCGCACGGCGGGCGCCACCTCGGGGGCGGCGGCGACCTTGAGGCTCACGGTCTCGCTGCATTTCTTGCCGGAGAACTCGTGGTATCCGGCCCACGCGCCACCGGCGATGACGACGACGGCGAGGGCGGAGGCGGTTACCACGAGTCCGGTGCGCTGAAGTTGACGATGTCGGCCGGGCACCGAGACATCTTGATCGCCGGAGCCCGGAAAAACCTTCACTGCCGCTGCATATAGTTTTCAGTTGACGCCAAAAGCCACATCCCGGCCACCTTTCCGACACCGTCCGGAAACATGGCGGCCTCGGCCCAGCCTGGTTTCTTGGGACACCGCTGAGCGTGGCGGAAGTCGCTCCCCGGGGCCGGGGGATGCCCCGGGGAACCACCGGTCAGGGCAGGAGCGGGTGGAAGCGGTGCGGGGCGAGCGTGACGGCGGCCGCGGCCGTCGTCACGGTCGGTGCGGTGGCGCCCGCGGCCGGCAGGCGACCCACCAAGGGCAGCGTGAGTGAGCTGCCGCGCAGATCGAGCCGGATCGTCGCGCCCGTCGACTGCGGGGTCGAGTACTCGTTGTCGCTCGCCTGGACGATCAGGCCGAGGACGTGGCCCTTGGCGATGCGCTGGTCGGTGGCCTGCATCGGGACGGTGACCGAGTACCAGCGGCCCGGTCGCAGCGGGGTGACGAAGCGCAGGGAGACGTGGTGGGCGGCGTCCTGCCAGCCTCGGGTGAGGATGGCGTGGTCGGCGGTCACGACGTTCTCGGCGGTGTCCAGGTAGCAGGCATCGTCGGCGGCCGTCGCTGCGCCCCAGCACGACTCGGTGTCCAGGGTGGTGATGCCCTCGCCGGGGGCCTGGTAGTTCACCCGGGTGGCGGCGCCGTAGTCGACCAGGCGGGCGGTCAGCTCGGTGGTCGGCTTGTCGACCTGAACGCGCAGGGTGACTTGCGGGGTGCCGGAGATGCGTACGGCCTGGGCGAGCGGCGCGGAGAGGAAAGCCTGCCGGCCGGGGACCGCGGTGTTCGGGCCGGCGACGGCGGTGGCCTCGTCCAGGTCGGGAACGTCGGTCCACGTGCGCTCGCCGGTGCCGGGCCGGCCGCCCAGCGTGCCGGTCGTCCCATCGCCGTTGCCGAGCTCGACCTTGGTCTGGCGCGCGTCCCCGGCCGGCCAGGATCGCTCGGAGACCCACGTGCCGGGTGCGGTCTCGATGGTTGCCTGGGGCTCGCGGTCGATGCCGTTGTGCAGGCCCTGCAGCCACCGGTCGAACCAGCGGTGCAGGGTGTCCACCCAATCGCCCCGCCTGATGTCGAAGGGGTCGACATGGCCCTGCTGCGAAAGCCAGATCTTCTTGGGTACGCGCAGACGGCTCCACCACTGCGCGAACTGGGTGGTCGTCACGTTGGTGTCGTTGATGCCGTGCGCGACGAAAACGCTGGCGTGCACCTTTCGGGCGTCCGGGCGAAAGTCGCGCTCGGCCCAGTAGGCGTTGTAGTTGCCGGTGGCGTCGTCGCTGCCCTCGTCGAGCCTGTCCACGGTGGCCGCGCACGTCTCCTCGGGCCGGCCGCTGACGACCTGGGCGAGGAACTCGGGGTAGTCCTCGGCGCGCAGGACGCCGTTGTAGCGCTGGTAGTCGTACCAGCTGGAGATCGCCGAGATCGGCACGATGGTCTCGAGGCCCTCGACGCCGGTGGCGGCCACGCCGTTGGCCACCGACCCGTCCCAGGACTTGCCGATCATCCCGGTTCTGCCGTTGGTCCAGCGGGTGGCGACGGCGGGGGTGCCGTCCGCGTAAGTGGCCTTGGCGCGGCCGTTGAGCCAGTCGACGACGGCCTTGGCGCCGAGCACCTCCTCGCGGCCTCCGACGTCCATGCAGCCGGTGGAGCGGTTCGTGCCGGCCAGGTCGGCGGCGACGAAAGCGTAGCCGCGGGGCACGAAATAGTTGTCGTAGAAGAGGGGCTGCCTCGTGATCGTGCCGTTCGCGTCGTACTCCTTGAGCTCGCTTTCGTTGCCGCGGCCGCAGCAGGAGTAGTACGGCGAGCCCTCGAGGATGACCGGCACCTTGAGGTGGCGCGCGGCCGCCTCGCGCGGCCGGACGATGTCGACGGCGATCCGGTCGGGCACGCCGTCCTCGTCGTTGTCGAGCGGGGTCTGCACCCAGACGCTCTCCCGGACGGCGTTCTCGTAGGAGTAGACGGGCACTGTCTCCCCGCCCCGGATGTGCGGAATCCCGGCGGCCGAGGCCGGCGCGACGAGGACGGTCAGTGCGAGACCAACCCCCGCGGCGACGGCTGTGGCGAGCCTTCGCATTCGTGGCCCTGACATCGACGCATCGTAAAACATGAATGCCTTGGCCGGGTGCCCTGACCGGCCTGTCCCTGCCCGCTGAGGGCCGGCCGCGGGGAGCTGGCGCGCCCGGCCAAGGTGCTGGCACGGGCTGCGTAGATCGGACCGGTGTTGCGGGCGAAGGCTGGGCTGGTACGTGGTTTCGCGAAAGGAGGCTCCGGTGTTCGACTATGTGATCGTCGGTGCGGGCAGCGCAGGTTGTGTGCTGGCCGCCAGGTTGACCGAGGATCCCGGTGTTCGGGTGCTGCTGCTGGAGGCGGGTCCTCGCGGTGACACGCCGGAGATCGGTATGCCGGCCGCGGCCATGACGTTGTGGCGTGGCGCGTACGCGTGGGATGACACCACGGTGCCGCAGCCGCAGGTGGCCGGGCGGCGGATCTTCCTGGCCAACGGCCGGGTGCTGGGCGGCGGTTCGTCGATCAACGGCATGGTGTACGTACGCGGAAATCCGGCCGACTACGACGGCTGGCGGGACGTCCACGGCTGTACCGGATGGGGCTATGCCGACCTGCTGCCGTACTTCCGCCGGGCAGAGGACAACGAGCGCGGCGAGTCGGCCTTCCACGGCGTGGACGGACCGGTGCGGGTCGAGGACGTGCGGTACGAGCATCCGCTCTCACGTGCCTGGCTGGACGCCGCGGCGGCCGCCGGCCTGCCCGTCAACCCGGACTTCAACGGCCCTGTGCAGGACGGCGTGGGCCGCTACCAGGCGACTCAGCGGTCGGGCCGGCGGTGGTCCACCGCCGACGCCTATCTGGCTCCGGCGAGCTCACGGCCCAACCTCACCGTGCTCACCGGCGCGACCACAACGAAGATCCTCATCGAAGGCGACCGGGCGGCCGGGGTCCGCTACCGGATCGGCGGAGCCGAGCAGGACACCCGAGTCGCCCGGGAAGTGCTCGTGTGCGCAGGCACGATCGCCAGCCCTCAGCTG
Source organism: Actinoplanes sp. NPDC051513 (assembly GCF_044454685.1). Classification (NCBI taxonomy): domain Bacteria; kingdom Bacillati; phylum Actinomycetota; class Actinomycetes; order Micromonosporales; family Micromonosporaceae; genus Actinoplanes; species Actinoplanes sp. NPDC051513. The sequence continues at coordinate 101,055 of NZ_JBITDW010000025.1, forward strand.
CTGATGCTCTCCGGTATCGGCCCGGCCGATCACCTGCGCGCGTACGGCATCCCGGTGGTGGCCGATGCGCCATCGGTGGGGCAGGGGCTGCACGATCACCCGCGGTGCACACCGGCATGGCGCACCCCGAACACCCGCAACCTCTGGGAGGAAGCAACCCCGGAGAACCTGCAACGGTGGCAGGCCGACGGAACCGGGCCGATGGCCTCCGTCGGCGCCGAGGCCGGCGGCTTCGTGCGCACCCGCGCCGACACGCTTGCCCCGGACCTGCAGCTGGGCCTGCTGCCCGGGCCGGCGCCCACGCCGGACCTGGCACCGCCGGACCATCGCGGCGTGGCGGTGCTGGTCGCCGCGGTCGCCGCCGGCAGCCGCGGGCAGGTGACGCTGCGGTCAGCCGACCCGGCGGCGCGGCCCCTGGTCGACCCGAACTACCTGTCGGACCCATCGGACCTGGACACCCTGGTCGCCGGAGTCCGGCTGGCCCGCCGGATCGCGGCGTGCCGGCCGCTGGCCGAGTTGATCGCCGGCGAGGACGGGCCCGGTGACCGCGCCGACAACGACGAGCGACTGCACGACTGGATCCGCTCCAGCCTCGGCACGATGTTCCACCCCACCGGCACCTGCGCCATGGGCGATTCCGCCGACGCGGTGTGCGACCCGCAACTGCGCGTCCGCCGCGTCGACGGGCTGCGCGTGATCGACGCGTCGGTGATGCCCGCCACGCCCCGGGGCAACACCAATGCACCGACGATCGCCATCGCGGAACGCGCCGCCGACCTGGTCCGCGGCGCCACCCCCCTCACGCCGGCCCGGGCGGCGGCCCCGGCGGGCTGACCTGCGAGCGGTACGCAGTCGGCGACGTTCCGTACTCGGCGCGGAAAGCCCGGCTGAGGTGGCTCGGGTCGGGCAGCCCCCAGCGGGCGCCGATTGCGCTGACCGGCCTGGCACGCAACGCCGGGTCGAGCAGGTCCCGGCGGACGCGTTCGAGGCGGCGTTGCCGGATCCACGCCGCGACCGTGGTGTCGTGGCGCTCGAACAGCCGGTGCAAGGCGCGCACCGACAGGTGATTGGCGCTCGCGACCACCGCCGGCGACAGGCCCGGGTCGGGCAGGTGTTCCTCGATGTACCCGTAGACCTGCAACGTCACGGCCCGCTCGTGGGCTTCGGGCGTCACCGCCGTGTCCAGGTGGCCGGCCAGGGCAGCGCCGACCAGATCGAGCATCGCCCCACCGAGCCGGGCCGCCTCGGCCGGACCGTACTCGCCCAGATGGCCGGCCATCCGCGCCGCGAGCGCGGGCACCAGCGCCCCCGACCCGCGGTCGCCGGGTATCGCCGTCGCGGTCAACCGGCGGACCTGGTCGGCGCGAATGGGCAGCAACCGGACCGGGAACAGCACCGCGACCACCCGTCGCGGCGCCATCTGCCAGCGTGCCGGGCGGGACAGGTCCACGAACGCGAAGTCACCAGCACGCAACACGGCTTGGCGGCCGTCCTGGTCCACGATGCCGCCGCCGTCGAGCGGGATGTCAATCTTGAACAGTTCGCTGTCCGTGCGCCGGACGTGCCGCGCGGTCCGCACGGCCCCACCCGGGTAGCGGGCGGTCAGCTGACCGAGACGGATCGCACCGACGTGGCCGGCGACGATCCGATCGGCCCCGTCGATCTCACCGGTGACACGCAGGTCCAGCGCCCCCAGCGCCTGGCCGGCCAGGTGCTGCCAGTACTCGCGTCGCGCGGAGACCGGCTCGTCGCCGGCCCGAAACTCAGCCTTCATCGCCGTCGATCCTGTCGTCCCTTGGTGCCGGCTACCCGGGGACGGCGGCCACCAAACCCGCAGTCAGGCACACATGAACCGCGCCTGGCGCCGTACGTCAACTGGTGTGCATCGGAAGCAAAGGACCTCGCCCGCACCTGACGGCAGGATGGAGACGTGGCCCAACGGCAGGGAGGGAAAGGTGCCGATCCGATTCTTCAAGCAGACGATCCGGATTCTCGCGTCTGCGAGCGACACCCATGGCGTGCTCGGCGCCGTCGACGTGGCGGGTCCGCGCGGGGCCGTGCCGCCGCTGCACGTGCACCACCGCGAGGACGAAGCGTTCTATGTCATCGAGGGTGAGTACCGCATTTTCATCGGCGACGATGTGATCACGGCATCCCCGGGCACCTGGGTCTGGGGACCGAGAGACGTGCCGCACGGCTACCAGGTCCATTCGGAGCGCGGCCGGCATCTGAGCCTCATCACGCCGGCGGGCTTCGAGGCGTTCTTCGAACAGGTCGCGGCGATCGCGACGCCGGAGACCGATCCCCGCAGCGAGATGTCGACGCTTGCGGCAGTCGCTGCCCGGTACGGCGTCACGTTCCTCGGGCCCGCTCCAGCGTCAGAGCAATAGCCCGTGAAGTGAAAGGAGCGCACCAATGAATCCGACCGGCCACGCGATGCCTGGCAACGGCGATCGCGAGTTCGTCCTCGGGACGCACCTGCGTACCACGGTTCTCACCTTCGGCGCCGACACCGACGGGCGGCACGACCTCACCGACAACATCACCCCACCCGGTAGCCGGACCCCGCTGCACCTGCACACCTGGTACGACGAGCGGTTCTGGGTGGTGTCCGGGGAGCTCACCGTCTGGGCCGGGCCGGAGACGGTTACCCTGCGGTCCGGCGACTTCTACGCCATCCCGATGAATACGCCGCACGCGATCGCCAGCGGGCCGGCCGGCGCCCGGGCCCTGCAGATCTCCTCTCCGGCCGGGTTCGCCGAGCTGATCGCCCGCTCCGGTACGCCGGCCCGGCTGGCAGCCCCGGAGGCGGAGTTCGACGCCGACCAGTTCATGGCGGTCACCACCGAGCTGGGCGACATCGTGCTCGGCCCGCCCGGTACGACACCGGCCGATCTTCCCGCCGGCCGGCCCCCGCAGTAATCGCTCCCGGCCGGCCCGCGCGGTAACTGCGCCCGGCCGGCCCGCAGAAGGTCAGCCTTCGCGGCCGCCGGCACGATAGGCCGCCGGCGGCGTCCCGTACGCGGCGCGGAACACACGGTTGAATTGGGCCGCGTTCGGCATTCCCCAACGACGGGCGACGGCGGCGACCGGCCTGCTCTGCTGCGCGGGGTCGAGCAGGTCCTGGCGGCATCGTTCCAGCCGGCGCCACCGAATCCAGGCGCCCACGGTGGTGCTCTGCGTTTCGAACAGCTTGTGCAGCTGACGCAACGAGATGTGATGGGCGGCCGCCACCTCGTTCGGCGACAGGTCCGGATCGGCGAGGTGCGCGTCGATGTACGCGTACACGTGCTGGACGATCATCCGCTGCCGGGCCTGCGGCGAAACAGCGCCGTCGCGGTCGAGCCGAGCGGCGAGTGCGGCGCCGAGCAGATCAACCACGGCGCCACCCAGGCGCACAGCCTCGGACGGGTCGCATTCGTCGAGGTGGTGCGGCAACTCGCGAGCGAGCGCGGACACCAGAGCGGCGGTTCCTCGGTCGCTACCGATACGCACCGCGGTCATCGCCGCTGCGTCCTGCCCGCGGATCGGCAGCAGGACTCGGGGAAACAGCACACTGACGCAAGGGCAGCAATACCTCGGCGATGAGCTGTTCCCACCGATCTACGCGCACATCCGCCGGCTCGTCACGGGTTCGGAAGATCACGCTCACGTTGTCGACCGCCAAGGGTTGCGTCGAATACGTCATGTTCCCGGCATTGCCGACCCTGAACCGGGCCGCCGGATCGGGGCGAGGGCGATGGGGCGTACGGCGGGCGCGGGCGGCCCCTTCGGGTAAATCTTGCCATACGTGCGTGCAAATGCACGTGCATGCGCGCTTGCGCGGGCGGATGGGGATGGATGCTTGCTGCACAAGAGGGGGAGCGATGGTGACGGGGTCGCGGTTGAACGGGGACGGTGGGCCTGAACGGCAGGCATGGACCTTCGAGGAGACCGACTATCTGTTCGGCTCCGGGCCGCTGCATCTGATCATCGACAACATCGACTGGTCCCGGCCACGCGTCTACAACGGTCAGAACTGGTACGACGTCCGGGGCACCGAGGTCAGCGCGGACGGCCGGGTCATCGGCCCACGCCAGAGCACGGTGCGGGCCAGCCGGCTGAGAACCTCTGAACGACAGTCGCATTCCTGATCACCGACTACCTCTGAATGCTGGGCCGGATGCGGTCCGTTGTGGACGCCGCTACCCTGAGCATTTCGTCGGTCCCGTCCGGCCAACGGAGGGTGGGCATATGGGCAGGGTCGCGATCGTGACCGGCGCGTCCGCGGGGATCGGCGCGGCCACCAGCCGACTGTTGCACGAGCTGGGTTTCGATGTCTACGCGGTCGCCCGCCGGTTGGACCGGATGGCTGCGCTCGCCGCGCTCGGTATCCACACTGTCAAGGCTGATGTCACCAGCGAGGCCGACTTGGTGGCGCTGGTCGACCGGGTTGTCGCGGAGTCGGGCCGCATCGATGTCCTGGTGAACAATGCCGGGTACGGGTCCTTCGGCGCGCTCGAGGATGTGTCGATGGACGAGGCGAGGCGGCAGTTCGAGGTCAATGTCTTCGGGGCGGCGCGGCTGTGCCAGCTCGTGCTGCCCCACATGCGGGCGCAGGGCCGCGGGCGGATCATCAATGTCTCGTCGGTCGGTGCGAGGATGTACCAGCCGCTGGGCGCGTGGTACCACTCGACGAAGTACGCGCTGGAGGGTCTCAGCGACTGTCTGCGGGTCGAGCTCAAACCGCTGGGGATCGATGTGGTCCTGATCCGGCCCGGTGGTATCGACACCGAGTTCCCGCGGGTCGCCGGCGAGCGGCTGCTCGTCGTCTCCGGCAATGGCGCCTATGCCGGGTACGCCCGGCGGTACGCGGCGACGCTGACCTCGGAAGCCCGGGGTATCTCGTCGCCGTCCGTCGTCGCCCGGGTGATCGGCCGGGCCGCCACGGTGCGGCGGCCGCGTGCTCGTTACGCGGTCGGGCGTGGCGCGAGAGCGGCATTGCTCGCACGCTGGCTTCTGCCCGACCGCGCCTACGATCGTGTGCTGGTGGGACTGTTCACCGCCATAGCCAGGGCCGGCGCCCGGGGCGCCGAACGCGCCTGAGGCGTGGTGGCGCGCCGCAGCCGACCTCATCGTCTGCCCGCGGGGGATGGTCGGCCACGCAGGTACAGGGGCACTTTGCTGGGCTTCATGCCGGCGGTCGACCTGACGATGCGTCGCACGTGAACCGACCGCTGTCCATGACTTGACGGACAATCGGCCGCGACCGGACGAGCATCGACGGATCCGCCGAACCACGGCGGCCTCGCCGTTTGGGGGCGAAGGAGATGGCGACACTTCCCATCTATCGCGTACGCAACGCGGAGGCCGGCTTCGGCCGGGCCGTCGATCTGGCCACGGGGTTGCACGGCCAGGGGAACTTCACGATCAGGAAATTCACCGACCGTACCGTCGTACGGTCGGGGGATCGCGTCCTCGAAGCCGCCGGCTCCGGCAGCTGGGCGGCCGACACCTCCCGGCTGTGGCGTCTCGGCGCCACGCCGCCGCAACTGCCCGACCCGGTCGAGGCCGGCAAGACCGCCGACGAATACCTGCTCAAGTACGGCCTGGCGCCGCGCCTGGGCGACGGCTTCGGCTTCGGTCGCAGCGGCACGGGCGGCTCCTTCGCGTCGGTGCGGACCGACGGGAAGCGGGACGACCAGCAGCTCGACGTCAAGGTGAACTACGCCGTGACGGTACGGCTCGACGAGCCTTTCGAGGGCGCCCGGGAGGTGCCGATCATCGGTGGCGGCGGCAAGACGATCGTCACGGTCGGCGACAAGGGCGACGTGCTCTCGCACCTCGCGGCGTGGCGGGAGATCGAGTCCTCGTTCGCCGCCGAGGTCGTGCCGCGGGAGAAGGCCGACGCGCAGTTCAAGGCGATGACCAGGGCGTTCAAGGTTCTCGATCTCGAGGTGGGGCTGGCGTACTTCTCGGCCCCGGTCTTCGCCGGCCAGGAGTTCCTCTACCCGGTGTACACGTACCGCGCGACGCTGGGCCGCGGGGAGCGCTCCTTCCCGGCCCGGGTGATCATGCTGCCCGCGACGACGTTCGGGCCGGAGCCGCCCAAGGCCGAGCCGCAGCCGCCGCGCAAGCGGGGCGGGCCGGCGTTCGAGCGTGGCGAGCGCCGCGGCTACGCCTCCGCGGTCGCGAATCCGTTCGAGGCGGGCACCTCGTGGATCGGCCCGCTCGGCGGGCTCAACGGCAGCCCGGCCAACGCCCAGGGCTTCGTCGACGAGCTGGCCGCCGACGGCTGGCTGATCAACTTCAACTGGGGCGACCAGAACGCGTGGGAGTCGGACTGGCGGCGCAACGACGACGACTGGGTCGACGCCGCCGACTTCGTCTTCTACACCGGCCATGCCGACGGCAACGGCTGGGTGCTGTCCAGCCCGGACGACGGCTCGCTGGACTTCACCGAGGTCGGCACGTCGCCCGGGAACCCGGGCGACCTGTGGGGCCAGAACGACCTCGAATGGGTCGTCGTGGCGGCGTGCGGGCCGCTCGAGGACGAGATCCTCGCCAAGGGCGGCGGCGACGTCTTCGACCGCTGGGACGGCGCGTTCGACGGCCTGCACTCGCTGATGGGCTACGGCGCCGTCACGTTCGACACCACCGACGAGGGCGGACGGCTGGTCCGGTACGCCAAGGACGGCATGCCGCTGATCGACGCGTGGCTGCGGACCGGCCAGGAGATCCAGCCCAGCACCAACGGCTGGGGCGCGCCGTTCGGCCCGACCGTCTGGGTGGGCGCCATGTACGTGGCCACCGCCGGCGCGGACCCGCGCTTCGACCACCTGTGGGGGCACGGTTCGGTCTCGGCCGACCCGCGCAACCCGACCTCGTACGTCGCCATGTGGACCACCTGCTGAGGTTGCCGACTCAAGAAGCGGCGATCAGTGCGGCGAACCCCGGGCTCGGATCCACCCCCAGCTCCCGCCGGAGACGGGCCCGGTATTCGTCGTAGGCGCGGCGGGCGTCCGCCACGTTGCCGGCCGCGAGATGCGCCGAGGCCAGGGCGCGCTGGGCGCTCTCGCGCAGCGGGTCGATGCCGGCCACCAGCAGCGCCGCATCGACCGCCTCGGCGGTCCGCCGCTGGTCGAGCAGCCGCGCCACGAGGGCCTCGACCCCGTGCAGCAGCCGCTGCCGGATCCGCTCGCGGGCCAGGATCACCCAGGTGTCGGCCCACCCGGGCAGCAGCTCGAACTCGTCGTCGGCCGGCGGGGCGCGCAGGTCGGCCTCGGTCGCGGTGCCGCCGACCAGCCGGCCCGCCCAGTCGTAGCGGTCGCGCATGTCGACCCCGACCTCGGGCCGCAGCGTGAGAGTGCACTTCGTGGCGGCGATCAGCCGGGGCAGGGCGCCGCGCATCCGCCACAACTCGGTGCGGAGTCGCCCGCCGGCGGCGGGCGCGTTCAGGTCGGGCCAGAGCGTGCGGGCGGCGACCCCGCGGTCGACCAGGCTCTCGCGCAGCGCCACGAACGCCAGCACCCGCTTCGCGCCGTCGGCGAGGGCGACCGGCTCGCCGTCCAGTACGAGGTACGGCCCGTTGAACAGGCACAGTCTCGGCGGGTCGGCACTCATCGTGTGCCCCATTCGTCAGCGGCGTTGCCGGTCTACGAGCCTAAACCCGCGGGCCGGGTCACCACGACGATCGTGTCGTTGATTCGCCTCCACCGCTCACTCGGAAACGCCTGCTTCCGCCAGAAATCGGCGCACCTGGTCGAGGATCGGGCCGGCCCGCAGCAGCCGGTGTTCCCGGGCGACCCCCGAGCCGATGTCGCTCGTCTCGGTCATGGTCACCCGGATCCCGTAGGGCGCGGCCTCGCACCGCAGCACGCAGACCGCGACCCGCGGCTCACTGTCCATCGGTGTACGCCCGGAGTGCCTCCTGCGCGTAGGTCCGCCGCTTGGCGAATTCCGCCTGCACCGCCGGGTTGTCGCGGGGCTTGGCGTTCATGTCGCCCGGATTCTCGACGCTGTACATGAACTCGTCGGAGGCGTCGTCCACGGTGATCATGGACATCATCAGCATGCGCTCGGCATCCTTGAAGTCCGTCGCCGTGCGCAGTTCGTGCACGAGGTAGTCGATCTGGGCGTCCATGTCGAACAGGATCCGCGGCCCGGCCGGGGCGGCGCCGTAGGCGTACGCGAAAAGACCCGCCCGCCGCGACGGCCACGTCCATTGCGCAAGTCCGATCCCGGCCTTCTCCGGACCGCCGGTGCGGTCCATGATCTCCCGGGGCGACCAGTCCCGCAGCTTGCCCTTGTAGTCCTTGGCGCGCAGCGGCGTCGCCTCGGCACTGCCCTCGATCCGGGAGGGCAGCACGCCGGACTCCTTGGTCAGGTTGCCCACGATGCCGGCGGCGCCGCCCAGCGGATAGCCGTAGACCCGGATGAGCCGGTCGATGGCATAGCGCTGGCGCTCGGCCATCGTGCGGGCCGGCCAGTGGACGATCGGCCCGCGGGCCGCCACCTCGCCGGCCAGCCGCTGCACGTCAGGGTCCCACTCGGTGATGGTCGGGTCGGGGCACGTGGCCGGGTCGGCGAACGACTGCTGCAGCCGCCGCTGGCAGAACAGGACGACGGCGATCCGCAGCGCGTTGGCGTCGGCGTCGCCGGTCAGCGGGGTCTGGCCCACCGCCCCGGCCGTCAGCCAGCTGTGCACGAGCTCCCATTCGCCGTCGTCCAGCGGCTCGAAGCCGGTGGCCAGCGTGGTCACCGACGTCGTCGGTGGCTTCTCGTCACCGGCCGCGGCCCGGAACGCCCAGTCCAGGTCGCCGGCCGCCATGATCCGCTGGAGGCCGGAGACCGGCTCCGGCGTCCGCCGTGCCTCGGCGATCAGCGTGTAGACGTCGATGTAGTCGGCCACCTGCCGCGAGGCCATCACCTGGTCGATCGTCCTGCCGTCCTGCAGCATGGCGCGCACGCTGGGGATCGGGTAGGGGTGGTGCGGGGAGTCGGGCCGGATCACCCAGCGTCCCCAGTGCACGTGCATGTCGGGCGGTCGCAGCGCGAGCACCTGCGCGTCGAGCGCGGCCTCCCGCTCGCTCAGCAACCCGCCCACCCAGCGGCGGCCGCGGGCGAACGCGTCGTCGAGCACACCGAGCAGCGTGGGGCCGGTGACCGTGCCGGAGCGCAGCGCCTGCGCGAGGGTCCAGCCGGCGTCCTCGGCGATGAGGTCGTTGATCGGGTCGCGGCCGAAGACGTCCCACTGCTCCAGGTGCCACATCTCGTAGGCGACGAAGAAGTCCCGGATGCGCTCGTGGCCGGTGTCGCCGTACTTGACGCCGGTGGCCCAGTGCATCAGCTGGCTTTCGTTGCGGTCGGCGCCGGCCAGCAGGTCCGGGTCGAGGACGGCCGCCTCGATCTGGTTGCAGGCGAGCAGGTCGATGCCGCCGTGCGCGCCGACCAGGTAGGGGCCGTCGATGTGGTCGAGGTCGTACCGGTTGGCGACCGAGATGATGTCGGTGGCCGCGCCGAACTTGTCCAGCAGCCCGCTCAGCCCCGGCACGCTGGACAGCAAGGGGACCTTCATGTCGTTGAGCTGCTTGAACATGGCCTCCCAGTAGTCGTCGCGTCCGCAGACCTGGGTGACCACGCCGGTGGTGTTCTGCGCGGCGATCCGGGCGATGGCGGCCTCGGCGGTCGCCGGGCCCGGGGCGGCCAGGTAATCGGCGAGGTAGCGCGAGGCGAGCACGGTGACGAACCGCTCCGACCCGGTGAAGGCTCGCCGCGTCCCCGCCGCAGCGTGCGCCGCAGCCTTGATCCGGTTCAGCACCTCGGAGGCATCAAGATCAATATCCATCGCGCGTACGGCCAGAGTGGCGCCCGCACGTTCGGCCTGGCACCGGGTCAGGATGGCGGTGGCGACCGCCTGGGCCAGGCGCTCCAGGCTGGCGGGGTCGCGCAGCTCGCCGGCGCGGCGCGGGTTGCTCAGGTCGCACGCCTCCAGCAGCGCCACCCGGGTGCGGTCCAGGTGCCGGCTGCGGGCGACCACGCCGAGATCGGCCGCGAGCACGCCGCCGCTGGTCGTGCCCAGCGCGCCGCGGACCGACTCGTGCAGGGCCGTGGCCAGCTCGCGGTCGCCCTCGCTGGAGTTGCGGGCGACGTATGCCTCGGTCGTGTCGAGCGCCGGGTCGGTGGCGGCGTTGAAGTGCAGCGACACGAAGTAGTCGGCGCCGGCCAGCCGGGCGAACGCGGCCCGGCCGTCGAGGGAGACGTTCGCGTCGCTGTCCCGGGTGAGCATCACCGTGCAGGTGGGCGCCAGCAGCGCGCGGACCCGGCGGGCCAGGCCCAGGGTCAGGCCCCGCTCAGAGAGTCCCGCCACCGTCCGGTCCGGGGTGGAGGCGCCGGCGGGCACGGTGCCGCCGTGCCCCGGGTCGAGCACGACGATCGGTTGACTGGTGGGCATCGCTGCCTCCTCCTGCGACGGGCTCCTGGAACGTCTGGCTATGTCTTGCGTCGGGTTCTCATTGCGTCGGGGCGGGCGCCATCGGGGCGGCGACCGGGTTGCCGGACGGGTTCGGGGTGCCGCCCTGGATCTGCGAGATCAGGCCGGTGTCGGCGAACCGCTCGAGCGGGAAGGTCTGGCTGGCGAACCGCAGGTCCAGCTCGCCGGAGAGGTCCACGTTGACGTTGATCTCGTCGCTGGCGACCTGCTTGGCCGTCTGGACGTACGCCACGCTGGTGCGCGCGCCGGCATGGAAGCCGATCAGCCCGCCGCTGGCGCTGCTCTCGTGCTTGGCGTCGAACTGACTGGCGGTCTCGGCCCGCCCGGAGTCGGACGCGTCGATGTGGAAGTCGAGCTTGGCCCGCACCCGGCCGCTGGTGACGACGATCCGGTTGATCCCCATCAGCACCATCGTGGAGAGCAGCTGGTGGCGGCTGCTCGCGAGCTGCCGCCGCGCCGCCGGGACGAGAACCTCCTCGACGGAGCTGTCGTCGATCGCGACGTCCGGGCCGACGCCGAGGTCGCCCTGAAGGTTGGGCTGGGGCAGGTCGGCGGCGCCATCGCGGGCCCGGGCCACCGGGCTTTCGCCGCCGGTGTCGACGGCGATGTGGCCGGGGTAGCGCGCGGCGAGGTAGTCGCGGGCCTGGTTGTCGGTGATGTTGTCGGCCATGAACTGGTCGACCGTCTTGGCGACGTTGGCGATCAGCTCGCCGAACGCCTCCATCTGCTGGATCGACGCGTCCACGATGGCGTTGAACGTGCCCTTGATCAGGTCGGCGACGAACCGCGGGAAGTCGATCGCGCCGAGCACGTCGCCGGTGACGTCGGCGACCCGGTCGACTGCGCTGCTCTCGAACGGGGAGTCGGCGGCCGAGCGGGCCCAGGGTGAGCGGCGGCGGGCCCGGGTCCGTGCCGGCGCCGGCGGTTCGGTGCGCAGCACCGGGGTCTGCCCGAGCCGCTCGGCCTGGCCGAACCCGTCGTGCAGCAGGGCCGCGCTGTAGGCGGCGATCTTGGTGAGGTCGCGCTCCATGTCCCGGCGGGCGGCGTCGTCGATCCGGTAGTAGGCCGGGCTCGACCGCAGCAGCGCCTGCACCTGCGGGACGACGAGATCCTCGACGGCCTGGGTGACCCGGACGCCCGCCGGGTGGGGCGGGGTGGCGAACGGTCCCGGCAACACCGGCCGGGCGGCTGTCTGGGTCATGCCGCTACCCCCTCGGTGACGGCGGTGGTTGTGCCCGGCGCGGCCGGTGGCTTGGTCTCCGGTGGCTTGGCTTCTGGTGGCTTGGTTTCCGGAGGCTTGGTTTCCGGAGGCTTTGTCGCGGCCGGCGGGGGCGCTGCCTTCGCCGGCGGCTTCGAGCCGTCCGGGGTCCAGTTCGGGTCGGGGATCTTCGGGACGGGCGGGGCCTCCGTCTCCTTGCGCAGCGGGGCGATCGCGGGCGCCGCCGTCGGCGCCGTCACCGGCGCCCGGACCGGCGGGCTGTCGCCCCACGGCGGGTCGTTGTACTCCGGCACGGCGGTGTTGCCCCGGATCACGTCGGCCTTGCCGGGCTCGATGAAGCGTTCCATCGGCACCGCGTCCGTGCGGAAGTGGATCTCCACCTCGCCGGTGAGGTCGGCCGACACGTTCATCTGGCTGTCCGACTGAGACCGGTCGGAGCGCACATAACCGACGGACATGCTTGCCGACACGGCCCAGGGCCCGAACCCGACGCTGCCGGACGCGCCGGTGTGGAAATCGAAGTCGGTGGCGTGCTGCTGCCCCGCCCGGTCGGTGGTGTCGACGTGGAACGACATGGCGGCCCGGATCTTGCCGGCGGTCACCACGATCCGGTTCATCCCCATCAGCACCAGCGTGGAGAGCGTCTGGAGCCGGCTCTGGGCGAGCTTGCGCCGCGCGGCGGGCAGCAGCACCTCCTCGTACGAGTCCTCGTCCCCCGGCTGCACGTCCTCGCTGAGCATGAGCGAGCTCTTCCAGTCCGGCGGGGCCGCGTCGTCGCTGCCGGCCGCCGCGACCAGCTGCGGCTCACCGTCGGCGAGCGCTATGTGCTGCGGGTACGCCTGAACGAGCCAGTCCCGCGCCTGGTTGTCGGTGATGTTGTCGGCCATGAACTGGTCCACGGTCTTGCTCACGTCCTCCAGGAGCCGCGCGTACGCCTCCAGCTGCTGGATCGAGCTGTTGACGATCGCATTGAACGTCCCCCGGATCAGGTCGGCCACGAAGTCCGGGAACGACAGCGCCCGCAGCGTGGCCGCCGTGACCCCGGCGATGTTGCCGGCCGCCGCGGGCGTGAACTCCTCGGCCGCCTGGGCACGAGCCGACCGCGCCGCCGCGGCCGCGGCCTGGGCGCGCGCCGGCTGCCCGGCCGCGAGTGGCCCGGCCCCGAGGTGCCCGGCGGCGGCCGGGGCGCGCGGCGACCGCACTGTCGCTGACTGCTCGGTCGCGGCCCGGGCGGGCGCCGGGCGCTCGATCAGGACGGGACGCTGGCCGAGGCGGGCGCTGCTGGCCCAGTCGTCGCGGACGCACTCGGCGGCGTAGCCGGCGACCTTGTTGAGGTGGTGCTCGAGGGAGATCCGGTCGGCGGCCGGCAGCCGGTCGAAGGCGGCCGAGCGGGACAGCAGCCGCCGGACCTCCCGGCGGACCACGGCGCGGGTCGGCCCGGTCGGTCGCAGGCCGCCCGGATTGGCCCCCGCGTCGTGCGGGGCCGGCAGCGGCAGGACGGCCGTCACCGGACCGCTCCGGCCAGGGCGGGCTCGGTCAAGCCGGCCTCGGCGAGCCAGGATGCGGCGGCCGCGCGGACGGACTCGGGCGGGTCGCCGATGGCCTCGGGCGGGCTGCCCGTCCAGGTCACGATCGCCTGGCCGGACTGGCCCAGGGCGACGAGGCGCTCGATGTCGGGGCGTTCGTCGTCGGGCCAGGTCGCGCGGACCACGTCCCAGGCCGACATGCCGCCGACGAGGGCGAGTATGCCGGGGTGGGAGAGCAGGGCGGCCGCCTGGCGGGCCTGGGCGGCGATCCGGCCGGTGGCGAGGAGGGTGTTGCCGTGCTGTCGCGGTGCCAGGTTGGCGCGCAGCCGGGCGGCGGCCCGGGTCAGCTGCGAGCGGGTGGCCGTGAGCGGGCCGCCCAGCAGGGTGGCCCGGTCGTGGGCGGCGATCGCGGACGCGGTGCCGGCGAGGACCGGGACGAACTCGGTGTTGGCCGGGACGTGGGCGACGGCGGCGCCGGGGCCGGTGCCGAAGACCCGGGCGAAGAGCTGCTCCCGGGCGGCGCGGGGGATCCACTCGCGGGAGGCGTCGGCGGTTTCCTCCAGCAGTCTCGCGGCGTCGGCGGAGCGCAGGTCGAGGGCGAGCCGCTCGGCCACCAGCAGCTCGGCGGCGGCCGGCAGCCCGGTCTGCTCGACCTCGGCGAGCAGGTAGAGGCCGGCGAGGGTCTCCAGCGTCGCGGCGTCGATCTCGGCCTCGGCCGGCGGCACGAGCGGCGGCACGACCAGGCCGAACGGGTCGTCACCCAGCGCGGCGGCCGCGGGCGCGGTGCGGCGGCTGGCCCGTTCGATGGCCAGCAGGCTGGGGACGAGGTCGGCGGGCACGGCGGGTCAGGGGCTCGGCGTGGTGCGGGGCGCGGAGGTGGGCAGGCTCGGCTCCTGCAGGCCCAGCATGCTCGCCATCTGGTCGAGCGGCACGGTCTCGCTGGCGAACTGCACGCTCACATCGCCGGTGAGCTTGGCCTTGAGCTCGGCGGTGTCCTTCGAGTCGTACTTGTTGGAGGTCGTGACGTTGATCTTGGTTTCGGACTCGGTCTTCCAGTTGGGCGAGAACCAGCCGGCGAAGAACGAGTTCTTCGACTTGGTGTTGGTCGTGTTGTCGAAGGAGGTAGCCAGGTCGGTGCTGGTCTTCGACATGCTGGACAGGTCGAGGTCGAAGATCACCGCGGCCTTCACCGAGCCGTTGGTCACGACGAGCCGGTTGATGCCCATCAGCACCATCATCAGCAGCATCCGCTGCCGGTCGATGGCCAGCTGCTGGCGGGCAGCCGGCATCAGCACCTCCTCGGTGGTCTCCTCGTCGAGCGAGTCGACGGGCACGCTGAGGCCGAGGTCCTTGAAGAAGTCGGGCATCTCGGTCTCGTCGGCATCCGGCTTGGGCACCACCTTGGGCTCCTGGCCGGAGACGTCGACCTGGAGGTGGTCGGGGTAGCGCCCGGCCAGGTAGTCGCGGGCCTGGTTGGGGCTGACGTTGTCCTTCATGTACTCGTCGACGCTCTTGGAAACGTTCTTGACCAACTCGGCGAACGCCTCCATCTGCTGGATCGAGGCGTCCACGATGGCCTGGAACACGCCCTTGATCAGGCTGGCCACGAAGCCGGGGAAGTCGACGGTGGCGATGGCGGCGCCGAGGTTCTCGACCGTGTACGGGTTCGGCGGGGGTGGGGGGTCGGCGAGGGCTCGCGCGGGCGGGCGCTCGCCGATCGCCGCGGCGATCGGCAGGCCGTAGGTGCTGCCGCCAGCGTCGGCCATGTACTGGCCGATGTTGACCAGGTCGTGGGCGAGTTGGCGGCGGCGGTCCTCGGGCATCGACCGGAACGTCGGGCTGGCCTTGAGGATCTGGCCGATCTCCTGCCGCACCAGCGGCACGGTGGGCCGGGCGGGCGTGGTCATCGCCGTGGATCCCACGGTGAGCGACGCGGTCCGAGGCCCGCCGCGACGGTCTCGGGCGCCGGTGCCGGTGCCGGTGCGGGTGCCGGTGGTGCGGGTGTTGGTGGGCCGGCATCCGGCGTCGCGAGGATCGCGCTGGGCCGCAGCTGGATGGCCAGGCGCGGCCCGCAGCCGGGCGCGACGACGACCGACAGCAGCGCCAGCTCGCCGGGGTTGACCATCCCGTCGGGGGTCATGGCGCCGACCCAGCGTTCGAGGGCGCGCAGTCCTTGCGGCCGCTCCACCAGTTGCAGCTGCAGCAGCGAAGCCACGTTCGGCGGGATGTCGGGGATCGCCTCGAGGTCGACGTCCACTCGCATCTCCATCCCGCCCGGCGACGGGCGCAGGGTGAGCAGCGTGGTGTCCGGCGGCAGCACGAAACGGGCCCCGAGCACGAACGCGAGCGCGTTGGTGAGCCGGGTGTGCTGGTCGCCGAGGCCGAAGCGCTCCATGACCGGCCGCAGTTCGGCCAGCCGCAACGCGCCGTCGACGCCGAAGGTGATCTCCTGGCTGCCGTACGTGCGGCCGCAG
Organism: Actinoplanes sp. NPDC051513; assembly: GCF_044454685.1. Lineage (NCBI taxonomy): Bacteria > Bacillati > Actinomycetota > Actinomycetes > Micromonosporales > Micromonosporaceae > Actinoplanes > Actinoplanes sp. NPDC051513. The sequence goes on from NZ_JBITDW010000025.1 coordinate 116,745, forward strand.
CGCACGGTGGTCAGGGCGGGGCGCAGCGACGGCATGGCCTCGGTGGCCGCCTGGACGGCCTCGTGGATGGGCCGGGCGAGGGAGTCCGCGGTCTGCGGCGCCCACGCGTAGGTCACCTCCGACTCGCGCAGGCCCGCCGTGTCGAAGCACGACGAGAACCAGGCGTCGCCGCTGCCGTAGGAGAGGGGCTCGCTGCGGCCGTCGACCCAGGACAGCGCCCGCGGGCCGAACGTGCCGCCGACCACCTGGCGCATGGCCCGGGTGGCGCCGGCGACCCGCTCGGGCGGCCCCGCGAGGGGGTCGGCCGGGCTCAGGTCGAACGCGAGTGTGCTCGGGGCCCGCTCGGAGAAGCGGGTCTCGAACGCGTGCGGCCGGCGGTAGGCCTGCGCGCCGGGCGGCAGCGCCAGCGACTCGTCGAGATAGCCGCCGAGCAGCCCCACCGGGTCGGCCGTGTGCAGCCGGCGCGCCGCGGAGCTGAGCAGCCGCCGGGCGCCCAGCGATGCGGGGGACGCTGCGTGCATGACCGGTCTCCTACCTGCCGAGTAGCTGCTGCACCTGGTCGGCCGACGGCGTCTGGCCGGAGTTGACCATCTGCATGAGCTGGTCGCGGATGGCATTGGGGTCCGGCGCCGTGAAGCCGCCCAGCTGCGGCAGCGACGGGGTGGCCGGGGCCTCCCGGGGCTGGGCGGCGTCGTAGCGCTGGGTGTCCGTGATCGCGCTGGCGGCCAGCCAGTTCTCCACGTGTACGAGCAGCGTCTGGTACTCGGCCGCGGAGAACACCGAGGCGGGCCCGCCACCGTTGACGTTGATGACGGCCGGTTCGGGCGGCGGGAACAGCGGGATGCCGGCCCGGTTGGCGGCGATGTCCTTCGCCTTGGCGGCCAGCAGGTCCATGATCTCCTTGCCGGTCGACGACAGCGTCAGCTCCTTGGCGAGGTTCGGCGTGGCGCCCGAGGTCATCGTGTTGATCCGCTCGACGACCTGCCACGGCGAGGTCACCCCGTACGCCTTCTGCACCTCGGCGTTCTCGATGATGTCGACGCAGACCCGGATGTGGTTGCCGATCCGCCGGGCGGCGAACGCGGTGTACGCCCAGCCGTGCATGGACGAGTAGCCGAGCAGGTCGCGGGCGGTCTTGCGGACCGCGGCGTCCTGGGGCTGCACGCTGCGGCGGTTCTGCGGGCCGCCGGTGAGGTACTCGCTGAGGTAGAAGCCACGTTCCCGCTCGGAGACCGCCGAGCAGAACCGCAGCAGGTAGTCGTCGAGCTCGCTGATCCGGTCGTACTGGATCTGCCGGGCCGCCGGGTCGAGCCGGTCCCGGGCGCCCCACACGTACGGGTCGAACAGCCGGCCGGCCGGGTCGCCCACCGGGAGCACCCCGTCGCTCCAGTCCTGCGCCGCCTGGTCGACGGCGAGCATGAGCCCGGCCCGGTCGAGGTGGTTGGCCGCGCCGATCATGGCGCAGGCCCGGATGTTGGACGGCTCGTACGCGCCCTGCGTGTTGTCCTCGGTGATCAGCGGCGGCAGGTCGAGCGTGTCGTACTGCGGGGTGAGGCCGACGAAGTCGTCGAAGGCCGAGCGCGCCTTGGCGGTGGTGTTGTCGTTGACCGGTCCGCGGTCGACGACCTCGTCGGAGACGAACGCGACCTCCTGCACGCTCGGCTTCTGCGAGCCGTTGAAATCGTTGATGAGGCGGAACACCGAGAGGTAGACCTCGATGCGCCGCAGGTCGGCGGCCGGGGTGTCCACCTTCGGCAGCTTCGCGCCGCCCACGGTGTCCGGCCGGATGTAGCCCTCGTTGAACTGCTCGACGAAGGCGTCCTCGAAGCCGGGGCTCTTCGTGTCGTAGTAGCTGTCCCGCAGCAGCGCGCCGGTGACGTACCCGGCGTGCGCCTTGGCCGGCGGCGTGGTGAGCGGGATGTCCCGCGCGTTGAAGAGCTTCTCGATCCCCGTCAGATAGGCGTCCGGATCGAAGGTGTCGGGGAGGTTGCGCATGTCGATGGTGATGTCGGCGAACTTGCTCTCTGGCATGGCGTCGTCCTTCCGATCCTGTGCCAGGTCCTTGTCGATGGCGTCGCGGATGGCCGCTGCCAGAGTGGTTTCGTCGGTGTCCCGCGGCGCGGCCAGGCCGAGCCGTCCGGCCAGCCCGCGGAGCACGGCCAGCCGCAGCCTCGGCGGGTTGTTCGCGGCCGGGTCGTCGGTGTTCTTCGAGACGGTCTGCAGGCCACGCCGTTCACCGTTGTCGAGCTCGGCGTACCTGCGCTCGACATGCTCGTGGACGGCGTCCCAGCGGGCGTCGCCGGCTCGAGGCGGATAGTCGTCCGGCCACAACAACTGGTACACGAGCAGGGCCAGCCGGAGCACATGCGGCGGGTTGCTGCTCATCGTGGACTCCAAGTGTTGTCGGCGGACAGGTCGGCGTCGCATCGGGCCAGCGCCCCGACCACGTCGAGAACGCCGGCGCCCACCTCGCGGGGTGGGGCGTGGCTGCGCCGGGCGCCACCGGTCAGCCAGGAGCGCACCCGCTCGGGCCCGGCGGAGGCGCCGGCGGCGCGGGCCCGGGAGACCAGCAGCGCGCACGCGCCGGTGACGAAGGGCGCGGCGTGCGAGGTGCCGGTCGCCCGGCGGTAGCTGTGGCGGCCGACTCCGATCACCCGCTCGCCGGGCGCGGAGAGCGCGATGTGGTCGCCGTACGAGCTGAACGACGACCGCGCGCCGGTGGGGGAGACCGAGCCGACCGCGATGACCCGGGGATCGACGGCCGGGTGATAGGCCTCGGTCGAGCCGGCGTTGCCGGCCGCCGCGACGAGCACGCACCCGGCCCGGGTGGCGTAGCTGATGATCGCCTCGTGCGGCGGCGGGGCGTACGGATCGAGCGCCGACTCCGGCGTGCCGAAGCTGAGGTTCAGCACGTCGGCGCCGAGGTCCGCGGCCACCTTGAGGCCCAGGTTGATCTCGGTGATCGCGCCCACCCCGAACCGCTCGGCATCCGGCCCGGCCCCGGCGTGGGTGGCCGCCGCGAGGACGCGGATCGGCAGCACCCGGCACCGGCCGCCGACCCCGCGGGGCAGACGCCATCCCTGGGCGCCGATGACGCCCGCGACGTGGCTGCCGTGCCCGACGTCGTCGGTGGGCGCGAAGTCGCGGCCCCGGCTGTCGCCGACCAGCACGGTCTGCTCGTCGAGGCCGCCGAGCCCGAAGTCGACCACGTCGTAGCCGCTGAGCAGCTTGCGTTGCAGCTCGGCGTGGCCGAGCGAGACGCCGGTGTCGACCACCGCGACGGTGACCCGCTCGTCGCCCGGCTCGCTCTGCAAGGCCTCCCGGGCGCGTACGAAGTCGTACGGCGCGACGATCTCGTCCGGCTCCGGTCTCGCGATCACCGCGACGCTGCCGGTCGTGGCCAGGGGCTCCACGGTGGCGCTCTCCACCACCGGGAGCGCGCGCAGCGCGTCCACCACGCGGTCGGCGCGGCCGGCCTCGGCCAGCTGGAGCCGGTAGGTGCGGGACAGGCCCAGCTCGTGCTCGACGTCGTCGTACGCGAGGCCGCGCGCACCGACCCGGCCGAGATTGCGCCGGGCGTGGTAGACGGCGGTGGCCCGGAACCCGCCGGCGAGCCCGCGGACGGTCCGGTCGAGCCGGCCGCCGGTGATCCGGTCCGCGGCCCGCGCCGCCCCGACCAGGACGTCGAGCTGCGCGGGCATCCGCGGCGCCGTCTCGCCGGCCCGCAGTGTCACGACCACGTATCCGTGGTGCCGGCGGCTCATGACGGCTCCCACACGGCGCCGTTGGCGGCGCTTTCCACGGCGCCGCTCAGGGGAGCGCCGCTCAGGGGAGCGCCGCTCGGGCCGCCGCTCGGGCCGCCATTCGGGCCTTCGACATCGTCGCCGAGCTGGAACGACAGCGTCTGGCCGTCGCCGAGCCGCAGGTCGAGCCGGCCGCGCGGGTCGCGCGGGCCGAGGTCGACGACGGCGTGCGACGGCCCGGACTCGACGATCGGCACCCCGACCCCGTCGAGCGTGGCGTTGCCCTTGGTGGTCAGGCCGTCGAGGTTGTCGCCGTCGATCCGCAGTCGCCGGGTGCCGGGCGGCACCCGGACCGGCTGCACGGCCGGATCGGGGGCGAGCCGCGCCGGGGGCGCCTCCGGCTGGACGGCGCGCACGGCCGGGCGGCCCGCCTGCAACGCCGCACGCAGGCGGTTCACCGGCAGGTCGGCGAACTGGGCGACGGCGCTCTCGCTGGACTCCGAGGACAGCCGGCGCAGCTGGGCCACGTTGCGTACACCGAGGCGCTCCAGCTGCCGCTGCTCGGCGGGGGCCAGGCCGGCCTCGTTCAGCGTCGGGCCCTGCGTCTCGGCGATGTCCACGGTGTTCTCCCGGATCATCGTCCGGGTGATCGTGGTGAAGCCGACCGACACGGTGCTGGCGCCGGCCTCGTTCGGGCCGGCGCTGCGGAAGCGGACCACGCCCTCATCGTCCATCTCCACGAAGACCTGCAGGCTCAGGGAGAACTCGCGGATCGCGTACGTGAGGGGCCGGTTCACCGCCTTGAGGCTCAGCGCGTCCTGGGTGCGGTCGAGCTGGGAGGTGATGGCCTCGAGGAAGTCCTGCACGGCGAAGCTGTCGTCAGCCGCCATCGTCCACCTCCTCGGACACGACGACCCGGATCCGGGCGGTCGAGGTGGCCGGCAGGAAGCCGGCCTTCCACCGGGAGTGGGGCACCCGGCCGAGCACCACGAGGCGGCCGTCGACGGTCTCGGTGGCCAGTTCCAGGGGTACGGCGAGGTCGGCCTCGCCGATGCGCAGACCGGCGCCGGGCTCGGGCTCCAGCGCCCGGACCAGGTTGGTCAGGGTGTGGTGCAGCTGCGGCCGGCTCATCGGCGCGGCCTCCACGGGTCGTAGGCGGAACCGTCCGTGGGCGGCGGGCTCTGCGTGGCCGGCAGGCTCTGTGCGTTTTGCGCAGCCGGCAGGCTCTGTGTGGCCGGCATGCTCTGTGCGGCCGGCATGCTTTGCGCGGGGGCCGTGCCGGCGGCGGCGGGGCCGGCGGCCGGTACGGGGCTCACGGGTGCCGCACCAGCCGCCGGGGTCTGCGTTGCGTCGGCCGCCGGGGGCAACGGCGTCGACGACGGCACGGTGGCGTTCTGGTTGATGAGCTGGATGGCGGCGGAGTTGGCGAAGCTGGAGAGGGGCAGCACGTCGCTGACGAACTTCACCCGGACCTCGCCGGTCAGGTCGGTGCGCAGGTTGATGTCGCTCTGCGCGTTGAGACTGACCGTGTTGACCATGATGCCGTTGCCGGAGAACGTCGACTTGCCGGACGTGCCGGCCATGTTGCCCATGCTGGTCTGGGTGGAGTCGAAGTTGACCGTCGTCGTCTCGGAGGAGTCCACGTGGAACTGGATCTTCGCGTTGATCTCGCCGTCGCTGATGATGATCCGGTTGAGCCCGAGCAGCACCATCGTCGCGAGGGTCTGGTGGCGTTGCTCGGCCATGCTCTTGCGGGCGGCCGGGACGATGACCGACTCGACCGAGTCCGGGTCGATCTCGGCGGGCATGTCGAAGCCGAGGTCGGTGAAGAACGTCGGGAGCTGCTGGGTCGGGTTGCTGAGGTCGACGTCGAGCGACGGCGTGCCGCTCGCCGTGTTCTTGGTGAAGACCGACGGGTACCGGTCGACGAGGTAGTCCCGGGCCGAGTCCTCGGTGACGTTGTCCTGCATGTAGGCGTCGACGGTCTTGGCGACCTCCTGCAGCAGCGTCGCGTACGCCTCCATCTGCTGGATGGTCGCGTCCACGATGGCCTGGAAGGTGCCCTTGATCAGCGCGGAGACGAAGGACGGGAAGTCGACGGCGTTGAGGGTGGCCCGGGCCAGCTCGCCGACGCGGCCCACGGTGCCGCCCCCGCCGGCCGGAACGCCGCCCGGTGCGGGCTGCGCGCCACCCGGCGCCGGCTGTCCACCGCCCGGCGGCTGCGTGCCGCCCGGCCGCGGCAGACCGCCCGGGCCGAGCGGATCGGCGAGACCGCGGGCCGGCGGTCCGGCGGCGAGCCCGCCCGCCCAGGGGCCGCCCGCCGAGGGATCGGCGGTGAACCCGCCCGCCGAAGGACCGGCGGCGAGGGCGAGACCGCCGGGTGGGGGATCGGGGGAGAGGTAGCCGCCGATCTGGCCGAGCGAACCCATCAGCGACCGCCGGGTCTCCGGCGGCAGCTGCCGGTAGGCCGGGGCGCTGCGCAGCGCCGCGGCCACCGAGTCGACCACGGCGCGGGGGCCGGCGGGCGAGGTCATCAGGACACCGTCACCCGCGCGAGGCTGTCCCCCACGGACGGGTCGGTGACCAGCCGGACGATCCGGTCGCCCCACGGCTGGCCGGTGGCCCGGCTGCCCAGCGCCTCGATCATCTGCTGGTAGGTCATCAGCGGCACCGGCGACGCGACGCCGGCGGCCTGCCGGACGGCGAGGATGCCGGTCAGCGCGGCGTGGGTGAGCGGGCCGAACTGGTCGTCGACCAGCAGGTCGGGCTGCGAGCGCTGGAACTCCTCGACGCTCGCCATGCCGATCGTGGCGAGGGCCGCGTCGCGCAGCGCGGTGGTCTGCAGCGGGCCGACGGTCTCGACGACCCAGGCCATGCCGCCGGTCGGTCCGCGGTGGGCCGCGCGGTCGAAGACGATCGCCAGGCCGCGGGGCGTGGCGAGGCCGAGGTCGGCGCAGAACCGCAGGACCGGGTCGAGGTAGAGCCCCGAGGCGAGCTCGATCTGGGCGCCGCGGAACGGCGGGTACGCGCCGGCCGCGCGGAACCGGTCGGGCCACTGCCCGGTCCACAGGTCGTCGCCGGCGACCGGCTGGACCCGGGCCGACCGTCCCTCGGGGAGGTCGCGGGCGAGCGGGCCGGGCCGGTTGGTGACGTCGAGCAGGGCCGGGGCGTCCGGGCCGAAGATCTCGGCGAAGCGGGCCGGGTCGCGGCGCTGCATCAGGCCTGCGAGCTGGCCGAGCTCGCCGCGGTCCTGGTTGAACGCGACGATGCCGAACGAGAGGCCGAGGTGGTAGCGCTGGTAGGCGGGGTGGTCGGTGCCGGCCGCGCCGGTGAACTCGGCGTCGGCGCTGACCATGGCGTACAGGTCGGTGTCGGCGCCCACGTAGGTTTCGATGATCTCCCGTTTGGCCTCGGGCGGCAGGATCGGCGCGGCGGGGCGGGTGAGATCGGCCGGGGCCGGGGCCGTCGGGGACGGGCCGGCGTCGGGCAGGTCGAACTCGTCGGCGGGTGGGGCGGTCTGGTCGCCGTCGGAGAGGTTGCGGGGGCGGCCCTCGGCGTCCCAGTCGTCCCAGCCGTCGGAGTACCAGTCGTCCGCGGCGGCCACGGCGGTGCGATGGCCATTGGCCACTGCGGCGAGGCCGTTGGTGGGCTGGCTTCCGGGGACGCCGGCCGCGCCGTTGGGGGACGGCGGTGGTGCGGCGTAGGCCGGGGCGGGTTGCGGCGCGGGCGCGTACGCCGGTGTGGGCTCGTATGTGGGTGTGGGCGCGGGCGCGTAGGCCGCCGGTGGGGGCGGGGGAGCGGGAGTGGCGGGCGGCGAAGCCGGTGGGGGCGGCGCGGAGACGGGCGCCGCCGCTCTTTGCACCGCGGGGACCGGCGTGGCGGGTGCCGTCGTGGCGAGGCGCTGCCTCATGTCGTACCCGTCCTCGCCTTCCATCCGGTCACGGTCGGCCGGAACGCGCGGCACCGCCGCAAGCCCTCGCGACGCCGGCGTCATCCGGCGCAAGCCGGCCGCCCGCGCGACCACGGCGCCCCGCGGCGCGAGCATGCCCAGCGGAACGCCGAGCGTCTCGGTGCGGGTGTGACCGGTGAAGCCCGGCAGCATCGACACGCCGGCCGCGGCATAGGCCAGGAGCTCCGGCGACGCGGCCGGCGCAGCGGCGGAACCCTGCTCGTCGGCATAGCCCACGACCGTGTAGAAGACGCGCCCGCCGTCCGGGTTGGCGCGGGCGAAACCGGCGATGACGCCGACCGGGGCGATGTACCGGCCGTAGGCGTCCGCCGACCGGGTCAGACCGTCCTGCCGGGACGCGTAGAAGTTGTCCGCGGTCCGCCGGTCGGCCGCCGACGGCGAGAAGAGATCGGCCGAGGTGGCCAGCACGATCTCGAAGAACGGGCAGTCCGCCGGGTCGACGGCGAGGGTGAGGCTCGGGAAGGCGTTGCTCAGTGCCCGGGTGGTCGCCCGCACGGTGGGCCGGGTCAGCGACAGGGACAGCGACTGGGCGGCTGGGCCTGCGGCCGGGACGGCGAGCAGCGCGGTGATGTCGATGAGTCCCGGGTCCCAGTGCGCGTTCTGCGGGACGTGCTGATGTCCCAGCCAGCCGGAGCTGGCCTCCCACGCGGCGTTGTCGAGGCGGGCGGTCGCGTTCTCGCCTTCGGCGTCCTTCTTCCCGGCGAAGGCGACCGACGACGAGTTGGCCACGCCGGCGTTCGCCTCGGCCCAGCGCATCCACTGGCCGAGCGCCTGGAACGTGTCCGGCTGGTCTGCGGCCATCGTGGCGGTGTTCGCGGCGGAGTAGATGATCTCGATCTGGATCGCGCCGAAGCGGTTGGTCTCCGGGGGACCGGACGGGTTGGCGAGGGCCCGCGCGGCCACCGTGACCGGGAAATGCTGCCAGAGCTGGGCGACGGCGCCGGCGCCGTCGCGGCCCACCGTGAAGTGGGGCGGATTCGGGTACGACGGCAGCGTCGTGCCCTCGGTGGTGTGCAGGACGCCGCGCCGGGTGGTCGTGGTGAACGAGCCGCCGGGGCTGGTCTGCTGCACGTCGCGAATGGCGCTGGGATGCCAGCCGCCGGAGAGCGCGGTGCCCGCGTACGCGTCGGCGGCCGCGCGCGTCCCGTTGCCGACCTGGCCATCGCAGCCGATGCCGGCCGACAGCTGGAACGCCTTGACCGCCTGATCGGTGGCGGCGTCGAAGGTGCCGGTGGGCGCGGCCGCGGCGATCAGGAACCCGCGGTCGATCAGCCACTGCTGGAGCTCGGTCACGCCGTCTCCGGCGGAGCCGACCTGCAGGACGCCCGTTCCGAATGTCATGACGTTCCTCCCGATTCCCAACTCATCCGGCCCGGAGCGCGCGCCCGCCGCGGATCGGGGTCAGCAGCTCCTCGATCCGGGTGGAGGGCAGGATGCCCAGCTCGCCGAAGAGCAGGGCACGGAATTGCTCGTACTGGCGCAGCGCCTCGGCCGCGTTCGCCTCGGCCAGGTGCGCGCGGATCAGCAGGCGGTGCGCGCTCTCCCGCAGCGGCTCGGCGGCGACCGCGGCCAGCGCCGACTCGATCGCCGACGGGATGTGCCCGCGGTCCAGCTCGCGGCCGGACAGCTCCTCGAGCGCGTGCAGGCGTAGCTGGCGTAGCTGTTCGCGGGGCTCGCTGAGCCACGGCTCGTACCAGTCGGCCAGCAGGTCCCCGCAGGACAGCCGGCGGCAGGCCTCGCCCGTGGGCCCGGCATCGCCGCCCGCGAGGATGCGGCGGGCCAGGTCGAGGGCGTCGCGGGCGTCAACGCCCACGCCCGCGCTCACGCGCAGCCGCCCGTTCGTCTGGTCCACAAGGTCGTCGCCGGCCTTGCGGAGCCGCCACAGCGCCGCCCGCAGGTAGCCGAGCGAGCGGGGCTCGGGCGTGTCGGGCCACAATGTGTACGCCACGTAGGAGCGCAGCACCGGGCCGCTCGCGAGCGCCAGGAAGGCCAGCACGCGGCGGGCGCCCTCGGCCAGTGGGATCTCCACGCCGTCGGCGACGAGCGCGAAGGTCTCCACGAGCCGGAGGCGCACCGGCCGGGCTGCTGCGGGATTCACCCCGCCATCGTTGGCCCCGCGTGTGTCCCCGCCGTAAGCGCGGGCGTATCCGGCGCGTCGCGGTGGCGTATCGCAAGGTGTGTCAGGCGATGCTGCGCTCCCGGTTGACGGCCGGCCCGTGCTCGGCGGGCAGGTGCGCCTCCGGCCGGCCCTCGATGTGCAGCTCGGGGAGGAGCCGGCCGAGACCGCGCGCCACGGTCGCGTTCGACGAGGGAAACTTGCGGATCGACGTCGCCAACACCCTGCCCGCGACGTGGGAGCACGCCCTGCCCGACTCGGGTCACGGACTGGCCGGGATGCGCGAACGGGTCGAGATCATGGGCGGGACGTTCGCCGCGGGCCCGGACAACGGCGGCTGGCGGCTCGGCGTCACCCTGCCGCTCGGTTCGGAGCGGTCATGATCCGCGTGCTCGTCGTCGACGACCAGGAACTCGTACGCGCCGGTGTGTCGCTGCTCTTACGCACGGCCGGCGAGGACGTCGTCGGGGAGGCGCTCCTGGCGCCCGCGGTGCTGGCTCGGGTGGTCGCCCGCGCCCTCCGTGCCCACCAGGACGAGAGCAGTCCCAGGGAGCTGGCCGCCTTGACTCCGCGCGAGCGCGAGGTGCTGGCGCTGGTCGGCGCCGGCATGTCGAACGCCGAGATCGGCAAGCTGCTGCATCTCGGCGTGACCACGGTGAAATCGCACGTCGCCGCGGTGACCGAGAAGCTCGGGCTGCGCAACCGGGTGCAGGCGGCGGAAACGGCCCACCGGCTCGGCCTCGTCGACGACGACTTCCGGCCAACTGTCGGGTTCAGGATCTGAACTTATCCGGTTACCCGCGAGGTGGCAGGCTGTTGGTGTGCGGACCTATGGGCAGTACTGCCCTATCGCCAGGGCGTCGGAGCTGCTGGCCGAGCGCTGGTCCCTCATCATTCTCCGCAACATTGTGATCCTGGGTTGCCGGACGTTCAACGAGATCGCCGACGGCGCCCCCGGGCTCTCCCGTGGGCTGCTCTCCAAGCGACTGCGAGAGCTGGAACGGGCCGGCGTGATCGAGATCCGTCCCAAGCCCGGCGGCTCCGGATCGACGTACGAGCCTACTCAAGCCGGTCGCGAGCTCTCCGCCGTCATGGTGGCTCTGCAGCACTGGGGGTCGAGGTGGGCCGATCTCATGCCGGAGCATGCTCACCCGGGCATCGTGCTGTGGATGTGGGCGACGTTCTACCTGGACCGTGACCGGTTCCCGCAGAAACGGGTGCTGATCCGGTTCGACTACCCCACCCTGGCCCGGCCCGGCAGCCGCAACTGGCTGCTGATCGAGCGGGGCGACGCCGAGATCTGCGAGAAGCACCCGGGCGGCGAGGAGCAGTTGGTTGTGGTGGTGCACGACCCGATGGCGTTCGCCCGCTGGCACCTCGGAGAGATCCGCTGGGGCGACGCGCTGCGCTCCGGGGCGATCGAGGTGAACGGCTCCCGTGCGTTGGCTCGAGCCCTGCCGACCTGGCACCGCGATCAACAGCGTGGCCCGCAGCCGCTGCACGCGGCAGCCTCCGCCTGACCCGTCCGGTTCAAACACTGCACTTCTGTCGCGGTCCTGCGGCCTTCACCATCGAGCTTGCTTGCGTTCGTCATCGGACCTTGCGTTCGTCATCGGACCTTGCGTTCGTCATCGGAAATGCGTTCCTCATCGGAAAGCGGAATGAGACGTGGTGGTCGCAGTGTCCAGTCGGTTCCCCGTGGTCGTGGTCGGAGCGGGTCAGGCAGGTCTGGCGGTGAGCTATGAGCTGACCGCTCGCGGGATCGAGCACGTGGTGCTGGAGCGGGCACGCATTGCCCAAACCTGGCGGGGATTGTGGGACAGCTTCCGCCTGGTGACGCCGAATTGGACCATGAGCCTGCCGGGCGCCCCCTACAGCGGCGACGACCCGGAAGGGTTCGTACCCCGTGATGAGATCGTTCAATACCTGCACCGGTACGCGTCGAGCTTCGGCGCGCCGGTTCGCGAGGGCGTCGGTGTGGACAGCCTCGAACCCGCGCCCAACGGCGGGTTCCTGCTCCGCACGTCGGCCGGCGAGGTGCAGGCCGCGTCGGTCGTCGTGTCCACGGGCGCCTATCAGCGGCAGCACCGCCCCGATGTCGCGGCGGGCTTCCCGCCCGAAGTGCTCGCCATCAATGCCAAGGACTACCGCAACCCGGCAACCCTTCCGCCGGGCAAGGTCCTGGTCGTGGGCAGCGGCCAGACCGGCTGTCAGATCTCCGAGGAACTGTGTGAGGCGGACCGCGACGTGTTCCTGGCCTGTGGACGAGCGCCGTGGCTGCCCCGCCGGGCCGACGGCCGCGACATCGTCACCTGGCTCAACGAGACCACCTTCTTCGACACCCCATTGAGCGCCCTGGCCCCACCCACAGCCCGGCTGGGCGCCAACCTTCTGCTGACCGGCCGACGAGGCGGCCATGACCTGCACTACCGCACGTTGCAGACCATGGGCGTACACCTCCTCGGCCACCTGGCCGGGGTGCAGGGACGCCGGGCCTACTTCGCCGGCGACCTGGCCGGCTCGGTCGCCTTCGGCGATGCCCGCTACGCCGACATTCGCAAGCTCCTCACCGAACAACTTCCCGCCAAGGGCATCACGGCGCCACGGCTGGCCGACCCTGCGCCGTTCCACGCCGACCCACCGCGGGAGCTGGACCTCACCGGACTCGGGGTGGTGATCTTCACTTCCGGCTTCCGCCCCGACTACACCCGCTGGATCCGGTTCCCGGCCTTCGACGCCATGGGCTTCCCGCTCACCGACGACGGCGCCAGCACGGTGGTCCCGGGCCTGTTCTTCTGCGGTGTCCACTTCCTGCGCAAACGCAAGTCCGCCGTGCTGTTCGGCGTGGGCGAGGACGCCACGATCGTGGCCCGATCGATCGCACGCCACCGATCACAGCGTCACGTAGCCCCAGCGAACGGCTGACGCCTTCAGATGCGGGACATCACGGGGGCGAGAGGGCTGTCATCATGTCGGGCGTGCGGGACACGCTCTACGACTTGACCAAGCAGGAGAAACGAGCCGCGGTACGTGCGTACCGGCAGCTTCCGCTCCGCGATCGGCGGGATGCCATCCGGGAGGCCGGACACGGTCGACCGCATCCGGACCCGGCAGTGGCCGCCGTGGTGGAGCAATGGTCACGCGCCGTACTGCGCCGGGCGTGGTGGAACAAGCTTCCGGGCTGGGTGCAGCCCTCGGCCTGCGTGGCAATGACGCTGATCGGCTGGTGGCTCGGCGACGCCGGCATCGTATTCCTCGTCTGTGGCCCCATCGCGTTCGTGGTCGGCCTCGTGGAGTGGGGCACCCGGCTAGCGGCGCGGCAGATTTTGAAGGCAGCTCACCACAGCGCGGCTCCGCCGACAACCGTATGAAACCAAGCATGATTGCCGCCGGCGTATCAGGCGCGGTCGTGGAGAGTGACCTGGTAGCCGTCGGGGTCGGCGAAGGTGAACGTCCGGCCGAAGGGTCCGTCGATCGGTGCGGAGACGATGGTGTGGCCGTCGGCGACGAGGGCGTCGTGAATGTCCTGGACGTCTGTGGCATGGAGCCAGATCGCCGCGCCGATGCCGGGCTGAGCGACGGACGCAAGATCGGTGCCAGGAACGATGTCGCGCAGAGCGAACGCGATCGGCTTCGTCTCGAAGACGACGGCGTGCGGAGGTCCCGCCGGAGAGCGGACGAGGCCAAGATACTGCTCGTAGAACGCCTGCGACGCGTCGAGGTCGCGTGCTTGCAGGGAGATGAAGTCGGGGCCGGTGGCGGGCATGATAGTGCTCCTTCCTTCGTGTCAGCCTTCTGACACGCACCAAGGTATGTCAGAATGCTGACATGAGTCAAGACGATGCCGGCGTCGACCTGGAAACTTCACTGGGCTACCTGCTGAAAGAGGCGTCGAGCGCCCTCCGCGCGGCCATGGAGGCGGTGCTGCGGCCGCTGGGGATGACCGTGACGCACTACTCCTGCCTCGAGCTGCTGGCGCAACGCCCGGGCTTGTCGAACTCCGAGCTTGCGCGGGGAGCGTTCGTGACAAGGCAGTCGATGAACGTATTGCTTCAGACCTTGGAACGAGACGGGTACGTGACCAGGCCGGCGCAGGCACCCGTGGGGAAGGTTCTGCCCACGCGGCTCACACCACGAGGTCGGCGAAGCCTTGCGAAGGCGTCGGCTGCGGTCCGATCCGTCGAGGTCAGGATGCTAGGCGGTATGACTGAGGCCGAGCAGTCGGTTGCGTACACCATTCTGCAGAGCATGATCCGTTCCCTGAGAGACCCTGACGAGCCCCAGCGATGACACCCAACTGAGGCGTTTCTCTCCGGGAGCCGCGTTGCGTCGCCGCGGGACGATGGTCGACATGCGTCGATGGGCTCCGGTGGCCGTTGTCGGCGGTCTGCTCGCGTGGACCGCGCTGGCGACGCCGCTGAGCGTGGCGATCGGCGAATACTTCGCCTACTACGATCCGCAGTCCGACCCGGAACGGCTGGAGTTCCACCGCGACCTGGCGGCGCACGTGTACACGGCCGGGCACTGGCTCGGGCAGCTCGTCGCGGCGCTCGCCGGAGCCTGGCTGGTCGCCCGCTCGGGGGCGTACCGCCCGGCCACGATCGGGCGGGCGGTTCTGGCGGGTGGGGTGCTCGGCCTCGTCACCGGCACGGTGGCGATCGCCGCCGGCATACGCCCGATGCGCGCCAACGGGTACCCGAGCGTGGCCCCCGACCCGACGATGCTCTCCGAGCCCGCGGTGCGCTGGTGTCTGCTGGCGAGCTTCGTGTGTTTTCCGCTGTGGGCGGTCATGGGGGCGGCCATCGGCGGGCTGATGCGCAGGGGCGGGCTGATCGTCTCCGCGGCTGCGGTTCTGTGCCAACCCGTCACGCTTCTGTTGTTGGTGGGGGCGGTAGCGCCGCCGTCGAGCCACCCGGTGGCGGTCTCGCTGATCGCCGACGTCGGCGTGACGGCGCTGCTGATGCCGGCGATCCTGCTTGCCTGGGCCACGCTGGCCACGGCGGCGGCGACCGTCGTGAGCCGGCGCCGGACCGGTTGACGTCCACGGCAGGCGATATCTGCTTCGTCGCCGTCCTTCGGGTGATGCCCGGAGACGCCCGGGTGTCACGATCCTGGCCTGCCGTTGGCCGGACTGCCGAGCGGGTTACCGTCTCGGGGGTGGACTACGAGCTGGCGCAGGTCAACGTCGCCCGGATGCGGGCGCCTCTCGGCTCGCCCGAGCTTGCGAGCTTCGTGGCCGCAGTCGATCCGGTCCTACGGCTGGCGCAGGACAGTGACGGGTTCGTCTGGCGGCACGCCGACGCGCACGGTCACAGCGTCACGGTCGAGCCCGACGGGGACACCACCATGGTGGTCAACGTGTCGGTCTGGCGTTCGTACGAGGCATTGCACGCCTTCGCCTACCGCAGCCCGCACGGCGCGTTCATCCGGCGGCGAGCCAACTGGTTCGTCGCCACCCCGCAGCCTTCGACAGCCCTGTGGTGGGTGCCGTCGGGCACGCGGCCAACGGTCGAAGAGGCCCTGCGGCGGCTGGCGCTCCTGCGCCGTTACGGCCCTTCACCCCGAGCTTTCGGTCTTCGTCGTCGCTACCAGCCGGACGGCACGTCCGTACGACCGACCCGTCGCTGACCGGCGCACGGACTCACCCGCGGGAGCCGGACGCCCGTTACCAACTGGGATCGGCCGTGGTGTGCGGCCGGATCGATGATGGGCGGGAGCCGTCCACGTCGGTGAAGCCGTACTCGTCGGCCAGTTCGGCCGCGACCAGGCAGCGGCCGGTGTGACGCCGTACGTCGGGGTCGGCCGCGAGGGCCGCGACCGCCCGGCCGACGAACTCGGGAGATTCCGAGTTGGACAGGTCGAAGAAGCTCGCCGCCCGCATCACGCTCTCGGTGCGCACCAGCCCGGGATACAACGAGACCGCGGTGACGTCGCGTGCGGCCAGCTGAGCGGCGCTCACCGCGACCATCCGGTCGTCGGCGGCCTTGGCCACGCTGTACGCGACTTGGTCGTCCCCGTTGAGGTAGCTGCCGGGGAAGAACGACACCGTCACGACAAGCGCGCCGGGCCGTAGCACCGGCACCGCGAGCACGGTGGCCGCATAGTGTGCGCGTACACCCGACGTGAACATGTCGTCCCACACCCGCAACGGCTGCTCCCAGAACGGGCCCTCCATGTCGGCGTGGCGGTCCTCGTGGTAGGCGGCATAGCCGCCCCACACGTTGTTGACCAACAGGTCCAACCCGCCCTGCTCGGCCCGCACGCGCTCGAACAGCGCGGCCGTCTGCTCGTCGTCGGTGTGGTCGCACACCACCGCCACGCCGGTGCCGCCGGCCGCGGTCACCGCCCGGGCAGTCTCTTCCACCGTGCCGCCCAGCGTCGGAAAGGTCACCCGATCGCCGGTCGAGCGGCCGGTCACGTACACCACGTGCCCGGCCGCGCCGAGCGCCACTGCAATCCCCTTGCCCACTCCCCGGCTGGCGCCGGTCACCACCGCTATCCGTTGCTCTGTCATGGCAGAGAGGGTGACAGAGCGGTACGACAAGAACGGCCGCTTTAAGATCCACCGGCGGGTACGCGAACTGGTCGCTGACCGACCCGTACCCGATGGATTGTGCTGTCTGCGGCGCTGCGATGACCTTGACCTTCACCGCGGGCTCGGCCGACTGGAACGGCACGCATTGCAGTTGGCGCCCGTCGGAGGAGGACTCGAACGCGTCCCCGGACACCGCCGGCGTGCAGATCGGGCGTGGCTACTCGCTGTACACCTTCCGCTGCCCGGAATCCTTCGACCACCCCCCGGCCACGGCAATGCAGTGACGCGTCCTCCCGCCATGGCTTGCCGACGTTGCACACCCTCACCCTCGACGGTCCTGACGGGTAATCTGCACGACGGGACAAACCGACGAAGGGCAGCGGATCATGAGCGACGGCAACACGGGTGCCAACATCGCGCAGCCGCCGGACGAAGATGGCGACGCCGTGCTCGCCCGGATCACGCCGGGCATGGCCGTCATGGACGTCAACGGCGAGCAGGCCGGCACGGTCGGCGGCGTCCACTTCGCGGGTACCGAGGTCCTGCCGGAGGCTCCGCTCGGGGTCGCCGAAGACCTGGTCGACACCGGCTACGTGCTCATCGACGGCGCCGGGCACCTGGCCAACGACACCTATGCCGGCGGCGATCAGATCGACGACGTATCCGATGTGGTCACGCTGAACGTGCGGCGCCTGGACCTGGTCCGGGTCGAGTCCACGACGGCCTGACCTGGGGCGATGAGTCGGGCTCGAGAAGTTGGCCGCGTCGATTTCCTCAGTGGCCGATCTTGTCCAGCTCGGCGAGGTCGTCCGCGGAGAGCGACAGCCCCGCGCCGACGACGTTCTCGCGCAGGTGTGCTGCCGACGACGTCCCGGCGATCAACAGAATGTTCGGCGAGCGGTGCAGCAACCACGCCAGCGCGACGGAGATCGGCGTCGCGTCCAGGCGCGCTGCCACCGACGACAGAAGCGAGGACTGCAGCGGGCTGAAGCCGCCGAGCGGAAAGAACGGGACGTAGGCGATGCCCTGTCCGGCGAGCGTGTCGATCAGCTC
This sequence comes from Actinoplanes sp. NPDC051513, assembly GCF_044454685.1. Taxonomy (NCBI): domain Bacteria; kingdom Bacillati; phylum Actinomycetota; class Actinomycetes; order Micromonosporales; family Micromonosporaceae; genus Actinoplanes; species Actinoplanes sp. NPDC051513. The sequence continues at coordinate 134,162 of NZ_JBITDW010000025.1, forward strand.
GTCGTCGTGGCGGATCGCGAGGTTGTACAGGCGCAGACGTTGCGTTCCCTCGAGCGCGACGGTCTGGTCAGTCGCACCGTGACGCCGACCGTGCCCGTCACGGTCTCCTACGAACTGACTGACCTGGGTCTCTCCCTGCACCGGATGATGCGCGGCCTGAAGACCTGGGCCGAGACACACATGGACGACGTGTTGGTCAACCGCGCCGCGTACGAGAACACGACCGCCTGAACCGAGGCCGGCCAACCATCCCTGGGGAATGATGTCGATCACGTCCGTCGATACGAGGATCGAGGAGCCGGATCCCAACCCACGGGAGATTACGATGGGCTGCCTGTTCGCGCTTTTCGCCGGGGTCTTCCCCCGGCTCGGTCTCTTCATCGTCTGGATCGCTCGGCCGGCACTGGTCAACGCCGCGTTCGATACGTGGATCTTCCCGCTGATCGGGATCATCTTCCTGCCGTTCGCGACCTTGATCTACGTCGTCCTGTACACGCCCGGAGTCGGCCTGACCGGCTGGGAATGGTTCTGGGTGGTCGTCGCGGGCCTGCTCGACATCACGCACTGGCTGGCCAGTGCGACACAGCGCCGCCAGATACCGGGCTACAACAGGGCCTAGAACTCGCCCACTCCAGGGTGTGTCCCGGAGCCGTCCCAGTGCTGATCGCTGCGGACGGCGGGGGCGTCTTCGGCCGGGCGGGCGCCGGACCGGCCTTGGGTGAGCCGGATGCGGGCAGCGGCCAATGCTGCCCCACCCACGAGGAAGGCGAGCAACCCGACCACGACGCGCTGCGCGAGCGTGCCTTCGCCCCAGCCGGCGACCGTGACGGCGCCGGAGAGGACCAGCAGGGCCGCGACGACGAAGAAGGCCCCGACGAGACAGTATCCGATGATGACGGCCGCGTACGCACTCCGCGAGATGGCCGCCGAACTCTGGCGCTCCATCTATCTACACATAGACACCGTTCCTCCCCGCGAACAAGGTGAATTGCTGCGCGAATCAACGGGAGAGTGGCGGGAAAAGGGGAACGCGTGCGTTTCTGAACGCACGGTGCGTGCATGACAAGAGAGCTTGGGCCGGGCCCGCCCGGCGGCCGCGCGTGGAGCGGTACCACGCGCCCAGCCGGGCGCTGCGGCGGGGACCCGGGGCTTACCCCCGGATCTTGGACACGGGGTTTATGCGGCTTGGGCCAGCGTAGCTGGTGCCGTTCGGATGCTGTTCTCGTGGCGTTCGGGGATTGCTGTCCGAGCCGGGAATGGCGCCGGACGGTGTTGTAGCGGTGCAGCCAGCGGAACGAGGCCATTCGTGCCTCGCGCTCGT
>NZ_JBITDW010000026.1:0-135223 GCF_044454685.1 Actinoplanes sp. NPDC051513
CCAAGCCCACACCACCCGCCATCAACAGCACCGCGCCGAACCGAACCGCCGTGCGGCCCAGAAATATCTTGTGCATCGTGCCTCGCCTCTCTCAGCGGCGCCACGCCCAACGCGTGGCAGGGCAGCATGCAAATGAGGGCGACCACGGGGAGGGGGAGTCAGCACCCCGAGGCGGGGAGAGGAACGTTCCGCCCGAGGCCCAACGGGATAACCGGCCAGTAACATAGGCGAAACCAAGAGCGCGGAGTTGACGCTACAATTTGCTCTCCGGCAATGTCAACAGTGGTAATTGTCGATCTTTTGAATTGCGGTTTTGGTGCGTTTCCGCGCTTAAGGAATCAATACTTTCGTACGACGAAGGCCGCCCCTTTTGGTGAGGGGCGGCCTTCGTCGTACGCGAAAGTCAGGCTTGCGCCTCGGGTGCGCTGTTGAGCTCCTGCAGCTGCTGGTTGACGTGGTTGCTCAGCGCCTGGTGGTAGCTCTGCGCGAGCTGGCCCAGCCGCTCGATCTCGTCGAGCAGCGCGGCTCGCTTGGCCCCGATCTGGCTCATCGCCTCGGTGTGGTTGCGCCGGGCGTCGGTGTCGATCGTCGCGGCCTTCAGCTGGGCCTCGCTGGTGATCTGCTCGGCCTTCGACTGCGCGCTGCTGATCAGCGACTCGGTCTCCCGCTGGGCGTCGCGCATGTGCTCGTCGGCCGTGCGCTGCGCCATCATCAGCACCCGGGAGTTCCGCTCGTCGTCACCCACCTGGGCGAACGAGCCGGACGGCGTGGCCGCGCGGGCCCGCTCGAGCTGGGCCTGCATGCCGCGCGCGTTCTGCTCGGCGCGGGCGCGGGCTTCCTCGAGGCGCTCGAGCTGCGCGGACAGCTCGGCGAGCTCGGAGCTCATCACCATCGTCGAGGCCGCGCTCGCGGGGGCGGGACCGCCGCCGCCGCGATCCATCCGGTCCCGCAGGGCGCCGTTCTCCTCGAGCAGGCGGATGAGCTCCTGCTCGACCTCGTCGAGGAAGGCGTCGACCTCTTCCTCGTCGTATCCACGCTTACCGATCGGTGGCTTCTTGAAGGCCACGTTGTGGATGTCAGCTGGAGTGAGCGGCATCGTGCTCCTCGGGTTTCCGTCGTCTCGGTGGTGCAGCGCAACATCGTACGCACCTCACCTGTGTGCCCGCCCGGTGGGCGTGATCACTAGCGCCCTTTTGTCGCACTTTGGAGCAGTTCGATGATCTTCAGGGTGATCTCGGGCTTGCCGGCCTGGCCGCACGCGGTGTAGTGGATCAGCTGGTACCTGACGACGAGCAGGTACTCGAACGCGTCGCTGCACCGGCCCTGCCCGGTGGCGCGCTTGCCCTCGGTCGCCAGCTTCGGATCGGCGATGAGCTTCTGGAGCTGGGCCATCTGGTCGTCGGTGAGCTTGCCGCTGCCGGCGGTGGTGCCCTTGCCGGAACCGCTGCGACGCCAGGTGCCGTCGGGCTTGACCTCGGTGGTCTCGCTGACGCCCGCGATGCCGCCGGTCTTGACCAGCTGGACGCCCTCGGCGGAGGCGGCGGGGCGCGGGGTCGTGGCCGGGCTCGTGCCGCCCGTCGAGCCGATGCTGGGCGCGGAGGTCGCGGCCGAGGGTGGCGCCTCCGAGGACGCCGCCGACGGCTCGGCGCTGGTGGAGACGGGCGGGGCCGCGGTCGGCGCGGGCGTTGACGGGCTGCCGCCGTCGCACGCCGCGACGGCCAACAGCAGCAGGGCAGCGGCAGCGCTCCGGCGCGCTACGTCGAGAAGCATCGTCACCCCCGTCGAGGAAGGGCCGAACCTATGCGTGCGCGTCGATGCTGTCAATCAGGACGGGGACAGCGCGCATGCCAGCTGGCTCGACCACGCGCGCACCACGCGGGCCCGCCGCCGGGAGTCGTCGGTGAGCACGTCGGCCAGCGCGAGACCGCGGGCCATGTCGAGCGTCGCCTGGATCAGGGCGCGTACGGACGGGTCGGCGTCGTCGGCGCCCAGCAGCCGTACCGCCCGCCGGTGGACGCCGCGGGCGAAGCGCCTCTCGAGGGGGAGCACGGCGAGGCGCAGAGCGGGATCGGCGGCCGCGACGGTCCAGACCTGCAGCGCGGCGCGGAACAGGTCGCCGCCGATGATGGCCTCCACGAGGCCGCTGACCACGGCGTGGACCCGCTCGGCACCCTCCTGGTGAGGCTCGGGCAGGGCGTCGAGCAGGGCGGCCCGCTCCTCGAACATGTGCTCCAGCGCCGCGAGAATGAGCGCTTCCCGCGTACGGAAATGGTGTTGAACCGCTCCCCGGCTGATGCCGGCCTCGCCGGCGATGAAGCCGACGGTCGAGACCTCCCAGCCGTGCGTGGCCAGGCAGCGGATCGTGGTCTCCAGCAGACGGCGGCGGGTGGCGCGGCTGCGGTCCTGTTTGGTGCCGGCGAGCTCGGTCATGCGGGCGCCACGACGCTCGGTTCCGCGGGCGCCACGACCGCCAGGGGCGTGCCCTGGGTGACCTGCTGGCCGACGACGACCGGCAGCGAGGTGAGCAGGCCGTCGGCGGGGGCGTGGACGGCATGTTCCATCTTCATCGCCTCCAGCCAGACCAGCGGCTGCCCGGCCGCGACCGGCTCGCCCTCCTGGGCGCCGACCCGCACCACCGTGCCCGGCATCGGCGCGACCAGCGCGCCGGACGGGATCTGCGTGGCGGGGTCGGGGAAGCGCGGCACCCGGCGCAGCGCCACCGAGCCCTGCGGGCCGTCCACCACGAGCCACACGTCGTCGCCGTCCCCGAAACGGCCCACGGACCAGGCACGTTGCACCCCGTCGACGTCGAGCACCACGCGGCCGGCGCCGGCCGAGATCAGCGAGACCGCCATGCCGTCGACCTCGAGGCCGTCGCGGCCGAACCGGTAGCGCACCTCGAGCTCGTCGTCGCCGTGCCGGAACGAGCGGCTGCGGTAGCCGACGGGGATGTTGCGAAAGCCGCTCCTCTTGTTGGTGGCGGCGTCCGCGAGCGCCGCCACCAGCGCGGCGACCCGCGGATCCGGGCCGTGCCCGCGCACCAGACCTGCCGGCGGGTTGTCGGTGTAGAAGCCGGTGCTCGCCGTGCCGTCCAGGAAAGCAGGGTGGAGCAGGCTGGCCACGAGCAGGTCGCGGTTGGTGGTGACGCCGTGGATGCGCGCGCGGCGCAGGGTCGCCGCCAGCCGCCGGGCCACGGTTTCCCGGTCGTCCCCGTGCGAGATCACCTTGGCGAGCATGGCGTCGTAGTGGGTGCTCACGACGCTGCCGCTCGTGACGCCGGAGTCGAGCCGGATGCCGTCGGCGGCCGGAATGTCGAATGTGACCAGGGTTCCCGTCTGCGGCCGCCAGTCCGCGGCGGGATCTTCGGCGTACAGGCGCGCCTCCACGGCGTACCCGTTGACGGCCGGCTCCGGACCGCTCAGCCTGCGCCCGGCCGCGACGTCGAGCTGGAGACCGACCAGGTCGACGCCCGTGACGCACTCGGTCACCGGGTGCTCGACCTGCAGCCGGGTGTTCATCTCGAGGAACCAGAAGTCGCCGGACTCGTCGGCGAGGAACTCGACGGTGCCGGCGCCGCGGTAGCCGACGGCGGCCGCGGCGTCCCGGCCGGCCTTGAGCAGCCGGGCGCGCAGGTCGCCGCCGATCCGCTCGACCAGCGGCGAGGGCGCCTCCTCGATGACCTTCTGGTGGCGGCGCTGCAGCGAGCACTCGCGCTCGCCGAGAGCCCAGATCGTGCCGTGCTCGTCGGCCATGATCTGCACCTCGACGTGGTGGCCGTTCTCGAGGTAGCGCTCGCAGAACACGGTCGGGTCGCCGAACGCCCCGGCGGCCTCGCGGGCGGCCGAGGCCACCGCCTCGGGCAGGTCGCCGAGCGCCCGGACGATGCGCATGCCGCGGCCGCCGCCCCCGGCCGACGCCTTGACCAGGACCGGGAGGTCGCCGGCTGTGATGGTCGCGACGTCCAGCCGGTCGAGCACGGGCACGCCGGCGACGGCCATGCGGCGCTTCGACTCGATTTTGGAGCCCATGACCTCGATGGCCTCGGGCGTGGGACCGATCCACGTGAGGCCGGCGTCCCTGACCGCTCTGGCGAAAGCAGCATTTTCCGATAAGAAGCCATATCCCGGGTGGACGGCGTCCGCGCCGGCCTTCAGTGCGGCGTCGATGATCAGGTCGGCGCGCAGGTAGGTGTCCGCCGCCGACAAACCGGGCAACCGAACCGCGCTGTCCGCCTCCCGCACGTGCGGGGCATCCGCGTCGGCATCGGAGAACACGGCGACCGTTGCCAGGCCGCGGCGGCCGCACGTCGCGAAGATCCGGCGGGCGATCTCGCCGCGGTTGGCGACCAGGACACTAGTGATCATCTTCCTCACCTCCCTCACATCCGGAAGACGCCGTAGGACTCGGCGCCCTGGATCGGCGCCGAGTGGATGGCGGAGAGCGCGACGCCGAGCACGTCGCGGGTGTCGCGCGGGTCGATGATGCCGTCGTCGTAGACCATGCCGGAGAGCACCATCGGCATCGCCTCGGCCGTGATCTGCTGCTCGATCATCTGGCGGACGACCTGCGCGCCGTCCTCGTCGAAGGGCCGGCCGCGGGACAGCGCCGACGCCTTGGAGACCAGGTAGGTGACGTCGGCGAGCTGCTGGGCGCCCATCACGGCCGAGCGGGCGCTGGGCCAGGAGAACACAAACCGGGGGTCGTAGGCGCGGCCGCACATGCCGTAGTGGCCGGCGCCGTACGAGTTGCCGATCAGCACCGAGATGTGCGGGACCGCCGAGTTGGACACCGCGTTGATCATCATGGCGCCGTGCTTGATGATGCCGCCCTGCTCGTACTCCCGGCCGACCATGTAGCCGGTGGTGTTGTGCAGGAACAGCAGCGGGGTGCGTGACCGGTTGGCGAGCTGGATGAACTGGGCGGCCTTCTGGGCCTCCGCGCTGAACAGGACGCCGTTGGCGTTGGCGAGGATGCCGATCGGGTAGCCGTGCAGCCGGGCCCAGCCGGTGACCAGCGAGGTGCCGTAGAGGGGCTTGACCTCGTCGAAGTCGCTGTCGTCGACGATCCTCGCGATGATCTCGCGGGGGTCGAAGGCGGTCTTCAGGCCGGGTGGCACGATGTCGAGCAGCTCGCCTCCGGAAAATCGCGGCGGCTTGGTCGCGCCGGGTGAACTGCCCGACTTCTCCCAGTTGAGCCGCGCCACGATTCGCCGCCCGATCCGGATCGCGTCGCGCTCGTCGACGGCGTAGTGATCGGCCAGCCCGGACACGCGGGCGTGCATCCCGGCGCCCCCGAGCGACTCGTCGTCCGACTCCTCCCCGGTCGCCGCCTTGACCAGCGGCGGCCCCGCCAGGAACACCTTCGACCGCTTCTCGATCATCACGACGTGGTCGCTCATCCCCGGCAGGTAGGCCCCGCCGGCCGTCGAGTTCCCGAACACCAGCGCGATCGTCGGGATCCCCGCCGCCGACAGCCGGGTCAGATCGCGGAACACCGCCCCGCCCGGGATGAACACGTCCTTCTGCGTGGGCAGGTCCGCCCCGCCCGACTCGACCAGCGCGATCAGCGGCAGCCGGTTGGCCAGCGCGATCTCGTGCATCCGCAGCGTCTTGCGCAGCGACCACGGGTTGCTCGCGCCGCCCTTCACCGTCGGGTCGTTCGCGATCAACAGGCACTCCACCCCGCTGACCAGCCCGATCCCGGCGACCACGCTGCCGCCCACGGCGAACTGCGAGCCGTACCCCGCCAGCGCCGCCAGCTCGAGGAACGGCGAGTCCAGGTCGAGCAGCAGCTCGATCCGCTCCCGGGCGGTCATCTTCCCGCGGGCATGATGCCGGGCGACGGCTTGCTCCCCGCCGCCCGCCACGGCCTTCGCCGTCTCCGCGCCGATCTCCGCCAGCGCCGCGAGCATGGCCTCCCGGGCCGCTCGGGCGCCGGCCGTGGACGTGTCGAGTGTGGACCGCAGGACGGTCACGGCACCTCCTGAAGAAGCGAGACCGGAATGTCGACGTGCCGCGAGCGCAGCCACTCGGCAAGACCCTTGGCCTGCGGATCGAACCGGGCGTTGTAGGCGGCGCCCTCGCCGAGCAGCCCTTCGATCACGACGTTCACCGCGTTGATGTTCGGCAGGCGGGTGATGCGCAGGGGCAACGAGGCGGTCTCCGGGAGCAGTTCCCGCACGTTCTCCTCAGAGATCAAATTCTCGAGCCAGGGGTACGCCGCGGCGCTGCGCACCCAGATGCCGACATTGGCGTCGCCGCCTTTGTCGCCGGAGCGCGCCCCCGCGATCGTGCCGAGGGGCAGCCTTTGGGTGGGCGCTGTGGACAACTCCGCGAAGTTGTCGTACCCGCGTGGTTCAGTGGGCCCCACCCAAGAACGGGTGGGGGAGGCTTGCGGACGCCCCCACAGCGGCTCAAGATCGCGAAAGGCCGGCGGAGGGGGGATCCGCTCGACCGTGCCGTCCGGCAGCACGACCTCGTGCACTGGCACGTCCTGCGGGACGTATCCGGCGGTGAAGACGCCGTACGGATGTGCCCCACCCGGCGGCGTGGTGGCGAAGAACCCCGGGTAGGACCCGAGCGCCACCTCGACGACGGCGTTGCTGAACGCGCGGTCGGCGTTGCGCCGGTCGGGGTCGCGGGCGACGGCCGTGAGCAGCGCCGACGCCTGCTGCTGGGTGGGTGCATCGGCGACGTCCAGCCGGGCCAGGGTCCACGTCAGCGAGGCCGGCCGCCGCGTCAGCGCCGCCTCGAACTGCCGTTGGAACAGGCTGGCCTTCGCTTCGACGTCCAGGCCGGTGAGCACGACCGTCATCTCGTTGCGGAACCCGCCGATCCGGGTCCGGGAGACCTTCAGATCGGGCGGGGGCGGCTCACCGCGTACGCCGGAGATCGCCACCCGGTCGGGCGCCTCCTGCCTCAGCGTCACGCTGTCCAGGCGGGTCGTCACGTCCGGACCGGCGTAGCGCGCATCCTGCACTTCGTACACCAATTGGGCCGTGACCGTGCCGACGGTGACCGCGCCGCCGCTGCCGGGGTGTTTCGTGATGACGCTGGAGCCGTCCTCGAAGATCTCGGCGATCGGGAAGCCCGGGCGCAGCATGTCGCCCACCTCGGTGAAGAAGGGGTAGTTGCCACCGGTCGCCTGCGTGCCGCACTCGATGACGTGGCCGGCGACGGTCGCCCCGGCGAGCTGGTCGTACGACGAGAAATCCCAGCCGAAGCGCGCGATCGCCGGCCCGATGACCAGCGAGGCATCGGTGACCCGCCCGGTGACGACGATGTCGGCCGACATGGCGCGGGCTATCCCGAAGGCCCCCAGATAGGCATGCGAGCCCGGCTCGAGCGCGTCGCCGCGCACCAGCGCGACCGTGGGGGAGAGGCCCTGCTCGGCGGCGACCTCCCGGATCGCGGTGACCAGGGCGGACGGGTTGACCCCACCCGCGTTCGTCACGATCCGCACGCGCCGGTCGAGGGCGAGCCGCAGGCAGTCGCGCAGCTGGGTCAGGAACGTGCGGGCGTACCCGGCCTGCGGGTCTTCCCGCAGGTCGCGGGACAGGATCAGCATGGTCAGCTCGGCGAGGTAGTCGCCGGTGAGCACGTCGAGGCCGCCGCCCTCCAGCATCTCCCGCATCGCGGAGAGCCGGTCCCCGTAGAAGCCGGAGCAGTTGCCGATGCGGATCATCCGCCGAGGCTCGCACAAGCGGCAAAAACAAGCAAGCGCGCTTGTTTTTGAGCGGCCCGGAAAGCTACCGTGCGGTAATGCGGCTCAACGAGGACCACAGCGCCTTCCGGGACAGCGTCCGCCGGTTCGTCGACACCGAGGTCAACCCGCACGTCGACGCGTGGGAGGCGGCCGGCCGCGCGCCGCTGCACGACCTGTTCCCCAAGGCCGCGGCCCTCGGCCTGCTCGGCCTCGAGTATTCCCCGGAATACGGCGGCGAGGGGGCCGATCCGAGCTTCCAGCTGGTCGCCGCCGAGGAGTACGGCCGCATGCACGCCGCCGGCGTCGGCATGGCCCTCGGCGTCCAGGCCATGATGGCCACCCCGTCGCTGCACGACTTCGGCGCCGCCGAGCTCAAGGAGCGCTACCTCAGGCCCGCGATCGCCGGCACCGCCGTCACCGCGATCGCCGTGACCGAGCCCGACACCGGCTCCGACGTCTCCCGCCTGCGCACGCGGGCGGTGCGCGACGGCGACGATTGGGTGATCACCGGCCGGAAGGTGTTCATCACCAACGGCGCCCAGGCCGACTGGCTGTGCCTGCTCGCCCGCACCTCCGACGAGGGCGGCTACCGCGGCATGTCGCAGATCGTGGTGCCCACCACCGATGTGCAGGTGGCGCGCACCTTCGAGAAGCTCGGCAACCGCTGCTCCGACACGGCCGAGCTGGTTCTCGACGAGGTCCGCGTGCCGGTCGCCAACACGATCGGCGCGGTCGGCCGGGGCTTCCAGCAGCAGATGCGCCAGTTCGTCACCGAGCGCATGTTCGCCGCGTACACGACCGCCGGCCAGTGCCAGTACGCCCTCGACCGCACCCGTTCGTTCGTACGCGAGCGCTCGGTCTTCGGGCGGCCGCTCGCCGAGAGGCAGTACGTGGCGTTCCGGCTCACCGAGCTCCAGGCCGAGGTCGACCTGCTGCGCAGCCACAACCTGCAGGCCTGCGAGGCGCTGATGGCCGGCGAGGACATCACCCGGATGGCCACGGTCGCCAAGCTCAAGGCCGGTCGGCTTATCCGGGAGGTCGCCGACTGGTGCCTGCAGTTCCACGGCGGCGCCGGGTATCTCGAGGAGACGTGGACCGCGCGGATGCTGCGCGATGTGCGCCTGACCTCGATCGGGGCCGGCGCCGACGAGGTCATGCTGCAGATCCTGGCGCGGCTGGACGGGCTGCCCGCGTAGCTTGCGCCTCGTAGTTCAGGCTGCCGCCCGTACCCGACCAAAACGACGCAAAGCGCGAGCCGCGCCGCCGTAGCGCAAGCAACGGCGGGCGCGGCGCATTGCTGTATTGGGTTGTCATAGTGTGTGAGACACAGTATCGTGCTGAGCATGACAATGGATGCGACGCTCTCGGGCCACCTCCAAGAGTTGCGGCGCGGCACGGTTGTCGTGGCGAGCCTGACCGTGCTGCGAGAGCCGGGCTACGGCTATTCGCTGCTCGAGACGTTGAGCGCGGCCGGCTTCGAGGTGGAGGCCAACACGCTCTATCCGCTGCTGCGCCGGCTCGAGGCGCAGGGGCTGCTGACCAGCGAGTGGAACACCGATGAGGCGCGGCCGCGCAAGTTCTACCGCACCACCACGCAGGGCGACGCCATCGCCATCGCGCTGCGCGAGGAATGGGCGCGCCTCGACAAGGCGATCACCGATCTCGATCCGACCAGGGGGAACAGGAAATGACCAGTCTCGTCGACCGCTACGTCTACACCGCTCTTCGCCGCGTTCCCGAGCAGCAGCGGGCCGACATCGACCGCGAGCTGCGCGCCTCCATCGACGACGCGGTGGACGCCAAGGTCGATTCCGGCGAGTCGCGCGACGCCGCCGTCGAGGCCACGCTGATCGAGCTCGGCGACCCCGACCGGCTGGCCGACAGCTACGCCGACCGTCCGAATTACCTGATCGGGCCGGCGCTCTACACGCCGTGGCGCAAGCTGACCCTCACGTTGTTGTCTGCGGTGCTGCCGATCGTGGTCGCGGTGGTCGTGGTCATCCAGGTCATCGACGACCCCGCCATCGGCAAGGTCATCGGCACCGCCGTCACCACGATCCTCAACGTGGGCATCCAGATGGTCTTCTGGACGACGCTGCTCTTCTTCATCGTCGAGCGCACCGGCGCCGGCAAGGCGAGCCTCCGCATCACCTGGTCGCCGAAGGATCTGCCCCGCTACCAGCCCGGCGGCATGACCACCGCCCAGCTCGCGGCCGGCGTCGCGTGGCCGGTCCTGCTGATCGCCGCCCTGATCCTGCAGCAGTTCGCGCTCACCGACGTCCCGGTGCTCGACCCGGCGAACTGGTCGTTCTGGTGGCCGTTCCTGATCGTCGCGTTCGCCCTGCGTGGCGCCTGCACGGTCTGGGTCTGGCGCCTCGGCACGTGGAACCGCACGGTCTCGGTCGTCAACGCGGTCCTGTCGCTGCTGTCGACGGTCCCGGTGGTGTGGCTGCTGGCCACCGACCGCTTCTTCAACCCGGAGTTCCAGCAGTTCGCCGACCTCGGCTCGGGCGACGACGTCAAGGGCTGGCTGTCGGCAGGCGTCATCGCGATCCTGGTGCTGGGCACGGCGTGGGACATCGTCGACGTCACGCTGCGCGGCGAGCGGGCCCGGCGGGGTCTGCCCACCAAGGTCCCCGGCACCGGCGGGTCCTACAACTACGGGGCTTGACGAACTTGGCTAACGGCATTAGCTTTTAGCTAACGACATTAGCCATGGAGGCAGAGATGACCGAGTTCCTCACCGTCGACGGCGGCACGATCGCGTACGAGATCAGCGGCGCCGGGCCGCTGGTGGTCCTCGCGCACGGCATGGGCGACAGCCGCGCGTCCTACCGCTTCGTCGTCCCCCAACTGGTCGCGGCCGGCTATCGCGTCGCCGCGGCCGACCTGCGCGGCGCCGGCGAGTCGAGCGCGGTCTGGCCGTCGTACACCCGCACCGACATCGCGGGCGACCTGATCGCCCTGGTGCGGCACCTCGGTGGCCCGGCCGTGCTGGTCGGGCACTCGATCTCGGGCGGCGCGGTCACCATCGCCGCCGCCCAGGCGCCCGAGCTGGTCGAGGGCGCCGTCGAGCTGGCGCCGTTCACCCGCAAGCAGGCGATCCGCCTGGGCGACCTGCGGGTGAAGCGCTACCGCACCGGCATGACGCGGCTGGTGCTGACCGGCATCCTGGGCAGCGTGAAGTGGTGGCACAAATATCTCGACGTCGCCGTCCCGGGGCGCAGGCCGGCCGATTGGGCCGAGCAGCTGCGGGCCATGGCGACCATGCTCGGCGAGCCGGGCCGGATGAAGGCGATGCAGCGCATGGGCCAGTCCGCTCCGGCCGACGCGGGGGAGCAGCTCGGCAACGTCCGGTGCCCGGCGCTGATCGTCGAGGGCTCGCTCGACCCCGACTGGGCCGACCCGCGCGCCGAGGGCGAGGCGATCGTGGCGGCGATGCCGGCCGGGATCGGCAAGGTCGAGATGATCGAGGGCGCGGGCCACTACCCGCACACCCAGTTCCCCGACGAGACCGTGGCGCTGCTGCTGCCGTTCCTCAAGGCGTACGCCCGTGCCTAGGGCCGGACTCGACCCGGCGGCCGTGGTCGCGTGCGCCGCCGGGCTCGCCGACGAGGTCGGGCCGGCCAACGTCACGATGGGCCTGCTGGCCGAGCGGCTCGGGGTGCGCGCGCCGTCGCTGTACAAGCACGTCAGCAGCCAGGCCGACCTCAACCGCCGGATCGCCGTGCTGGCACTCACCGAGCTGGGCGACGCGCTGCGGGACGCGCTGCAGGGCCGCTCCGGCCGCGACGCGCTCGCGGCCGCGGCCCGCACGATCCGGGCCTTCGTGATCGAGCACCCCGGGCGCTACGCGGCCACCATCCGCCTCGACGCCGGCTCGCCCGACGACCCGGTCGCCGTGGCGGGCGCGCGGGTGCTCGACTCCCTGGCGGCGGTCCTGACCGGCTACCCCCTCGACCCGGCCGACACCGTGCACGCGCTGCGCCTGCTGCGCAGCCTGTTCCACGGCTTCGCGGTGATCGAGTCGGCCGGCGGCTTCGAGATGGACACGAGCGTCGACGAGAGCTTCGAGTGGCTGATCTCCTTCATCGACCGCGGCCTCCAGCAGACCGCGGCCTTTACGAGACGGTGAACGTCCGCGACTCGGCGACCGCGCGGTAGCCGTCGTGGAGACCACGCCGCGATGGTCCGTTGGGTAGGAGCTCACATCGGCTTCGCCCACCACGCTCTGCTCACCAATACGCGCGCCTGCGCCGTGGCGTCCGGTCGGGGTGCGATGGCTTCAGGTGCGGCCGGTTACGGCGTGATGGTGGTCGGGCCGGGGATGCCATCGCCCGGTGCCTGCCTGGTCGCGGCAGCAGCGGCCGTCGCGGCTTGGGCTGTCCAGCATTTCGGGAGCAGGGCCGGATATCACCATTGTTGGCGGCGGCTATTCCGGGGCGAGAATGGCATGATCCAAAACGGTTCCGGGCTTACCGTCGGATTCTTTGAGGTGGGATAATTCTGGGGTGCGGCAGATGGAGTTCTTCACCAGGTCCCAGCTGGCGGAAATGCGTGATCCGACCCGGTCGCGCCGTTATTCGCCGGCGCGTGAAGAGTTCCGCCGTGTGCATGCCCGGCAGCGCGCGTGGGGGCTTGTCGAGCGGCACGCTCGTAAGCTGCGCCGACTGCACGGCGGTGACGACGGTTCACCCTTGACGGCGGCCGAGCGGCGGCTCTGGTCGGGCCGCGCCGGCACACCTGGGCGGCCCGTGGCGCCGGTGGGGCCGACCGCTCCCGCCCGCACCGGCCAGGGCCTCGGCTCATCAGCGCAGCGGGTGGTGCACCCGGTGGGCAACCAGATCGCGCGGCCCACCCCGGCGGTGCCCGCCGCGGTCGGGCGGGTCACGCAGCCCGCACCCACCGAGCAGGCCGCACCCACCGAGCAGGCCATGCCCGGCCGCGGGCGAGCAGCTGGCCTCCACCGACCAGAACCACACACCACCCGACCCGCGGCGCGACCATATTTCGGCCGCCGAGCCTACCATTCCGTCAGCGCTGTTCCGCGTCATTCTTCCGCAATGGAAAACACCATTCAAGAGGCTCCACCGACGATGGCGAATACCGATCGCATCGGCGTGGGACGGGCCGGGGCGAAATCGGCGCCGACCACAGCGGAGACCCGCGCGGCCCGCCAGCGCCCGGCAGATCCGTCCATGTGCTGGCAGTTGATCGAGGGCGGCCGACGGTGACGAGTGCCGCCCGTCGCGGTCATCCGTGGCTGCTGCTTCCGACACCGGCCCGGCTCGGCCAGCACAGCCAAAGCCCGCTCAAACAGACCCCCACCCCAAGAAGTGTCTAGAAACGTCGTGCTCCTGCTCGTCGCCCTCCGCGCCGGAGTGTGAGCGCCAACGCCGTCACGACGGCCAGCGCGATGACCAGGCCCACCCCAACCAGGATCGGCGTGTATCGCGAACCGGCGCTCTCCTGACTGGTGGTGTACGCGATCCAGCTGCCGAGCTGGTCGGTGCGGGCGGCGAAGTCGGCCCCGGGGTGCGGGCAACCGGGCCCGGTGCTGACCACCGCCCGCAGGGTCGCCGTCCCGTCCTTCGCCTCCGAGAAGTACGGCCCGCCCGAGTCGTGCAGGCACGCGCTGGTGTCGCGGCGCGGGCGGCGGCCCGAGACGTCGAGCAGCGAGTCGCGCACCTGTCCCACGACGAACAGCCCGGTCCGCAGTCCGGGTGACCCGGCCGACTCGTCGCCCGTCGTCAGGCCGTACCCGGTCAGCCGCAGCACGTCGCCGACCCTCGGCGGCGTGGCGCCGAGCCGGATCGGCGCCACGCCGGTGATGGGTGCGTCGAGCTCGGCCAGCGCCACGTCGTCGTTGTCCGGCGCCTGGTACGCCGCGATGACCTCGGCCTCCCGGCCCTTCAGGGTCGCGGTCGTGCGGTGGGCCACGGTACGGCTGACCCGCTTGCCCGCGGCGTCGCGGAAGCAGTGCCCGGCGGTGATCACCCAGCGTGGCGCGATGAGCGCGCCGGAGCACCAGCTGTCGCGGGTGCCGCCGTCGGTCGTCGGGATGCCGGTCATGGTCAGCTTGGTGGCGAACCCGTACTTGCCGGCCGGGACGTGGTCGCCGTGGGCGATCGCCGCCGCGGGTTGCGCGGGCACAACGATCAATGCGGCGGCTGTCAGCGCGATGGCGAGGTAGTTTCGTGACACGGTGACTGATGCTGCGGCCGAGGCCGTCGGGCGGGCGTCAGCGGAGCGTTTACGAAACCTTTATCCCCGCTGTGCGAGCCTGGCGCATCCGGCGACGAGTGGAGGACGTGCACGTGCGGGTGCTGCTGGCCGACGACGAGCGGATGCTCGCCGACACCGTGGCCGAGGGGTTGCGGCAGCGGGCGATGGCGGTCGACGTCGTGTACGACGGGGACAGCGCCCTGGAACGCCTCGACCTCAACCGGTACGACGTGGCCGTCCTCGACCGCGACATGCCCGGCCACACCGGCGACGAGGTGTGCCGCCGCATCGTCGACTCCGGCGCGAACACCCGGGTGCTGCTGCTCACCGCCGCCGCCGGCATCCGCGACCGCGTCGAGGGCCTCGGCCTCGGCGCCGACGACTACCTGACCAAGCCGTTCGCGTTCGCCGAGCTGGTCGCCCGCCTGCTGGCGCTGTCCCGGCGGTCGGCACCGGCCCTGCCGCCGGTCCTCGAACACGACGGCGTGACCCTGGACACCACCCGGCACACCGCGGCCCGCGACGGCCTGGTCCTCTCGCTGTCGCCGAAGGAGTTCGCCGTCCTCGAGGTGCTGCTGCGCGCCGCCGGCCAGGTGGTCAGCGCCGAAGACCTGCTCGAGCAGGCGTGGGACGAGCACGCCGACCCGTTCACCAACTCGGTCCGGGTCACGATCATGACGCTGCGCCGGAAGCTGGGCGACCCGCCGGTGATCCACACCGTGCCCCGGTTCGGGTACCGGCTGGGCACGTGACGAAGTGACGAACCGCTCACCGGCCCGGCGGATGCTGCTGGTCTGCGCCGTCGTGCTGGTCGCTGCCCTGTTCGTGCCGCGCGTCGCCGACGAACTGCTCCACCTGTGGTTCGACTTCGTCCCGTCACCATGTCGCGGCGTCCCGGACGGTAACACCTCCTACTTCTGCGCCCAGCTGTTCCGGCATCCCAGCATCGTCCCGCTCGCGGCCCGCGTACTCGTGCTCGTTGCCTTGCTGGCGGCGTGCCTCGCCGCGATTCGCTGGTGTCTGCAACCACTGCGCGACCTGATCCCGATGATCGCCGACGTCGGCCCGCAGAACCTCGGCCACCGACTGCGGCCCGGCCAGGGCCGCGGCGAGCTCGCCGCGCTCGGCCGCACCATCGACGACATGATGGACCGGATCGCCGTGGGCTACGACGCGCAGCGCCGGTTCGCCGCGGACGCCTCGCACGAGCTGCGTACCCCGCTCGCCGTGCAGCGCACGCTGATCGAGGTGGGCATGGCCCGCGATCTCAAGCCCGACCAGATCGAGCTGCTCGCCGCGCAGCTGCTGGAGACCAACCAGCGCAACGAGCGCCTGATCGAGGGCCTGCTCGTGCTGGCCGAGAGCGACCGCGGCCTGGTGTCCCACGCTCCCGTGCGGCTCGACGAGGTCACCCAGCAGGTGCTCGACGCGCACGCGTCGCGTGCCGTCGAGGCCGGCCTCACCATGACCAGCGAGCTGCAGACGAGGGTGGTGACCGGCGAGCGGGTGCTGCTGGAGCGCCTGGTCACCAACCTCGTGCAGAACGCGATCAAGTACAACCGCCCGGGCGGGACCATCGACGTGACGGTCGGCGGCAACCCGGCCCTGGTCGTCGTCAACACCGGCGACGACGTGCCGCCCGAGGAGGTGACCGGGCTGTTCGAGCCGTTCCACCGCCTCGCCGGCACCCGCATCGACCACAGCGGCGGCGCGGGGCTGGGGCTGTCGATCGCCCGCTCGATCGTCCGCGCCCACGAGGGGACGATCGCGGCCCACTCCACCGGCCACGACGGCCTGCGGGTGCAGGTGTCCTTCCCGGACGCTTCGCTGACCTGACCCTTACCTGACGCTTACACAGCGGGCCTAGCGTTTGCCGCATGACGGACCGGCACGTGGTGGCGCACATTCTGCGGCGGCTGACGTTCGGGCCGACCGCGGCCGAGGTCGACGCGGCCCTGCGGGACGGGCTGCCGGCGACCGTGGACCGGTTGTTCGCGCCCGCCGCGGTCGCTTTCCCGGCGCTGGGCCCGGACCCGGTGCGATCGCTCGCCAAGGGCGCGTCCCGTGAGGAACGGCAGAAGGCCCGCCAGGCCGCCACGCAGCAGGCCACCGAGGCTCTCGCGTGGTGGGCCGGCCAGATGGCCGCCCATGGCGGCAGCGCGGCCGAGAAGCTGACCTTCTTCTGGCACGGGCATTGGGCGACGAGCGTGCAGAAGGTGCGCTCGGCGGGACTCATGCTCGAACAACAGAAGACCCTCCGGCGGTACGGGGTGGGCACCACCGGCCCGCTCGTGCGCGCCATGCTCCGCGACCCGGCGCTGATCCTCTGGCTCGACGGGCAGAAGAACACCCGCAAGGCCCCGAACGAGAACCTGGCCCGCGAGGTCATGGAGCTGTTCACGCTCGGCGTCGGCCACTACACCGAGGACGATGTGAAGGCCGCCGCCCGGGTGCTCACCGGCTGGGTCGTCGACCGCACGACGGGCACGAGCCGCCTCGACGCCAAGCGGCACGCCACCGCGCCGGTCACCCTGCTCGGCCGGGCCGGCCCGTTCGACGTGGACGGCTTCGCCGACCTGCTCGTGCGCCACCCCGCGCACGTACCGTTCCTGGCCGGCCGGGTCTGGCTGCGCTACGGCTCCACCTCGCAGCCGGCGCCCGCCGCCCTCTCCGCCGCTCTGTCCGCCGCCGGCAATGACGTCACAGCGATGCTGCGCGCCCTGGCCCTCGACCCGGCGTTCCCGCAGACCGCCGGCCACCTCGTGAAGCAGCCCGTCGAGTGGGTCGTCGGCGCGGTGCGCCAGCTCGGCGTCGACCCCGCGAAGGGCCGCAAGCAGATCCTGGCCGGCCTGCGCGCGCTCGGCCAGGTCCCGTTCCGCCCGCCGAGCGTGGGTGGCTGGCCGGCGGGGGAGGCCTGGCTCACCACGGCGGCGGCCCAGGCCCGCCTGCGCACCGGCCAGGCCCTCGCGGCGCTGGCCCCGGCGGTTCTGGAAGACCTCGCCGAGGCAGCGACGGCGGATCGGCTGGACGCCCTGGCCCGGCTCCTGGCGGTCGACGCCTGGACCGGCCGCACCGCCGCCGTGCTCACCCCCGCCGCCAAGGATCCACGACGGCTGCTCGCGATCGGCCTGGCCACCCCCGAATACACCGTCCACTGAGGAGGCATCCGGGATGGACAAGATCACCCGCCGCCGGTTTCTCATCGCGAGCGGCGCCCTGACCGCGGCTGCCGGTGGCGTCTACGCCCTCTCCGACATCCTGCGCACCGCCGGCGACCGCGACCCCTCGGCCCGCACGCTGGTGCTGGTCACCCTCTACGGCGGCAACGACGGGCTCAACACCGTCGTACCGTACGCGGATCCCGCCTACGCCAAGGCCCGCCCCGCCCTCGCCTACGACGGCGGCCAGGTCCTGCGCCTGGACGACGAGTTCGGCCTCAATCCCGCGATGAAGGGCCTGCACGAGGCGTACGGGAAGGGTCGTCTCGCCGTGATCCGCGGCGTCGGCTATCCCAAGCCTGACCGCAGCCACTTCCGTTCGATGGACATCTGGCAGACCGCCCGCCCCGACCACCCCGAGAACACCGGCTGGCTGGGCCGCTGGCTCGACGCGTCCGGCGGCGACCCGCGCCTGGCCGTCTCCTTCGAGCCCGTGCTCCCGCCGCTGCTGGCCGGCGCCCACAGCGCCGGCGCCACCGTCCCCGGCGGCGAGCTCAAGCTCCCCGCGTTCGTGACCGCGGACCAGCTGACCGCCCTCGGCCGCACCGACCCGGCCGAGCCCCCCGAACGCGCCCGGGCAGCCACCTGCTTCGCCGACCTCACCCGCATCCAGGACCTGATGGCCGACGTCTCGTCGTCCGAGGCCGACGACTCCGACGACGAGCCGGCCGCGACCGCCACCGGCGGCGCCACCCAGCCTCTGGAAGCTCAGCTGGCCCTGGTGGCCAAGTGCATCGAGGCCGGCGCCGCCACCCGGGTCTATTCGGTGTCGCTGGGCGGCTTCGACCTGCACGCCGACGAGAAGGCGGCCCAGGAATCCCAGCTGACCAAGCTCGACAAGCCCCTGTCCGCTTTCGCCGGCCGGATGTCGCGCACCGACGCCGGCCGCAACGTGGTCGTCGCCGTCTACTCCGAGTTCGGCCGTCGCGTCACCGCGAACGCCTCCGACGGCACCGACCACGGCACGGCCTCGTCGATGTTCCTGCTCGGCGCGGGAGTGAAGGGCGGCCTCTCCGGCGAGCCGCCCAGCCTGACCGACCTCGACGAGGGCGACCTGAAATACACGACCGATTTCCGCGACGTCTACGCGACGCTGCTGGCGGACGTTCTCGGCGCCGAGCCCGCCCCGATCCTCAACGGCTGGACGGGCCGCCTCGACGGTGTCTGGCGTTAGGGCCTGTCCTGTCCCTCACGCGGGAGCGACAGGACAGGCCCTACCCGGCCGAGCCGTCGCTGATGAGCATCTCGGGGTGCTGGCCCAGGAAGTCGCGGAGCTGGTCGTCGGCGGTGGCCTTGAACAGGTCCTTGGTGACCTGGGCGATGCCCTCGCCGTTGCCGAGCTCGGACTTCGCGTACGTGCCGTTGTTCGTCTTGATCGGGATGAGGTCGGCGGCGGCCAGGCCCTTGAGGCCGAAGATGAAGTCGGAGACCTCGACGCCGTGGGTGTCCATCTTGAGCGACGAGCCGGCCGCCTTCAGGATGTTCGCCACCTTGGTCGGGTTGGTGATGATGCCGGCGCTGGTCGCCTTCTTGGCCATGGCGCGCAACAGTTGCTGCTGGTGGCGCTGCCGGTCGTAGTCGCCGTTGGCGGAGTGCCGGATGCGGGAGAACTCGAGCGCCTCCCACGGCTGCATGTTCCGGCAGCCCTTCTTGAACCAGAGCGCGTTCCGGGGCGCGGTCTGCGGGTCGGCGCCGACGGCGTACTGAACCTTGCCGTTCACGATGATGTAGTGGCTCGACCAGACGTCCTTGTCGACGCACATGTACACGCCGCCCATGGCCTCGAGCATGCCCTTGAAGCCGTCGAAGTCGATGACCACGACCCCGTCGAAGTCGATGCCGGTCAGCTCGTGGACGGTCTTGGTGGCCAGCTTCGCGCCGCCGGTCCAGCCGCGTTTGTTCTCCGACCCGATCGCGTACGCGCCATTGATCTTCCCGATCTGGGCGCTCGTGCCGAGCGTGCTGTCGGCCGGGATGTGCACGTCCATGTCGCGGGGGATCGAGATCATGTACGCCTGGTCGTGCGCCGCCGTGATGTGCAGGATCATCATGGTGTCGGAGCGGGACGTCTCGCCCTTCTCCTCCCAGCCCTGCCGGGTGTCGAGGCCGAGCATCAGCAGGTTCATCGCGCCGTCGGGCAGCTTGCCCTTGGCGGTGACGCTGCTGCCGCTCTCGCCGTCGAGGACGCTCGAGGTGGTCTGGATGTCGTGGGTGAGCTGGCCCATGAAGTAGTTGACGCCCACGATGCCGCTGACGCTGAGCACCGCCAGGAACGCGCCGAGCGTGGTGACCGCTTTAGCCCAGAAAGGCGCCTTGCGTTTCTTGCCGTTGAAGGCGGGCACCTTGCCGTTGGGGCGTGCGGGCTGTCCCGGCATGCGTCAGACTCCTCCGAACCACGAAAGACACACGAACGAGCGCTGCCGGGCGCCGACATCGCAGAGAAACAGATATATCTTCACGTTGCGATAGTCAATCGGCCGTTGGTACGCAACGGAACCGTTGTGACCGGTTGTGATCCTCTAGTTCCGGAACGGGATCTTATTGACTCGGCTCGATTCGACCGGTCACGATCTCGGAACCATCGCCAATCACGGCGAAATGCGACGAAGGGTCACCGACTCATGCGCCGTACCCGTCCCACCGCCCGGATCTTTGTTGCGTCGGCAATCGCCGGGCTCCTCATTGTGGTCCCCGCCACACCCGCCTTCGCCGACCCTCCCCACAACCTCCCGCAGAACGCCGGCGGGTACGAACAGTCGTTCTCCCCGGCCTACGACTACGACACCGACGGCTGTTACGCCGTCCCCGCGATCGGTCCCGACGGCACCCTCAACGGCGGTCTGAAGACCACCGGCGCCGTCAACGGCAGCTGCCGCGACCAGTGGGACCTCGACAACTCCCAGACGTACGCCCGCTCGAAGTGCAACAACGGCTGGTGCGCGATCGTGTACGCCAGCTATTTCGAGAAGGATCAAGCCGTGGCCGGCAGCGGTCTCGGCGGCCACCGGCACGACTGGGAACACGTCATCTCGTGGGTCAACCAGTCGTCCAACCAGGTCGACTACGTCACCACCACCCAGCACAGCTCCCAGGTCACGTACGCCCGCTCGCAGGTCCGCTTCGACGGCAGCCACCCGAAGGTCGTCTACCACAAGGACGGCGCGTCGACCCACTTCTTCCGGCTGGCCAACACGAACGACGAGCCGCCGGAGAACCACTACCACAACTGGCGCTACCCGCCCCTGGTCGACTGGAACGGCTGGCCGGCCGTCGAGCTGCGCGACAAGCTGATGGCCGCCGACTTCGGCTCGGCCACCATCAAGATCAAGGACGGCTCGTTCGAGTACCTGCTCGGCGTCTCCGAACCGGCCGGAATTCCGTTCGACCCCAACGCGTAGCAACGAATCGGCGGCCGCCGATCATCTATGGAGGTATGAAACCACTACATCCGTGGCACGCCGCGGCCGTCGCCCTCGCGGGCGGGGTGCTCATCGTGCCGGGCGGGGCGGCGATCGCCGCCCCGCCGCAGGGTCGGGTCGTGCTTCCGTCGCCGATCGCCGGGCAGCTCGGCGAGGCCGGGCCGGCCGCCGACCCGAACACCGAACTGCACCTGCGCGTCTTCCTGGCCGGTCAGGACCCGGCCGGTCTCGCGCGGGCGGCGATGGCCGCGGCCACCCCGGGCACCCCCGCGTACGCGCGCTATCTGTCCCCGGCGCGTTATCGGCAGCGGTTCGCCGCCACCGACGCGCAGATCGCCAAGGCCCGGGACTGGCTCACCGGCCAGGGCATGACCGTGACCGCGAGCAACGCCCACTACCTGGCGGCCGACGCGACCGTGGCCGAGGCGGGCGCGGCGTTCGGCGCGACGTTCCGGGTCTACGAGGGCGACTGGTCGAGCACGGTGGCGCCCGGCGGCGACGTCTCGGTGCCCGCGTCGTTCGGGCGGGACATCGTCTCGGTCGACGGCCTGACCACCTGGATCGACAACGGTCCCAAGAAGGCGGCGGCGCCGAGGAAGGCCGCCGCCGATACCTACCCCTGCTCGCATTGGTGGGCCGAACACAAAGTCGAAATCCCCGACGCGTACGGGCACCCGACCGCACCCACGCAGGTGTGCGGCTACACCCCGCAGCAGATGAGGCAGGCGTACGGCGTGACCGGCAGCCCGTACACCGGCAAGGGCGCCACCGTCGCGGTCGTCCTCGATGGACGCTCGCCCACCATGGAGGCCGACGCGAACCGGTTCTTCGCCGCCCACGGGGTAGCCGGCTTCGCCCCGGGCCAGTACTCGGAGAACCTCCCGGCCGACTTCGACTGCAGCGAGTGGCCCGACGGCGACAACCCCGAGGAGGCGCTCGACGTCGAGACCATCCACATCATCGCCCCGGACGCCAAGATGGTGTTCGTCAGCGACGGCTGCAAGTACGACGGCTACTCGCAGCTCGACGCGTACTACCGGATCGTCGACGACCACCTGGCCGACGTGGTCACCGATTCCTGGCCGCTGATGGAGGACGGTGTCTCGCCGGCGCTGATCGCCGGGTGGGAACTGATGCTCCAGCAGGGCGCGATCGAGGGCATCGGGATGAACTTCGCCTCCGGTGACTACGGCAACGAGACCGGGAAGGGCGAGGTGCCGTTCCCCACCTCCGACCCGTGGGCGACCGGTGTCGGCGGCACCAGCCTGGCGCTCGGCCGCGACGGCCGGCGGCTCGCCGAGTGGGGCTGGGGCGACACCGTCGCGGGCATCGGACCGGACGGGTACACGTCCGCGCTTCCCGGCACGCTGGACATGGGCGCCGGCGGCGGGCTGAGCGCCAAGCTGGCCGAGCCCGCCTACCAGCGGGGCGTGGTGCCCGACCGGCTCGCCGGCGGCAGCCGGGTCGTCCCCGACGTGGCCGCCGACGCGGGCACGTACTGGCTGGTCGGCTATACCGCGCCGGACTATTCCGCCGGGGCGGCCGAGCGCGGGACGGGTCCCTTCGACACCGGCCCCGACCCGGGCCCGCCGGTGTACGGCGAGCACCCTTCCGGCGGCGGCACGAGCGGCTCGTCGCCGATCCTCGCCGCGCTGCAGGCCGACGCGAAACAGGCCACCGGCCACGCCCTCGGCTTCGTCAACCCGGCGCTGTACCGGCTGGCCCGCACCGGCGCGTTCCACGACATCCGCCCGGTCGACCCCGCGGACCCGCCCATCATGGCGGGCGTCCGCTACTGCATGGGCGAGGCCGAGTCCGAGCCGTGCCTGACCACCCTCGGCGACGACGGCTCGCTGAAGGTGACGCCCGGCTACGACACCGTGACCGGCATCGGCACCCCGTCGAGCACCTTCGTCACCGCCTTCCGCGGCCTGCGGCGCTAATCGCGGCAGAGGGCCGGCGGTTCCCTGCCGCCGGCCCGATCCGCCGGGGCGACCATCGCGCAGAGCCGCCGCACGGCGTCATCGGGGTCGAGCCGCCAGATCCCGACCGTCCAATCGTTGAGCCCGGCGATCAGCGTGCGGCTGTCGGCGGTGAAGCGGATCTGCCCCCAGTTGTTGCTGTTGCCGCGCACCTCGGCCACCTGCTCCCCGGTTGCGGCGTCCCAGAGCAGGATCAGCCCGTCGGTGGTGTCGGTGGCGGTCGCGATCAGGCGGCCGTCGGGCGACCAGACGACCCGGGTGGTCGGCGCCGTCTGCGTGCCGACGTCCCGCAGCGGGGCGAGACCGTCCACGGTGAACAGCCGGGCCGTCCGATCGACCGTGACCGCGACGGTGGTCGAGCCGGGGTCGACGGCCATCTCATTGAGTGGGTGCGACGGCATCTCCCGCGAATCGACGAGGGTGAGGCCGGGCGTCCGGAAGCGCCAGATTGCGCCGTTCTGCTGGCGCTTCTCGGCATCGCTGCGGTTGGAGGTGACCAGCAGGTATTTCCCGTCCGGCGTGAAGGCGGGCTGCATGGAGAGGTGGCCGGGCAGCCTCAGCTCCGCGACCTTCGCGTACGTGCGGGTGTCCCACACGATCACATCGGGCTCGTCGCCGTCCTGGACCTTGTCGTTCCGCTTGGTGGCGGCGGCAAGCGGATTGGTGGCGACCGCCAGCATGGCGCCGTCGGCGGAGAAAGCCAGGCTTCCCGGAAAGAGGCCGGCGCCGACCCGCAGGGTGCGGCGCAGGCGTTGCCGGCTGTCGTAGACCAGCACCTGGCCGTCGTTGAAGGCGGCCGCGAGCGAGCCGTCCGGCCCGTAGGCGAGCCCGAGCGGACCCTCGTCGGCGTCCGCCGGGATCGTCGTGCGGAGGCGGCCGGTGCGCGGGTCCCAGATCCGGATCACCGGATCGTTCGAGCCGGTGGCGAGCCAGCCGCCGGCCGGGTCGACGGCCAGGTGCGTGGCGGGCTGCGGCAACGCGCCGCTCTGGGCGGTGAGGTACTCCACCTTCCACCCGGTCGAGGGATGCCGCGCCTCGGCCGGGCTGCCGTCCTTCAGCCCGACGCTGAACAGCGTGTCGTCGGCCGAGAAAGACACGCCGGCGGCGTCCGGAATCCGGGCCAGCGTGGTCGCCCCGGCACGGTCCAGGAGCGCGCCGCCGGCCGGGCCGGCGAGGGCCAGATAGGCGCCGTCGGCGCTGACCGCCAGGCCGAGTCCCGGCGGCACCGGGACGGGCATCGACCTGCGCAGCGCCCCGGTGGCCGGATTCCATTCGCCGATCATCGCCGTCGTGACGCCGGAGCGGGTGGACAGCAGGGCCGAGGAGTCGGGCAGCCAGGCGACCGCGCCGAACGCGTCGAACCGGCGCAGCAATGTGCCGGTCGTGACGTCCCACAGGGCAACGCCCCGGTTCTCGATCGTGGCCGAGGCGAGGTACTTGCCATTCGGGGAGAACGCGAGCCACTGCAGGTTCGTGTTCTCCCTTTCGTGCTCGGTGGGGTGAAGCATGGCCGGACCGATCCGCTGGAGCTTCGCCGCGTCCCACAGCTGGATCTCGCCGTCCAGGTAGCCGACCGCCACGAACCGGCCGTCGCCGCTCACCGCCACGTCCGCCGCTCCGGTGCGGCCGCCGAGCCGGCCGATCATCTGCGTCTGCTGTGCGAAGATCAGCGCGTTGCGGGCCTGCGGGGTCGGCGACATCTCCCAGGCCCGCAGTGCCTTGTCCACCGCGGACAGCGGTTTGGGCCAGTGCTCGTTGCGCGACTCGGCTGCCAGTTGCCGCGAGGTCGCCAGCCGTCCGCTCGCGCGGGCCTGCCGGCCCTGGTCGAGGGCGACCAGCCCACCCGCCACCACGAGCAGCAGCGCCACCGCGAGCCTGGCCACCAACCGGCGCAGCCGCCGGGTCGTGCGCCGCTCGGCGAGCTGGCGGGCCTCGGCCGCCGCCGCGGACGCGGTCAGGAAGCGGCGTTGCGGGTCGGGCAGGTCCGCTCGCCCGGACGCCCACTCCCGGGCCTCGGCCAGGCGGGAACCCCGGAACAGGGCGTCCGGGTCCTCGCCTGCGGCCGCCCAGTCGTGCGCCGCCTGCGTGAGGCGCTGCCGCAGCAGGATCTCCTCGCGGGCGCCGGCGAGCCAGCCCGCGAGCCGGGGCCAGCCGTCCAGCAGCGCCTCGTGGCTGATCTCGACCGTGTCGTCGCCGGCCGTCACGAGGCGCTCGGCGATCAGCGGGCGCAGCACCGGCATGGTCACCTCGGCGAGCATTGCCCGCCGGCGCACCGCGAGGCCGTCCACAACGGTCACGAGGCCGAGCAGCTCCGCGCGCAGCGCTTCGCGGCCGGGTTCGTCCAGCGTCGCGTACACCCGCTCGGCGCTCGCCGCGACCGCCCGCCGGATCCCGCCGGTCGCGTGATAGCCCGCCACCGTCAGGGTGTCTCCCTCGCGCCGCTCCCAGGTGGCGCGCAACGCGTGCGCGAGCAGCGGCAGCGCGCCCGGCTCGTAGTCGCGCAGCAGCACCTCGACCAGGCCGGGCTCGACCGCGAGTCCGGCGTCGCGGGCGGGGGAGGCGATGGCCCGGCGCAGCTCGTCGTCGCTCAGCGGCCCGACCACGACCTGGCCGGGGCCGAGCAGGGCGGCCATCGGCGGCAGCTCGGTGCATTGCTGATAGAAATCGGCGCGAACCGCGATGACCACCAGCGTTTCGGGTACGGCGGTGAGCGCCGCCACGAACGCGGCGCGCTCGGCCGGGTCGGGGCACTGGGTGAACAGCTCCTCGAACTGGTCGACCAGGATGATCCGGCGGCCCTCGGGCGGCAGGCCGGCGCGCAGGGTCGCGAGCGGGGTCGCGCCGGGCGTCATGATCAGCCAGGGCCAGGCGCCGCTGCCCTCGCCGAGTCCGTCGTCGGCGACCAGGGGGAGCAGGCCGGCCTTGAGCAGCGAGGACTTCCCGGCCCCGGACGCGCCCACGACGACCAGGGGCGGGCCGCCGAGCAGGTGTTCGTCGAGGCGGCCCAGCAGCTGCCGGACAAGCTGCTCGCGGCCGTGGAAGAAGGGCGCGTCGCCGATGTCGAAGGACGCGAGGCCGGGATAGGGAGCGACATCTCCGAGATGTCGCCCGGGTGAAGAGGGCTCGGTCGAGCCGGGGCGCAGCGAGCGGATCAGCGACGTCGTGGCGGCCAGCGCGCCCAGCACCCGGGTCGTGTCGCGCCGTTGCTCCTCGATCTGGCGGTTGAGCCCGAGGCGGATCTCGTCGAGCACCCGCCGGGTGTCCACGGCCAGGGCCTGGAGGCTCTCGAAGGCGGCGGCGAACTGTTGCCTGCTCTCCGCGTCGGCGGCCAGCAGGGTGGCCTCGACCGCGCCGATCGCGTGCAGCAGGGCGGTCAGCTCGTCCCGCAGCCCGGTGTCGCCGGCCTCCAGGCGGGACAGCAGCTCCTCGGCGACCGCGTCCCGCCAGTCCTGCTCGCGGGGATCCATGCGGGCGGCCGTCGTGGCGAGCGCGTCGGCGAGGTAGTTGCTGCCCATGCCGCCGAGCTGGTTCAGCGCGGCCGAGTACTCGGCCGGGGCGCCCAGGGCCGCGCCGGCGATCGGGGCGACCGCCGACGCGGACAGAAAGGCGAGGATCGCGTACGGAGTCGCGCGGCGCACTCCGGCGCCGGTGGCGCGAACCCAGGATCGGATGCCGTTGCGGGCCCGCTCGGCGGGGGAGGGCGTCGTGCTCATCGACGCTCATGGTGTCATGGAGTGTCCATTGTGTTCCTGATGGTCATCACGCGAAGACAATCGTGTGGTTCTCGTGCCGGATCACGCGGTCCTCGCTGTGCCACAGCACCGCCCGCGACAGCACGTCGCGCTCCACGTCGGCGCCGCGGCGCTGCAGGTCGGCGACGGTGTGCGCGTGGCTGACCCGCACCACGTCCTGCTCGATGATCGGCCCCTCGTCGAGGTCCTCGGTCACGTAGTGCGCGGTCGCGCCGACCAGCTTCACGCCGCGCTCCTTGGCCCGCGCGTACGGCCCGGCGCCGATGAACGCCGGCAGGAACGAGTGGTGGATGTTGATGATCGGCACGGCCACCTTGCCGATGAAGCCGCCGGAGAGGATCTGCATGTAGCGGGCCAGCACGATGAAGTCGACGTTGCCCTTGAGCAGCCCCAGGTGCTGGGCCTCGGCGGCCGACTTGTCCGGGCCGGCCGACGGCACGTGGAAGAACGGGATGCCGAACGCGCGCACCTCGCCGGCGGTGTCCGGGTGGTTCGAGATCACCATGGCGATGGTGATCGGCAGCTCGCCCCGGCGGTGCCGCCACAGCAGGTCGAGCAGGCAGTGGTCGGCCTTCGACGCGAAGATGGCCACCCGGTGCGGGATGGACAGGTCCCGCAGCCGGAACTCGAGCTCGAATCCCTTGCCCAGCTGGGAGTTCAGGTCGTCGTCGATGTGCGGCAGCGCCGCCTTGAGGTTGTCGAGGCTGAACACCGTACGTTGAAAGAACGCCCCGCCGTGGGGGTTGTCGCTGTACTGGTCGAGCGAAACGATGTTGGCCTTGTGCTTGCTCAGCACCGCGCCGACCGCCGCGACGATGCCGGTGCGGTCGCGGCCGTGCACGATCAGCGAGGCCTGGTTGTGGGTATGTGTGGGCGACGGCGCCTGAAGCGGGGCTTCCTGGGTGATCGTCACGTCAGCCCTCCTTCCTGAAGTTCGTGATCCAGTCCGACGTGGCCCGCAGGCCGCCGAACGTGTAGAAGTGCAGCCCGACCTTGCCGTGGCGGGCCGGGTGGTAATCGGTGGCGAGGGTGCGCAGGAAGCGGTCGGGGCCGGCCGTGCCCATCAGGTTGGTGAGCGACAGGCCGTACTTGCGGGCGATCGACGCGCCGGCGCCGACGCCGAAGCGGCCGGCGAAGCGCAGCAGGCGGCGGACGCCGGCCGGGCCGGGGACCCCGATCCGCACCGGGGCGTCGATGCCCTTCTCCCGGGCGGTCTCGATCCAGTCCAGAACGGGGTCGACGTCGAAGCCGAACTGGGTGATGATCTCGGCCCGGATACCCCGTCGCGTGATCGCCGCGTACTTCTCGCTCAATGACGACCAAAGCTCTATGTCTGAAATATCAGGATGTCCTTCTGGATATCCGGTAATGCTCACCTTGCCGACACCGTACTCCTCCAGGGCGCCGGACTCGATCACCGACAGCGCGTCGTCGTACGGCCCGTGCGGCTCGCTCGGATCGCCGCCGACCACGAAAATTTCGTCTGCGGCGCCCTCGGCCCGCAAGGCCGCGAGAAACTTTCGCAGCTCCTGCTCGGAGGTCAGCCGCCGGGCCGAGACATGCGGCACGGGAACGCAGCCCTGGCGCTTCACCGCACGAGCGGCGGCCACCCGCATCGCGAGGTCTTCGTTGCCGAGAAAGGTGACGTTGATCCGGGTGCCGGGCGGGATCGTCGCTTCCCGCAGTTCGGCGACGTCCTTGCCGGTCATCTCCAGCGAGAAGTCGCTCAGCAGCAGCCGTTGTTCGCTCGCGATGGGTGTCTCGGTCATGCTTTCAGTCCCTGCGGTACTGGGTGCGGGCGTGCTCGTTGTAGGGCGCGGGCTGCACGGTGGCGCGGATGCGGGGCAGGCCCAGCTCGGCGTCGGCCGGGGTGCCGGCGCCCGGGTGGTCGCCCCAGACGACCTCGACCCGCGTGCCGGGGGTGGCGTGCTCGGCGTCCACCAGCGAGAGCGCGATGACCGCGTCGTAGGGCGCGAGCGAGGCGGTGTGATACGTGGTCCCGGCCAGGCCGTCCTTCGTCTCGATCCGGTTGCGGGCGTAGCTGAGCACGAAACCGTTGTCGCCCTCGAGGAATTCCCGCGCGTCGTCGTTGTCGAAGACCAGGGTGACCTTCTGGAACCGTACGGAATCCCGGGCCTTTCGCAGTGCCTCGCGACCGAGGAACTCGTGGTCGAGGTGGATCAAGCGGCCGTAGCCGAGCTCGTAGGGCGTGACGTAGTAGTCCTCGATGTCGTCGGAGTAGAAACTTCCGTGCAGCGGGCGCTGCCCCTCGATCCCGAAGAACGGCAGCCACCGACGGTATTCCGCCAGCTCGGGGTGGGTGTAGATGGCGGGCGTCGGCGACGGGATCCAGCCGCTCTCGACCGAGGCTGTCGTGTAGGCCAGCGCACCGACGTGCACGAGCCCGAATTTCTCGCCGGCTTTCAGCAGAGCCTCTTTCACGTACGGGGCGTCCGCGCCATCGCCGATGAACTCGTAACCCGGCTGCCCGGCCATGCCGTGGCGCAGCGCGCGGAAAGTGCGGCCGTCGAGCGTGACGTCGGCGGTGTGGAAGAACTTCGTCGGCGGCAGCGGCCCGCCGAAGACGCTCTCGACGAGCTCCTGCGCCTGCGGCCCCTGGAGCTGGTAGCGGAAGAGGACCGGGTCGCCGCTCGGCGCCCGGAACGCCGACGAGGGGTCGGTCCGGAACCTCACGTCGTAGCCGCCCCGCTCGCCGTGCCACTGCACCCAGTGCTGGGAGGCCGGGACGCCGCTGAGCGTGTACTCC
Organism: Actinoplanes sp. NPDC051513; assembly: GCF_044454685.1. NCBI lineage: Bacteria > Bacillati > Actinomycetota > Actinomycetes > Micromonosporales > Micromonosporaceae > Actinoplanes > Actinoplanes sp. NPDC051513. The sequence continues at coordinate 29,068 of NZ_JBITDW010000026.1, forward strand.
TGCTCGCCGCGCCGCAGGAGGATGCCGTCGGTGACGATGAGCCCGTCAGCGTTGACCGGGACGATCTGCTTGGCCTGCCCGATCGCGAACTTCTCGTAGTTGTTCGCGCTGACCGCGGCGAGAAGTTTCGTGGCGTCGGGCCCCTCGATGAACAGGTCGTACATGTGGTGGGAGAGGTCGGAGATCGCGACGCCCTCGTGCCAGGCCTTCTGCTCATCGCGCCAGCCGACGTACTCCTTCTCGACGACCTCCGGGTTCCACGGCTGCGCGCCCGGTTTCCAGAGCATCCGCATCGGTGAGCCGGCCTTGTCGATCCCGTCCTGAAGGTTCACTCTTCCTCCTGGTAGATGGGCACTTAATCGAGCTAGCACTAAATCGAGCTAGTGACGAAAGCTACAGGCATGTTTCGGGGAATGACAAGCCCCGGTAACGTTCAGCCATGACCGAGACCCGCCGCGCCACGCTCAAGGACGTGGCCGCCGCAAGTGGCGTCTCGCGGGCCACGGTCAGCTTCGTGCTCAACGAGACCCCGAACCAGACGATCTCGCCGGCCACCCGCGAGCGCGTCCTGCGCACGGCCCGCGACCTGGGCTACAAGCCGCACGGCATCGCGAGGGCGCTGCGCGAGGGCGCGTCCCGCATCGTCGTGCTGCACATCGAGAGCGGCCTCGAGGGAAACTATTCGCGCAGCTACATCCGCGGCCTCGACCACGAGCTGGCCGCCCACGACCACGTCCTGCTGGTGCGCCACGGACCGCCGACCGACGCGGCGACCAGGCAGATCCTCGATGCGATCCGCCCCCGGGCGGTGCTGCGCTTCGGCGAGATCTACCGCACCGGCCACGAGCTCGACGACGTCGGCGGCTGCCGGCACGACGGCCTGGCCGCCCACGCCACCATGCAGATCCGCTACCTGGCCGCGCGCGGCCACAGCCGGATCGCCCTGGCCACCCCGGCCGACCCGCCCCTGGGCGAGGTGCGCCTGCGCTTCGCCGACCAGGCCGCCCAGGCGTCGGGCATTCCGCCCCTCGTCTCCCTCGTCGTGCCGCGCCCGCGCTCCGCCGGGGCCGACGCGCTCGCGTCCTTCCGCGCCGGCCACCCGTCGGTGACCGCGATAGCCGGCTACGACGACGACACGGCCCTGCGCACCCTCACGGCCCTGCACGACCTCGGCGTGTCCGTCCCGGCCGACCTGGCCGTGATCGGCTTCGACGACACCGAGTACGGCGCCCTGGCGACCCCGGCCCTGACGACCATCCACATCGACGCCGAGGCCCACGGCCGCCGCGCGGCCCGCGCCGCCCTGGGCCTCGACACGGAGGGCCTGACCCCCACCCGCGGCGAGGTCATCGCCCGCGATTCCGCCTGAGGCCGAGACGCCGTCCCGCTGCTGCGTCAGGAGGCGGCCCCTCTACGCCGCCGAGGTCGCGGAGCCGGAGGCGGAACGCGAACGGCACAGCGCGCCGACGAAGCTGGGGCGCCATGGCTGGTATGCCCCGGATCTCGGCATTCGGCAGATGACGGCAATCCGCGATGGGGTCGCGGACACTGCCGATCACATCGAAGGGCTTGGAAAGTAGTTTCCCATCGGTATAGACTTTCCAATTAGGAAAGTAGATGCCTGAGGGGGAAGTCATGATGGATCCCATCGATGCCGAGCTCGCCCTCGCCGAGGTGCGGGTGCGCCGATCCCAGGCGATCGACGCCAGTTCCGTCCCTTCGTGGTTCTGGCCGTCGATAGGCGTCCTCATGGTGCCTTTCGTGGCCGCGGTGGAAAGCGAGCGGCCGTGGCTCGTCGCGCTTGGCTCCGTCGCGTACGCCATAGGCCTGTCGATTTTGATCGTGATGGTCGTGCGGCGGGCGCGGGTGCAGGTCAGGGCCTCCCTGCTGGGGGTGCGCGGGTTCGTGGCGATCTTCGGGTTCAGCGCCCTGATGGTCGGGGTGGGGCTCGGCCTCGGGCTCACGCTCGAGACCGCCGGCGTGCCGTTCCCGGCGACGCTCGCCACCATCCCGGTCGCGATCGGGCTGGCGGTCGGCGGCCCGTTGCTCATGGGGTTCCTGCGGCGGCTCATGATGTCGCGGCCGCTGGCGGGGTCGCGGTGACCGCGCCCGGCTTCGACGAGCTCATCCACGCGCCGACCCGGTTGTCGCTGGTGAGCCTGCTGGCCGCGACCGAGTGGGCGGGCTTCCAGTACCTGCGCGATGCCGCCGGCCTGTCCGACTCGGCGCTCTCGAAGCAGCTCACGACCCTCGAGGACGCGGGCTACGTCGAGATCCACAAGAGCTTCGTGGGCCGCCGGGCGCGCACCGCGGTACGGCTGACGCCGGTCGGCCGGCGCGCGTTCGAGGCGCACGTGGCCGCGCTGCAGGAGATCGTGGCCCGCGCGGGACTGACCGTGGTTCCCGACGCGGCCGGCCCCCTGTGACCTACCGGGCCGGGATCGCGACACCGGCGGTCCCGGTCAGCTCGGCCAAGCTGCGCGCCGCCGGCTTCGGCTTCGCCCACTCCGGTTAGGCGCACGTCACAGTCAACTCGACCCCGTACCTGCCGATCTTGATGGCAGACAACCCGAGGGGGCGAGGTGGTGAACCGCTGGCGAGGCTGGTTCGTGCCGGTCGCCGTCGTGCTGGCGGTGGCGGACATCCTGCTGATCGCGCTGGGCACCCGGGCCGGCTTCCCGAAGCTGCTGGTGTGGCTGCCCGCTGTCGGCGGCCCGGCGCTCGCGGTCGCCGCCTTCCGGGGCGCCGCCGCGCTGACCGATGGGGCGTTGCGCACGTTCTGGCGGCGTCTGTCCTACGGCATGGGCGCCGTGACGGTGGCCGCGCTGAGCCAGACCGTCGACGTAGGCGCCACCGACTACTCCGGGATGCCGCCGATCGGCGCGCGCACCCTGCTGCTGTACGTCATCGGCACGATCCTGGCCATCGCGGCGATGCTGCGCCTGCCCGGCGGCGGACGCAGCTGGCGACAGCTGACCACCGCCGTGCTCGATGTGGCGGTCGTGGCGGTCACCGCCGGGATCGCCGCCTCCCAGTACGTCGGCTGGTTCATCGACCGCTTCGGCCTCACCGCGTCCGCGTGGTGGCTGAACATCGCCATGATGGCGATCGCCGTAGCCGGCGTCGTGGTCGTCATCAAGATCATGTCGGCCAGCCGGAGCCCGGTGCCCCGCGCGGCCCTCTGGTGGCTGGCGCCGGTCGGGCTCTGCGGCCCGCTGTCCACCGTCCTGATGTCGCTGCTGAGCCCGTGGCCGCACCTGAACGGCAGCGCCGCCGTGCTGCCGTTCGTCGGCATGTTCGGAGTGCTCGCCGCCGGCGCCCAGCGTCGGCACACCGCCGTTGTCCCCGTGCGGATGGCGCCTCCGGCAACGCCCCGGCGCGGCACCGCCGTTCCGCTGGTCGCCACCGGCCTGACCAGCCTGCTGCTGGCCACGGTCTTCCTGCGCACCGGGCACCTGAGCGTGGTCCAGGTCGGCGGGACCACCCTGTTGCTGTTGCTGGTGGTGGCCCGCCAGGCGGTGGCGCTCGCCGAGAACGCCACCCTGCTGAGCACGGTCGCGAACCAGGCGATGCACGACGACCTGACCGGCCTGGTCAACCGCCGGTACTTCGCGGACGCCGTCGCCGGGGCACGCACCGTCGTGCTGATCGACCTGAGGGAGTTCCGGGCGCTCAACGACGGGCTGGGGCCCGACGTCGGAGACGCCCTGCTGATCGCGTACGCGTCGCGGCTCACACGGCTCGCCCAGCTCGCCGACGACCGGGCGGTGGTCGCCCGCCTGGGTGGCGACGAGTTCGGGGTCCTGCTCTTCGGGGACCCCCTGCTAGCGGATCCGCCTTTCGAGGGCCCGTTTGCCGAGGGCTCGCTTGCCGGAGACCCGCTTGCCGGAGACCCGCCTGCTGGGAGCCCGCTTGCCGGAGACCCGCCTGCTGGGAGCCCGCTTGCCGGAGACCCGCCTGCTGGGAGCCCGCTTGCCGGGGAACTGCCGGCCGCGGGCCCGCGGGACTTCGCCGGCCGGCTTCTCGCGGCCGGCGCCGAGCCGCTGCAGGCGGCCGGTCACGAGGTGCTCGTCGACGTGTTCGTCGGCATCGCCGAGGGCGACGCCGACGGCCTGTACCGGCGGGCCGAGCTGGCCCTGCGGGCGGCGATGGCGTCCGGCGGCCGCCTGGTCCGCTACGACGCCTCACTCGAGCGCCGGCTGAGCCGGCAGGCGACGATCGCCGCCGACCTGCGCCGGGCCCTGACCGCCGGCGAGTTCCACATGCTGTACCAGCCGATCGTCGAGCTGCCCCACGGCCGGCTGACCGGCGTGGAATCGCTGATCCGCTGGACCCGCCCCGACGGCGCCGTCGTCTCCCCGGCCGAATTCATCCCCGTCGCCGAGGACACCGGGCTGATCGTCGAGCTGGGCGCCTGGATCATCGACACGGTCTGCGCGCAGGCCGCCGCGTGGCGCCGCGAGCACGGCCCCGGCGCGCTACGGTCGGTGGCCGTCAACGTCTCGGCCCGGCAGCTGCTCGACCCCGGGCTCCCGGACCTGGTCGCCGCCGCGCTGACCCGCCGCCGCGTGCCCGCCGAGCAGCTCACCATCGAGATCACCGAGACCGCCGTGTTCGGCGGCGGGCGGGCCCTGGCCACCGTGAACGCCCTCTCGGAGCTGGGCGTCAGCATCGCCCTCGACGACTTCGGCACCGGCCACTCGTCCCTCGGCCTGCTACGCACCTGCCCGGTCGACGCCATCAAGGTCGACAAGTCGTTCGTCGACGGCCTCGGCGGCACCCCGCAACAGGAGGCGATCGTGACCGCCCTGACCGGCATCGCCGAGACGATGGGCCTGCGGACCGTCGCGGAGGGCGTCGAGACGCCGGAACAGGCGCAACGCCTGTACGAGCTGGGCTACCGCCACGCTCAGGGCTTCCTCTTCGCCCGCCCCCTGCCACCCGCCGAGATCACCGCGATGCTCCAGGAAGTCCGCAGCGCCGCGTGAGCTAGGCCGCAGTGCGGCGAGACTGCTTGGTGCGGTACATCGCGTCGTCGGCGTCGCGCAACAGGCCGTCGGCGTCCGTCGGCTTGCCGCATGCCACCCCGACGCTCGCGCCCACCGTGACCACCGCCCCCGGCACCTGAATCGGCTCGGCCACGGCCGCGGCGATCAGGTCGGCCAGCATCTGCGCGCGCGACCGGTCGGCGGCCGGCAGCAGCACCGCGAACTCGTCACCGCCCAGCCGGGCCACCGTGCCGGCGCGGCCCAGCAGCGCGGTGACCCGGCGGGCCACCGTGACCAGCACCTCGTCGCCGGCGTGGTGGCCGTGCGAGTCGTTGACCTCTTTGAAGCCGTCCAGGTCGATCAGCAGCATGCAGATATCCCGGTCGGGGGCGGCCTCACGCACCCGCTGCTGCAGCAGCACCCGGTTGGCCAGGCCGGTCAGCGCGTCGTGGGTGGCCTGCTGGCGCAGCTCGTCCTGCAGGCGACGGGCGTCGGTGATGTCCCGGCCGTTCCAGACGATGCCGCGCACGCTCGGGTTGTCGCGCAGGTCGGTGGCGATGACGTGCAGCCAGCGATGGGTGCCGTCGTCCTGGAGCAGGCGCAGGTCGGCCTCCGCGGAGCCGTCGGCCAGCTGCTCGTTGAGGGCGTCCAGGATCGGCTGGTCGCCGGGTGCATTCGCGTGCCGAGGGTCTCGCTGGACAGGTCGCCGGCCTGGGCGCCGAGCACGCGTTCGGCGGCCGGGCTCGCGTACTGGATGGTGTCGTCCTCGTTGACGACGACCGTGAGGTCGGACGCCTGCTGGACCAGCGCGCTGAACCATTCCCGGCTCGCGCTGATCTCGGTGACCAGCTGCTCGTTGTCGTGGAATGCGGCCTGCTGGCGGGCCAGGACCAGGCCGGTGCTGACCAGTACGCCCGCGGCGACACCCCAGATCCGCATGTCCGGGTCGAACGCCGCCAGCGCCGCCACCAGCAGCAGTTGGGTGCCGGCCACCGCCGCGTACGGAAGACGGGAGAAACCTTGACGCGCGACCGCGACCCGGCGCCCGGCCCGGCGGCGGTTCAGGACCTCCTGCATGCGCAGGCTGAACGGGACCAGCAGGCAGGGGATCAGCTGCGCCAGGTACAGCACGCGGGCGTCGGAATGGCCGGTGAGCAGGACGGCCACCGGCGCGCCGACCGCGGTGCCGGTCACGCCGACGATGCCGACGATGCCGGCGTTGCGGTGGAACGGCGCCGAGTCGCTGAAGATCAGCTTGATCAGGCCGAACGTCACGAGCAGCATCACGGCGGCGGTGGCCGCGGCGGCGAGGTTGTCGGCGACCCGGCCGGCGAGCAGGAAGTACCACAGGAAGACGACGACCGCCGTGAGCACGGTCGCCGCGTCGAGCCACATCCGCAGCCGTTGCCGGCCGGTGCCGCCGAGCGGATGGAACAGCATGGTGGCCACCACGATGGCCATGCCGCTCACGACGAAGCCGCTCTGCACGGGGCTGACGTCGGAGGCCGGGTGCCCGCCGGCCACCAGGATCGTCTGGTAGGTGTCGGCGATCGCGCTGCACCCCATGGCGGCGGTGATCGCGCCCCAGAAACGGCGGCCGTGCCGGCCGATCCCCGGCATGCGGTACAGCCGCGAGGCCAGCAGCACGGTGAGCACGTCGATGCAGGCCTGCATCAGCCAGCTGGTGACGGCGGGGAACGGCCCGAACAGGAACCACGGCACCAGCAGCACGCCGGCCAGCGCCAGCGCGCGCAGGACGGGGTCGGCGGGCAGTCCCCTGATTTGCCGCATGACAACAGTACAGGTGGGGCCGGTTGCGGAACGGGTGCCCGTGCGGGGGCGGGCTGGTGGCATAGCCTCGATCGCATGACCACTCCGGCCGCACAGCTGCAGGAACTGACGCCCGGCACGTACGCCTGGGTCCAGCCCGACGGCACCTGGTGGATCAACAACGCCGGGGTGGTCGCGGGCGACGACGGTGTGCTGCTGATCGACACCTGCGCCACGGCGGCGCGCACCACGCGTTTCCTCGACGCCGTGCGGGCGGCGACCGGCGGCGCCCCGATCAAGATCGCGGTCAACACCCATCAGCACGGCGATCACACGTACGGGAACAGCCTGCTTCCCGCCGAGACGGTCATCATCGGCCATGAGCGCATGCGCGAAGGCCTGCGGATCGACCCGGTCATCGACGGCTGCCCGCCGTTCTGGCAGCCGGTGCCCGACTGGGGCCCGGTGACGCGCCGCCTGCCCGACGTCACCACGTCGTCGGGCCTGACCGTGCACGCCGGCGGCCGCCGGGTCGAGCTGATGCACCCCGGCGGCCCGGCCCACACGACCGGCGACCTGGTCGCCTGGCTGCCCGCCGAGAGGCTGCTCTACTCGGGCGACCTGGTCTTCTCCGGCCTCACGCCGCTCGTCTTCATGGGCTCGGTGACCGGCGCGCTCGCCGCGATCGACTGGCTCGCCGCCCTGGGCCCGACGGTGCTGGTGCCCGGCCACGGGCCCGTGCTCGCAGGCCCCGGCATCGAGCGGGTCCTCGACGAGCACCGCCGCTACTACCGCCTGGTCCTCGCGATCGCCGAGGACGCCATGACGCGCAACCTGTCGCCGCTGGAGGCCGCGAACCAGGCCGATCTGGGCGAGTTCGCCGGCTGGGCCGACGCCGAGCGGCTGGTGCTCAACCTGCACCGCGCGTACGCCGACCACTCCGGCGGCGACATCGACCTGATCGCGGCCTTCACCGACGCGACCGCCTGGCTGGGCGGCCCGATGGCCACGTCCGTTTAGACACGTCGGTTCAGAACAGCATCAGCTTGAACACCTCGAAGCTCGCGGCGTACTTCGTGCCCAGGCGGGCGCCGGTCTGCCGCGAGAAGCCATCGAGGAACTCCTCGGAGTCGAAGTCGCCGGCGCCGAGCCCGCGCAGGTAGGCGGCGTGCGCCTCGAGCGACTGCACGCCGAGGTCGAAGGTGTCGGTGGTGTCGGCGGCGTGCGTCGACTTGGGGGAGCCGGCCGCCCACACCTCGCGAACGCCGCCCCACTTCTCGAGCCCGTCCTGTTCGATCTGCTCACGGAAGACCCACCGGTTCCCGGCGTCCCGTGCCGCGTCGAGCACGGCCCGGCCGGTCACGATGTGATCGGACATGTTGAGGGCGTTGCCGCCTTCGTCCCAGCTGTCCCGGAAGTTGCCCGTGATCACGATTTCGGGCCGGTGTTTCCGGATCACCCGGCTGAGCGTCCTTCGAAGATCAAGACCATATTCGAGTACGCCGTCGGGCAGCCCCAGGAACTCGACGTCGTCGACGCCCACGATCCGGGCGGACGTGTGTTGCTCGGCCTCCCGGGTCACCTTGGCGTCGGCGGGGTCCATGCCGTCGATCCCGGCCTCGCCACTGGTCAGAAGGACGTACGTGATGTGCTTGCCCTGCCTTGTCCAGCGGGCGATGGCGGCGGCGGTGCCGAACTCGAGGTCGTCGGGATGAGCGACGATGGCGAGTCCGCGTTGCCAGCTCTCGTCGACGGGCTGCAGCGGGTTGGGCACGGTGGGAGCGTCACCAGTCATGAGGCCCATCTTGCTCGCCGCCTGCCATCGGCGGTATCGCCCTTCGGCGACACCGGCCCGGCCCTGGCTCAGCGTGGATACGTCGCGCCGTTGATGTTGACCTTGAGGGCGTAGACGGAGGACGTGGCCGTGATGAAGAGGAAGTTGCGGCGAGGGCCGCCGAACGCCAGATTGGAGGCGATCTCCGGCACGTGCAGCTTGCCGAGCAGGGCGCCGTCCGGCGCGAAGCAGTGCAGCCCGTCGTGGGCGGCGGCCCAGATGCGGCCCTCGGTGTCGAGGCGCAGCCCGTCGAACGTCCCGGCGTCGCAGTCGGCGAAGACGTCGCCGCCGGACAGGACGCCACCGTCGGCGACGGTGAACCGGCGGATGTGCTTGCGGCGCGAGTCGGCGATGTACAGGACGCCTTCGTCGGCGCTGAAGGCCAGCCCGTTCGGCCGGTCGAAGTCGTCGGCGACGCGGTGGACGGCGCCGTCCGGGCCGATCCGGTAGACGTGGCAGCCGTCGAGCTCGGTGTCGGCGCGGTTGCCCTCGTAGTCGCTGTCGATGCCGTAGCTGGGGTCGGTGAACCAGATGCTGCCGTCCGAATGCTCCACCAGGTCGTTGGGGCTGTTGAACCGCCCGCCCCGGTACCGGTCGGCCAGCACGGTCAGCGATCCGTCGTGCTCGACCCGGGTCACGCGGCGGGTGCCCTGCTCGCAGCTCACCAGCCGGCCGAGCCGGTCCAGCGTGCGGCCGTTGGCGTAGTCGGCCGGCTGACGGAGCACGCCGACCGCGCCGGTCGTCTCGTCCCACCGCAGCACGCGATCGTTGGGGATGTCGCTGAAGACCAGGTATCGCCCGGCCGGCACGTACGCGGGGCCTTCGGTCCAGCGGCCCTCGGCGAAGATGCGCTCCATCCATTCGTCGCCGTTGACCCGCGCGAAACGCTCGTCCAGGACCTCGAACCGTGCCCCGACCTTCTCCACCATGAGCCTTCCCCCGTGCCGCCGACCGAGTGGGGCGCCGCTACGGCGCTGTGGCCATTGATACGCCCTCGCCCGGCCGGTGTCACGGCGCCAGACCCTCATCAACGCTGCGCGAAACGGGCGGGATCAGAGCCTCAGCGCCTGGTGCAGGAAGCGCTCGATGGTCTCGAGCGTGGGGCGGCTCGACGCCGGGCCCGCGGCCGGAGTCCGGCGGACGGTTGCCTCGGGGTGTGCGGACGAGACGATTCCCCTGCTGTGGCCTACGCCGGGGGTCAGGTACAGCGTGGCGGGCGCGCCGGCGGCCGACAGGGCGGCGAACAACAGCTCGCTCTGCTCGGGTGGCACCAGCAGGTCCCGGCCGCCGTGGGCGATCAGGAACGGCGGGGCGGTGCGAGTGACGTACGTGACGGGATTGGCTTTCTGCACTTGAGCGGGGCAGGTGAGGATCGGGCAGCCCAGCAGCGCCGATTCGGGGGAATGCGGGTCGGCGTGGCAGTTGGTGAGGCCGAACGACCTGTTGAACGTGGCGCACGCGCCGGGGATCATGTGCGCGTCCATCTGACGGAAGTCGATGGGGGCGTAGAGGTCGATCACTGCCTGGGCGTCGCTGGGGAAGCCGGTGACGCCCACGTGGCCCTCGAGCGATCGATCGTTTCCGGTCAGGCCGGCCATGGCGGCGGTCCAGCCGCCGGAGGAGTCGCCCATCACGGCGAAGCGGCGGCGGTCGATGCCGAAGGATCTCGAGTGGGCGCGCAGCCAGCGGATCGCGGCCTTCACGTCATGGAGCTGCGCGGGGAAGCGGGCCTGGCGGCTCGAGCGGGTGGAGACGCCGGCCACCACGAAACCGGCGGCGGTGAAGAACGGGGCGACATCTTTCGCGTACGCCTTGCCGTCGTCGCCGTACCAGCCGCTGCCGCCCATGACGATCAGCAGCGGGCGCGCCGACCGGCCGGGGCGGTCGGGGACGTAGAGGTCCAGGAGGTGGCCGCGGGATCCGGCGGGCTGCGCGGACGCGTACGCGATGTTGGTGTATGCCGAGAAACCGCCGCCGGAACGGGCGGGCGCGGGATCGGCGGCGGCGAGCAGGGCGAGGACGGCTAGCAGGCCGAAAAGCATCTTGTATCGGGCCATGGCCGGTCCTCCTTTGACCGATCATGACGCTTCGGCGCAAGGCGCGGCCGGATTCACCCCGTCGGGGGAATCCGGGCGGGCTATTTACCTACGTCGTAGGTCAGCATGACGACCCTGGTGTTGGCGGAGGATGACGACGACATCCGCATGATCGCCGCACAAATTCTGCGCCGGGCCGGATACGTGGTGATCGAGGCGACCGATGGATCCGCGGCCAGGCTCAGCTGCATCACCGGGCCGGCGCCCCGGCACGCCGCCTTCCGGCGCGGGCGCCCGTGGACGTTCCATGCCTTCGAGCCAACCACCATCGGCCCGCTCATCGGCCGCATTCACCGATACCGCGGCGGCCGCCCCGAACCGGGGACGGCCGCCGCGAGAGCCTCAGTTGCTCATCGCGAAGGACGGGTGGGGCGGCTGGTTGTAGGCCGTGTTCTGCCAGGCCACCGCCTCGCGGTACATCCGATCCTGCATCAGCGACACGTGCGAGATGCTCGTCGCGTCGGTGGTGCTGTAGATGCGCAGCTTGGTGTTGTCGGTGGTGGGCCAGATGACCTCCTCGCGCCAGTCGCCGAGGATGTCGGCCTGCAGCGACGGGGTGGCCTTCGTGCCGTTGTTGGAGTGCACGCCGCTGGCGGTCAGCAGCCGGGTGTCGGCGCTGGTGCCGTACTTGTCGATGTGGGTGCCGTCGAGCAGCTCCCGCTGGGCGTCGCCGTCCCACCAGATCACGAAGTTGGCGCTGGACGGCTTGCGGCCGATGTTCTGGCCGGTGCTGCTGTAGAGGCCGGAGACCGCGGACGACCACGACTCGGCGCCGGGGCTGCCGGCGTAGATGTCGTCCGAGACGCCGCGGCCGTTGTCGCAGCCGCAGGACGGGTTCGACCAGATGATCGCGCCGGTGCGGGCGTCGGCCATCCAGGCGGCGAGGCTGCCGCTGTTCTCGTCGACCTTGAACTCCTCGAGGCCGGCCCGGGAGGGGATCAGGTTGCCGACGTGCATGGCGTCGCCGTGGCCCTGCCCGTTCACCCAGAGGCCGGAACCGTTGTCGTCGACGGCCATCGCGCCGTAGATGATCTCGTCCTTGCCGTCGCTGTCGACGTCGGCGACGGAGAGCTGGTGGTTGCCCTGGCCGGTCCACTTCGAGCCGTTGGTCGAGGAGTTGCTGTCGAACGACCACTTGCGGGTCAGCGCGCCGTTGCGGAAGTCCCAGGCCGCGATCGTCGTGCGGGTGTAGTAGCCGCGGGCGGTGATCAGGCTGGGGTACGAGCCGTTGATGTACGCGGTGCCGGCCAGGAAACGGTCGACGCGGTTGCCGTACGAGTCGCCCCACGCCGAGACGGTCCCGCGCGCCACCACGTAGTCGACGGTGGCCATCGCCTTGCCGGTCTGGCCGTTGAAGACGCTCAGGAACTCGGGGCCGGAGAGCACGTAGCCGGAGGAGTTGCGGTAGTCGGCGGACGAGCTGCCGATGACCACGCCGGTGCCGTCCTTCGTCCCGTCGGCGGTCTTTATGGCGACCTCGGCCTTGCCGTCGCCGTCGTAGTCGAACACCTGGAACTGGGTGTAGTGCGCCCCGGCGCGGATGTTCCGGCCGAGGTCGATCCGCCAGAGCCGGGTGCCGTTGAGCTTGTACGCGTCGACGAACACGTTGCCCGTGTAGCCCGACTGCGAGTTGTCCTTGGCGTTGGACGGGTCCCACTTGAGGACGATCTCGTAGGCGCCGTCGCCGTCGAGGTCGCCGACGGACGCGTCGTTCGCGGAGTACGTGTACGACACGCCGTCGGGGGTGGTGCCGCCGGACGGGACCTGGATGGGGACGTCCATCGAGCTCGCGGCCAGGGTGGCGGTGGGTGCGGCGGCCGCCAGCGTGGACACGCCCGAGGGCACGACCCGGTAGGAGGCGGAGGCGGGCGCCGCGGTGTCGGTGAAGTTCGTGTGCGAGGTCGTCACGAGTTTCTGTGCGCCGCGGTAGACGTCGAACGAAACTCCGGACGGGTCGGACGCGAGCAACCGCCAGGACAGGAAGTTGCCGCCGGTGGTCCGCATGCTGATGAGGCCGCGGTCGAGGTTCTCGGTGGTCGGCGCGGGGGCGGGAGCCGTCTCGGCGGCCTGGGCCACCACGGCGGTGGAGCCGGCCGCGGCGAGCATGACCGCGGCGGCGAGGATGCTGACACGTTTCATTTTCTCGCGTTCCCCTACTCGGTGGATGATAGGCAAGCGCTTTCCCGGGAAAGTTAACCCTCACATCGAGAAATGTCTATGTCTGAGAGATCTGGTAGGCAGGAGGGGTGAAAGCTCTCGTGGTGCGCGGTGGGTGGGAGGGGCATCGGCCGGTCGAGGCGACCGAGCTGTTTGTCCCGTTCCTCAAGAACAACGGCTATGACGTACGGATCGAAGAGTCCCCGGCAATCTATGCCGATCAATCCGAGATGTCCGATACCGATCTGATCGTGCAGTGCCTGACGATGTCCACGATCGAGCGCGCGGAGGTGGCCGGCCTGCGAGCGGCGGTGCAGGCCGGAACCGGATTCACCGGCTGGCACGGCGGCATAGCCGACTCCTTCCGCGCCTCCTCCGACTATCTGCAGCTCATCGGCGGCCAGTTCGCCACCCACCCGAGCAAGGAGCCGGCGTCGTGCGGCGGCACCGAGACGGACAACTTCCTGCGCTATTCCGTGAACGTGACCGATCTGGGCAGGCAGCACCCGATCACCGCCGGGCTCGACGACTTCGAGCTCGAGACCGAGCAGTACTGGGTCCTGCACGACGACCTCATCGACGTCCTGGCCACCACCACCCACCCCGTCCGGCCCTGGCACCCGTGGCACCGCCCGATCACCTCGCCGGCGATCTGGACCCGCCGATGGGGCGAGGGCCGCATCGTCGTCACCACGCCCGGCCACAGCCTCGACGTCCTCGAGAACCCGAACGTCCGCGCCGTCATCGAGAGGGGCATGCTGTGGGCGAGCCGCACCGCGTCGGGATCGTAGGCCTCGGGTACATCTCCCAGGCGTACCTGCGGACGCTGGCCCGTCACCCGAGGGTGACCATCGCCGCGGTGACCGATCTGGATCCCGCCCGCTCGGCGGCCGTGGCCGCCGCTCTGCCCTCGGCGCGCGCCCTGCCGATCGAAACTTTCCTCGACAGCGACGTCGAGACGGTGCTCAACCTGACCGTCCCGGCCGCGCACGCCTCGGTTGCGCTGGGTGCCATCGGTCACGGTTTTCATGTGTACGGCGAAAAGCCGCTCGCCGCGTCACTGGCCGCCGCGTCCGCGATCGTCGAGACGGCGGCCGCCGCCGGGCTGACGGTCGGGTGCGCGCCCGACACGGTCCTGGGCACCGGAATCCAGACCGCGCGGGCCTTCATCGACGGCGGCGGCATCGGGCGCCCGGTCGCCGCGTCGGCCGTCATGGTGACGCCCGGTCACGAGCGCTGGCACCCACACCCCGACTTCTACTACCTGCCCGGCGGCGGGCCGCTGCTCGACATGGGCCCGTACTACCTGTCGGCCCTGGTCCACCTGCTCGGCCCGATACGCTCGGTGACCGGCGCCGCGAGCCGTACCCGCGACGCCCGCACCATCGGGACCGGCCCGCGCACCGGGGAGCGCATCCCGGTCGAGGTGCCGACCCACGTCACCGGGGTGCTCGAGCACGCCGGCGGCGCCCTGTCGACGATCACCACCAGCTTCGACGCGGTCCACACCACCGCCGCGCCCCTCGAGATCCACGGCGAGACCGGCACCATCGCCGTCCCCGATCCCAACAAGTTCGACGGGGACGTGCGCGTCTTCGAGCTCGGCGCCTCCGAGTGGCGTTCGGTTCCGGTCTCGGCCGGCTATGTGGGCGCGACCCGGGGCATCGGCCTGATCGATCAGATCGCGGCCGGGTCACCGCGGGCGTCGGGGGCGCTGGCGCTGCACGTGCTCGACGCGATGACGGCGCTGCTCCGCTCGGCCGAACAGGGCCGCCGCATCGCTCTGACCACGACGGCGGAGCGCCCCGAGCCCGTGCCGCTCCTCACCGCCGAAGAGTGGTCAGCTGGTTAGGCCGGCCGCTGGTTAGGCGGGGTCGCTGGTTAGGCGGGGTCGCTGGTGAGGATGGCGAGCCGCTGGGTGGCGCGCGTCATCGCGACGTACTGGTCGACCGCGCTCCACCGCTGCGGATCCACGAGGACCACCAGGTCGAACTCGAGCCCCTTCGCCAGCTCGGGTGTCAGCGACCGCACGCGTTCCGTCCCCGCGAAACCGGGGTCCCCGATGACGCACGCGACCCCTTCACCTTCGGCGTGCCCGGCCAGCCAGGCGTCCACGATCTTCCGCAATTCGACGACACTTTCGCGTACGACGGGCAGGCCGCTCCGCCGGATCGAGACCGGCACGTTGGCATCGGGCAGCACGGCCCGGATCACCGGCTCGGCCTCGGTCATGACCTCCTCGGGCGTCCGGTAGTTGATGGTCAGCGAGGCCACGGCGACCCGGTCGAGACCGACGCGTTCGAGCCGCTCCCGCCACGATTCGGCGAACCCGTGCCGGGCCTGGGCGCGGTCCCCGACGATGGTGAAGCTGCGCGACGGGCAGCGCTGCAGCAGCATCTGCCACTCGGCGTCGGTCAGTTCCTGCGCCTCGTCCACGACGATGTGCGCGAACGGGCCGTCCAGCCGGTCGGGCTCGGCGCGGGGGAGGACCGTGTCGTCCTCGAGGGAGTTGCGCATGTCCTCGCCGCGCAGCATCGTCCACAGGCCCTCACCGTCGTCGTACGTGTTGGCCTCGAGCAGGTCGTCGATGACCCGGGCCATGCCAGCGCGGTGTTCGCGGGCCGCGACGTCCCGCTGTCGTCGGCGGCGCGACGATTCCGGGTCGCCGAGGCGCTGCCGGGCCGCGTCCAGCAGGGGCAGATCCGCGACGGTCCAGGCCTTCGCGTCGGCGCGTTGGAGCGTACGGATGTCGTCGTTGCTCAACCAGGGGGCGCACTTGCGGAGGTAGGCCGGCACCGACCACAGGTCCGCGACGATGTCCTCGGGGTCGAGCAGCGGCCACGCGCGGTGGAAGGCCGCGGCCAACTCGCGGTTTCGCGCGAGCTCAGCCCGTACGAAATCATGGTTTTCCTCGCCCTCGTAGCGGTCGGCGAGGACGGTGAGCAACTCCTCCCACACCTCGTCGCGTGCCTCGTTATGCGGCGTGCCCGGACCGGGGACCGCGAACGCCTCCGCCCAGTCGGCGGCGCTCAGCCGCAGGTCGGCATCGCCGGCCGTGACGGTCATGGCCTTGACCGGGGGCTCCTCGTAGAAGCGGACGGCGGCCTCGATCGCCCGGACCAGTGCGGCCGACGACTTGAGGCTTGCGACCCGCGGGTCCTTCTCCTCGGTCGCGGTGGCGCCTGCGGGGACGAGATCACGCAGCGTGCAGGTCTGCACGTCCTCCTCGCCGAGGCTGGGGAGCACGTCGGCCACGTAGGCCAGGTAGGGCTCGTGCGGGCCCACGAAGAGCAGGCCGCCATGGCGCTCGCCGAGCCGGGGATCGGAGTAGAGCAGGTACGCGGTGCGGTGCAACGCCACGACGGTCTTGCCGGTGCCGGGACCGCCGTCCACGACGAGCGCGCCGCTCGACCCGGCCCGGATGATCGCGTCCTGGTCGGCCTGGATGGTGCCGAGGACGTCGCGCATGCGGCCGGAGCGGTTGGCGCCGAGGCTGGCGATGAACGCGGACTGGTCGTCGAGGGCGGCGCTGTTCCGCAGGCCCTCGGGGTTTCGCAGGTCCTCGGGGGTGAACACCTCGTCCCAGTAGTCGGTGATGCGGCCCCGGGTCCAGCGGTAGCGGCGGCGCGTGGTCAGGCCCATCGGGTTGGCGTGGGTGGCGCCGAAGAACGGCTCGGCGGCGGGGGAGCGCCAGTCGACCAGCAGCCGGTGGCCGTCGCTGTCGGTCAGGCCCAGCCTGCCGACGTAGACGGGCTCGGCGCCGTCGGCGGGATCCATCCGGCCCAGGCAGAGGTCGAGGCTGTAGCGGCTCAGGGTGCGCAGGCGGGCGGTCAGGCGGCGGATCTCCTGGTCGCGGTCGAGCGCGCGGCGGCCGATGCCGCCGGGGGCGCGTTTCTCGGCTTCGAGGCGTTCGGTCAGGTCGGCGATCGACTGCTCGAGGCTGGCGGCGATCGCCGCGAAATGCTTCTCGTCCGCGGCGGTGAGCGCGGGATCCGCCTTGGCGGCGAGGCGTGCGGGAAGGTCGAAGACACTGGCGGTCGTTTCCGGTCGCAATACGCGAAGCCCCCATTTCCGCAGGTTTACTGCTCAGGACGACGATTCTGCGCCGTGACCGGGGTCTTGCCGCAAGCCCCCGGTTGCGATATACGTTAAGAGTGGCGGGGAGCTAGGGCTCCTCGCTTTTTGTGTCTCCTCCTTCATTTGACCGGCCTCATCTGGTTGCCCCATCTAATTGCCTAGCCTCCTAGGATGATTGCTGGTTGTGCGGCAGGCCATGTACGGCCGGGCCGCGGCGGCGGGTCAGGTGCTGTCGCGGCGGGGCGGCGGGTCAGGTGCTGTCGCGGCGGGGCGGCCGGTCAGGTGCTGTCGCGGCGGGCCTGGCGGCGGGCGTTCGTCGCGCGGGTCGAGGCCCGGCGCTTCTGGAGGTCGGGCGACTTGGGGCGCGTGGTCGAGCGCTGCGGGGCCAGGCGGGGCGCCGGGGGCGGCGGCGGTGCCGGGCGGGCCTGCTCGTCGGCGATGCGCTCGGCGTGCAGCGCGTCGGCGCTGGCCTGGGCGGCTACCGCGAGCTGACGGCTCACGCTGGCGAGGATGTTCTCGAAGAGCTCGGCCTTGGCGCGGGCCCGGGCGTTGCGCGGGTGGGCCTTGCCGCGCCCGCCGGCGTCCTCGATGCTCGCGGCGGCCCGGCGGCGGTACTGCTTGACGTACTTGTCGCGCTGGCGGCGGGCCCGCGCGTGCAGGTCGATCAGCTCGTCCTCGTCCATGCTGGTCAGGCGGTCGGGCCGCACCTCCCGCACCACCGCCAGCTCCGTCTCGGCCAGCGTCCCCAGCAGCGCGTCCATGCCGTCCCCCTCGTGCGGTTGATCCGGACCGAACGCCCAGTCTCGTGCCGCGCGAGCGTCCTCACCTCCTTCGTCACGGGTGAAAGCACGCTTCGTCACGGGTGAAAGCGCGGTGGAGGACGTGATGCTGGCCTTCTCGATGGCGGGCGGCGCGCTCGCCGATCACGCGTTCGCGGGGCGGCCCGAGGTGGGGGAGAGGCTCCGCGAGATGCTGCACCTAGCGTTGTTCACCCGCTCGTCCCGTTAGGCCTGCAATTTCGGTTGAATACCCCAAAAGAGTCAGCATGTATATTCGCGGGCTGGAGTTGTCGTTCGACGGCTGGAGTGAGACGCGTGGCTGAAATCGGACTTGCGGATGCCATCCGGGCGTTGCGGAGCGAGCTGGCCGAATCGATGGTGGACGCTGACGGGCAACCGGTCCGGTTCCGGCTCGGCACGGTGGACATCGAGTTCCAGGTCGCGGTCGCGGAGGCCCTCGAGGGCAAGGCTGACGTCAAGTTCTGGGTCGTCAACGCCGGGCTGAAAGCGACCGACACCTCGACCACGACGCACACGGTCAAATTGCAGCTGCACCCGGCGATGGCCGACGGCAGCGAGGTCTGGACCGGGGATCAGGTGGCCGAGGTCCCGAACTGATCGGGCGCTCGCATGTCTGAACGGGGATTGCAGCGGGCCCGCGTCGCCGAGGTCCTCTCCACGTCCACGTCTTCCGGCAGACGCGACTACGGCAGTGGGTACCGCATCAGCACCCATTTGGTCCTGACGACTGCTCATCTCTTTCCGGCGGACGCCGCCGACCATGGTGTTCGCCTTCCCGGCGGCGAGTTCCTACCCGCGCGGCTTGTCTGGCGCGGCGACAACGGGCTCGATGTCGCCATCCTCCGGCTGGACCCATCGCCCTCGGGACAGATCGCACCGGTCGCCTTCGGGCAACTGCCGGATCGCGTCGAGCGGCCGGCCTTCGACGCCGTGGGCTATCCGCACTTCGCCACCCGTAACGGCAACGTTCGCGACGCCAGGCAGGTCAGCGGCACGATCCAGCTCCTGTCGAACGCCAAGTCGGGCCTGCTCGACCTGAGTCTCGCCACCGCGGCGCCGCTGGACGCGCAGGCCGAGGGCGACCCGTGGAACGGTTTCTCCGGGGCGGCGGTCTTCACCGGAGATGGCTTCCTCGTCGGCGTGATATCGCGGCGGTTGCGGCGTGCGGGCACGAGCAGCGCCGACGCCTCCAACATCGCGCTGGCGTTCGACCGGCCCGGTTTTCGCGAGACACTCGCGGAAGACGGCGTGCTCTCCGGGCCCCTGCCGGTGTCTGTGCCGTCATCGGGGCCGCGGATGGCTCCGGTGCTTTCCCATGGCGAGGCCCTCGCCGGCCTGGTCGGTATGCGGCGGAATCTCGCCGATGAGCGACTGCCGTTCGTCAACCCCGGCCGCGATCACGTCTCGAACCCGGCGAATTTGCTGCAGAGCCTTCAGAGCCGGGCGAACGACCGGGGTGTGCTGTTGGTCGGTCCCGCCGGCAGCGGCAAGAGCCGTACCTGCTTCGAAGTCGCGAAACTGGCCGAGCTGGCCGGTTGGCGTGCGCTGCATGTGATGCCCGGCGAACCACTGGCGACCAACGAGCATCTCGCCGAAGCGATCTTCAGCAGTTCCACGCCGGCCGTCGTGGTCATCGACTACCTGAACGAGTGCCGCGGCATCGATCTCCCCGAGCTCCGGCAGCGGCTGCTGCCCGAGGCGAAGAGCAGGGGCATTCCGGTCGGGGTGCTGGCATCGGCCCGCCCCGGCTGGCTCCTGAAAGCCGCCGGCGATCATGTGCGCCGGCTCTTCGACAACGTCGAGCTGCGGGTGGACGGCGAACACACGACGGCGGTCCGGAGCAACATCTTCGCCGTGGAGGCGCCGACGGCGCTGGCCGAGCTCGGGCAGGACCGGCTGGTTGCCGCGTGTGGCTCCCGTCCCATCGTCGCCATGCTGATCGCCCGCGAGATCGAGCGCCGGGTGCTCGACGACACTTTCTCCGGGGACCTGCTCAGGCTGCGTACCGGTGATCTGCTTGGTTGGTTGGAGCGGCGCCTGGAGGAGGACGACTTAGCCACACCGCGACCGCAGTCGGCATTGGACGTCTCCGAGGCCGGGCCGCTCGTCAAGGCCAGCGCCGCGCTGACGGCGGCCTGTCCGCAGAAGCGGCCCGCGGTCGAGGCGGCGGCGGCAAGCGTCCTCGAGCGAAATGGGCTGGACAGGTGGCGGGCCGGGCAACTCGTCGACGTCCTGCTGAAAATGGGCTGGCTCGAGGTCGAAGGCACGACCCTGGTGGTGGTGCACGATCTCGTGACGGATCAGCTTCTGGAACAGACCCTGTTGCAGGCCCCGAGCGCCCGCATCAATCCCGCCGTCGCCGAGGACGTTCTGACACCGTGCCTGCATGACGCCAGGACCGTCGGCAGGTTCGCGGTCAGCTTCGGCCGGTTGCTCCGCGACCTCGATCTCGACGGCCGGGCCGACGACCTCGGCGCGTTCTGTGACGACTGGATGCGACGTCATGATCGCGAGGTCGGCCAGGTCCTGCAGAACGATCCGGACCCGGGTGGCTACGCCCTGGGCTCGGTTCTCGACGGGCCGCCGTGGGCGGCGACGGCAATCGACCGATGGTCGAGCCTGATGGGTCCCTGGTTGTCCGAGCACGCCGGGACCTCTCATGCCCGGCACGTGTTCTACAAGGGCCTGCGCATCGTTGCTCCCGAAGACGCGAGTCGGCTGATCGACGGCGCCGTGGAGTGGCTGCAATCGCATCGCCATCTCTCCGACGCCAGCTTCGTGGCGGGCGCGTTGCTGAGACGGACGGATCTGGGCGATCGGGCGGGCACCGTCGTCGCCGAGTCGGTGCAGTGGGTGGAACGACACCGCTTCTCGTCCGGCGGCGGCTTCGTGATCAAGGCCCTGCTGGACCGTAGCGATCTCGGTGATCGGGCGGACGCCGTCGTCACCCACGCGGTGCAGTGGGTGCGGCAGGCCGGCAATGTCTCCAACGCCGGCTTCGTCCTGGGTCCGTTGCTGAAGCGGGCGGATCTGGGTGATCAGGCGAGCGCCGTCGTCGCCGAGGCGGTGCGATGGGTCAAGCGGTCCGCCGATGATGCCGATGCCGGCTTCGTGCTGGTTCCGCTGTTGGAGCGGCCGGATCTGGGTGATCGGGCGGGCACGGTCGTCGCCGAGGCGGTGCGGTGGGTCGAACGGCATTCCCTCACATCCGGTGGTCCCTTCGTAATCAGGGCGCTGCTGGACCGTACCGATCTCGGTGATCTCGGGGAAACCGTCTTCGCGCACGCGGTGCTGTGGGTGCAGCAGCCGAGCAACGTCTCCCATGCCGGCATCGTCCTGGGTCCGTTGCTGGAGCGGCCGGATCTGGGTGATCGGGCGGCCACCGTCGTCGCCGAGGCGGTGCAGTGGGTGGAACGACACGGCCCCACGTCCGGCGGCGCCCGCGCGATCAGGGCCCTGTTGGGGCGCGCCGATCTGGGTGATCGGGCGGCCACCGTCGTCGCCCACGCGGTGCTGTGGGTGCATCAGTCCGGCAACGTCTCCAACGCCGGCTTCGTCCTGGGCCCGCTACTGGAGCGCGCGGACCTGGGTGATCAGGCGGACGCCGTCGTCGCCGAGGCGGTGCGATGGGTCGAGCAGCCCGGCAACGATGCCGATGCCTGCTTCGTCCTCGGTCCGTTGCTGGAGCGGGCGGATCTGGGTGATCGGGCGGAGGCCATCGTCGCCGAGGCGGTGCGGTGGGTGCAGCAGCATGGCCATGTCTCCGACGCCGACTTCGTGATCAGGGCCTTGCTGGAACGCGCCGATCTGGGCGATCGGGCGGGCGCCGTCGTACGCGAAGCCGTGCGGTGGGTGCGGCAGCACGAGCATGTCTCCGACGTCGACTTCGTGATCAGGGCCCTGCTGGAACGCGCCGATCTGGGTGATCAGGCGGGAGCGGTCGTCGCCCACGCCGTCCAGTGGGTGATGGAGCACATCCGCAATCCGGGCGTGAGCTTCGTGCTGCACCGGCTGTTCGAGCGGTCCGACTTCGTCGAGGTGCCGGCGGATCTGCTCCAGGCGATCGACGGATGGGCCGATCTCGATGCGGATGACGGCATCGTCTACGTGTCCAAGCTGCTCCTCAAGAGAAATTTGATCAGCCGGAACATCTGCGCCGCCATTTTGCGCTGGGTCGGGCGGCACCCTTCGGACCCGGATTCCCTGTGGCGGCTGACCACCCTCATCCGCCTCGTCGGCGATCGGCCGGAGTATGCCGCGTTCTGGGGGGAGATTTTCGATCGCGCCGAGCTGGTGATGGACCATGCGGTCGAGCCCGGCGATCCCACCAGCTCTTCCCAATTGGACCTGATGGTGATGAACCTGGCGGGTAACTTCCGGCTGGGGTACTGGGGATCGCGAGCGGACGACGTGATCCTGCGTTGGTGTTTCATCGGCATGTCCATGTCGCGTGCCCGCGGTGTGCGCGAGGACAGCAACTTCGTCTCGCGTGTCGTGAGTCTTGTCGAAGCAAAGCGTGTTCCCGCGCGAGAGATTCCGCAGCTGCTCGCGAGGCTGCGGGCCTGGGTGGCCCGCTGGGACCAGGGCCGGCAGCGAGGGCGCGAGCAGCGGCCGGAGAGTCTGTCGATAATTCAGCGTGCGGAACGGCGCTACGGCGACGCCGCTGCTTCGTAGTCGACGGCCGGCCGGGAAATGCCGAACGGCGGCTCGCTGAACCAGTCGAGCCGCCGTTCGTAAGTGTGTGGATCAGAGCGTGCGGATGTTCTCCGCCTGCGGGCCCTTCTGGCCCTGGGTGATGTCGAATTCCACCCGCTGGTTCTCTTCGAGGCTGCGGAAACCGCTCGCCGAGATCGCGGAGAAGTGGGCGAAGACGTCGGGGCCGCCGCCGTCCTGGCTGATGAACCCGAAGCCCTTGTCACCGTTGAACCACTTCACGACGCCTGTAACCATGTCTGCTCCTTCGCAGGCTGTTCGAGACCGCACGTCGCGGACTCGTACGCCGCCGTGTTGATCACCCGCGCCGAACCGACACGAAAAACGGAAAAGCGCCTGGATGGGTTCAGATAACCCATCAGGCGCCGAAAACGTCTACGGAAATCAAAACTGCAACGGGGTAAAGGTACCACACAATTCCTCCCGCACCGCCCGGCACCGTGGGGCGTGGACGATCCGGACCACCGGCATGTGGTCAAATCCCGGAGTCCGCAGCGGGCAGCCCCGCCTGAAGTGCGGGTAGGGTAGGTGGTGGATCAGTTCGTCGATGTCGATGACGAGCCAGCGCCTACCGGGCGTGCTGCGCAGGTCGCGGCAGTCCTACTGGACAGCCTTCGGTTTCGAGGGCCGAGCGATCCGACCGTCATCGATACTTCGGTGTGCCGCCCGGCCACCGCCGCGTCCATGAGGCGTCCTGCAGAGGAGAACGACCCAAGTGTTAGCCCCGCCCGCGGTCACTGCACCAGCGTTGCGCCCGCCGACCAAGACCCTTCGCGAGAAGGGCGCGGACAGTTTCCACGCCGCTCTCGCCGCGGTCCTGGCCGCCGGGCTCGAGGACGCCCTCGAAGAGGGCGACCACCAGAGAGCGATCAGCTTCATCAATCGCGGCTTCGCCGAAGGCACGCCGCAGATGGGCTGCGATCTCCTCTGCCGGGCCATGGAGGCCGTCGGGGCCGCCCGAACCTGGACGGTGCAGCTCGCGCCGCGGACCGAGGTGCGGCAACGACCCGCACCGTAAAGTCCTCTGGACTGACCGGTCGCGCGCATTTGCGGCTACTCCGCGCCGGCTCGGCGGGCCGTGCTGAACCGGCGTTGGTAGGCGGCGGGGCTGATGGACAGCTTCCGGGCGAAGACCCGCCGCATGCTCTCGTAACTGGGAAACCCGGCGATGGCCGCGGCCTGCGTCGCGGTGTGGCCTTGGTCGAGCAACGCCCGGGACAGGTCGAAACGGATATTTTCCACGTAGCGGGCTGGTGTCGTGGACATCTCGTCGTGGAAGAGCCGGGTGAGGTGCCGGGTGCTCATGTGGCGGCGAGCTCGTGCGTGACCTTCCAGTGCGTGGTCGCGCGCTTGCCGTCGAGGAACCCGGCGGCGGCCAGGACGAACGCCCCGGTGCAGACCGACGCGACCCGGCCGGCGACAGCCGCCGGTATCCGGGCGGCCTCGGCCAGTTCGCCGGGGACGCAGGCGCGCGGATAGAGGTCGGACCCGGCGACCATCAACGTGTCGAAAGGTGGCTCCGAGGCGGCGCCGCGGGCCGGTCGACAGGCAGCATGGGTGACATGCCAGAGGTCATCGCGGGGCTGGAGATTCCAGGGACAGCGGCGGTCGCCGAAGCGACCAGGCTGGTCCGGGACACGACCAGCTCCCTCATCTACCACCATTCCCGGCGGGTCTTCCTCTTCGGCCTGCTTCACGCTCACCAGCTGGGCGTGACACCGGACCCGGAACTGCTCTACCTGGCGGCCATTTTCCACGACACGGGCCTGTCGACCCCCTTTTCCGGCGTCGAGCAGCGCTTCGAGCTCGATGGCGCCGACCACGCGCGCAAATTCCTCCTGGACCGGGGTTTCTCGCCGGCCGCCGCCGAACGGGTCTGGACGGCGATCGCGCTGCACACCACGCCCGGCATCCCCGGCCGGATGGCTCCGGAGATCGCGGCCACCTATCTCGGCGTCCTGACCGACGTGGTCGGCTTCGGCCGGGACGAACTGGAACAGGATCAGCTGAGTGAGATCCTCGCCGCTCATCCACGAGGGGACTTCAAGAACGAATTCCTGCGAACGTACGTCGAGGGGCTGAAGAATCGCCCGGAAACCACCAACGGCACCGTGAACTCCGACGTCCTCGAGCACTTCATTCCCGGCTTCCAGCGCACGACGACAGTCGAGCGCATTGTCGGCTCGCCCTGGCCGAGCTGAAAGGATTCGAACTTGCGCGCCATCACCGTGAACGACCGGGAGGCCGGAGTCGGCGGCCTCACCCTGACCGAGATGCCCTACCCCCATGCCGCGGAGAACGACGTCATCGTTCGCGTACACGCCGCGGGCTTCACCCCCCGGGGAGCTCACTTGGCCGGCGACCTGGACCGATCGCGCCGGCCGTGACCGGACTCCCAGCATCCCCGGGCACGACCTGTCCGGAACCGTGGTCGAGCTCGGCCCCGGAACCACTGGCCTGACCGTGGGCCAGCGGGTCTTCGGACCGACCGACTGGGCCCGCAACGGATCGCTGGCCGAATACACCGCGGTCGAGGCTCGCAACCTCGCCCCTCTCGCGGCCGACATCGACCACACCGTGGCCGCGGCGCTGCCCATTTCCGGACTGACCGCCTGGCAGGGACTGTTCGACCACGCCCACCTCACGACCGGCCAGACCGTCCTCGTCCACGGCGCCGCGGGCGGCGTCGGCTCGATCGCCGTCCAGCTCGCCCGAGAGGTCGGCGCCCGCGTGATCGGCACCGGCCGGGCCGCCGACCGCGACATCGCGCTCGGCCTGGGCGCGCAGACCTTCCTCGACCTCGACGCCGACGAGCTCGCGCAGGCCGGCGAGGTGGACGTGGTGTTCGACGTCGCCGGCGGCGACACCCTCGCGCGATCGGCCGACCTGGTACGCCCGGGCGGCACCCTCGTCAGCATCGCCATGCCACCGGCCGTCCGGCCCAAGGACGGGCGAGCCATCTTCTTCATCGTCGAACCCGACCGCGTACGGCTGATCGACCTCGCCCAGCGGGTCCGGGCGGGAAAGCTCAAGCCCATCGTCGGCGCCGTGCGACCGCTGTCGGAGGCGGCCTCCGCGGTCGCCTCCCGCGACCGCACACCCGGCAAGACCATCATTCGGGTCGCGGAGGAAAGCTCTGTCAACCCGCCGGCGGCGGGTCGAGGGCCCATTCCACGGTGACGGTCACCGTCAGCTGCTGCCGGCCGGGCTCGATCGGAAACGATGAGTCCGCCGCGGCCATGCTGTTCTGCCCCATCGGCACCTCGTAGCTGGGAGCCGCCTCGCTCACCTTGACGACCCGGCCGAGTGGCCGGCCCGCCTCGCGCGCGTAAAGTTCGGCCTTCCCGCGGGCGTCGTCGAACGCTTTCTTGCGGGCTTCGGTGAGCAGTGCGGTGTCGTCCTCGATGGCGAACGACACGCCGTTCAACCTCGCCGCGTCACCGCCGGCGGCGGTGGCGGCGGAGATGAGCGCGCCGGCCCGTGGCAGGTTCCGGATCGTCGCGGTGAGCCCTTGACTCACGGTGTAGCCGATGACTTCCTGCTCGTCGTTCAGTCGTGAGCTGATGCCGACGTTCGACGTCTGCAGGTCGGCCCTGGCCATCCCGGCGCGGACGAGCGCGTCGCGCGTGCGGGTGGCCGCCGTGGTGGCGCGATCCAGAGCTTCGCCGACCGTGGACGCGTCGGCCTCCACCGCGAAGTCGGCGGTGAGCACGTCGGGCTCGCCGAACACCTCGCCGATCCCGGTGACCAGCACGCTTTCCAGGACTTGATCGCCGGGCGGGGAACTTGTCGAGGCGCTCGCCGGCCGGGCGCCGAGCAGCCATGACGAAAGCGCGACAAGCAGTGCCGGCACGACGAGCACGGGCGTGGTGATACGTGACCGATTCACTTTCTACCTCTCAGGCAATGTTTTCCCTATTCAAGGCCGCCGGTCCGGCAGCCGACGCGGTATTCGGCACATCTCGACCGTCAGGGCGAAGGGCCCGGCGCGCCGGACGGTGCCGGTAGGGTCGCCCCCGTGGATCTGAATCACAACGCCGCCCTGCTCGGGGTACCCGTCGAGGAGGTCGACCGCGTGCACCGGCTCGCCGGCGACCGGCCGTCGGCTCCGCTGCCCGCCAAGGCCGACGCGCCCGCGATCCTCGACCGGCTCGCGGTGCAGCCGGACGACGCCGCCGAGATCATGGCGGGCTGGCCCGACCCCGGCTCTCCGCTGTGGACTCCGGAGCTGCGCTGGCTGCTCGACCGCTCGATCGCGCTGGTCCGCGCCGACCTCGGAGGCCACGGCTGGCTGTCGCCCGGCCCCGAGCTGGCGCGCGAACGCGGACCCGCCTGGCGGCATCTCTACGTGTACGCGTACCTGGCCCTGGTCGACGTCGTCCGGGCGTACCACCGTGACCATGACATCGCCGACGCCGTGTCGTGGGCGACCCTCGCCGACCTGGGCCGCAACCTCGCGGTCGACCGGCGGATGCACCGCGAGGGCTGGCCGGTCATGCAGAGCTGGCTGACGCTGCACGCGCGCGGCGGCCTCTACGAGTTGGGCCGGTTGCAGCACCAGCGCGGCGGCACTGCCATCGACCTGCACATCCCCGACTCGGGCCCGATGACCCCGGAGGCGGTCACGGCGTCGCTCGACGAGGCCCGCGCGTTCTTCCCTCGGCACTTTCCCGAGGAGCGCTATACGGCGTTCTCCTGCGGCTCGTGGCTGCTCGACCCGCAGCTGCAGGAGTACCTGCCCGCGGACTCCAACATCGTCCGGTTCCAGCGGAGGTTCGAGCTGGAGCCGTACGAGGAGCCGGAAGGGCTGGACGCCGACGTCGAGGTGCTGCGGTTCGTGTTCCGTAGCTTGACCACGCCGCTCGACCAGCTGCCGCGCCGCACCGTGCTCCAGCGCGCCGTTGTGGACCACCTGAAGGCCGGCCGCCACTGGCGCTGGCGCCGCGGCCACTTCCCGATCTAGACACCTGTTGGGGTGGGGTCTGGTTTGTGCGGGCTGGCTGTCGTGGCCTCGGGGTGCTGCCTGTTGCGGTGAAGCGGCGGCCTGGGCTGGGCGCGCCATGGCCGGGGGGTCGTGCGCACTCGCCGCACCCACCCACGGCCCCCCGGCGATGGCGAGCGCCCGCCCAGCCAGCGATCAGCGCAAGATTTTTGGATCACCTGGCGGCCCGCAGACCTCCCCCGCCCCCGGCACTGGGTGGGGACGAGTAGAACAGCCGGGTACGACAATCTCCGGACGTTGTCCACAGGCCGACGACCGCGACCCCAGATGCTCTCCAGCCGAGCGGCTCGGCGCCGGCCCCGGTGTCGCGGAGATTCGGGTACGTTGCCGCGATGGAGTTTCAGGACGTGGTCCGGCGCCGCCGCATGGTTCGTCATTACGATCCCGACCGGCCGGTTCCGGTGGAGGTCGTCGAGCGCATCATCGACAACGGCCTGCGAGCGCCGTCCGCCGGGTTCTCGCAGGGCTGGGGCTTTCTGGTGCTCGACACCGCCGCCGACATCGAGCTTTTCCGCACCGCCGCCCGCCCCGCCGAGGAACCGGAGCGATGGTTCGCCGCGAACGTCCAGGCGCCGCTGCTGATCGTTCCGCTCGCGAACAAGGACGTCTACCTCGACCGGTACGCCCAGGCGGACAAGGGTCACGCGGATCGTTCCGATGCGTGGTGGCCGGCGCCGTATTGGGACATCGATACCGGCTTCGCCTCGTTGCTGATGCTGCTGACCGCGGTGGATTCCGGCCTGGGCGCCTGCTTCTTCGGCCTTCCCGCCGACCGGATCGACGCGTTCCGCACCGCGTTCGGGGTGCCTGCGCAGTACAACCCGATCGGGGCGATCTCGATCGGCTACAGCCAGGAGCCGCCCCGCGATCTGAGCGGCCGGCGACGTCCCAAGGACGACGTGGTGCATCGAGGCAGGTGGCAACCGCGCTCATGACGGGTCCCCACTCCTTGCCGTGACCGAGCTCGCTCCTTTACGGTCACGCCAGATCGCACTCGACCGCCGACCCTCGAACAAGGGCTCCGACCATGATCGAGCATCTACGCGCCGTCCTGCGGATGCACCAGATCGGCATCGTCAATCTGCTGCGCCCGCGCCGGCTGCTTCGCGCGGCCGCCAACAACGCCCGGCTCGGCCCGCAGGCCGCCCTGATCATGAAAGCGGCCGGCGAGCACCCGGACGCCCCGGCGGTGACCGACGAACGTGGCACCCTGACCTACCGGGAGCTCGACGAACAGTCCAACGCCCTGGCGCATGCCCTGAAGAAGCTCGGCCTGCCGGACCGGTCGGTGGTCGGGGTCCTGGCCCGCGACCACCGCGGCCTGTTGCTGGCGATCAGCGGAACCGCCCGGGCCACGTTGCGTCTGGCGCTGATGAACACCGGCCTCGCGAAGCAGCAGTTCGCCGAGGTGGTGGCCCGGGAGAAGGTCCGGGTGGTGTTGTACGACAGCGAGTTCGCCGACCTGACCGAAGGCCTGCCGGACGACATCCCCCGCTTCGTCACCTGGGGTTCCGCCGCCGGCACGTCCATCGACGAGCTGATCGCGGCGCATCCGGTCACCCCGCTGCCACTGCCCGACCGGCCGGGCGGTTTCATCATCCTCACCAGCGGCACCACCGGTTTGCCCAAGGGCGCGCCGCGCACGAAGGTGTCGCCGCTGGCCAGCGCCCTGATCGCGGACCGGATCCCGTTCCCGCGGCAGGGCGCGGCAGTGTTCGCGTCGCCGCTGTTCCACAGCACCGGCTTCGGCGCCTGGACCGTCGGGCTGTCGCTGGCCAACCACGCCGTGCTCCTGCGCCGCCTGGACGCCGAGAGCATCCTGCGGGCGATCGCCGAGCACCGGGCGCAGATGCTGGTCGCGGTGCCCACCATGCTCACCCGGATCCTCGCCCTGGGCCCGGAGATCATCGGCAAGTACGACACGTCGTCGCTGAAGACCGTGTTCGTGGCCGGGTCCGCGCTGGCGCCCGAGCTGACGACCCGGTTCCACGAGGCGTTCGGCGAGGTGATCTACAACGTGTACGGGTCGACCGAGGTCGCCGTCGCGTCGGTGGCCCAACCGGCCGAGTCGCGGCGGGCGCCCGGGACTGTCGGCAAGCCGCCGGTCACCGTACACGTCGCTCTCTTTGATGTGAGCGGCCGCCGGATCACTCAGGCCGGGGCACACGGGCGGGTTTTCGTGCGGACCGGCATCCCGTTCGAGGGCTATACGGACGGCCAGAGCAAGGAGGTCATCGACGGTCACATGGCCACCGGCGACCAGGGCCACTTCGACGACGAGGGCCTGCTCTTCATCGACGGCCGCGACGACGACATGGTCATCTCCGGCGGGGAGAACGTGTATCCCGTGGAGGTGGAGAATCTGCTCGCCGAGCGCGACGACGTGGTCGAGGCCGCCGTGATCGGCGTGGACGACCCGGATTTCGGCCAGCGGCTGCGCGCGTTCGTCGTGTCGACCGACTCCTCGGCCCGCGATCCCCAGGTGATCAAGGACTACGTGCGGGCGAGCCTGGCCCGCTTCAAGGTGCCGCGCGACGTGGTGTTCCTGGACGCCCTCCCACGCAACGCCACCGGCAAGGTGCTGCGGCGCGAGCTGCCCACCGACTGACGCGAGCTAGGAGATGCGCGCCCAGCGCATCGCCTCGATCATCTTGCCGGTGAGGTCGGCGCCGGTGTAGGTGGCGGCCAGCTCGGCCAGGTCGCCGCGCTGGTAGACCTCGACGGTGCGCAGGAGCTGGCCGAACCGGCCGACGCCGCGGCTGAGCGCGTTGGCGATCTCGGTCTCCAGCGGCAGGTGGTGGGCGAGCATGGCGGGGCTCATGCCGAGGATCGGCGCCACCGCGGCGATGAGGCCGGCCACGAACGCGGCGTCCGGGTCGACGCCGAAGGTCGGGGCCAGGTTGACGCAGAGCCGGGCGTGGGTGAGCACCTCGATCATCTGCGCCTCGGTGGCGTCGGCGGCGTCGGCCACCGCCATCAGCATCGCCCACTGCCGGATCTGATCGAGGCCCAGCATGACGATGGCCTGGCGGATCGACGAGATCCGGGCCTGCGGGGAGACCATGGCCGAGTTGCTGGCGCGCAGGACCCGGATGGTGAGCGCCGGGTCGCCGGTGACGATCTCGCGTACGCGTTCGATGTCCGTCTCCGGCGCGCTCAGCACCCCGATCAGCTCGAGCTGGCGCAGGCGGGACGGCGACAGGGAGACCGTGGTGAGGGTCTGCGGCCGGCTCAGCACGTACCCCTGGCGCAGCTCGAAGCCGTAGCTGTCGCACAGCTTGAGAAGGTCGGGGGTCTCGATGCCCTCGGCGACGATCTGGATCTCCGGCCAGGCCCGGCAGGCCTCGACGATCTGGTCCAGGTGGTCGAGATCGGCGCTGAGCAGATCAAGTTTCACATACGACGCGTACGGCAGCAGCCGCTCGTGCCCGGAGCCCCAGACGAAGTCGTCGAGAGCGATCCGGTAGCCGGCCTCCACCAGCGCCGCCACCCCCTTGACGACCTCGTCGTCGACGGCGACCGTCTCCAGCACCTCGAGCACCATCTGGTCGGGCGGGAACGGCAACGGCAGCTCCCCGACCAGGAACTCGGCGGTCAGGTTGATGAAGCAGATGCGGTCGCCGACCACCTCGTCGACGCCGAACTCGGTGAACGTGTTCACCATGACCTGACTGGTGGCGTACGAGTCGCGGCTCTGCGCGTCGACGGCGTCCATCCGGCCCCGGAACAGGAGCTCGTACGCCACGACATCGCCGGTCGAGTCGAAGATCGGCTGGCGGGCGACGTGGACGAAAGGCGTCCCGTCGGCCGCTGGCGGGCGCTGGGTCATGCCTGCTCCATCGGTCGGAAAGAGGCCGGCCTAAGGCTTCCCGAGGTTCGGTCCGGGCAGTCGGTGCTCTCATGTCCGGCCGGGCGGCGTCTCAATTCCGGGCCTCGCCTGCCGATAGGAGCCTTCGCCTGTGAGGAGGTGCCTCGTCGATGCCGGAGGCTGATTTCGAGGTGCTCTACGAGACCGCTCGTACCCGGATCGCACGGGTACGCGGCTCGGGTGAGCACCAGCGCCTGATCCGTAAGGAGCTCAGGGGCGCCGACGCCGCCGAGCGCTGCCGGCGGGAGCACGACATCCTGCGACGCCTGGCCGGCGTCGAGGGCGTGTCGCGGCTCGCCGAGCAGCCGTCCGCCGACACCCACCTGCACCTGATCGACGAGGGAGACCGTACCCTCGCCGAGCGGCTGCGCGCGGGCCGTCAGCCGGCCGCCGAGATCCTCGAGATCGCGGTCCGGCTCGCCCGGATCATCGCGGCTGTCCACGCGAGCGGCGTGGTCCACAAGGACATCAACCCGGCCAACGTCCTGCTGACCGCGGGCGGCCCGGTGCTCATCGACTTCGAGCTCGCCACCACGGCCGCCGAGGAGCGGCCCGGGTTCATCCACCAGAACCAGGTGGTGGGTACGCTCGCGTATCTCGCGCCCGAGCAGACCGGCCGCACCGGCCGGGCGGTGGACCGGCGCTCCGACCTGTACGCGTTCGGCGCCACCCTGTACGAGATGGCGACCGGCCGCCCGCCGTTCACCAGCACCGACCCGCTCCAGCTGTTGCACGAGCACCTGGCCCGGCGCCCCGAGCCGGTCACCGCGCTGAACCCGGCCGTCCCGCCGACGCTGGCGAAGATCATCGACCGGCTGCTGGAGAAGGAGCCGGACCGCCGCTACCAGAGCGCCGACGGCTGCGCCCACGACCTGGCCCACGCCGGCGACGAGTCGCTCGAGCTGGGCGCCTTCGACTTCCCGCCGCGGCTGGTACCGCCCTCGCGCCCGGTCGGGCGCGACGCCGAGATCACCCAGCTCCGCCAGGCCTTCGACGAGGCCCTGGCCGGACGCGTACGCGGCCTGCTGGTCAGCGGCCCGTCCGGGGTCGGCAAGACCGTGCTGATCAACGAGCTGCGGCAGGTGGTCACCGCGGCCGGCGGCTGGTTCGTCACCGGCAAGTTCGACCAGTACCGGCAGGACCCCTCGTCGGACGCGGTCGCCGGGGCGTACCGGGCGCTGGTCCGGCTTCTGCTCGGCGAGAGCGAGGCCGATCTGGCCCGGCTGCGCGGAACCCTCGTTCCCGCGCTGGGCACCAACGCCGGGCTGGTCGCCGGCCTGATCCCGGAGCTCGGCACGCTGCTGGACGTGGCGCCCGAGCAACCGCAGGGTGACCAGGCCGAGGTGCAGGGCCGGCTGTTCCAGGGCGTGCTGGCGCTGACCCGGGTCGCGGTCTCGCCGACCCGGCCGCTCGTGATGGTCGTCGACGACCTTCAGTGGGCGGCGGCGACCCCGATCGCGTTCCTGGAGACGCTGCTGACCGACGATCAGCTGCCCGGGCTGCTGCTGATCGGCGCGTACCGCGAGGAGGAGGTCGACGCGGCCCACCCGCTCGCCGCGGTGCTGTCCCGCTGGCAGCGCCTCGAGCCCGCGCCGATCGGGCTGCACCTCGAGAACCTGCCGCCGGACGACCTTTCCGTGCTCCTGGCCGAGACGCTGCGGATGCCGGCGCACCGGGCCGCCGAGCTGGCGGACGCGATCGCGCCGCGGACGGCCGGCAACCCGTTCGACACCGTGGAACTGATCAACGGCCTGCGGCTGGACGGCATCCTGGCACCTTCCGACGACGGCTGGCGCTGGGACACCCGGGCCGTCCGCAACTGGGTCGGCGACCGGGACATCGGCGACCTGCTGATCGCCCGGCTCGCCCGGCTTCCCCGCCGGTCGCGGCGGCTGCTGACGGTGATGGCCGCGCTGGGCGGCCAGACCGGTCCGGAGCTGCTCGCGATCGCCCTCGGCGTGCCCGCCCACCAGGTGACCGAGCTGCTGGCGCCGGCCCTCGAGGACGGGCTGGTGGTGCTGGACGCCGAGGGCGCCGACCGGGACGTCCGGTTCCGGCACGACCGCGTCCAGCAGGCCGCGTACCGGCTGATCCCGGCCCGGGGCCGGCGGCTGTTCCACCTCGTCCTCGCCCGGCGCCTCGTCGGCCCGTACGCCGCGGTGGCCGCCCAGCAGTACCTGCCGGCGGCCGGCCTGGTGGCCGACCCGGTCGAGCGCCGGGAGGTCGCCGAGCTGCTGCGAGCCACCTCGGCCGCCCTGCGCATCATCAACTATGCGGTGGCCGAGCAGTACCTGACCGCCGCGATCCCGCTCTGCACCGAGGCCGATGCGGATCTGCTGAGCCGGTTGCTGATCGACCGCCACCGGGCGCTGTACAGCCTCGGCCGGCTCCCGGAGGCCGACGTCCTCTACGCCGGCCTGGCCGAACGGCTCGATCCGGTCGCGCTGGCCGAGCCGGCCGGCGTACAGATCGAGAGCCTGACCGTTCGCGGGCGGGCGACCGACGCCCTGGATCTCGGCCTGGGCCTGCTCCGGCGGCTCGGCGTGAGCGTGCCCGCCGCGGACGACCTGCGCCGGCAGATCCGCGCTCGGCTCACCGAGCTCGCCGCCTGGGCCGCGGAACTGCCCGGCGACGACGCCGCGCGGCCGGATGCCTCGCGGCCGGAGACGGTCGCCGCATGCCGTCTGATCGCCCGGATGATGCCGCCCGCATTCTTCAGCGACCAGCCGGCGATGGTCTGGCTGATCAGCGCGGCCCGGCGGATCTGGACCGAGCACGGGCCGGCCGCCGCCCTGATCGTCCCGCTCGCCCACTCGGGCATCGCCGCGGTCCGGTTCCGCGACGACTACCGGACCGGCTACCACGTGCTCCGGCACCTCGAAGCGGTCGGCGAGGCGCGCGGGTGGGACGCCGAGGGCGCCATCGCGGGCTTCCTGGCCTCGGTCAGCGCCGTGCACTGGTCGGAGCCGGTCGAGCACAGCGTCGAGGCGGCCCGGCGGGCACACGAGCGGCTGGTGCACGGCGGAGACCTGGCGTTCGCGTGCTTCACCTCGCACACCACGGTGCCGGCGCTGCTCGACTGCGCCCCCACCCTGCCGGCGTTCCAGGCCGAGCTGGCCCGGGCGACCGCCTTCACCGCGAAGGTCGCCAACGACCAGAACGCGGCCATCATGGCGGAGTTCGCGACCCTGTACCGGGCGCTGGTCGACGGCCCCGCCACGGTCACCGCCGATGAGCAGGCCGGCAACCCCATGGCCGCCGCCTACCGGCACACCACGCGGGCGCTGGCGGCGTTGCTGTTCGGCGACGCCGCCGGGCTGGCTTCGGAGGCCGAGGGCATTCCGGCCACGTTGCCCTTCATCGCGGGGAACTACTTCACGGCCACCGCCGAGCTCGTACGCGGGCTGGCCATGCTGGCCGAGAAGCGGCTGGACGAGGCGGACACGATCCGCGAATGGCTCGGCGCCCGGGCCGACGACTCCCCGGCCAACTTCCGGCCGATGGTTCTGCTGCTCGACGCCGAGCGGGCCTGGACGGCCGGCGACCCGGCCGCCGGGGCGCGGTTCGACGCGGCGCTGCGGGAAGTCGCCCGCCGGCGTCGTCCCTGGCTGCACGCGTACGTGGCGGAGCGCGCGGCCCGCTTCCACCTGGACATCGGGATGGAGTACGTCGGGCACCGGCTCTTGCGGGACGCCCAGGACCGTTGGCGCGACTGGGGCGCGACGGCCAAGGTCGTCGCCCAGGAACGCGAGTTCCCGTTCCTCCGCGAGCGGCGGGCCCTGGCCCAGGCGGCCAGCATCGGCGCCTCCGCCACCTTCGCGTCGGAGGCGGTCGACCTGATGGCGGTGGTCAAGGCGTCCCGGGCGCTCAGCTCGGAGACGAACCTCGACCAGCTGCGCCACCGCGTCGTGGAGATCCTGACCACCCTGACCGGCGCGACCACCGTCCACCTGCTGACCCGCGACGAACGGGACGGCGACTGGACCGACGGCCGGGCGGCGATCACCGCCGACCGGGTGCCGCTGACGATCGTCCGGTACGCCGAGCGGACCCGTGAGCCGCTGGTTCTCGACAACGCGGTCGACGATCCGCGGTTCGCGCAGGACCCGTACTTCGACGGTCAGGACCTCTGCGCAGCCCTGGCCGTCACCGTCCAGTCGCACGGCCGGCCGCGCGCGATGCTGTTGCTGGAGAACCGGCTGTGGCGCGGAACGTTCACCGAGGACCGGCTCGACGCGGTCCGGATCATCGCCGGCCAGCTGATGGTGTCGATCGAGAACGCCGCGCTCTACGCCTCGCTGGAGCAGAAGGTCGCCGAACGTACCGAACAGCTGCGCCTGGCCAACAGCCGGCTGGAGATCCTCAGCGACACCGACCCGCTGACCGGCATCCCGAACCGCCGCAAGCTCGACGCCGAGCTCGGAACCGCCTGGCAGGCCGCCGCCGGCCGGGCCGAGCCGCTCGCCGTCGCGATGATCGACATCGACCATTTCAAGCTCTACAACGACCGGCTCGGGCACGCCGCGGGCGACAGCTGCCTGCGCCTGACCGCCCGGACCATCGTCGCGGCGGCGCGTCAGGACGGCTTCGTCGCCCGCTACGGCGGGGAGGAGTTCACCGTGGTCATGCCCGGCGCGGGACCGGACCGGGCGACCGAGATCGCCGAACGCATCCAGCGGGCGGTGCACGCGCTCGGACAACCCCACCCGGCGGCATCATCCGGCGTGGTCACCGTCAGCATCGGCGTGAGCTGCGAGGTGCCGTCGGCCGGCCGCACGGCCGGCGATCTGACCGCCGACGCCGACGCCGGCCTCTACCGCGCGAAGGACGCGGGCCGCAATCAGGTCCAGTTCGGCGGGGTCGGGCTGTTGTCTTTCGGCTGATCCGCGCCGGCGAGTTTGACGACTTCGGCGTCGGCTTCGGACCGAACGGGTCCCGCGGCCGGCGCAGATCCGGTAGAAGATTTCTCGCAGGAGCTGTCGATAACGCCGTGCCCGATCGTCGTCCCGGTGTAAGCGGCCGATCGGCGGCCACCCGACGTGAGGGAGACCATCATGCGTTACCTGTTGCTGATCTACAGCGAGGAAACCACCGCCGCGCCCGACCCGGCCGAGGCCGAGAAGGTGATGAACGAGTACTGGGCGTACAGCAACGCGATCAACGAGGCCAAGGCCAGCACGGGCGGGGAAGCCCTGCAGGACAGCAAGACGGCCACCACCGTACGGGTCAAGGACGGCGAGCGCGTGGTCACCGACGGGCCGTTCGCCGAGACCCGCGAGGTCCTGGGCGGCTACTACCTGATCGACGTGCCCGACCTGGACGCGGCGATCGACTGGGCGGCGAAGTGCCCGGGCGCGAAGTACGGGTCGGTCGAGGTGCGGCCGATCATGGAGTTCAGCTGAGGTCAGGGGTCACCGATGGGTACGGCGGCCGATTCGGTCGAGGCGGTCTTCCGCGAAGAGTGGGGACGCCTGCTGGCGACGCTGGTACGCACCCTCGGTGACCTCGATCTGGCCGAGGAGGTCGCCGCGGACGCCGTCGCCGCGGCGTTGCAGCGGTGGCCGCGCGACGGGGTGCCCAACCGCCCGGCGGCGTGGCTGCTGACCACGGCCCGCCACCGGGCGGTCGACCTGTTGCGCCGGGACAAGGCGCTGGCGGCCAAGCTGGCCCTGCTGCAGGTCGAGGCGGACCGGTACGAGCCGCCACCGCCGGAGCCCGCCGACCCGGATGACGTGCCGGACGAGCGGCTGTACCTCTTCTTCACCTGCTGCCACCCGGCGCTGACGCTGGAGGCGCAGTCCGCGCTGACGTTGAACTGCCTCGGTGGCCTGAGCACGCCGGAGGTCGCCCGCGCTTTCCTCACCCCGAACGCCACGATGGCGCAGCGACTGGTGCGCGCGAAGCGCAAGATCCGCGAGGCGCGGATCCCGTTCCGCGTGCCGCGGACCCATGAGCTGCCGGAACGGCTGCCGGCGGTGCTCCGGGTGATCTATCTGATCTTCACCGAGGGGTACGCCGCGACCAGCGGCCCCGCCCTGATGCGCCCTGACCTGGCCGACGAAGCGGTGCGGCTGGCCCGGATCCTGCACCGCCTCATGCCCCGGCAGCGGGAGACAGCCGGCCTGCTCGCCCTCATGCTGCTCATCGACGCCCGCCGTGACGCGCGGGTGGATGTCCGCGGCGACCTGGTGCTGCTCGACGACCAGGACCGCTCGCGGTGGGACGCCGGCAAGATCGAGGAGGGGCGCCGGCTCGTGGTCGAAGCGCTGACCGGAGGCCAACCCGGTCCGTACGCGTTGCAGGCCGCCATCGCGGCCGTGCACGACGAGGCGGCGACCGTCGCGACCACCGATTGGCCGCAGATCGTCGCCCTGTACGACGTCCTGCTTTCGGTGGCGCCCTCGCCGCTGGTCGAGCTCAACCGGGCGGTGGCGGTCGCCATGGTCGACGGTCCCGCGGCCGGGCTCGCGCTGCTGGACACCTTGGCGGTGGACCGGCGGCTGACCGGATATCACCTGCTTCCCGCGGCCCGCGGTGACCTGCTGCGCCGGCTGGGCCACACGGCGGAGGCGGCGGACGCGTACCGGCAGGCGCTCGATCTCGCCGGCAACGGGCCGGAACGCGCGTTTCTGCAGCGCCGCCTGCGCGAGACCGCGACCCGGTTACCGTCTTCCACTGTGACAAGACCTTCCACTGTGACACGACCGGATTTCGACTCGTACCTGATCTGCGCGACGCCCCGCTCGGGAAGTACTTTGCTGTGCGGTCTGCTGGACTCGTCCGGGGTTGCCGGCCATCCGGCCTCCTACTTCAATCGCAAGAGCTTGAACGAGTACGCCGACGAATGGCGTATAGCCCGGCCGCGTGATGGGCGGATCGACGAAGCTTTCGTTCGAGCGGCGCTGACCGCCGGCAAGACTGCGAACGGTGTCTTCGGCGGGCGGGTCATGGCTGAGACGTTGCCGGAACTGATTGGTGGCCTTGCCGCCGCCGCAGCGATGCCGGCGGCGACGGATGTAGACCTGTTGAGCGCCCAGTTGGGTCGGCTCAAATTCGTTCACCTGCGGCGACGGGACGTCGTGGCCCAGGCGGTGTCGTGGGCGAAGTCATTGCAAACCCATTTCTGGCATCCGGGCGAAGCCGTCGCTCCCGGAGGTCAGGATCCTCATTACGACGAAGAGCTGATCGGTCGGCTGGTCGCCACGATCGAGAGATTCGAGGGGGACTGGACGGCCTGGTTCGCCGCTCACCGCATCGTGCCTTGCGAGGTGACGTACGAGGAGTTGGCGGCGGATCCGCCCCGCACCGCGCAAAAGGTGCTCGACTATCTCGGTCTGCATGTTCCGCCGGATCGCCAACTGGTGGTCGGGCACCGTCGACAGGCCGATCAGCTCAACGCGGACTGGATAACGAGATTCAAGTCTCGCTGAACCGTTGTCATTCGATGCGGGTTCGGTGGTCTTTGGCGAGGCCGTGCAGCGGGCAGGGCTGTCTCGGCTCGCGCGGGCACAGAACCCACACATCGGTCGCGGTCGCCCGGTAGAGGCGGTACGGGGAGGATCCGGTCACGTCGTTGCGGGTCAGCGCCGTGCCGCCCCGGTCCGCGGGCCCGGGGTAGACCTCGAGTCCGCGCTCGAGGTCGTCGCCTGCCAGCTCGCACGCTGACCCGACCGCGTACAGGGCCCGGCCGTAGTAGGGGCGGACGCTCGAGTCGTACACCACGACGCTCACGTGCGGGCGCTCGGTGAGGTTGCGTGAGTGCACGGCGCCGGTCTCCGAGCTCCAGTAGAACTCGCGCAGGCCCGCCGCGGCGAAATAGACCGGGGAGGTCCAGGGCCGTCCGTCCGGGTCGACCGTGGCCAGGGTCAGGAAACCGTTGGTGTCGAGCAGTGCCCGCGCATGTGTGGCGAGGTCATCAGATGTCATCTCGAAACTCCGTCCGTCAGGCGCGGTTCAGATACAGCACGGCGGGGCCGGGCGGGAACGGCGAGGAGAACTCGGCCGTGCCCTCCGCCTCGATGCTCAGCACGTCACCCGCAGTTGCTTCGCGGGTGGTGACATCGAACCATTCGACCTGGTAGGAGCCGGTTGGCAGGTCGACGGTGAACGTCCGGCCGCCGCCGTCCGGCTCCAGCACGAGGTATTCGGAGCCGGGGTTGGCCAGGGCATACCCGGTAGAGGCGAGGTCGCGCCGCGGCTGCATGTCGATCAGTCCCATGCGTTCCGCGTACCGGCGGGTGTCGCCCATCGCCCAGCGCGCGGGCTCGTAGTGTGCGAATGGCGGCACGCCGGTCTCGGCGGGCGACTCGCCGGCGGGTTCGAGACCGGCGATGAGGCCGTAGTCCATGAGGATGGGATGGTGGCCCCGCAGGAATGACTTCCACGCCCAGAGCGCGTCGCCCTGACCCGGTGCGTAGTGGTCGGTGTCGCTGATGACCACTTTGGCGCCATCGGCGACCGGCGGATCCACGTACCAGCGCGACGGTGGGGAGCCGGGCGCCATCGGGTGGCCGCCGTTGGCGAAGATGTCATCGTCGTAGCCTGGCGAGATCCATTCGGCGCGGCTGCCCAGCAGCGGGTCGTTCACCTTGGTCTGCTCGGCCACCGGGAACTGCATGGTCATGCCGATCGGGTGCGAGTCGTACCCGCGTGCCGCTTCGTGCCGCTTGACCACGTCGATGACCCAGTATTGCCAATCGGTCGAGTCGCCCCACGACGGTGCCTTGTCCATGCCCAGGAACGTCGCGAACTCATCGGTCACCGTACCTCCGCCGGACGATTCGTTGGCCACCTCCCACAGCACGTTGGGCAGGTCGTGGAGGGTGTCGACGACCTTCCGGACGTACGCCTCCTGCATTGCCTCGACGCGCGGGTCGAGTGGCAGGACCTGCAGGTCGTTGATGGAGCTCGCGGAGACGCCGTTGACGTTGTTGCCGGCGTGGAAGGGATGGCCCTCGATGTGGTCCGGCGGCGGGCTGAGGTGCAGTGCCCAGCCGTCGAACAGCATCACGCCCACGTAGATGCCCGCCTCTCCGGCCGCCGTGACCCGTTCGCGGAGCCGCTGGAAGAAGCCGTCGTCGAGGTGTTCCAGGTCGAACCGGGGCTTGCCGTCCTTCGCGGTGCCCGGCCCGGTTCGCACCCACGGCTGCGGCGTCATGTTCAGGTGGTAGTTTCCGCCCGCTGCCTGGGACCGGACCTGTTCCCAGCGCCAGAGCCGGATGAAGTTGTGCCCGCGTTCGGTAAGGAACCGCAGGTAGGCGTGATAGTCCATCCGCTCCGGCTCGCCGGGGCCGTCGAGGCCGGGCCCCATGCCGTCGTGCAGGTTGTTCCAGATGTGCGACCCGGTCAGGTAGACCGCGAGGCCGGCGCTGGGGCCCGAGGCCGGGGTGAAATAGCGGGGGTTGCGGGTGGAGACGGTGAGCGGTCCGTCCGCTTGCTTTGGCATGATCGGCACATCCTCGGGTGAGATCGGTTCCTGCATCGAAGCCTCTCCGTAACGCGGTCGCGGAACATCTGCCAAGTGGCCGATGCCGGAGGGGGAGAGTGGCCGACAGCCGGGCCTGGCATGGTGAAGCCATGCGTGGCAACAATCTCGTGATGCCGTTGACGTCGTTCGTCGGGCGTCACACGGAGATCGAGGCCGCGGCCGGGCTGCTGGAACGCCACCGGCTGGTGACCCTGACCGGGCCGGGAGGTGCGGGCAAGACGAGGCTGGCGGCGCACGTCGCCGCCGGTCAGTCCGATCGGCGCCCCGACGGCGTCTGGTGGGTTGACCTCGCCACGACGAGTGACAGCACCGCGGTGGCGGAGACCATCGCCGAGGCCGTCGGCGCACCGGTCGTCGGCGGGCGTGTGCACGCCCTCCGTACGCATCTGGCGCCTTGGCGGTCACTGCTGTGCCTCGACAACGCCGAACACCTGCTGGACGGGGTCGCGAGCACCGTGGAGGCCGTGCTGCACGGCTGCCCACAGATCACTTTCCTGGTCACCAGCCGCGAGCCGCTGGGCATACCGGGTGAGGTGGTGCTGGGGGTTCCGCCCCTGTCCGACGACGATGCGCTGTCGCTGTTCGTCGACCGCGCCCGCCTCGTGCAGCCCTCGTTCGCGCTCGACGCGGCCAACGAGGCGGCCATCCGCTCGATCGCGGCGCACCTGGACGGGATACCGCTGGCGCTGGAACTGGCCGCGGCGTGGGTACGAACCCTGACACCCCAGCAGGTGGAGGTGGGTCTGGACGACCGGTTCGCGCTGCTCGTCCGTGGTCCGCGTGGAGCGCAGCGCCGCCAGCGCACACTCTTCGGATCCATCGACTGGAGTCACGCGCTGCTGGACGAGACCGACCGCATCGTGCTTCGGCGGCTCGCCGTGTTCGCCGGTGCCTTCGGGCTTTCCGCGGCGCGGGCGCTCTGCGCCGGGGGAACGGTGACCGCTGCCGAGGTCCTGCCGGCGCTCGGCCGCCTGGTGGACAAGTCGCTGGTGGTGGCCGACGTCCGGGCCGACGAGTCGCGCTACCGGCTGCTGGAGACGATCCGTGCCTTCGCCGCGGCCCGCCTGGTCGAGGCGGAGGAGGACACCGCGCTGCGCGAGCGGCACCTCGCCTGGTTCCTGCGGTTCGTCGAGGCGGCGGAGGCGGGCCGGGAGGCCGACGCCGACGGTTGGCGGCGGGCGCTGGTGCTCGAGTACGACAACCTGCGCGCGGCGTTGGAATGGGGCCTCGCGGCCGAGGACCCCCGGGCCGGCCGGCAACTGGCGGCGTCACTGGCCTGGCTGTGGCACCTCGATCGGCGCGGCCGGGAGGGGATCGGCTTCCTGCATCGGGCGATCGACCTCGTACCAGCGGAACGCTCCCGGCTTCAGGCACGCCTCATGACCGGCCTGGCCCTCGTCGCCGACACGGCCGGCCCGCTCGATGTCGAGCGGGACGCCGCCTCGCGAGCGCTCGAGCTGGCGACCGACGCCGGCGATGAAGAACTGCGCGCGCTGTGCTTGAACCTGCTGGCGGTCGGCTCGTTCTACACCGACTTCGACGAGGCCTGGCAGCTGTGCGAGCAGGCGCACGCCGCGGCGCAGGCGGGCGGGAACACCTTCGTGCTCGGCGGCGCACGGGCGCTGCAGGCGATCATCCTGCACCTACGAGACTCCCATGACGAAGCCGAATCGATCGTGGACGAGTCCGTCCGGCAGTGTCTGCAACACCACCGAGGGGTGCTCTCCACGCTGCTGACATACCAGGCAGATGGCGCCCTGGCCGGCGGCGACCCGGTCCGCGCGCTGGATCTCGCCACGGAGGCGCTGCGGGTCGCCGAACCCCTCGGCGACTACCTGCGGGTCGGGATGGCCCGCTCGGTGCTCGCTCAGATCAAGGCGCTGACCGGCGACCTGGCCGGCGCGACCGAAGCGATCGACCCGGTGCTGCGCCTGGTCGAGGGCGCCGAGGACGAGGTGTTCATCCCCGGTCTCGACCACGCCATGGCAGCGCTGTCGATGCGCCGGGACGACCCACCGGCCGCCGTGGACTCGCTGCGTCGCGCCGCCGGCTCCACCGACCGGGGCGCCGCGACGTGGCTCGCCGGCCGGGCCCTGCCCCGGCTCGGTGCGGCCCTTGCCGCCGCCGGCCGTCCCGACGAGGCGGTGGCGACGCTCGACCGCGCGGTGGAGGTCGCTCGACGCCTGCGAATGCCGGGCCCGCTGGCGGAGGCGTACGCCGCACAGGCCGAACTCGCCGCCGCCGACCCGGACGGTCTCACCCGAGACGGTCTCACCCGAGACGGTCGCACCCGGGACGGTCGCACCCGGGACGGTCTCACCCGGGCCGTCGAACTCCACCACGCGGCGTTGACCATCCGGGTCGACCATCGTCTGCGCGCCGCCCAACTCGACAGCCTTGAAGCGCTCGCCCGCGTCGGTGCGGCCATCCAGCCGGGCCCCGACGACGTGCGCATCCTGCATGCGGCCGAGTCGGCCCGCACGAACACCGGCCTTCCTCGCAGAGCCGACCTGCAGCGCGCGTACGACAGCACCATCGCCAACCTGCGCCGAGCGCTCGGGGCGACCACGTTCGACCGGGCGGCGGCCGAGGGCGCGCGACTCACCCTCGACCAGGGCGTCGAGTACGCCCGCCGGGCCCGCGGCCGCCGGGGCCGCCCGGCCACCGGCTGGTCCAGCCTCACGCCGACCGAACTCGAGGTCGTCCGCCTCGTCGCCGAGGGCATGACCAACCCGCAAATCGGCGCCCGTCTCCTGATGAGCCGCGGCACGGTGAAGACGCACCTCTCACACATCTTCACCAAACTCGACACCACCAACCGTGCCCAACTCGCGGCCACCGCGATCGACCGCGGGCTGTC
The DNA here is from genome assembly GCF_044454685.1 of Actinoplanes sp. NPDC051513. Lineage (NCBI taxonomy): Bacteria > Bacillati > Actinomycetota > Actinomycetes > Micromonosporales > Micromonosporaceae > Actinoplanes > Actinoplanes sp. NPDC051513. The sequence goes on from NZ_JBITDW010000026.1 coordinate 72,720, forward strand.
AGCCGACCGGCGTGTTCCCGACGCCCGTCATTGATCGGTCTTGGGTTGGCGGCGCCCGCCTCACCTCAACGCCGCGGCCCCACAGGTGATGTACCCCGACGACCCGCAGCTCGACGCGAACCGCTCTGCGAAGGTCGGCGTGGTGGCCGACGCTGTGGCCGGAGCTGAGATCGCCACGCTCACCGCCCTGCCCGAGGGCACGGTGAGATCCCGGATGCGCCAAGCTCTTGACCGGGTGGCCATCGAAGCGCTTCGATGGCGGTGGGAGCGCTCCCGTGGCGACATTCTTCGCCGGGCGCGGACCGGAGACACCGCCGGTTCCAGCGCTCGAGACCGTACGAGAGGAAGTTCTATGAGTTCGACAGTCAGGAGGGCCGGGCTCGCATTCCTTGCCGCCGCCCTGGCCTTCGCCGGAGCCGTGTACGGCGTGACGAGGCCGGCATCGGCCGACGTCGCGGCCCAGCTGACCGCTCCTCAGCTGGTGGCCGACATGGGCGCCGGCTGGAATCTGGGAAACCAGCTGGAGGCCAACGCCAACGGAATCCCCAGCGAAACGGCGTGGGGCAACCCGGTCATCACGCAGGCCCTCATCGACCGGGTGAAGGCATCGGGCTTCAAGACGATCCGGATTCCGGTCTCCTACCTGGGAAACATCGGGGCCGGCCCCAACTACACGGTCAACTCCGCCTGGCTGACCAGAATCGCCGAAGTCGTCAACTACGCCTACAACCAGGGCCTCTACGTCCTGATCAACATGCACGGCGACGGGTACAAATCCGTCACCGGCTCCTGGCTGATCTGCGATTCATCCGACCAGACGACGATCAAGGACAAGTACCAGAAGGTCTGGCAGCAGGTAGCGACGAAGTTCCAGAGCTACAACGAGCACCTGATCTTCGAATCCATGAACGAGGAGTTCGACGGGCAGTACGGCAATCCGACCTCGGCGTGCTATTCGAACATCAACGCCTACAACCAGATCTTCGTGGACACCGTACGGCGAACCGGCGGCACCAACGCTTCGCGGTGGCTCCTCGTGCCCGGCTGGAACACCAACATCGAGTACACCGCGGGCAACTACGGCTTCGTGCTGCCCACCGACCAGTATCGGTCCACCTCCATCCCCAGTGGCGAGCAGCGGATCATGATCTCCGTCCACTACTACGACCCGTGGGACTTCACGGGCCAGGAGGACGGCAACATCACGCAGTGGGGATCGGCCGCGACCAATCCGGCAAAGAAGTCGACCTGGGGACAGGAAGACTACATGGACACCATGCTGAAGAAGATGTACGACGCGTTCGTCGTACGCGGATATCCGGTGTTCGTCGGTGAGTACGGCGCTATCGACAAGACGTCCTTCGATTCCGCGAACAACACGTATCGGACGAACTTCGCGCGTGCCCTGGTGTCCACCGCCAAGAAGTACGGCGCCGCCACCGCCTACTGGGACAACGGCTACAACGGGCAGTACGGCTTCGGCCTGTTCAACCGCAGCTCCGCGACGGTGACCCAGCAGGGCATCATCAGCGCCATCATCACCGCCGCCGGCAGCAGCCAACCCACCACGCCGCCGACCACCGCACCCACCACGCCGCCGACCACGCCGCCCACCACCGCGCCGACCACGCCGCCGACCACCGCACCGACGACCAGCCCCGGCGGCACCGGCACCTGCCGGATCAGCAACGCGGTCAGCGCGTGGAACACCGGCCTGGTCAACAACATCACCATCACCAACACCGGCACGGCCGCCATCAACGGCTGGACCCTGACCTTCACCCTGGCCACCGGACAGGCGATCACCTCCGGCTGGAGCGCCACCTACTCCCCGGCCAGCGGCACGGTGACCGCGACCAACGCCAGCTACAACGGCGCTCTCGCGGCGGGAGGCTCGGCCACCATCGGATATCAGGCCAGCCACACCGGCAACGCCGCCGCTCCCACCGGCTTCAAGCTCAACGGCGCCACCTGCAACTGACCCACTTCGACGGGCCGGCGCCGTTCAGCGGCCCGGCCCGTCGCACGTTTCACCTGCCGAGCAGCGTTGACTGGCCCAGCGTTGACTGGCCCAGCGTTGACTGGCCCAGCGTTGACTGACTCAGCGCTGACTGGCCCAGCGCTGACTGGCCCAGCGCTGACTGGCCCAGCGCTGACTGGCCCAGCCTTGGTCGCCTAAGGGCGATGGGTGCTGGGTGCTGGGTGCTGGGTGTTGGGTGCTATTGGCGTGGGTGGTAGAGGTTGCGGCGGGGTCGCTGCAGAGGGTCGAGGGCGGATGGCGGGATGAAATCGGGATGCCGGTCGGCGCTGAGGCGGATCTGCCAGCCGGCACCGGGGTGGTGGATGAGGCGGTGGTGGTGGCGGCAGAGCAGGACGAGGTTGTCGAGGGTGGTCGTGCCGCCGGCGGTCCAGGGGGTGATGTGGTGGGCGTCGGTCCAGCGTGGTGGGCGGTCGCAGTCGGGGAAGGCGCAGCCGCGGTCGCGGATCTGCAGGGCACGGCGTAGCGGTCCGGTAGCGAGCCGGCGGGCACGGCCGGTGTCGAGGATCTGGCCGGCGCCGCCGAGCACGACCGGCAGGATCCGGGCGTCGCAGGCCAGTCGGCGCACGGTCGCGGCCGACAAGCGCTGGCCGGTGTCGGTAGCGGCCGTGCCCAGGGTGCGGGTGAGGGGCTGGAAGGCAACGGTGACCGCCAGCTGGGGTGGTTCACCACCGTCGTCGGGCAGCTGTTCGGTGCGCAGCGCCAGCCGGCACACCTCGACCAGCGCGTCGGCGCGGCGTTGCGCGGCTGACCGGTCATCACCGGCCAGAGGGCGGCACATCGGGTGCAGGGTGGCGTGCACGATGGCGGCGTCTTCGGCGCCGAGGACGCCGGAGAGCCGCACGAGACCGTCGACCGGCAACGACAGAGTCAGCCCGCGCTGCCGATGGGCGCGGGCTTCCTGCCGGGCCAGGGCGGCTTCGTCGGCCCGGTCGGCCAGGTGCGGGGCGACATGCGCGAGGATTCGCTCGCCGACCCGGCGCAGCTGGTAGGCGGGCATCCGGCCGGCCATCTCGATCATCGTGTGCTCGGCTCGGCTGACGGTCCGGGAGACCTCGTCGGCGGCGAGGCCGTCAGGACCGTCGAGGTCGGCGGGGATGGCGTCGACGGTCGCTGCGATCACTGCGGCTTGGCGCAGATCGGTGCGGCCGTCCAGTACCGCCTGCTCGATCACCGGCCGGCGCAGGGCCGTGGCGGCCGCGGCGAGTTCGCGCGCCGGCTGCGGATCCAGCATCAGCCGGGCGCGTAGCCACCGGGCCGCGGAACGGTGGCCCTGCGCTGCGGGCAAGCCGCGGGTGTCGGCCTGCCACACCAGCCGCGCTTGCAAGACCAGAGCGGTCTGTTCCAGTCGATGCGCCGCCCGGAGCAGGTTGGTGAGCTCGTCGTCGGAGAGCGGCCACACCGGGGCCGCGGCGAGCTTCGCCGCGTCCTCACCCACCTGCTCCAGCTCTGCCAACACAGGGGTCATTATCGAACACACGTACGACACTTTCGGTGCGCGATGATCCGGTCAGCCCTTCACCGCGCCTGCGGTGAGCCCCTCGGACAGGAAGCGTTGTCCGAAGGCGTACATGACCACCACGGGAATGCTGACGAGCAGCGACGCCGCGGCGAGCTGGCCCTGCGGCACGACGTCCCCGGCGATCATCGACTGCATCCCTACCGGGAGCGTCTTGTACTCGTCCTTCGTGATGAACACGAAGGCGAAGAGGAACTCGTTCCAGGCATTGGTCAGAGTGAACAGCGCGACCGCCAGCAGCCCCGGCTTGGCGAGGGGCAGCACCACCCGGCGGAACGCCTGGACGCGGGTGCAACCGTCGACCAGCGCGGCTTCCTCCAGCTCGGCGGGGATCGACGCGAAGTAACCCGCCAGCAGCCAGGTGGCGAACGGGAGAGTGAAGGTCGGGTACGTCAGCACCAGCGACCACATCGAGTCGGTGAGCCGCACCCCGATGAGCAGCTGGTACAGCGGGATGAACAGCAGCGCACCCGGCATCACGTAGGTGAGCAGCACCGTGACGGTGAAACCCTGCGCCCCGCGGAACCGCAGCCGGGCCAGCGCATAACCCCCCAGGACGGCACAGACCAGTGCCACCGCGGTGGACGCCGCCGAGACCAGCACGGTGTTGAGATACCAGCGCCCGAACGGCTGGTTGGTGAACAGGGCGCCGAACTGCTCCAAGGTCCACGGCGTCGGCCACAGGTCGTGTTCGCGCATGACGACCTGACCCTCGGACTTGAAGGCCGTGACGGCGATCCAGTACATCGGGCCCAGCACGAAGGCGAGCAACCCGGCCAGTGCGACACCGGACCCCAGGCCCGACACCAGCGACGACGTACGGCGACCTCCCCGGGCCTGCAGCCCCGAGACCACTCGGCCGACCGCCGCCGCGATCAGCAGGATCACCCCGAGGACCACCGCCGCCTTCCAGAAGATCTGTGGCGACGCCCAGGCCAGCAGACCGGTGGCCACCGCGGTGATCACCCATGGCAGCACCGTGCGCGACGGGCCGGTCCATCGGGGTGGCTTGTTTCCCGTGTCCGCGCGCAACGTGCGGACCAGGAAGAACACCAGCGCTGCGATGACCGGCAGCATGACGAGCGTGACCGCCGCTCCCGCGCCGTACTGCAACTGCAGGATGGCCTTCGAATAGGCGACCAGCACGTACGGTGCGGTCACGTTGCCCGGGCCACCCTGCGTCAGCAACCAGATGAGGTCGAAGTTGTTGAACGTCCAGATCGACGACAGGGTCACCGTCACGGTGATCACATGGCGCAGTCCGGGCAGCGTCACGTGGACGAACCGTCGCCACGCCGAGGCGCCGTCGATGGTCGCCGCCTCGTACTGGTCCGCCGGGATGGCCTTCAGCCCCGCGAGGAAACAGATGGTGAAGAACGGCACCCCCTTCCACACGTTGACGAGGATCACGGACGGCATGGCCAGCGACGCGTCGGACAGCCAACCTGCGGGCCAGCTGTCGACAAGATGCGCCGAAGCCAGCAGCGGCCCGATCCCCGACGCGGTCAGCAGGGTGTTGACGCTGCCGAAGATCGGGTCGAGCAGCGAGCGCCAGCTGAACGCCGTCACCACCGTCGGCACCACCCACGGCACCAGGAGAAGGCCGGTCAGCAGGGCCCGCCCACGCCGCAGGCGGTGCAGCAGCAGGGCCGCGGCCAACCCCAGAACGACCTTGAACACCTCGGCGTACGCGGTGAAGACGAACGAGTTCACCACACCCGTACGGAACTGGTCGTCGCCCGCGAGGGCGATGTAGTTGGCCAGGCCGACGAACACGTTGTCCTGCCCGTGCCGCTCCGTGGTGCTGGTGACGATCGACCTGGCGATCGGCACGAGCACGAGCGCACCGACCAGCACAGCCGTGGGCGCCAGAAACAGTGCCGCCAGCCGCCAGTCGCGACCCAGCCGCCGCTGGGTCGTCGTGAGGGAGCCGGGCCCCGGTGGCGGGGATGCCCGCGTCACCGGGGCCGGCGCTGGACGAACCGATCTCACTGCGGCAGCCCCTGCTGGGCGAAGATCTGCACCATCTTCGTGTGGGCCGCCGTCACGGCCTGTGCGGCCGCTGTTCCCTGAATGACACTCTGCATCATGTCGGTGAGGACGTAGGCCGCGACGACGGCCTGCTGGCCGGCGCTGGCCTTCTGGGGGAAGGCCAGGCCGTTCTTGGTGGACAGCGGCAGCGACTGCTGGGACATGGTGCGCACCATGGGAAAGGCCGGGTCACCGCTGGTGAAGAACGGGTCGGCGTCCCAGACCTTCTCCCAGGCGGGCATCACCAGGCCGGGCGCCTCCTTCGCCACCCCGACCAGCGCGGGCGCGCTGACCAGGTACTGCGCCAGGAGCTTGGCGAGCGCGGGGTTCTTGGCGCCCTTGAAGACGACGAAACCCTGGGACTGGCCGAGCAGCAGGGACTTGTCCGTCGCCGGCCCGATGCAGTCCGAGAAGACGTGCGTGTTGCCGTACACGGGATTCTTCTTGGTCTTGGAATCCGCATAGACGCTGAAGCTGTTGCGGGTGTAGCCGAGGACCCCGGCGAGCCAGTTCTCGTTGTTGCTGGTGTCGGTCCAGCTGGCCACACCCGGCGGCAGCATCGGCTTGTACTTGGGGTTGGTATAGATGTCGCCGAGGAAGGTCACCGCCTGCACCGTCTCGGGCGAGTCGAACGTGACCTTCTTGCCGTCGTTGGTGGCGATCGCCCCGCCGTACGAGTTGATCAGGGCCTCGATCATGCCGTTGCCGTCGCCGGAACGGTTCACCGTCATGCCCCAGCCGAACCGGCGCTTCTTCGGATCGGAGATCGTCAGGCACAGGTCCCGCAGCTCCTCCCAGGTGTAGACGTCCTTGGGAGTGATGCCCTTCTCCTGCATCCAGTCCTTGCGCAGGAACGACCCGATCCCGATGAAGTGGTACGGGATCGCGAACCACTTGCCGTCGAAGACGCAGAAGTTCTTGGCCTCCGCGCAGGGCTCGCCGTACTTGGCCGTCAGCGCCGTGACGACGTCCGTCACGTCCTCCAGATCGCCCAGCGCGTGGAACTGCGCGACGAACCGCGAGTCGGTCATGAACGCCAGGTCGCGCGCCACGCCGCCCTTGACCTCGGCGTCGATCTTGGCCACCACATCGCCGGCGTCGGCCTGGACCAGGCTGTTCTCGATCTTCGTCCCGGTGGCGTCGGCGAACTTCTTGATCGATCCGTCGAGCTGCTCATTGGCCGCTGTCGAGTACAGCTTCTGCGACAGCACCCCCATCGAGGAGCCCTTCACCGACGCCGCGGCATCGACCAGCTCCTTCGGTACCTCCGCCTGCGCCTTGGGGGCCGAGTCGGAAGTGCCCCCGCACGCGGCCAGACCGGCTGCGCCGAGCACCCCCACCCCCATCCCCAAGAAGTCGCGCCGGGACCACGACGGGCTTTCCTTCATCGCCGTTCGCCTCCTTCATCTCCCTCACCGGCGAGGCCCGGACGTCACCGCCTCGAACGCGGCCGGACCGCCGATCCGCTCGGTCAAATATTCGAAACGAGAGATTTCGCGTTGTTCCGCACGCTGGGCAGCGCCACGAGCGTGATGCGGTCGGCAACCGGGCCGGGGGAGCGGCGCTGACGTCGCCGTTCGAAATCTCGGACTGAGTTCGATATACCGTATGGTGTGTGGACGCGACGGTAGATGAACACCGTGAGAGGTGTCAATGTTTCGATGCGGTGTCCGGCCGCGAACGGCTGGCCGGCTATCGAGGCTGAGCCGAGTACCCCATGCGGGCCGACAGCGTGGCCGCGCCCTCGCGAACCAGCTTTGCCCACTCCACCTGCGCCTGCGAGGTCCAGCGAATGATCGGCGCGGAGACGCTCATGGCGGCGATGGTGGCGCCGGAATGGTCGCGGATCGCCGCGGCGACGCAGCGCATGGCGCTGTCGGACTCGCCGATGTCGACCGCGACGCCCTCGGCCCGGACGCGTTCGAGATGTGCCCGCAAGGCGTCCGGGTCGGTAACGCTGTCCGGCGTCATGCCCGGCAGGGCGCCCTTCGTCAGGACGGCGTCCAGGCTCGGCTGATCGAGGCTCGACAGCAGTATCTTGCCGACCGCTGTGCAGTGGGCCGGGAGCCGCAGCCCGACCCCGGAGACCATCCGTACGGGGTGCGTGCTGTCGACCTTGACGAGGTAGACGACGTCGGCGCCGTCGAGCACGGCCACGTGGACCGCCTCGTCGCACGCGGCGGCCACGTCCCGCGCGACGCTCTGTCCCTCGCGGACCAGGTCGAGCCGGCCGGCGAACGCCGCGCCGAGCTGGAACACGGGCATACCGAGCCGGTACTGCACCGGCTGCCCCGGGACGGAGATCAGGTACGAGCGAGCCACGAGCGTGACCAGCAGCTCATGGACGGTGGTGCGGGGTAGGTCCAGCCGCTCGGCCACCTCGCGGGCCGACAGTTGGGGGCGTTCCAGAAACAGCTCGAGGATGTCGAGCGCGCGGATGACCGCCGGTACCACACGGGGCATGTCGATAGGTCCCTTCGAAATGCCGGGCCCGTGTCAGCGATCTTCACACGGAACAGCACCTGAACAGGGTAGCGGCGGTCTCGACACATCAGAAACAGCCACAGTTCCACAGACTTAGGATGGTCAAATGCCGATCTCCCTTCACCACCTGCGGGCCGGCAACGCGTCGCGCTGGGCGGTGTGCCAGGACGGCGAATGGGGCGAGCTCGACAGTACCCTCGCCGACCTGCTCGCCTTGCCGCTCGACCAGGCCCGGGCTGTGGTCGAGGCCGCTGCCCGCGAAGCCCGCGGCGGCATGCCCGGCGAGGAGGCGCTTCCACCAGTCGACCTGCAGGAGGTGTGGGCGGCCGGGGTGACGTACCTGCGCAGCCGCGACGGAAGAAAAGAGGAGTCCGGGCACGGTTCCCTCTACGACGATGTCTACGACAGCGACCGCCCCGAAATCTTCTTCAAGTCCAGCCCGTGGCGGGTAGTTGGCGACCGCGACGCCGTCGGGATCCGCGCCGACTCCGGCTGGGATGTACCCGAGGCCGAGGTCGGCCTGGTGCTCAACGCGGCCCGGGACGTGTTCGGCTACACACTGGCCAACGACATGAGCAGCCGATCGATCGAGGGCGAGAACCCGCTCTACCTGCCGCAGGCGAAAATCTACGACCGCTCCTGTGCGGTGGGGCCGGCGATCGTGCCGAGCTGGGCCGTCGACCCGGGTCCGTTCCCGATCGGGTTGCGGGTGCTGCGTGACGGCCGCGAGGCGTACGCCGGAACGACCTCGACGTCGGCGATGGCCCGCAGCTTCGAGGACCTGGCCGGCTGGTTGTTCCGGGCGCTGAGCTTTCCAGCCGGTGTGGTGCTGCTGACCGGCACCGGCGTCGTACCGGACGCCGATTTCACCGCGCGACCCGGTGACACGATCGAGATATCGTCCCCGGCACTCGGGACGCTGACCAACCCCGTCGTCGCGATCGGCGATGCCACCGGTGGGAAGGAACAACCATGACAACGATCGAGAGCCGCTCCCCGCAAGCGCCGTCGGACTTGGTCGTACGCGTTCCCGACACTTCGCCGGAGAAGGTGGCGGCGGCGGCAGGCGTCGCCCGGGGCGCGGCCGCCGGTTGGGCCCGGGGGCCGGTGCACGCGCGGGCGGCCGCTCTGCATGCCTGCGCCGAGGCTGTTGCAGCTGCCGCCGATGAGCTGACCGAACTGGTGGTCCGCGAGGTCGGCAAGCCGGTCAGCGAGGCGGGAGCCGAGATCGGCCGCGGCGTGGCGATCCTGCGCTACTTCGCGCAGCAGGCCCTGCATCCCGAGGGCGAGGTGTACCCGCCGGCCGACGGTGTGTCGCTGTTGCACACCCGGCGTCGTCCGCATGGCGTCGTCGGGCTGATCACTCCGTGGAACTTCCCGGTGGCGATACCGCTCTGGAAGGCTGCGCCGGCCCTCGCTTTCGGAAACGCCGTCCTCCTCAAGCCCGCGCCACAGTCTTCCGCGGTGGCGCTGCGGCTGGCCGAACTGTTCGCCGGAGCGCTCCCGGACGGCGTGCTGACGGTGCTGACCGGCCTCGCCGGAACCGGCGAGGCGATCGTCGATGCGACCGATGCCGTCTCGTTCACCGGCTCGGTGGCCGCGGGGCAGGCGGTTGCTCGACGGGCAGTTGAGCGTGGCATCCCGGTGCAATGCGAGATGGGCGGCCAGAACGCCGCCATCGTGCTACCCGATGCCGACCAGGACGCGGCCGCGACGGCGATCGCCGCGGCGGCGATGGGCTATGCCGGACAGAAGTGCACCGCCACCAGCCGGGTGATCGTGGTCGGCGATCCCGCGCCGTTCGCCGAGCGGCTGGCCGCGGCCGTCGAGGCGCTGCCGGTGGGTGATCCGGCGGATCCGGCGACGGTGGTCGGTCCGCTGATCGAGTCGCGGCCGCGCGAGGCGATCCGGGCGGCGGTGCGGCGCGCCAGTGCGGACGGTGCCCGGGTGCTGACCGGCGCTCGGCCGCTCGACGGCGATGGGTGGTTCCAGCCCCCGACGTTGCTGACGAACGTGCCGGCCGGTGACGACCTGCGGAATGAGGAGTACTTCGGGCCGGTGTGCGTCGTACTGCCCGCGGAGTCCGCCGACGCCGCGGTGCGGGTGGCCAACGAGGTGCGGCACGGTCTGGTCGCGGGCGTCTACACCCAGAATCTCGGAGCGGCGCTGACCCTGGCGAACCAGTTGGACGTGGGCATGGTGAAGGTCAACGCCCCGACCACCGGCGTGGACTTCCACGCCCCGTTCGGCGGTCAGAAGGGGTCGAGCTACGGCCCGCGCGAGCAGGGCACCGCGGCCCGCGACTTCTACACGCGGACCGTCACAGTGACGCTCACGCCGTAGCCGCGACGCCAGCACGGCCTCCGGAAGTTTCGGAAACTGGAGATTTCGACACGGGGCATCAGGCACAGAGGGCGGCTTGATCGGCGCCCGGCCGACCCTTTCTTATCTGGTTACCACGAGGACATTGGTCGAGCCGGTCACCTGCAACGTCAACGGAAGAAACTTCCGCGAGCTTCCGGTAATTGTTGACATGCTCACAATCTCCGGACCATGATGTCGTCACGGATGGTTCGACCGTCATCGATGAGGTCCGCCGCGACCCGGCTCTCCCCGGCCGGTCGACCGACGCCCCAGCGAATCCCTATCTGCGGGTGCGACGCCGATGTGCCTTGCCGTCGCTCAGGTCTTCGGCTCTCGCAGGCAGTGTCGTGCTGTCCGCATGTCCCCCGAGTCCTCCGGAAAGGACGTACCGATGAACCGCACAGCAGCTCAACCGAGCCGCCGTGGGCGCCGCCGCACGCGGCTGTTCCTCGGCCTGGCCAGCACCGTGGCCATGGCCGTGGCCTCGGTGGCCGTCGCCGGCGTCGCCCATGCCGAGGCCGACCGCACGATCACTTCCAACTCGACCGGCACCCACAACGGCTACTTCTACTCGTACTGGAAAGACAACGGCAACGTCACCATGAACCTGGGCGCCGGCGGCAACTACAGCGTCCAGATGAGCAGCATCAACAACTCCGTCGTCGGCAAGGGCTGGAACCCGGGCTCCACCAGCCACACGGTCAACTACTCCGGCTCCTTCAACTGCGGCGGCAACTGCTACCTGGCCCTGTACGGCTGGATGACCAACCCGCTCGTCGAGTACTACATCGTCGACAACTTCGGCTCCTACAACCCGAGCTCGGGAGCCACCCGACTGGGCTCGGTCACGAGTGATGGCAGCACCTACGATCTCTACCGCACCCAGCGGGTCAACCAGCCCTCCATCCAGGGCACCGCGACGTTCTACCAGTACTGGAGCGTCCGCCAGCAGCACCGCACCGGCGGCACCATCACGGTTGCGAACCACTTCAACGCCTGGCGGCAGGCCGGCCTGCAGATGGGCACCTCGAACTACCAGATCCTCGCCACCGAGGGCTACCAGAGCAACGTCAGCTCCAACATCACGGTCAGCGAAGGCGCTGGCGGCGGTGGTGGTGGCGGTGGTGGTGGCGGTGGCGGTGGCTGCACGGCCACCCTTTCCGCCGGACAGAAGTGGAGCGACCGGTACAACCTCAACGTCGCGGTGTCCGGTTCCAGCAACTGGACCGTGACGATGAACCTCCCGGCGCCGGAGACGGTCAGCTCCACCTGGAACGTCAGCGCCAGCTGGCCAAGCCAGTACGTGATGGTCGGCAAGCCGAACGGCAGCGGCAACAACTTCGGCGTCACGATCGCGGCAAACGGCACATGGACCTGGCCAACTGTCTCCTGCAGCGCCGGCTGACGCCGCAGACCTGACAAACCTCGCGCGCGGCGCGGCGGCCCCGGCTGCCGCGCCGCAACCCCCTTCGGCGGCGGTGTGAGTGTTGGGGAGCCGTGATGCGACAACCATGGAGGGCGCCGGTCGTCCTGGCATATGCCGCCTTCGTGCTCGTCGGCGTGAACGCCGGCGTCAACGGGGTGTTGCTGGCCGCGCAGATGGACGACTATGCCGTCTCCCGGGCAACGCTCGGCCTGACCTTCTTTGCCAGTGCGGCCGGGTTTGTTCTGGCCGGGGTCACCGCCGGCGGGCTGATCCACCGATTCGGCACCCGGATCGCGGTGGCGACAGGCGGCGGCGTGTACGTGCTTGCCGCCCTGTACGCGGCCACTCGCCCGGCGTTCGCGGCGTTCGTCGTGCTCCAGATCGCCTCCGGCTACGCGGTCGGGGTCCTGGAGTCCGTGCTCAACGCGTACCTGTCCGCCTTGCCCAACGCGACCACGCTGCTCAACCGGCTGCACGGGTTCTTCGGTGTCGGGGCGCTGCTCGGTCCTCCCCTGGCCGCCTGGATCGTCGCCGGCGCTTCCTGGCCTACGGTCATGTTGCTGCTCGCGGCGGTGGCCATCCCGCTCACGGCCGGCTTCCTGATCGTCTATCCGCGTGCCGGGTCGGAGCCGGCCACCGCGAAGCCGGAGTCACCGCCGCCGGGCGGCCTGGCCCGCCTCGCGCTGCGGCAGCCGGGCGTACTGCTCGGCGCCGCGCTGCTCGCCGTCTACGTGGGGCTCGAGCTGGGCGTGGGGAACTGGGCGTTCGGCTACCTCGTCGAGGCGCGGGGGCAGACCGACGTGCTCGCCGGGTACGCGGTCAGCGGTTACTGGTTCGGGCTCACCGCGGGCCGGTTCCTGCTCAGCCCGATCGTCACCCGGCTCGGCCTCACCGCCGCCGGACTGATGAACATCTGCCTCGCCGGCGTCACCCTCGTCACCGCGCTGACCTGGCTCCTGCCGGGCAAGGCTGCCGCCACGGCGGGTCTGGTCCTGCTCGGCTTCTTCCTCGGGCCGATCTTCCCCACCGCGATGGCCCTGGCGCCGCGGCTCACCACCGCGCGTCTGGTCGCCACCTCGATCGGCATCATGAATGCGGGATCGGTCGTCGGCGGCTCGTCGTTCCCCTGGCTCGCCGGCGCGATCGCGCAGGGCGCGGGGGTCTGGACTCTGCTTCCCTTCACGCTGGCCCTGTCCCTGCTCCAGCACGTGATCTGGTGGCCGATGGCCCGGCGGGTCGGCGCCCACCACGAATGCAGTTGGCTGGCTCCTGCCGCTGACCGGCGCTGATAGCGTCGGCCGCTATGAAGGTGGCAGTGATCGGTGGAGGGGTCGTCGGCCTGTCGGCGACCGTCGCGTTGCTTCGGCAAGGAGTTGACGTCCGGTGTTACGAAGCCGGCGAACCGATGGGTGAGCGTTCAGCCGGTGATACCCGGATTTTTCGTCTGGCGCATGCCTACCCCGACATGGTGGTGCTGGCTGGGCAGTCTCGGGCGTTGTTCGCCGGGTGGAGCGAGCGGGCCGGCGCCGCTCTCGTCGACGAGGTCGGCACTGTGGTCAGTGGCGCTGAGGTCGGGAGGTGGGCGGACGCGATGGCCGCGGCCGGCGCGGCCCACGAGATGGTGGAGGCGGGATCCCCGTTGCTGCGTCTGCCGGCTCGTGCCTTTGCCGGTCCGGCATTGATCGACCCGTCCGGCGGTGTCATCCGGGTGGACCGGATCCGCGCGTTCCTGGTCGACGCGGTCGGTGACCGTCTTCGACAGGTTCACGTCGATGCCGTCGAAGAGACCGGGCCGGGTGTACGGGTCAGGTCCGGCACCGATTCGGACACTTTCGACGCCGTCGTGATCTGCGCGGGCGCCGGCACTTCCGCGCTGGCCGCCGGCGTCGGCATCGACACTCCGTCGGCGCTGGAACACCATCTGCGGTTCAGCTTCCCGATTCGCCCGGAGGCGCCGGCGCCGCTCCAGTGCTGGATCACCGAGCCGGCGCCCGGGTTGCTGGGGACATACCAGCATGTGGCCGGGCCGGGCCGCTGGGCGGTCGGCGGTGACATCGATGCGGTGCTGGTGACGTGGGGGAGTGGGCGGCAGGCCGCGGAACAGGCGTCGCTGGCGGCGGTGACCGGCTATGTCGCCGAGCACCTGCCGTTCGTCGAGCCACGTCCGATCGGCCAGGTGTACTGCACGCACAACCCGGATCTCGGCGACGGCCTGCAGTTCGTACGTCGTGGCCGGGTGCTCGCTACGTACGGGGAGAATCTGATGAAGTTCGCCCCGCTGCTGGGCGAGATGTTGGCCCGGGCCTGCGTCGACGGTTCCACACCCGCCAACGCCGGTCCCGGCGCCGAACGAACCAGTCAGAACACCGCGGGCAACGGCTCAGTCGAGTAGGACGTCCACGTAGTCCAGATCGACCGTGCCGGGCAGGTCCGCCTTGGTGAAGGTGAGTGTGGACGTCCCGGCCGGCAGGTTCACGGTGAGGGTGGTCTGGCGGATGAGTTCGCGGAACTGGGTCGGGTCGAAGGAGACCGGCTGCCACGGGCCGTCGCCTACCCGTACCAGTTGGCCGGCCTTGGTCTGCGCCCGCCGTTCCTCCTCGGTCCCGGCGGTCGAGTAGCCGATCTTCAGCCGGTATCGGCCGGCGGCCGGCACGGTGATCGGCAGGTGCAGCGTGCTGGTGGGTTTCGTGAAGTCCGCTACGTAGGCGTTGCCTGACACGTACGGGGCGAAGAAGTTGCTTTCGTCCATGTTGATCCGGACGAGGTTGGCATCCGTCCATTGGCCGCTCTCCGCCTGCACCCGTTCACGGAACGGTGTCGCTTCGAGGTAGTCGAGCCCGAACGTACCTCCATGGATCTTGATCTTGACGGTGTTGACGCCGCGCCGGAGCACCGCCGTGGTCCGCACGGTCGCGAAGCCGCCGGTCGAGGGGAAAGCGACTGCCTTGCCCGCCACAGTGCCCTGGACGCCGCCGCCGGTGTAGCGGACGGCTAGCTCGTAGGCGCCCGCCTTGGGCGCGCTGACGGTGAAGGTGAATTCGCCGCCGGCGCCGTACGCGTTCTCGGACGCGAGCGGGCTGGTGCGAGTCCGGCCACCGGCAGCCTCGTAGCGGGGGAAGGAGGGGGTGGAACCGGCCGCCGGCCGGATGACCGCGAGGTACGCGGCCGTCTCGTCCATGTCCTGCACCGGTACGGAGATGGCGCCGTCGTGCACGGGGTAGGTGCCGCCGAAGACCGGTACCGGGCCGGGAGAGACCCCGTCCGTGCCGGTCCACTCGGTGGCGTAGACCTGGACGCTCGCACGACCGCGGAAGCCGAGGCCGCCGACCTTCAACTGCAGGTCGCCCGAGCCGCCGCCGAAGACAACCCGGGCGGTCCGGGTGCGCCGGTCCACGCCGGCGAAGCCGTCCGGCGCGGGTAGTTGCTCGACGCCCGTGACACCAGTGGTGACCGTCCCGTCCCGGCTGTTGCCGGATGCGTCCGGCACAGCGATCCCGGGCGCCTCGTCGAAGTGGTACGACAACACGTTGCCGGCGCCCGGCGCGGTCATCAGCGCCTGCAGTTGCGTGCCCGAGAGCGCGTGGTCGTAGATGGTGAAGTCGTCGACGGTCGCGTCCAGCAGCGGGTCGGCGTACTGCGACTTGCCGATCCAATTGTTCGGGGTGTCGCCGCCGTTCAGGTCGGACGGGCCGAGCGTCATGCTCGCGTTGGCGCCGACCGGCTCGCCGTTCACGTAGAGCGTGCCGGTGGAGCCCGATTTGGTCACCGCGACGTGCGTCCAGCCGGTCGGCAGCGGCGCGGTCCCGTTGATCTGCTGCTCGACGCCGCCCGCGTTGATCGAGAAGCGCAGGCCGGCGCCGCCCGCCCGCGGGGTGAGGAACATGTTCACGGCGGTGCCGGTGCCGAAGTCGAAGATGCGGGCCCAGTCCGAGACGGACTGCAGATCGACCCAGGCGGCGATGGTGAAGTCACTGACGCCCTTCAGGACGCCGGCCGGCATCGAGACGTACCGGTTGGGCGCGTCACCGTTGAGTGGGATGGCGGTGCCCTCGCGGCCCGCGATGCGGGTCGACTCGGCCGGGACCGGCGTGCCCACCTCGATGTAGCGCGCGGTCGGCGCCGGTGGGGTGACGGTGACCATGTCGCCGGTCATGTCGCCGTACCACTTGTAGAGCCAGTAGTTGCCGGTCGGATCGGCCTGGTACGCCGGGCCGGAGCCGCCGCCCTTCGGCACCAGCAGGTCGGCGAGGCGGCCCGGTTTGTGCCAGAACGCGAGGTCGGCGGTGTCCACCTTGGCCCGCTCCAGCTTGGCGACGAAGCGGGTGAGCCAGCCGGGCACGCCGGCGTCGCGTGGTGAGCCGTACTCGTTGATGCTGATCGGCAGCGGACCCACGCCGAGCTCCTTCTCCAACGCCCGGTACTGCTGGACGTGGGTCTCCACCTGCATGCCGGTCATCGGGCCCAGCTCGTGCCAGGAGACGATGTCCGGCACGGTGCCGGAGGCGACCGCGGCGGTCAGGAACGGGCGCAGGCCGACCTCGTAGTCCCGGTCGTAGCTGGGGCCGATGATCGGCGTGCCGGGGTCGAGCGACCGGATCAACCGGTAGGTCCTCGCCCACATCTCGTTGAAGTCACCCCAGGCGGGGTTCCACGTCCACTGCGGCTCGTTCCAGATCTCGTACCCGTAGATGTTGTCCGCGCCGGAGGCGAGACGGGCCCGGACCATCCGCTCGACCTGGCTGTACCAGTAGTCGTCGCCCTGCCACACGTACGGGAAGCTGGGGAAGATGTCGGGCAGCCGGATGGTGACGGTGGCGCCGTTGCGCGCGGCGACCGGCCACACGTTCAGCGTGTCGCCGACCGGGGCGGGCTCTCCGTTGGGCCGGTGGGTGGCGCCCGGCGGCGGCTGGGTGAACATCTTCGGCTTGACCCCGGCGATCCAGTGGTCGGCGGGCCACCCTTCGTCGGCGATGCCGTAGAGGGACCCGGAGGCGGCGTGATCGACTGGCTTGATCGGTTTCGACAGGTCGACGGCGAGCACCATCGGTGGCCGTTCGTCCGGTGCCGGCCCGATGCGGGCCTGCGCGGTTCCCGTCGCCATGATCAGTAGCCCGACCACACTGGTGACCCGTCGGATGTCGCGTCGCATGCCCGTACCCCCGTCCGCAACCGCGCTAAGGAAAACGTTTTCCTAGCACGTTAGGACGCGTATTGAGCCATGTCAATCGCTGGAGCCCACGCGGATGGCGGCCCGATCAGCTTCGGCGGAGGGGTGACCTGGCGCCGACGGACCACCTGTGGCCGAAAGGATCCGTGAAGCTCGACATCGCCGGTCGGGGCGGAACGATCTCTCGGCACCTCGGTCATGCCTACAGCATGCTGGAAATCGCGAGCGGCGTGCACAGCCTGGCCGGCAGCGTGACCCCGGCCGGAAAGACCCGTAGCTTGGGGCTTCCCTCCGGCCGGGCGCTGCCTATGCCAGCCGGGTCGAAGCCGACGCCGCGGCGGAGCGAGCAGTCTCGTGGCTCAGCTCGGAGGGCCTCGGACCTGGCCGCCCAGCGCGACCACCGCACTCGCGCTACGTCGCGGCGGTGAACAGCGCGCGGAGGTTGTCGATCGGGGTGGCGGTGTCGCCGTCGAGGGCTCTGCCCAGCGCGGTCAGCCGCGGATCGACGACTGCGGGATTGTCCACCAGGCAGCGGGTCATGAGGGCCGCCGGGGTTCCCTACGAGGTCGTCGGGCAGCCAGGGGCTGTGCACCAACTCGGTCAGCGCCCGACGATACTCCGGCACGTCGACGCCGTAGTCGGCCGCGGCGATCTTCTCGATCGCGGCGGCGTCCAGTTGCGGGGCCACCCAGGCCAGTAGCGCGCGTTCGTTCGGGCCAAAGGATGCCAACAGGTCACGATCGGCGCCGGTCACTGGACGATGATGCGGCCTCGAACCTGTCGACGTCCATGACATATGCGCGGACGCCGGCGCTGCCCTCCCGAGCGAGGGACCCGGCCGAGTGCTACGCGTTTGATGGGCCCGGTGAATCGTCTCGGAGCCGCAAAGGTGCCCGATCGCGGGCCGGGGAAGTGGGCACGATCGTGACAGCGGTTCGGCCCGGAGCGGCCATAGCCTCGCGACCATGCGACCTCTAACTCTCCTCGTCGTGGCGACAGCGCTCGCGACGATCGGCGCAGCCACCCCCGCTCACGCGGCGTCGGCCGAGCCCGACGCCATCCACACTTGGCGCGGCGACCAGCCGAACGAGCGGTTCGGCTGGGCGGTCAGCCAGCTCGGCGACATCGACCGCGACGGCGTGCAGGAGGCGATCATCGGCGCCGCCCGGCACACCGACGAGCAGGGCCGGGTCAACGGCCACACCGACGTGCGCTCCGGCCGTACCGGCAAGCTGCTCTATCGCTTCACCGGCGCACCCGACGACGTGCACGGATATGCGGTGGCCGACGCCGGTGACGTCAACCGCGACGGCGTACCGGACATCGTCGTCGGCGCCACCGGCGAGTCCCGGCTGGCCTGCTTCGGCACCCCGCGACCGGGCCGGATCTATGTCTACTCCGGGCGGACCGGCCGCGAGCTGCTGAAGGTCGACGGCGAGACGTACGGCGACCAATTCGGGGCCGCCGTCGGCGCGGCCGGCGATGTGGACCGCGATGGGCGGGCCGACCTGCTCGTCGGCGCGCCCTGCCACGACGGGCCGGCCGGCGCGGACGCCGGCAAGGCGTACGTCGTCTCCGGCCGCACCGGCAAGGTCCTGCGCACCCACGACGGCGCGGAGGCCGGCGACGCGCTCGGCTGGGGCGCCGCCGGGCTGGGCGACGTCACCGGCGACCACCGCGCCGACTACATCATCGGCGCGAAGGATGCCGGCCCGGGCGACCGCGGCCAGGCCTATGTATACGACGGCCGGCGCGGCACCACGCGGTTCATCCTGGCAGGGGACCAGAAGTCGTTCGACTTCGGCTGGTTCTTCGTCGCCACCGCCGGCCGGGTCGACGGGGACCGCGTCCCTGACATCTACATCGGCGACTTCTGCGCCGAGGACGCCACTGACCAGTGCGCGCTACCGGCCGGGCAGGCGTACGTGTTCTCCGGCCGCACCGGCGAGCGGCTGCACCTGTTCCGCGGCGACCAACCCAACGACGGCGCCGGACCGGGCCGGTCGGCCGGTGACGTGGACCGCGACGGCCGCGACGACATCGCGGTCGGGTCCTACTCCAGCAGCGCCGGCGCATCCCAGGCCGGGCGGCTGGTCGTCTACTCCGGGCGCACCGGCCGGGTCCTACGCGACCTGCGCAGCTCGGTCGCGAACGAGCTGCTCGGCTACGACGCCGTCGGCATCGGCGACGTCGACCGTGACGGTCGGGTCGACCTGCTGGTCTCGGCCGCCGGCGGCGACACCGTCTACGTGATCGGCACCTGAGCTCCGCGCGCCTGCGAGGGCGTGCAGCCGAATGTGGCCCGGAACGCCCGGGTGTAGTGGCTGTGGCTGCTGAACCCGTGCTCCGCGGCGATCCGGGACAGGTCGGCGCCGGTCCGCAGCACCCGGGGCAGTGACTGCCGCAGGCACAGCAGCCGCCGGTAGCGGGCGATCGGGTAGCCGGTGTGCCGGTGAAACGTACGGGCCAGGAAGTACGGCGAGTAGTGCACCGCGGCGCCGAGCTCAGCCAGCGTCCAGACCCGCGTCGGGGCACCGGCCAGCAGGCCCTTCACCGCGTCGACCGTGGCCGCCGCGCCCCGGTCGGCGCGGCGGCGCTGACGCAGCTGCCGCGCGGCGTGGCCGAGCACTGCGAGCACCGCCTCGTCGGCGGCCAGCAGGTCGGGGTCGGGCCGGCGCAGCGCGGCCCGGGCGCGGTGCACCCGCAGGTACGGCTCCGGCGCACATGGCGCGTGCCGTACCCCGGCGCCGGTCTCCAGGCCGAGCTCGTCGGCCAGCTCGTCGTCGACTGCGACGAACGTGCACCGGTCGCCTTCCGCGCTGACCAGCCCACGCCGGTAGGTGGTGTCCCGGTCATACACGACCACCTCGTTGACCGTGCGCACCTCGTCGGGCGCCGTGCCGGCGCCGATCCGCACTGCGGTGGACGGCAGCACGACGTGCGGTCGCTCGCCGATCCAGTTGGGCTCGCGCCAGCGCGCCGCGCCGGGTGGGCAATGG
This sequence comes from Actinoplanes sp. NPDC051513, assembly GCF_044454685.1. Taxonomy (NCBI): domain Bacteria; kingdom Bacillati; phylum Actinomycetota; class Actinomycetes; order Micromonosporales; family Micromonosporaceae; genus Actinoplanes; species Actinoplanes sp. NPDC051513. The sequence goes on from NZ_JBITDW010000026.1 coordinate 92,748, forward strand.
AAGCCGCCCAGCACATAGCCGGATCCGGCCAGCAGGTGCCGCTCGTGCGGGCCGGTCAGGCGGTCCAGCAGCTGCGGCATACGCCGACCGTAGCGGCACGGGGTCGCGGCGGGGTCACACGTCGGCGACGGCCGGGCATCCGCGGAAACCGGCTGACAGGTTCGCTTGGGTCGTCCGGCTGGAGCGTCATCGCGATCCGGGCGCCGCCCAGGCCCCGGCTGCTTCCGATGCGAATCTCGCCACCGGCGGAGGCCGTGAACCGGCGTACGATGTCCAGGCCCAACACGGCCGAGCGCACGCCGCTCGCCCACGCCGGACCGCCGCCCGCCAGTCGGCGAGCCCCCAGCGGGGCTGTCGTCATCGGCACCGAGCCGGCTCGCGTGCGCGGCGAGAGTTTCCCGCAGCCCGTAGAGCCCGTCGCCGTCTACGGGCTGATCCACGTCGAACGCCTGCGGCGCCATATTAGCCAGGTCGGCTGAGCTCAGGCGGCGCCTGTTCGCCGCTGGTGCCGTTCGTTGTGGTGAAGGGCTTCGTCGAGTTGGTCTTCGAGGATGATGATCCGGCAGGCAGCTTCCAGAGCGGTCCCATCGTCGACCATCTGGCGGGCCCGTGCGGCCAGCCGCAACTGGTAGCGGGAGTAGCGGCGGTGCCCGCCGGCTGAACGGAACGGAGTGAACAGCTTCGCCTCGTCGAGACGGCGCAGAAAGTCCGGCGAGGCGCCTACGATCTCCGCGGCACGCCCCATCGTGTACGCGGGAAAGTCGTCGTCACCGAACATGTCATCGGGTTGGGCCACATACACCTCCATGACGAGGGCCCCGGCGCGAAAGCGCCGGGGCCCAGGGTTACGGGTCAAAAAACACCATCTACCGACTGGAACGTCGGGTTCTCGTATCCACACCCACCGTCGCTGACGGTGTCGGGTGCGAGGATCGCATAAGCGTGACCGGAGACCACCTCTCGTTCGATGGAAACTGCGGTGTCCACCCCAGCGCTGAAATCAATAACTGGCGGTGGGCGATCCAACGGTGTTCGGCCCTCCCTTTCCTCTGCTTCCACACATCTGAACGTGTTGCTTGCTGTCCGCCGGTGACGAAGGCCCACGCGACTTCATGGCCTCGTACACGTACGACGAACAATCTTCCCAGGCGGAACCCCGAACCAGCCTCGGCCCCGCCTCAAGCGCCCTGACATGGACTTACGTCAGGGCCTTCCACTTACCCTTGCTCAATGCGGCGGTGACATGTCTTTCACCGCTGTGCCGAGCGAGCCACGAACAGATTCGGGCCCTGCTTAACGCTCGGTCTGATCGTCTGCGTCTTCAGCGATCTGTGCTCTCAACCCCCGCAACGTTAGCCAAGACCACCCAGGATGTCTAGCTCTTTGGGCATAGATTTTCTCGGCGGCCGTCCGCAGCTTCGGGCTGGAATCGATGATCGTCCCGGAGGTGGGCCTCAGTGCCTGGCGCGCGCCAGGGGGGTGCCGTCGAGGGCGTGGCGGAAGGCGATCAGTGAGTCGAAGACTTGCAGGACGCCGGCTTCTTGCAGTTCTCCGACGGAGAAGCCTCCGGTGCGGACGCCGATTACGGGGATTTTGAGCTTGGCTGCGGCTTGGGCGTCGTAGATCGAGTCGCCGACCATGATGCCGCTGGCGCCGTGGACCTTGGCCAGCGCCGTGGCGACGATGTCGGGTTCGGGTTTGCTTTTGGCGACGTCGTCGGAGGTGGTCCAGGCGTCGGCGAGGGATTTGGCGTTGATGAGGTCGAGGAACGTCTCGACGTGCTGGGTTTTGCCGGAGCTGGCCAAAACCAGGCGGAACCCGCGCTCCTTGACCTCGGCCAGCAGTTCGTGCGCGCCCTCGAACGGCTGGACCTCCCCGATGAGCTGGTCGAACTCCTGCACCCAAGCTTGGCGCAGGTCCTCGCCGTACGCCTGTTCGACGTCGTGGCCGCCGATCTCGGGCACGAACGTGTCGCCGCCCATCCCGATCCCGCGGTGGATGCGCCACATGGGCCGGGTGATGCCGTAGCGGCGGAACGCGCGCGACCATGCCAGGGCGTGCTGGTAGTTGGTGTCTACGAGAGTGCCGTCGACGTCGAAGATCGCCGTGTCTGCCATGGTTGCTGCATGCCCCGCACCGAGGTTTTCATGCGGCGCAAGGTGTTCACATCGGTACGCGGGGTAGGCATGAAGTCGAGGCGATTTCGTCTACGCGGTGCGCGTGCATCGCCTACCTCGAGGGAGCACCGCTACCGATGACCGCCGATGAAGCGGATTCCGCCGCCGCAACGAGGAGTACCCGTCCTGAAGCCCCCGCCGAGGCCGCGAGTGATGCGCCGACGGGCAACCCGGTCCAGCCGAGTCCGACCCTCCCGGAGGGGATGGGAGACGTGGATCGCCGGGCGATCGACACCGTGCGGGTGCTGGCCATGGATGCGGTCCAGAAGGTCGGCAACGGGCACCCTGGTACGGCGATGAGTCTGGCACCCACCGCCTACCTGTTGTTCCAGAAGTGGCTGTGCCACGACCCGGGCGACCCGCAGTGGGCGGGTCGTGATCGTTTCGTGCTGTCGATGGGACATTCGAGCCTCACCCTCTACATCCAGCTCTTCCTCTCCGGCTATGGCCTGGAGCTCTCCGACCTACAGGCGCTGCGGACCTGGGGTTCGCTGACCCCCGGGCACCCTGAGGTCAACCACACCCCGGGCGTGGAGACGACGACCGGCCCGCTGGGCCAGGGCGTCGGCAACGCCGTCGGCATGGCCATGGCCGCCCGCCGCGAGCGCGGGCTGCTCGACCCCGACGCCCCCACTGGTGCGAGCGTGTTCGACCACACCGTCTGGGCGTTCGCGTCCGACGGCGATCTGGAGGAGGGTGTCAGCAGTGAGGCGTCGTCGCTGGCCGGCACGCAGGAGCTGGGCAACCTCATCCTGGTGTACGACGCGAACCGAATCTCCATCGAGGACGACACGCAGATCGCCTTCACCGAGGACGTCGGCAAGCGCTACGAGGCCTACAGCTGGCACGTGCAGCACGTGCACGACGGTGAGGACCTGGTCGCGGTGGACCGGGCGCTGGCCGCGGCCAAGGCGGAGACCGGCCGCCCGTCGTTGATCGTGCTGCGGACGATCATCGGCTGGCCGGCGCCGAACAAGCAGAACACCGGTGCCGCGCACGGCTCGGCGCTCGGTGAGGACGAGGTCCGCGCCACCAAGCAGATCCTTGGTTTCGAACCGGACAAAACCTTCGACGTCGCCCCGGAGGTGCTCGAGCACGCCCGTCAGATCGCCGGCCGCGGCAAGCAAGCGCACGCACAGTGGCAGCAGCGCTTCAATGCGTGGCGTGCCGACAACCCGGACGGCGCCGCGCTGCTCGAGCGGACGTCCACCCGCACCCTGCCCGAGGGCTGGTCCGACAGGCTACCCACCTGGGATGCCGACCCGAAGGGGGTGGCCACCCGTAAGGCCTCCGGTGAAGTCCTGGCTGCCCTCTACCCGGTCCTGCCGGAGTTGTGGGGCGGGTCAGCCGACCTGGCGGAGAGCAACAACACCGCGGTCAAGGGCGAGGCCTCGTTCCTGCCCACCGACCGGCAGACCAAGATGTGGAGCGGCGGCCCGTACGGGCGCACGCTGCACTTCGGCGTCCGCGAGCACGCCATGGCCGCGATCATGAACGGTATCGCGCTGCACGGCGGCACCCGCGTCTACGGCGGGACGTTCCTGACCTTCTCCGACTACATGCGCGGCGCCGTCCGGCTGGCCGCGATCATGCAGCTGCCGGTCACGTACGTGTGGACGCACGACTCGATCGGGCTGGGCGAGGACGGCCCCACCCACCAGCCAGTCGAGCACTACGCGGCGCTGCGCGCCATCCCCGGCCTGGACCTCGTACGCCCGGCCGACGCCAACGAGACCGCGGTCGCGTGGCGCACCATCCTCCAGCACAACGACCGCCCGGCCGGGCTCGCGCTGTCCCGGCAAAACCTGCCCGTCCTCGACCGCACGCAGTTCGAGTCGGCCGAAGGGGTGGCCCGAGGTGGGTATGTGCTGGCCGAAGCGTCCGGCGGCAGCCCCCGGCTGATTCTCATGGGCACCGGCTCGGAGGTGCAGATCGCCGTCGCCGCCCGCGAGATGCTGGAGGCCGACGGGATCCCCACCCGGGTGGTGTCCCTGCCGTGCTGGGAGTGGTTCGCCGCTCAGGACCGTAGCTACCGCGAGCAGGTCCTACCGCCTTCGGTGCGGGCACGGGTCAGCGTCGAGGCCGGGGTGTCGATGGGCTGGCGGGAGTTCGTCGGCGATGCCGGCCGGATCGTCGGGCTCGACCACTACGGTGCGAGCGCCGCCTACACCGTGCTGTACGAGCAATTCGGCCTCACCACCAACGCCGTGATCAAGGCCGCCCGCGACAGTCTGGCCGCCGTCGACGCGCCGGTGGTCGCACCCACCGGCCCGGACAGCGTCGGTCATCTCAGCAGCCCCACCGGCGACCGCTGACCCGCCGAGACTGCCCACGTCCGCATCTACGAATCCGAAAGGCCCTGTCATGGCGCAGAACGAGAAACTGGCCGAGCTGTCGGAGGCTGGGGTGGCCGTCTGGCTTGACGACCTGTCCCGTGACCGCATCCGCAGCGGCAACCTGCAGGCGCTGGTCGACGAGTACTCGGTCGTCGGAGTCACCACGAACCCGACCATCTTCGCCGCCGCGATCAGCGGCTCTGACGCCTATGACGATCAGGTGCACGCGATGGCCGTGCGCAAAGTCAGTGTCGAGGAGGCACTGCGGACCATCACCGCAGCCGACGTCCGCGACGCCTGCGATCTGCTCGCCCCGGTGGCGCAGCGCACCGGTCGCGACGGCCGGGTATCCCTCGAGGTGTCTCCGGCGGTGGCGCGTGACACCGACGCCACGGCGGCGGAGGCCGCGCACCTGTGGTGGCTGGTAGACCGACCCAACCTGTTCATCAAGATTCCGGCAACACAGGAAGGCCTGACCGCGATCACCACGTCTATCGCCCAGGGCATCAGCGTCAACGTCACGCTGATCTTCAGCCCCGAGCGGTACCGGGCAGTCATGGACGCCTACCTATCCGGCTTGGAGCAACGGATGCAGGACGGCGGATCGCTGAGCGGGATCGAGTCGGTCGCGTCGTTCTTCGTCTCCCGCGTGGACACCGAGATCGACAAGCGCCTGGACAAGGCCGGCGCCGACCCGTCCCTCAAAGGCAAGGCCGGGCTCGCCAATGCGCAGCTGGCCTACCAGGCCTACGAGGAGGTCTTCTCCTCCGACCGATGGTGCACGCTGCAGGAGCACGGTGCCCAGCCGCAGCGCCCGCTGTGGGCTTCGACCGGCGTGAAGAACCCCGACCTTCCGGACACTCTCTACGTCAGCGGCCTCATCGCGCCGGGCACGGTGAACACCATGCCGGAGAAGACGCTGAAGGCCTACGCGGACCACGGCATGCCTGGGACGCCTGTTCAGCAGACATACGCCGAGGCGGCTGCGGTCATGAAAGCCGTAGCCGATGCCGGTGTCGACCTCGACGACGTGTTCACAGTCATCGAGGACGAAGGCATCCAGAAATTCGTCGACTCCTGGAACGAACTCACCGAATCGGTCCGCTCAGAGCTGGAAGACAAGAACTGAGCCAGCACACCGAGCAACACAGCAGGTGATCACTCCGCCGACCGCGCCTTCCGGTCACCGGATGGTTCTGGGTGGACGCCATGCGGTTCTCGGTCCGCAAGGTCTGGAAACCGGCCCGAGTACCCAAGGACGCTCGTGGCTCTCGCCTGTCGGGCTCACGCCCTGTCGCGTCTATGCTGCGCCGCGTGAGCGAGAACGGGAAGAACGGTGTCGACCTCGACGACGTGCTGCGCGCGGTGGAGAAAGCCGCCCCGGTCGACGCCGTAAAGGCGGTGACCCGCAGCATCGGGGCCGGCGTCGACGCGTCGTGGGTGTCGTTTCTCGTGGCGGACATGAGCGGCCGTGCCCTGGTACGCCTGGTCCACGTCCCGATCGGTGACGTGCCCGGCGCGCGTCAGCAGGACGAGGAGGTCGCCATGGTGGCGCCCTTCGACGGCGGCCCACAAGAGCAGGCGCTGCGCGCCCAGCAGGTGCTGGTCGAACAGGTCGGTGACCAGTTCGTGGTACGGGCGCCGGTAACCCAGCGCGGTGAAGCCATCGGACTGCTGGAGATCGCGCTGCCCGCCGCCCCAACAGACGCGGCCCTGGAGAAGGTGTCGCGGGCAGCACACACCCTGGCCTTCGTGGTGATCGCCAACCGGCGGCACACCGACCTGTTCGAATGGGGCCAACGAACGACGCCGTTCACCCTCGCCGCGGAGATCCAACGGCGACTGCTGCCGGCCTCGTTCACCTGCGAAGCCGACTCATTCACCCTGGCGGCCTGGCTGGAACCGGCAGCCAGCATCGGCGGCGACACCTTCGACTACAGCCTGGCCCGTGACCTGCTGCATCTGAGCATCACCGACGCCGTCGGCCACGGTGTACACAGCGCGCTCGCCGCGACGCTGTGCGTCAGCGGCCTGCGCAACGCCCGCCGCCGCGGCGCCACCCTGCTCGAACAGGCGGACACCGCGAACCAGGCACTCATCGACAACGCCCCGCAAAGCTCCCTCTTCGTCACCGGACTTATCGGCCGGCTCGAGCTGCGCACCGGAATCCTCGCCGTCGTCAACGCCGGACACCCCGCCCCGCTGCTGATCCGCGACGCAACCGCGCACCAGGTGGCGCTCACCGTCAACCGGCCCTTCGGCGTACTACGCCACCAGCCTTACCGGGCCACCCAGATCCGGTTGCGGCCCGGCGACCGTCTGGTGCTGCTCACCGACGGCATGCTCGAACGAGACGCCGCCGCACTCGACCTACCCGCACGACTGCAGCACCTCAGCGGTCTGCACCCCCGCGAAGTCGTCCGCACCCTAACCGACCTCGTCCTCGAAGCCGCCGGACCCGCCCTCCCCGACGACGCGTGCCTGCTCGTCCTCGACTGGCACGGCGGCCACGGCGACACCCGCGACACCACCGCCGGCGCCGACCCCCACCGCGCCAGCACACCCGGCCACCAATGACGACGCGGTCGCACCCGATCACCACCGTCAGCTACGTCGACCTGGATGGCCGACGTGTGACCATCGCGCGGACCTCGTCGGCAGTCGGGCTGTTGCTGGCCGACCGGTACGGCGGGCCCAACAACCGTCCAGGCCAGCGCGCCGACCGCTGCCGGCCAGGACGCTGAGCCGTCGATGGCAGCGCAGGGCACGACGGGTCGCCACTTCTTTACCCGGCCCCCGGACGCCGAGCCAGGCCATCACCGGGGGTGCGCAGGGCACCGGATCAATGCCGATAGCGCCGCAGCCGGTAGAGGACCGCGCTGTGCGATCCGCCGAAGTCCCATAACTCATCAGCCTCGGCGGCAGCGGTCTGTCCCGCAAAGCCATCCTCGAACAAGCCGACGCCTCACTGCGACGCCTCGGCACCCGACTACATCGACGTCTACTACATCCACCGCTTCGACGCCGAAACCCCGGTCGAAGAAACCATGGCGGCACTCAACGACCTGGTACGCGCCGGCAAAGTGCGTTACCTCGGCGCGTCGTCGATGTGGGCATGGCAGTTCGCGAAGATGCAGCACGCCGCGATCGTGAACGGCTGGACGGCGTTCTCGGCCATGCAAGACCAATACAGTGTGCTCAAACGCGAGGAAGAACGGGACATGATCCCGATGTGCCTCGACCAAGGCGTCGGCCTGACCCCGTATTCACCACTGGCCAAAGGCCGGGCGGCCCGACCCTGGGGCCAGCAGACCCCTCGGTCCTCTTCGGATGCGGTGGCCAAGGCGTTCGACCGAGACGGCGACCAGCCGGTCGTCGAGGCCGTCGAGAAGATCGCCGAGGCTCGCGGCGTCTCGATGGCGCAGGTCGCGCTGGCCTGGGTGCTGTCCAAACCGGCGGTCTCCTGCCCCATCGTCGGCGCGACAAAGCCGCACCACCTGAACGACGCCGTCGCAGCCGTGGACCTCGCACTCACCGACGCCGAGACCACCGCCCTGCAAGAGCACTACACGGCCCAAGACAACTACTGGTGGTAAGAACAGGCAACGACCGGTGATGAGGCGCCGACGCAGGCTTGCGCTCGACATCGAGGGCGGCATTGGCCGACAGCACATGACTGCTCACCGCCATCGACGCCCTGGACATTGACACCCCGCGGCAGCACCGACCGACGTCGACCACTGTCCACGGCGCCCTCGGGGGTCATTCGGGCCGTTCGGCTTTGACCCGCTCAGGGGAAGACGCTTGCAGTACGGCAACGCTCCAGGTGGCCTGTCGTCGTCCACGACGCCGTCGCGGCCGGTGAGCAGCGCGCTGAGCCTTTGCCGGGGACAAGGTCGGGGGGTCGTTCTTCCTGACGGACGGTGAGGCTGACGCCGTGCAGGATCTCCTTGCCGTCGCGGCGGAACGTGACATCGTCCAGTTCCACGACGGGTGTCGCACCGATCATGAGATCGAACAGTGCCACGGGCAGTGACGGAATGCGCTGTGATCCTGCCCATCAGGACGGGCCCACATCCGCGTGTGGCAGCCTCGTGGGGTGCGCCGCCTGCCCTTGTACGCCGAGACCGCGCTCGCGCTCGTCGCGGGGGTCGCCGCCTTCGTGCTCACCGCCGTCGTCGGCACGTTCCTGCGCATGCACGTGCCGCAGGTGCCCGCCGTGGCGCTCGGCCTCGTCCTGCTGGCCGGCGTGCTGGCGACGGCCCGCGCGCTGGGCATCCTCTACGCGCTGCCGGTCGGGGTGGCGGCGATCGAGGCGTTCGACTGGTTCTTCCTGCCGCCGCTGCGTGACTTCGACGACTCCGCGGCCATTCTGCTGGGCCTGTTCATCGTGATGGCCGTGATCGTCGGCTCGGTCGCGACGGCTGCGACCCGCCGCGCCGTGCGCTCCGAGCGGGCCCACGCCGAGCTGCTGAACGAGCAGGTCGCGCTGCGCCGGGTCGCCACGCTCGTGGCCGGTGGCGCCGCGCCCGGCGACGTGTTCGGCGCGATCGCCGACGAACTGGCCGGCCTGCTCGGGGCCGACTCGACGTTCGTCACCCGGCTCAACGAGCCGCCGGAGTCGGTCACCGTGGTCGGCTCGTTCGGCGGGGTGACCGCGGACATGCCGGTCGGGTACCGGATCGTGCTGACCGACGCCATGCTGCTGAACCGGGTGGTGACCACGGGCGAGGCCGGCGAGCTGACCGGCCCGGCGCTGCGGGAAGGCCCGTTCGGCGCCCTGGTCGCCAGGCTCGGCGTACGCGTAGTGTTCGCCGCCCCGATCGTGGTCGGCGGCCGGCTCTGGGGCGTGGTGGTCGCCGGCACGGCCCGGCCGGCCTTCCCCGAGGGCACCGAGGCGCGGGTCGGCGACTTCATCCACCTCGCGGCCCTCGCCATCGGCAACGCCCAGGCCGTGCAGCAGCTGCGCGCGCTGGCCGAGGAACAGGCGTCGCTGCGCCGGCTCGCCCTGCTGATCGCCCAGGACGCGGCGCCGGAGCTGGTGTTCGCGGCGGTGACCAAGGAGGTGCTGCGGCAGTTCGGCAGCGGCACCGCCCGGATGATCCGCTACGAGCTGGACGGGTCGGCGACGCTGCTGGCCAACGAGGGGTCGACCGGGCCGCACGTGCGGGTCGGCCATGTGTGGGAGGGCTACCCGCCCGAGGGGATCACCGCGACGATCCACCGCACCGGGCAGACGGCCCGGGTGCACAACTTCAAGGAGCTGCCGGGCGGCGAGAAGTACGCCGACGAGGGGCTGATCTGGGCGGTCGGCATGCCCATCCACGCCAACGGCCGGCTGTGGGGGATGATCGCGGTCGGCTCGGGGGAGGGGCGGCTGCCCGACGACCTCGAGGGCCGCCTGGCGGAGTTCACCGACCTGGTGGCGATCGCGGTGGCCAACGCGCAGAGCCGCGCCGAGCTGATCAGCTCGCGGGCGCGCATCGTGGCCGCCGCCGACGAGGCGCGCCGGCAGATCGAGCGGGACCTGCACGACGGCGCCCAGCAGCGGCTGGTCGCGCTCGCCCTGCGACTGCGCACGGCGGCGGTCGACGATCTTCCGGACCTCGCCGCCGATCTGCTCGTCGTGATCGATGAGCTTCGGGAGCTGTCCCGGGGCATCCACCCCGCGGTGCTGTCCGATTCCGGCCTGCGGCCGGCGCTGCGAGCGCTGGGGCGCCGCTCGCCGCTGCCGGTGGAGATCGACGTACGCCTCGACGGCCGCCTCCCGCAGCCGGTGGAGATCGGCGCCTACTACGTGGTGTCCGAGGTGCTCACCAACGCGGTCAAGCACGCCGGAGCCACGGTCGTCACCGTCGACGCCGCGGTGGAACAGGACCGGCTCGTGCTGACGGTCACCGACGACGGCTCGGGTGGGGCGGACCCGGCGCGCGGCTCGGGCCTGCGGGGCCTCATGGACCGCATCGAGGCGCTGGGCGGCACGATCGAGGTGCGCAGCCCGGCCGGCGAGGGCACGACCATCACCTGCCGGGTGCCGGTCGAGCCGGCTTCGAAATGAGGTCGCGCCGGCTTCGAAATGAGGTCGAGCCGGCTTCGAAATGAGGTCGCGCCGGCTTCGAAATGAGAAGGATCCTGCGCGGCGAGCCCGGATTCGGGTGGACGGAAGCCCCATTCCCGATGGAGATTAGTCGACATGACTGTGCTGGACATCCGGAAGGTCGGCGACCCGGTGCTGCGCAAGCCCGCGGCCGAGGTCACCGACTTCGACGCCGAGCTTCACCGCCTCGTCAAAGACCTCAACGAGACCCTGGAGGCTTCCCGGGGTGCGGGCCTCGCGGCCCCGCAGATCGGCGTGAGCCTGCGGGTGTTCGCGATCGCCCCCGAGCTGCCGGGCAACGACAAGAAGCTCGACCACCTGGTCAACCCGGTGCTCGACTTCCCGGACGAGGAAACCCAGGACGGTTTCGAGGGGTGCCTGTCGATCCCGGGGATCTACCTGGACACCCGGCGCCGGCTGAACGTGGTGGCCAAGGGGTACACCATGCACGGCGACCCGGTGCAGGTGGTCGGCGACGGCATCCTGGCGCGCTGCATGCAGCACGAGACCGATCACCTCGACGGCATCCTGTTCATCGACCGGCAGGACGCCGCCGGGCGGCAGCGGATCCTCGACACCCTGCGGGAGGCGTCGTGGTTCGAGGGGCTGCCCGCCCCTGAGGTTCGCGTCAGTCCGCACTGACGGATATTCGGACCCCACGGATATTTGGACCCCTGAGTCCAGACGGGTACCGTCGTGACCGTGACGGGACTGACCTCGAAGGGCGCCGCGACCAGGGACCGGATCGTGCGGGCCGCGACCGATCTGATCCTCGAGCGCGGCGTCGGGGGCATGACCCTGGACGAGATCCGGGCCGGCACGGCCACCAGCAAGAGCCAGCTGTTCCACTACTTCCCCGGCGGAAAGAGCGACCTGGTCTCGGCGATCGCGGCCTTCCAGAGCTCACGGGTTCTCGAGGCGCAACGCCCGTGGATCGACCACCTCGACTCGTGGGAGTCATGGCAGGGCTGGCGGGACGCGGTCGTCGACCACTACCGGGGCCTGACCCACAAGTACTGCTCGATCACGGCGCTGGTCAACGAGGTCGCGCCGACCGACCCGCAGCTCGCGGCCGACGTCGCCGGGCACGCCGACCAGTGGTGCGAGCTGCTGGTGGCCGGCCTGCGGCGGATGCGGGCCAACGGGGTGCTGCGCGCCGATGCCGACCCGCAGCGGCTGGCGCTGGCAACGTTCGCGACGCTGCAGGGCGGGCTGCTCGTGATGCAGGCGAAGGACTCGATCGCGCCGCTCGAGGCGGCGCTGGACGGTGCTCTCGTGATGCTGCGTGCCTACGCGGTTTCGTAAGGGGGCCAGCCGGGTCCTCCCGGTGGGAGCCCTTGCCTCAATCGAGCGGTCGTAGCCCGGAGCGGTCCGCTGTGTAGGCGCTCGCCACCGCCGCGCCGGCCAGGCCGACCACGCTCCGGCCGATCGATGCGGCCGTCGGCGCGTTCGGCAAGTTCGCCGTGAATCGCTCCGAGGTCAAACCCGAGCTTTCCGCGTACGCCCGGATCGCGGTATCGCCGATCCTGGTGCCGGGCGTGATCACGGGCAGGACGGTCGTCATCGCGATGCCCAGGTCTTTCGCCTCGGCCGCCGCATAGCCCGTGATCATGCGGACGGTGGCCTTCGCCCCCGCGTAGCCGCCGCTCAACGGCGAGCCGCGCAGCTCGGCCGCGCTGCCGAACACTACGACCAGCGAGCCGGGCGCGAGCGGCTGCCGCATCGCCGCCCGCAGCCACGTGAAGGCGATCCGCACGTCCGCGTGCCAGTTCGCCGAGAAGGTCTCCCAGGTGTGCCCGGCCAAGGGCCGCATCTCGGGCACCGCCCCCGCCGTGATCACCAGCAGGTCCGGCCGGCGCTCGGCCAGCACCTTCTCGGCGAAGCCCTCATCGGTGGCGTCGCCCTGAACGCCGTCCGCCTCGTCCAGCTCCCGCGCCACGGCCGTGACCCGGGCCCCGGCCTCGCGGGCCGCCAGGACGACACCGCGCCCCAGGCCCCGGCCGCCGCCGACCACCACTACCGACTTTCCCGTCACCGTCATCGTTCCCTCCAGCTTTCGTGTCAGCTATGGGGATCCCGGCCGGCGGGCAGACTCACCGGCTGCCCGAACATCGGGAACAACTCCGGCTGAAGGAAGATGTGGATGTGCCGGATCCCGCCACGATCCGGCTCGAGCACCTGCAGGGCGTGCGCCTCCCCGCCGTCCGGCGCGCGCAGGTACATGGCGAACGTCGGCTGCCCGTTGGCCGGCGGCGTCACCGTACGCATCACGAAACGCCCCGGCTCCCGCAGCACGTGCCGGCCGAGGAACCCGAGAACGGGCGTGCGCCCGGCAAACCACGTGGCGTGCGGCGGCATCTCCAGGGTGACGTCCTCGCGGAGCACCGCGGCGAGGGCGGCGATGTCGGCTTGCTCGAACGCTTCCACGTACCGGAGCAGCTGCTTTTGAATCTCGGGACCGCCCGGCTCGCTCATCTCGTCGGGGTCCGGCGCCTCCCGCGACATCCGCTCGCGGGCGCGCAGCAGGGCGCTGTTCACCGCCACGGTCGTCGTGCCGAGAATGCCCGCCACCTCGTCGGCCGGCAGCTCCGCCACGTCGCGCAGGATCAGCACGGCCCGCTGCCGCGCCGGCAGATGCTGAAGCGCCGCGACGAACGCCAGCCGCACGCGCTGCCGAGCCCCCGCCGCCTCCGCCGGATCCATCGGCAGCGGACCCACCCAGGGCGTCTCCGCCGGCGCGCTCCGGGCCCCCGGCAGCCAGTCCGGCTCGGGATCGCCCAGCGTCGCGGGCAGGAAGCGGCGTCCCCGCTGCTCCAGGAAGCGAAGGCATACGTTGGTGGCGATCTGGTGCAGCCAGGTACGCATCGAGGACCGCCCCTCGAAGCGGTCGAATCCCCGCCACGCCCGCAGGAACGCCTCCTGAACGGCGGCCTCGGCATCCGCCGCCGACCCGAGCATCCGATAGCAATGCGCAAGAATCTCCCGCCGTAACGGCCCGGCGGCCGCCGCGAATCCAGTCCCGTCCGCCACGCTCCCGACACTACGCACCATGCGCGCACCCCCTCGACCCGTACGGATCCGCGCGCTCGCCCGGACTCACCGGCTCGGCGGCTTCAGATGTACGCCGAGGCCCTCTCCCGCCACGCCTGGTGGTACCGCCGCGAGCTCCGCATCCCCAAGGGCTTCGACGTCTCGCAGAAGGTCTGGCTCGAGTTCGACGGCGTCAACCACTCGGCGACGGCTTGGGTCAACGGCATCGAGGTCGGCACCGTCACCCACCCGTTCGCCCGCGCCGCCTTCGACATCACGGACGCGCTCCGCAAGGGCGTTCAGACCATCGCCGTCAAGGTCACGCCCATGCCGCATCCCGGCACCCCCGGCGACAAGGGCCCCGACGGCAACACGTTCGTCCAGAGCGGCCACCTCCACCTGGACTCGCCCACTTACCTCGCCGCGTCCGGCTGGGACTGGATGCCGGCCGTCCGCGACCGCGTCGCCGGCCTCTGGGATCACGTCCGCCTGCGCGGCACCGGCGTCGCGGTCATCGGCGACCCGCACATCACCACCAAGGTCCCGGCCCGCGACACCGCCACGGTCACCATCGCCGTGCCCGTCCGCAACGCCGGCGCCACCCCGGCCACGGTCACCGTCCAGGCGACTTTCGAGAAAACCAGGCTTTCGCGTACGGCTACCGTCGCGCCCGGACAATCCGTGATCGTCACCTTCGACCCGGTCACCGTGCGCAAGCCCCGGCTCTGGTGGCCCAACGGCTACGGCGAGCCCAGCCTGTACGACCTGACGCTGACCGCGAGCGTGGCCGGCAAGCGCAGCGACGAGCGCGCCACGAGATTCGGGATCCGCGAGTTCTCGTACGACTGGGATGCCCCCGTCGTGATCTCCCCGCCGCCGCAGCCACCGCTGGTCTTCGACGGCAACGTCGCGATCCAGAAAGTTTCCGTCGACCGGCAGAAAGCCCGCTACGTCCGGATCCAGGGCGGGCAGCGCGCGACCAGCTGGGGCATCTCGATGTGGACGCTGTCGATCGCCGACGGCGCGACCAGCGCCGACCTGGCCCTGCACCAGCCGGTGACCGCTTCGGGCGACGACGGCAGTCCCGCCGCGCAGGCGGTCGACGGCAACCCGGGCTCCCGGTGGGCGTCCCGCTACCAGGACAACGAATGGATTCAGGTCGACCTCGGCGCCGACAAGGAGTTCGACCAGGTCACGATCGCCTGGGAGACGGCCTACGCCCTGGATTTCCGCATCCAGATCGCTTCGGCGCCGGACGGCCCGTTCACCGATGTCAAGGCGGTCAGCAACGAAACCCCGATCGGTGACACCGGCCTGCAGGTGGAAACTTTCGCTCCGCAGACCTCACGGTACGTGCGCATCGTCGGCGACCGGCGCGCGACCGAGTGGGGCATCTCGCTGTGGACCCTGAGCGTTTTTCATGGCGCCGATGCGGCGGACCTGGCCGTGCACAAGCCGGCCACGGCGTCCGGCGACGACGGCAACCCCGCGTCGAACGCCGTCGACGGCAATCCCCGTACGCGTTGGTCTTCTCGTTATCAGGACGGGGAATGGCTGCGGGTCGATCTCGGGGACGGTACGACTTTCGATCGGGTCGCCATCGCCTGGGAGCAGGCCTACGCGCGGGCGTACCGGATCCAGGTGTCGGACAACGGTGACGACTGGACCGATGTGAAGTCGGTGGACAACACGATCCGGCAGCTGCGAATCAGCGTCAACGGCGTGCCCGTCTTCGTGCGGGGCGGCAACTGGGGCTGGGACGAGCTGCTGCGCCGCGTCCCCGCGCACCGCACCGCCGAGACCGTCGCGATGCACCGCGACATGAACTTCACGATGATCCGCAACTGGCTCGGCAGCAGCAACCGCGACGAGCTCTACGCGGCCTGCGATGAGAGCGGCATCCTCGTCTGGAACGACTTCTGGCAGGCCGGCGGCTTCCAGGCGAACCCGCCCGGCTACGTCGACATCGCCGGCGAGGTCATCCGCCGCTTCCGCAGCCACCCCAGCATCGTCGTGTGGTGCGGCGCGAACGAGGCCTTCCCGCCGCCGATCGTCGACGCGGGCCTCCAGCGGGCGGTCGAGACCGAGGACCCCGAGATCCTCTACATCCAGAACTCGGCGGGCTGGATCGTCAGCGGGCACGGCCCCTACCGGTGGATCGACCCGGCCGCCTACAACGACCGGAACACGTACGACACGCAGGCGTTCGGCTTCCATACCGAGATCGGCATGCCGGTGATCCCGCATGTGGAGACGATGCGCAACCTGGTCGGCGACGAGCCCGGCTGGCCGATCTCGACGGTCTGGAACTACCACGACTGGTCCACGCGCGGCAATCAGCGCACCGATACCTACCAGGCGGCGATCGACGCCCGCCTCGGTGCGTCGGCGTCGCTGGAGCAGTTCGCTGCACGCGCCCAGTTTGTTAACTACGAGTCGCACCGGGCGATGTTCGAGGCCTGGAACGCGAACCTCTGGGACGACGCCACCGCGCTGCTGCTGTGGATGTCGCATCCGGCCTGGTACAGCACGGTGTGGCAGACCTACGACTACGACCTCGACGTGAACGGCGCGTACTACGGCTCGCGCTCGGCATGTGAACCCCGCCACGTGCAGGCCGATCCCGCGACCTGGCGGGTGCGAGCGGTCAACCACACCACCTCCCCTCTGGTCGGCGAGGTCGTAGCCCGCCACTACGACCTCGCCGGCCGTCAACTGGGAACCACGCTGCGGCAGCGCGTCGAGGTCGCGCCTTCGGCGACCAAGCCCGCCTTCTCGCTCACGCCGCCCGCGGGTCACCCGCTTCATCTCGTACGGCTGGAGCTGCGCGACGCAGGGGGACGTGTCATCTCGGAGAACACCTACTGGCGGTACGAGAAGGACACCGACATGCGGGCGCTGACCGCGATGACCCGTACGCGATTGGGTTTGTCGTCGGACAAAGCCCGCGGCAACGCGATCACCGCAACCGTCACCAACCGCGGCTCGTCGGTCGCTGCCCTGGTGCGCCTCGCGCTGCGTGACCAGAACGGCGATCGCGTTCTGCCGGCGCAATACGAGAACAACTACTTCTGGTTGCTGCCCGGCGAGTCACGCCGGGTGGCTGTGTCCTGGCCGTCCCGGCTGAACGGCTGCCGGGGCGTGCACGTGACCGCGAAGGCCTACAACGCCGACCGGGTCGCGGGGTGAGGTGGGGCGCTGCCCGGAGCCATCCTCCGGGCAGCGCCCTGAGCCCTGGCCTTCCGCCGCGTCGTCGTTGAGCCCTGGCCTTCCGCCGCGTCGTCGTTGAGCCCTAGCCTTCCGCCGCGTCGTCCTTCAGGGCGTGGCGGAGCATCGCCGGGTAGAGCGTGGCGTCGCTGGGGGAGGCGGCCGTGTAGAGGATCGCCGGGCGGCCGATGGCGGGGCTGCGCTTGTTGCCGGTCTCCTTCACGAAGTCCGGCGTGTTCTTCACCTTGCGGCTGAAGTTGCGGGGATCCAGCGGGATGCCCCACACCACCTCGTAGACCTCGCGCAGCTCACCCATGGTGAACTCCGGCGCGCAGAAGACCGGCGCGAGCATCGTCTGCTCCAGCATGGTCCGCGCCCGCTCCACCGCGTCCGTGGCTATGTCGAAGTGGTCGAAAGCGAGAAAGGTCCGATCGGCCAGCGCCGACTCGACGGGCATCCACCGCGCCCCGACGGCGTCCGTTCCCGCCACGGGCGACGGCAGGTTGGGCGCGATCGCCAGAAACGCCACGCTGATGATCCGCCCGCGCGGATCCCGATCCGGCGCGCCGTACGCGCCCAATTCCGTCAGATGCAACAGCGCGCTGTCGAGCCCGGTCTCCTCACCGAGCTCGCGGTGGGCGGCCTCGCGCAACCCTTCGCCCTCCCGGATGAACCCGCCCGGCAGCGCGAGGTGATTCTGGTAGGGCTCGTTGCCGCGCCGGATCAGCAGGATCTGCAGGCTGCCGTCGCGCACGGTGAGAATCGCGAGGTCCACGGTGACCTGCACATATATGCGGGCCCGTCGCTCGGCCGCCACGTCCTCACTCATCGCCACGACTCTAATCCACCCCGGCTAGATTGCTCGGATGAAGACCATCGGCTTGGTTGGCGCCGGACACATGGGTTCGGGGCTCGGGTGGGCATTGCGCGAAGGCGGCCACGACGTCGTCACCTCGCTGGCGGGCCGGTCGGCCCGAACCGCCCGCCTGGCGGAAGAGGCCGGCCTGCGCATCGCCGCGCGCCCGGCCGACGTGGTGGCCGAGGCGGACGTGATCCTCGTGGTCACGCCGCCCGGGGCCGCGTTCGACGCCGCCACCGAGTTGGCCGCTATGGCGCCCGGCGTCGCCGCGCGCCCGCTTGTCGCCGACCTGAACGCCACCTCGCCGACGACCGCCCGCGCGGCCGCCGAGGTGGTCAGGGCGGCGGGCTTCGATTTCGTGGACGGCTCCATCTCGGGACCACCACCTACGGTCCGGCCCGGCGCCCGGATCTACCTTTCCGGCCCGCGCGCCATCGAGGTGGCGGACCTGAGCTGGACACACGCCACTCCCATCGTCGTGGGCGATGGCATCGGCGCCGCGAGCGCGGTGAAGATGTCGACCGCCTCGGTCTACAAGGGATTGATGGGCCTGATGACACAGGCGATCCGGGCCGCGTCGGCCCACGGCGTCCTCGAGCCGGTCATGGCCGACCTGGGGGAGGGCTTCGGAACCCCGTACGAGGTGGCGATGGCCGCGACCAAGGCGCACCGCTACGTCGCCGAGATGGGTGAGATCGCCCAGTCGCAAGCGGCGGCCGGGCTCACACCGTCGCTGTTCGAGGCGTTCGCCGCCGTCTGGGCCGACGTCGCGGACCAGCCTCTCGCCGACGGTCAGCCCGAGACGATCGAGCGCGACGTCACCGCCCGCCAGATCGCCGACGGCCTGCGGCGATGAGCGGTCCGGCCGCGCCGACCGGGTTCTGGCCGTACTCGTCGTTCGAGGACGTCACCCTCGCCCTGGCCGCCGACTACGGCGCCGGCCAGACGAAGCGGATGTCGGGCGCCTTCTCCTCGTTGCCGGACCCGTCGGTTGTCTCGGCCACGCTGAAGCCGTGGCGAAGGTAGAACCTCTGCGCCCCGGTGTTCGACGCGAACGTCCATAGCTGAAGGCCCGCGGGCCGGCGCGACTTCGCGAGATCGATGAGGCGGGAACCCAATCCCCTGCCGGTAACGGCTGGGTCGACATAGAGCTGGTCGACCCAGCCATCGTCGAGAACCAGCACCGCCAGCGGCCGGCCGTCGGCGTCCTCCATCAGCCACACCTCACGCTCGGGAATGACGACGGCGCTGATCCATTCCCGAACCTCGGCATCCGAATGGACCGCGGGAGGGACGGCGCCGACCGCGGCCCGGCGGGAGCGGATGAGAACGTCCGCGACCGCTAGGGCATCCTCAGGACCCGCGCGACGAGACGCTGCGAAATCCATCTGTTCGGTATGCGAGGGGACCACGCGCCGTATCCTCCTTCAGCCGCAGAACGAGGGCAAAGGATTAACAACGATTTCAGCCATCATCCCGGCGCGGTGAGGAGCGCCGCGGCGACGGTGTCGACGTACCAGCGTTGGAAGCGTTCGGGCGGCCAGCCGCGTTGGCGCACGAGCCAGTCGTAGTTGCGCACGTCCATGGCCAGCCACAGCACGTCGGCCGCGGTGTCGACGGTGTGGTCGGGCCGCAGTTGGCCGGTCGAGGCCAGGTCGGCGGCGAACCTGGTCATGCCGTTGCGGCGATCGTCGAGGTTCTTGCGCCAGATTGCCGCGGCCTCGGGATCGGCGGTCGCGGCGGCGGCGAGGGCGAGGATCACCTGGGCCTGCCGGGCATGTGTGTGAAGGAGGTGCCGGGCGTAGCGGTCAAGCTTCGCCCGGGCGTCGGTCAGCGCCCGGATCTCCGCGACGAACTGACGGTCGGGCAGCGCCACGGGCTCGTCGTCGCCGGCCACCGTGACGTCGACCAGTGCAGAGAGCAGCGCCTGCTTGCTGCCGAAGACCTTGTACACCGTTTGGATCGCGACCCCCGCCTCGGCCTTCGCCGGTGTCGCCGCCGTGATCCGGCACCGCACCACGATCGTGCCCCACCACCCGGTCGCCACCCTGCTCACCGGCGGCGCCTACCTGCTGTCCCGTAACCCGATGTACACCGGTCTGGCCCTCGTCTACCTCGGCTTGGCGCTGCTGTTCAGTTCCTGGTGGCCTCTGGCGCTGTGGCCGCTCGTGATCGTCGCCGTGCGCCAACTGGTCATCCGCCCCGAAGAGCAGTACCTCACCCAGCGATTCGGCCGGACCTACACCGACTACCGGTCCCGCGTACGCCGGTGGCTCTAGTAACACGGCGCCCCGTCGACCAGGAGCGATCATGAACATCGAGGGCGTGCCTTGTGAACCGGAGTCGGACGGACGAGGTTAAGAGTAGGAGGGGACGATCGCACGAAGGAGTCCGGACCGATGACCGATCACGCTTCCCGCTCACCCGCCGTCCATGCCACCACTGCCCGCACCGGCGTCCCGGTCGGCGAGCGGTTGCTCGCGCTGATCGCTGCTGCGCTGCTGGGCGTCGACGCTTTTGTACACCTGCGCTACGCCGCCAATTACGACGGCTTCAAGTCCTCGGTGATGACCGAGGGTACGTTGTTCCGGATCCAGGCGGTGGTCGCGATCGTGGTTGCGGTGCTCCTGCTGATCTGGCCGAGAGTCATCACCTGGCTGCTGTCCCTGCTGGTGGCGGGCAGCGCGGCGGTAGCGGTCACGCTCTACACGTACGTGAACGTGGGTCAATTGGGCCCGCTGCCGAACCTCTACGAGAACACCTGGCAGCCAGCCGGCAAGGTACCGTCGGCGATCGCCGAGGCAGCAGCCGCGCTGATCTCCCTCATCGGCCTGGTGATGGCCTTGCGGCGCCGCCGGCTTCGCCGGGGGTGACAAGACGCTGAGGGTAGCGGGATCGTCGACGACGCTGAGCCAAGCAGCGCACATCGCTCGGCAGGTCGTGAAAGCGGTGCAGGTTACGTCGTGGTTGGTCGTCCGCTTGGGCCAGGGCCGGAGGGGGCCGGGGTCTTCTGGCTCAGCGCGCAACGCCAACCGTTGCCTGTCTGGACGTAGACCTCGGTGATCCATTCGTCCGCGGTGTAGGGGTTGCCGTCCCAGGCGCCGGCGCTGGTCTTGCGCGCCGTCAGAGCGATGGTGCCGCCGGCATGCACCACATGCTCCGGGCCTGCCGATGTCATGCGGTCGTGCCGCAGACGACCGGACGCAATCCAGCCGATGATGTCCGACTTGGGGGTCACGCCATCCGGGCCGACGTAGACCCAGTCGTCGATCATGAACGACGCCACCCGTTCCGGGTCGTTGGCGACAAGCGCCTGATCCCACGCCGCCGACAGCGCGCGAACCTCATCTTCCGAGCCCATCGCGCGATCGTATCGACCTGGTCGCGCTGCTTTGGTGTCGGCTCGGCTGGGGAGCCCGCTATCAGGGAGCTCCAGTTTCGATGACTGGCATCGGCGGTCAGCAGCGCCTGAGTCCGGTGCATTGTTCTGCCGCAGACAGGGCGCTGGCACGTCGAGCGGTCACGATGGTTGCTCAAACCGTGCGGCCGACTGACGCTCTGGGTGCCGAGAAACGTGGTGGTGCCGCAGCAGGTGCGGGAAAGCGCTCGCCGCCGCCGCGAGAGAGAATGCGGCATGATCGATGCCAGACTGACCCGACGCGGTCTGTTCTTCACGGCCGGCGCCGGTGTGCTTGGCGTGGCCGTGCTGAACACCGTGGCGGGCTGCGCCGATAACTCGTCCAACAACCCGTCCGGCTCTTCGTCCGCGGCGACGCCGTCCGCGGCGACGTCGTCTGACCCGACGCCCAGCCCCGCCGGGATCGGCGGCTGGAAACAGGTCAGCATGTCCTACGTCTCGGCCTATTTGCTGGTCCGGGGCAAGGAGGTCGCCGTCGTCGACCTTGGGACGCCCGGCTCCGAAGCCTCCATCGAGGAAGGGCTCAAGGCGGCCGGGCAGAGCTGGGCGGCCGTCAAACATGTGATCCTCACTCACCAGCACGTCGATCACGTGGGCGGCCTCAACGAGGTGTCCAAAGTAGTGAAGGCGTCGTTCTACGCCGGCATCCTGGACCTCGACTCGATCATCCCGAACGCCGAGCTCAAGCCGGTGAAGCAGGGCGACGAGGTGTTCGGCCTGCAGATCATCGACACGCCGGGGCACACTCTCGGGCACATCTCGGTGTTCGATCCGTCGAACGGGGTGCTCGTCTCCGGCGACGCGCTGCGCACCAACACCGGTTCGCTGACCGGCTCCGACCCGCGGTACACGGCCGACGCGACGAGGGCCGCCAAGTCGGTGAAGAAGCTGGCGAAGATGGACATCAAGGCGATCCTGCCCGGCCACGGCAGGCCGGTGCTCGTCAATGCGTCCGGCGAGCTGCAGAAACTGGCCGCGACGCTGTGACGGCGCCGGCTACGGCCGGCGTGGGCGTGAGGGATTGATCGAGCCGGTGGCGCGACGGCTTCGGCTCCTGCCGCGCAGGACGGCGACGCCGTCGCCGGTGAGGTCGCCCAAGGCCTGGCGGGAAGCGGAAGCCGCTGGCCACCTTCCGGCCGAAGAAGACCTATCACGATGGGCTCGCTCCATGATCAGCCATCAGGCGGCCTCGGTGCAGGCCTCCTGGTGGTGGGGAGCGGGCAAGGCGGTGGGTGTCACCGCGGGCGTGTGCCATTGGACGCGCCAGCCGGGGCGTACGACGGCTACGAGGTATGCGGCGCTGCAGGCCCACAGTGACGTGGTGAGGCCCGTGGCGGCCAGGATCGCGGCGCCGGCCAGGCCGCCGAAGGGGATGCCGGACCAGGCCCACGCGGTGATCAGGGTTTGCACGCGGCCCAGCAGCTCGGGTGGGATGCGCTCGTAGGTGAGCGTGCTGATGATGGGGTTGACCAGGCCGGAGCCGAGGCCGGCGATGGCGAAGACGACGAGGACGACGTCGGGAGGCAGGCCGGCGGCCAGGGCGACGATGCGCGAGACGCCGCTGGTGACGAAGCCGACCAAATAGGTCACGCGGCGGGGCAGGCGATGGCCGATCCAGGCGGCCAGCAACGCGGTGCCGATCGACGCGGTGGCGAAGCCGCTGATGGCCAGGCCGACCAGGGCCGCGCCGTGGCCGGTGCTGCGGGCCCAGACGGGCAGGAGCACCGTGAGGAACGCCTGGTCGGCGAAGTTGGTGATGACGATCATCGCGACGATCGCGCGCAGGGACGAGTCGCCGCGCAGGAAATCGGCGCCGCGGCGCAGGCGGGCCACGTACGCGTCGCCGGTGGACGGCGGGTAGGCGGTGGCCTCGGTCATCGCGGGCAGGACAGCGGCGGCGAGCACCAGGGTCGCGATCGCGGACCACAGGGCGGCGGTCACGCCGTACGCGGCGATCAGCAGGCCGGCCAGGGCGGGGCCGACCGCCGTGGCGGTGCGTTCGGCGGCGGTGGCGAGGCCGGCGCCGCGCTCGAGGGGCTGGGCGGCGCGGCTGGTCGCGGTCGGCAGCAGCATGGCCTTGGCGGCAGTGGCGGGGCCGTCGGCCGCGCCGATCAGGGCGGCCACGGCCATGAGCAGCCACAACGGACGGTCGCCGGGCAGCGTGAGGATCACGATCGCGGCGGCGGAGGTCAGGTCGCCGGCGGTGCTGACCCGGCGCGGGCTGACCCGGTCGAGGATCGGGCCGGTCAAGGCCTGGATCACGACGAACGGCAGGACCTGGCAGAACGCGACAAGCCCCGTCTGCGCGGGGCTGCCGGTCGCGGTCAGCACCAGCCAGGGCAGGGCGACCAGCAGGATCCGGTTGGCGGTGACCGCGCCGGTCTGCGCGACCAGCAACCCGGCCAGAGGCCGCCATGACACCAGCATCCCCGTGTTCTCCTCTCCCCGCTTCAGGGCCGTTGAAAGGTGTACGGGCTCGGGGTGCCGGCGGGGCAGAGTAATTGGACAAGTCAATGAGGGTTATTCAGGGCGGTGGAGACCAAGCCGCTGACGTGCGGCGAGGTGCGGCTCAAGGTGGGCCCTGAATAACCCTCAATGCCCGGGGGTGGTTGTTTTGAGGGATCCGGTGCTGCCGGAGTTCCGGCCGTCGTGGTGGGAGACGGGCCTGCGGGCCCGGGCCGAGACCGGTCTGATGGGCGTGTTCACCTCGCTGCCGGGCCTGGTGGTCAAGGCGGTCCGGGTGGCGTGGCGGGTCGCCCTGCTGGTGGCGACCGTGCCAACATCACCCACGCCGACCGGATCTACGTCATGCACGAGGGCGCGCTGGTGGAGGCCGGGCGGCACGCCGACCTGATGGCGGCCGGGGGCCGGTACGCGGAGCTGTTCACCCTCCAGGCCTCCGGCTACCGGGCGGACTGACCGTACGCCTACTCAGCGCCCGCGGCGACCAGGGCGGCCGCGGCGTCGCGCGGGCCGGCCGTCGTGACCAGGGCCTCGCCGACCAGGACGGCGTCCGCGCCGGCGCTGCGGTAACGGATCAGGTCGTCGGGGCCGCGCACGCCGGACTCGGCCACCTTCAGCGCGGCGGCGGGCAGCAGCGGGGACAAGCGCTCGAAGACCGCGCGGTCGACCTCGAGGGTGCGCAGGTTGCGGGCGTTCACGCCGATCACGCGGGCGCCGGCGTCGACCGCCCGGGCCACCTCGTCCTCGTCGTGCACCTCGACCAGGGCGGTCATGCCGAGTTCGTCCTCGAGCAGAACGCGCAGCCGGATCAGGGTGGGCTGGTCGAGGGCGGCGACGATCAGCAGCGCCACGTCCGCGCCCCACGCCCGGGCCTCGTAGGCCTGGTACTCGCCGTACAGGAAATCCTTGCGCAGCAGCGGAATGCGGACCGCCTGCCGCACCGCCGCCAGGTCGTGCAGCGAGCCGCCGAACCGTCGCTCCTCGGTCAGCACGCTGATCCAGGTCGCGCCACCGGCCGCGTAGTCGGCGGCGAGGGCGGCCGGGTCGGCGATCGGGGCCAGGTCGCCCTTCGACGGCGAACGGCGCTTCACCTCGGCGATCACCGAGACGCCGGGGCGGGCCAGGGCGGCGTACGCGTCAAGGGCGGGAGGCGACGACGAAGCCCGCGCCACCATCTCGTCGAGGCTCGTCAGAGCCTCACGCTTCGCGACGTCCTCGCGCACCCCGGCCATGATGTCGTCCAACACAGTGCTCACCGCTCCAACTTAGGCACGCCGCACCCCGGCGACGCGGCGAAATGCCGGTCATCACCCGGTGTGAAAACGCGGGCCGCTAGTCCTCGGCCAGCAGATCCAGCGCGGTCAGGAACTCGTCGCGGGTCAGCAGCGCGCCGAAGACCGGGTGGCCGGGCTCGAATCCACGGCCGGCGCTGAGCGCGGAGAACGGGACCGGGTCGAAACCGAACGAGTCGACCAACGTGGCTACGGTGTCGACCGCCGCCGGGTCGTCGCCGGCCACGCCCACTGCCAGCCGGCCCGGCGCGCCCGGCGGCAGGCGCCGCTCGTCCATGTCGTGGTAGCCGACGTGGTTGAGCGTCTTCACCACGGTGGCGCCGGCGAGGCGCTCGGCGACCACCTCGCTGCTGCCGCGGCCGCTGTTCTCGAACATCGCCAGCACCCCGTCGTTGGGCGGCCAGTAGTTCATGATGTCGATGACCAGCTTGCCGTCGAACAGGGCCGGATCGAGCACCTCGAACGCGTGCATCGGGATGGCGAGCACCACGATGTCGGCGTCGCGGATGGCATCGGCGGCCCAGCGCGCCTCGGCGCCCGGCGCCAGCACCGTGGCGATCAGCGCGATCCGCTTGGGGTCGCCGGAGGCGGAGATGGAGACCTGGTGTCCGGCCTCGACGGCCATCCGGGCCACGATCGGCCCGGTGTGCCCCGAGCCCAGCACGGCGATGCGGCTCATCGGGTCGCCTCCAGGTGGTGGTTGAGGGCGTGCAGGATGTCGTCGAGGGCCTCGAACTGGCCCGGCGTCAGGGCGTCGCCGAAGTGCTCCTTGACGGCGCGGGCGTGCGGGGCGGTAGCGGCCCGGAAAATGCGCGCACCCTCCTCGATGAGCACGACCTCGGCGCCGCGGCTGTCGGTGACGCACTCGACCCGCTCGATCAGGCCGCGCTTCTCCATCCGGCCCAGGTGGTGCGAGAGGCGGCTGCGCTCCCAGGCGATCGCGGCGGCCAGCTCGGAGGAGCGCAGGCGGCGGCCGGGGGCCTCGGAGAGCGCGAGCAGGACCGCGTAGTCCCCGGGGGAGAGGCCGGAGTCGGCGACGAGCTGAGCGGCGAGGCGGCGGTGCAGCTCGGTCGTCGTGTCGATCAGCGAGCGCCAGATGACGAGCTCTCGCGACGTCATCCGGCGGCGCTCGGCAGCCGGGAGGGCCCGCTCGGTGTTGTTCATACGTCACCCCAAGTGATTGACGTGTCAATACTGCGTTACCGATGTTGACACGTCCACCACCTGGGGTGTGACGTCGCCGACGTGTTTCCTCGATCACGGACCGTGGACCCCGCCGTGCACGAGAGGAAGGGAGGTAACCTCCCCACGCGGGAGGGGACCAGGGATCTTGCTGAACGGACATCCGGTGCTGCGCGGCCGGCGGCACGAGCGGGACGCGCTCGATCGCCTGTTGCGCGACATCCGTGCGGGTCAAAGCCGCGTGCTGGTGCTGCGTGGAGAGGCCGGCGCCGGCAAGACGGCGCTGCTCGACTACCTCACCGGGAGCGCCGCCACCGGGCGGGTGGCGCGGGCCGCCGGCGTCGAGCCCGAGACCGAGATCGCCTACTCCGCGCTGCAGCAGCTGATCGCGCCGCTGTTCGGGCACCTCGGCAAGCTGCCCGAGCCGCAGCGGGTCGCGCTCTCCACCGCGTTCGGGCTGAGCGCGGGAGCGCCGCCGGAGGCGTTGATGGTCGGCCTGGCCGTGCTGGGACTGCTGGCCGAGGCGGCGTCCGACGAGCCGCTGGTCTGCGTGGTCGACGACGTGCAGTGGCTCGACCGGATGTCCGAGGTGATCCTGACGTTCGTGGCCCGGCGCCTCGACGCCGAGTCGGTGGCGCTGGTCTTCGCCGCCCGCAGCCCCGGTGACGAGCAGATTCTCGGCGGGCTTCCGGAGATGCGCGTCGACGGCCTCGCCGAGGCCGACGCGCGGGCGCTTCTCGATCAGGTGCTGCCGGGTCCGGTCGACGATCGCGTACGCGATCGCATCGTCGCCGAGACGCGGGGCAATCCGCTCGCGCTGCTCGAACTGCCCCGTGGTCTGAGCCCGGCCGAGCTGGCGTTCGGGTTCGGCGGACAGGCGACGCCGGTCGCGAGCCGCGTGGAGGAGGGCTTTCAGCGGCGCGTCGCGGCATTGCCGGTTTCCACGCGTACGTTGCTGCTCGCCGCCGCCGTGGAGCCGGTGGGAGACGTGCCCCTGCTGTGGCGCGCGGCGCAACGGCTGGGCGTGGCCCAGGAGGCCTCCGCGGCCGCGGAGGCGGCCGGGCTCGTCGAGCTGGGTGCGCGGGTGCGGTTCCGGCATCCGCTGGTGCGATCGGCGGTGTGGCGGTCGGCCTCGCCGGAGGAACTGCGCGCGGTGCACGCGGCGCTCGCCGAGGTGACCGATCCGTCGCAGGACCCCGATCGGCGGGCCTGGCATCGGGCGCACGCGGCCGTGGGCACGGACGAGGAGGTCGCGGCCGAGCTGGAGAGGTCGGCCGGTCGCGCGCTGTCGCGGGGCGGGCGGTCGGCGGCGGCCTCGTTCCTGCAGCGGGCGGCGGAGCTGACGCCCGATGCCCAGCAGCGGGCCGGGCGGGCGCTGGCGGCGGCCCGCGCGCGGTTCGCGGCGGGCGCGCCCGCCGACGCCTCGTCGCTGCTCTCGGCGGCCGAGCTGGGCCCGCTGGATCCCCTTCAGCAGGCGGGGGTGGAGCGGCTGCGGGCGCAGATCGCCTTCGCCCTCAACCCGGGGCGCGCGGCGGGGCCGCAGCTGCTCGCGGCCGCACGGAAGCTGGACGGCCTGGACGCGGCGGCGGCCCGGGACACCTATCTCGAGGCGCTGGGCGCGGCCCTGCTCGGCGGCGACGACGCGCGAGCGGCGGCCGAGGGCGCTCGCTCCGCGCTCTCCCGCCCGGATGCGCAGGCAACCACCGGCGGCGCCCGCCCGGATGCGCCCGCGACCACCGGCGGCGCCCGCCCGGATGCGCCCACGACCACTGAGGGCGCCGGAGCGCCCTCCGGCGCCCTCCCGCTTCTGGGCGCGCTCGTCGCCTGGACACTCGACGGACATGCGGCCGCGGCGCCCCGGATCCGCGCGGCCCTCGACGGGCTGGACGACCTCGGACAGCTCTGGCTCGCGGTGCCGGCGGCCCTCGAGGTCTGGGACGACGGGGCGCGGCAGCGGCTCACCGAGAGGGCGGTCGGCTCCGCGCGGGCGACCGGCGCGCTCGCCCTGCTGCCGCCGGCGCTCGTGTTCCGGGCCGGGGCGCTGCTGGACGCGGGCCGGTTCGCCGACGCGGCCGAGCTGCTCGACGAGCTCGACGCGCTCGGGGCGGCCACCGGGCTGCCCGTCGACCCGTCCGCGACACTCACGCTGGCGGCGCTGCGCGGACGCGAGGAGGCGGCGCTCGACCTGATCGAGGTCGCGGCCAAGGGCGCCGAGGGCCGGCTCCTCGGGGTCGCCCTGCTCGCGAAGGCCACGCTGTGCAACGGGCTGGGCCGCTACCCGGCCGCGCTCGACGCCGCCCGGAAGGCTGTCGACCGCGGCGACCTCGGCGTCACCGGAGCAGCGCTGCTGGAGATGGCGGAGGCGGCCGCGCACGGCGGGGAGCCGGGCGTGGCGGCGGAGGCGCGCGACCGGCTGGCCGAGCGGACCTCGGCGGCGGGCACGGACGGGGCGCTGGGCGTGCAGGCGCTGGCCGATGCGCTCGCCGAGGCCGCGACCGCGACGAGTGGGCCGACGACGGGCGCGCAGGCGGACCACTCCGCCGGGGGAGGCTCGGACGCGGGCTTCCGGGAGGCGATCGACCGGCTGGGCGGCCTCCCGCTCGCACGGGCGCGTCTGCTCTACGGCGAGTGGCTGCGCCGCGCGGGCCGGCGCTCCGACGCCCGCGAACAGCTGCGCGCGGCCCACGAGGCGTTCGCGGCGATGGGGGCCGAGGCGTTCGCCGAACGGGCCGGCCGCGAATTGGCGGCCACCGGCGAAACCGTACGGAAAAGGGTTCTCGGCGATCGCGATGAGCTCACGCCGCAGGAATCGCAGATCGCCCGGCTCGCGGTGGCGGGACGGACCAACGCGGAGATCGGGGCGGTGCTGTTCCTCAGCCCCCGCACGGTGGAATGGCACCTGCGCAAGGTCTTCACCAGGCTCGGCATCTCGTCGCGCCGCGAGCTCGCGGCGGCTCTGCGCGACCAGTAACCCCCGGGCCGTTCCCAGGAAGGACACTGGGGCAGACCCAGCCCGCGCCGCGCGATCGTGGATTCCGGATGCCCCAACGGCATCCAGGAGCCACGGAGGTGTCGGAGATGGTCGAGTACAGGTTCCTGCTCCAGGAGGTCACCGAGCGTTTCCCCGGCCGGTGACGGAAGCCATGTGACCCTGAATTCGGCCGTCCTCGACGCTGCGCAGCCACAGCTCGAGAACCTGCGGGTCGAGCAGCGGCCGCTCGCGCGTCAACCGCTCGCGGACGCTCGCCTGCAGCTGCGCCTTGGTCAGCCGGAACGTGTCGGACGGCACGGCGAGACGGGCTCGCGCGACGGCCGTCTCGAGCAGGGCGTCCGGCGTCGTCACCTCGTCGACGTAGCCGGCCGCGAGCGCGTCGGCCGGGGCCATGGTCTCGCCGGTCAGCACGGCCCGGCGTGCGGCGGGCTCGCCGAAGGCGTACGCGAGAATCGAGAGCGCCGTCGGCGGGAACGGCACCCCGACCCGGATCTCGGTCACCCCGATCGTGCCTCCCGACATGACGCGGTGATCGCAAGCGGCAGCGAGGATCGCCCCGCCCGCGATGGCGTGCCCGTTGATCGCCGCGACCACCGGCTTGCCGAGGCCGAAGACGGCGAGGAAGGCGTCGTTGAGCGCGGGCAGGAACTCGCGCACGTAGTCCCGGCCGCCGGCGAGCATCCGCCAGAGGTCGACCCCCGCCGAGAACGCGCGGCCTTCGCCGGTGAGCACGACCGCGCCGGCCTGCACCTCGTGGAACGCCGCGGTGAGCTCGGACAGCAGGTCGAGGTCGAGCGCGTTGACCTTGCCGTGCGCCATCCGCACGACGGTGACACCGTCATGTTCGTCGATCTGAACAGCGGTCATGCCGCCGATCGTGCCAGCTCAGCGCCGGGTGGGCCACCTCGCCGTCAGTTCATGGCCAGGCGAGCCACCTCGTCGGCGCATCCCCAGGAGAGCGTCATGCCGGCGCCGCCGTGGCCGTACGCGTGAACGATGTTTCCCTCCCGCTCCACCCGCGCCCCGCCGGTGCGGACCGGCCGCAGCCCGATGTAGTCGCGAAGGACCCTCGCGCCGGTCAGTTGCGGAACCAGCGCGGTGGCGCGCGCGACGATCGCCGCGGCCTCGGCCGGATCCGGGTCGGTGTCGCCGCGGGCGTCGTCGAAGGAGCCGCCCAGCACCACGTCCGTGCTGCGCGGATGCACGTAGGTCACGCCCGCCGGGTTCTCCTCGTCGCGCACCGACTCGTCCAGCCCCGGGTTCTGCGCGATCACGACATGCCCGCGCACCGGATGCACCTTCGCGTCGCCGCACAGCCGCCCCGCCGCCAGCCCCGTCGCATTGACCACGATCGGCGCCTCGGCCGTCGCCTCGTCGAGACTCGCGACCCGCCGCCGCTCGATGTTCCCCACTTTCTGGCGGAGCCACCCCAGGTAGACCGGCATTTCCGCCAGCGGCGCCTCGAAGATCAAGGCATTCGTGTACGGGTGCTGAGCACCCCGAAGTTCGACGTGCCCGGCGGCCGGGGCCCACCACGGCAGCTCCGCGTTCGGATGACGCAGCAGCATCCGGGTGCGGCGCAGCAGCGTGCCCGGGACGCCCTCCTCGATCTGCCGGCGGAACTCCGCGTACGTCTCGGCGGCCCACCGCAGCACCCGCGGGTCGGCGTCGGTCCTGGTCGGATACCAGACCGCCGCCGCCAGGCTGGACACCGTCTCGGCCGGCTCGTCCGCCGCCCACACCGTTACCTTCGCCCCGCGCTCCTGAAGCCGGACTGCCGCGGTCAGCCCGATCACGCCGCCGCCCACCACGATCACGTCAGTCATGCCATCGACAGCCGTTCCTCATGCGGCGCGCTGGTAGCTGGTGACGACGACCTGCCCGTCGAGCAGACGGGACTCGCCGGCCCGCAGGTTGAGGCGCTGCTTCGGCTCGCCGAACAGCTTCCGCCCGCCGCCGAGGACGACCGGGTGCACGGCGATGTGGTACTCGTCGATGAGCCCGAGCTCGGTCAGCGCCGCGGCGATGCCCGCGCCCCCGGTGAGCAGCAGATCCGCGCCCGGCTCGGCCTTGAGCGCGCCGACCTCGGCTTCGAGGTCTCCGCTGATGACACGGCTGGTCCAGTCGTCGCCCGCGTAGCTGCGCGAGAACACGATCTTCGGCGTGGCCCGCCAGAACGGCGCGAAGGCGAGGGTGTGCGGGTCCTGGGTGATCGACTCGGCGTTCGGCCAGAACCCGACCATCATCTCCCACACCGGCCGCCCGAACAGCAGCGTGTCGACCCGTTGATCGAGGCCCTCGGAGTAGGCGGACAGCTCCGGACCCATGACCGGCCAGTCGAACTCCCCGTTGGGCCCGTCGACGAACCCGTCGATCGACGTGTGCACCCAGTAGATGATCTTTCGCATGGGGAAGGCTCCTCCGAGTCGTGTGTCGAGATTGTTCGTGTCGGTAGACCGGTCCAGGGGGCGAAACTCATCGCCGACGTCCGCTCAGCAGCCTCGCATACGCCCGGTTCAGGGGCGCAGGTCGGCCGAAACGCTCACGCGCAGGTAGGCGTCGACCCATGCCGACACCGCCTCCTCTCCCGGGTCGGGGCCCAGCAGGGCGGCGAAACGCATCGTGGCATCGGCGGCGCGGCGCAGGCCGGCCTGGGTGAGCCGGCCGGCGGCCTGGCGCAGGCGCCCGGCCATGGTCGGCGGCGCGTGCACGAGGCCCCGGTGGGCGACCTCGGCCAGCAGGGCGAGGGCCTCCTCGAGGGCGTGCCCGAGCGGATCGGACGTCAGGTCGGGCCGGTCGTGCGGGTCGGCGCCGGCCGCGGCGGGGGCGAGGTCGGGCACGAGCACGCCGTCGCCGGCCGCGAAGCCGAGCGGGTCGATGATGATGCCGCCCCCGCCCCGCCGCACGCTGCCGGCCACGTAGCGCACCTCGCCCGCGAGCGCCGCGGCCACCCCGTCGAGCCGGCCGGGAGCGCAGGCGGCGTGGGTGGCGGTGACGGTCGCCAGGGCGCCCGACGAGTCCGCGATCACCGCGTCGAGCCGCTGGGCGCCCGGCGCGTAGCTGACCGACACCACATCGGCGATCGGGACGACCCGTACCAGTTCGGCCTCGACCCGCGCCCGCACCGGCCGCGGCGGCAGCGCGTCGAGCTCGGCGGCGAGCGCGTTCAGGTCGGCGGCGATCAGCGCCCGCGGAAGGTCCTGCCAGGACCCCTGGGACGCCATGGCCTCGGTACGGCTCAGCCGGCGCGCACCGAGCCGCACCCGCCGGCTCGCGCTACGTGCGGCCGACTCGGTGATCACCGCACCACCCGCGAGCGCGCCGAGGGTCACTCCCGCGACGCGACGTTCCGCCAGGCGGGGCCCGGGCTCCTCCGTCTCGTACGCCCGCCGCAGCACCAGCACGGTGGCACTGTCCGCGTGCGCGAGGAACACGTCGACCACCTGCTCGTCGCCGACCGCCGAAACCCGTGCCCCGAGCCCGTCGAGCCGCGCCCGCCGCAGCGGCGTCTCGGAGGCCTGGTCGGTGCCGAGCACGCGCGACGTGAGGCTCGCCCCGCCCCGGGTGACGGCCCGATGCCGCGCGAACAGCTCCGCCACGTGATCGGCCAGCGCCTCCGGCCGATACCGGGCGCTCCGATCCCGATAGGCGTCGAGCTGCGCGACCAGGTCGTCCACCGCGAGCAGCGGCCATCGCATCCGCGCCGCGTCGAGGTCCCGCCGCACGACGGTGACCTCGGCCCCGATCCCCGCCCCGAGATGCACCGCCCCTTCCCGCAGCACGAGCCCGGCCAGCGCCACGGCCCGTTCGAGCGCCGGCCCCGACCCCGCACGCGTCCCGCCACCTACCTGCACCTGCAGATCCGCCTCACCCGGCGCCTGAGTATCCGCGACCCGGAACGCCCAGACCGCCAGCGCGATCACGTCGTCCCGGACCCCGGCTACCGCGTCGGTCCGCGCGAACCCGAGATTCCCCGGCACCAGGAACCGAACCGTGGCGGTGGGCAGCTCCACCGTGGGCACCGGATCCCCGGCCCGCCCCCGATGCACCCGAGCCACATACCCGCTGCGCTCGATCCGTCGGGCCGCCGTCATCATGCGTTCCCCTACCCGGGCAGTCAGCTCCACGTCGCTGAACCCACCCGGCGACCACGCCACCGCGCCGGTCGCGCTTGCGCCGTTCCCGCTTGCGCCGTTCCCGCTTGCGCCGTTCCCGCTTGCGCCGGTCGCGCTTGCGCCGGTCTCGCACCCGCTGGTCTCGCCCGCCCCAGCTGCGTCGGCGTCGGCCCGCCCCGCGGCGGACGCCCGTGTGCCGTCGCCGGCCGTTTCCCCGTCGCCGGCCGTTTCCCCATCGCCCGCGGCTGGTGGAGCTGGTGTCGCATCCGGCGCACCTGCCGCCCACGAGGTTTGATAGGCGAGGACCAGCCCCACGATGTGGCGGCACACACCGGGGGCGCCGCAGCCGCACTTGCCCGCCTCGAGACCGCCCGGTGGCAGGGATGTGGTCGTGCCATCGGAGGCGGTGGCGTGCACGGTGCCGTCCGGGTCCTCCGTGATGGCAGGAGCGTCGCGTTCCACCTCGCGGGTCGCGCGTTTGACCAGGCCCCGGTTGGTCAGCTCGGCCAGGGTCCCGGGAGTCAGCGCGAGAAGGTCGGCCCTCATCGGGACACCTGCTCGGCGACGAACTCGGCCAGCTGCCCGGGCGTCATCGCGCCGACCGCGGCGCCCACGTCGGCCAGGCGCCGGCCGGTCTCGCGGTCGTAGGACGGGTTCGCGGCCTCGTCCAGCGCGGCCAGGCAGAGGACCTTGGTGCCCTGCTCGACCAGCCCGCGCACCTGCCGGATCAGCGGCCCCGGCGACCCGCCCTCGTAGAAGTCGCTGATCAGGGCCACGATCGCGCGCCGGGGCTGCTCGATGAGACCGGCGCCGTAGCGCACCGCCTTGTGGATGTCGGTGCCGCCGCCGAGCTGCACCTTCATCAGGAGCTCGACCGGGTCGTCCACCTCGCTGGTCAGGTCGACCACCGACGTATCAAACGCCACCAGATGCGTACGGACTCCCGGCAGCCCCCACAGGCAGGCGGCCGTCACCGCCGAGTGGATGACCGAGTCGACCATCGAGCCGGACTGGTCGACGAGCAGGATCACCTGCCATTGCTCGACGTGTTTGCGGGTGCGCGAGAAGAAGTGCGGCGTCTCGATGTACAGCCGCCGCTCGCCGGGCCGGTAATGGCCGAGGTTCGCGCGCAGCGTCTTGGTGACGTCGAAGTCGCGGGCCTGCTTCCAGCGGCTGGGGCGGCGCGCCCGCGTACCCGAGAACGCCTTTCTGATCTCGGTGGCCATCTTCGCCATGAGATCGCGGACGACGGCCTCGACGATCCGGCGGGCCAGCAGCAGCACCTCCGCGTTCATCAGGTGCTTGGTCTGGAGCACGGCCCGCAGCAGCCCCGGGTTCGGCTCGACGGTCCGCAGCACCTCGGGGTCGGTCACGATGTCGGTGATCTCGTACCGCTCGATGGCGTCCCGCTGGAGCCGCTCGACGGTCTCCTTCGGGAACAGCTGGTTGATGTCGTTGAGCCAGTCCACGGTGGTCAGCACGGACTCGCCGGTCCCGCCCTCCCGCGTGGACCCGCGCCGCACCTCCCGCTTGTCGAGCTCCTCGTCCCGCCCGTAGAGCCAGTCCAGCGCCGCGTCCCGCCGCGCAGCGTCGGCCCCGAGCTCGCCGGCCGCGGCCGCCGGTTCGCCGAGGACGAGCCGCCACCGCTCAAGATCAGGATCAGTCACACCCGGCTCCCCTCAACAACCCGTCACGCTCCGGCACAGCGGGCACGGCCCCGTCACGCTCCGGCACAGCGGAGACGGCCCGGTCGTGCTGCGGCGCGGCGGAGACCAGCCCTTCGCGCAGCAGGGCGGCGTCGACCAGCTCGTCAAGCAGCATCCCCGCCGCCACGACGCCCGGATCGACCCCACCACGCAACAGCCGCCGGCCGCCCCCGCCCATCCCGCGCCGGGCGAGCACCTGCTCGGCGATGCCCTCCCGCTCACGCGGCGGAAAGTATTCGAACGCCTGCCGCAAAGCGGGGAGCGCGATGAGAAAGTCCCCGGCCGACATTCCCGACATCAGCTCGTCGAGCAGCCCCACGATCCGCTGGTCGGAGAGCACGTCCTCGCGGGCGAGCGCGAACAGCCCCGCCAGCCAGTCCCCGACGGTCCGCGGCTGGAACGCACCCCGCACCGCCCGCACCGGATCCAGCTCACCGTCCCCGGATGCCACGGGCTCCACGGCCGTCTCCGGTACCGCAGGCGGTGGGTCGGCAGGGGCCGTAGCAGGCTCGGCGGCTGGGTCGGCGGCTG
This sequence comes from Actinoplanes sp. NPDC051513, assembly GCF_044454685.1. Taxonomy (NCBI): domain Bacteria; kingdom Bacillati; phylum Actinomycetota; class Actinomycetes; order Micromonosporales; family Micromonosporaceae; genus Actinoplanes; species Actinoplanes sp. NPDC051513. The sequence continues at coordinate 128,153 of NZ_JBITDW010000026.1, forward strand.
GGTCGGCGGCTGGGTCGGCGGCTGGGTCGGCGGGCGGCGTAGCCGGGGCCAAGGCCCAGCGGAACCCGAAGGCCGCCCCGCGCAGGTCGGGCGGCGCCTCCTGATCGGCGGCCACGCGGGTGGCCACTTCGATGGCGGCCATCCGGTCGAGGCCCAGCCGCCGCTCGGCGTGGCGCAGCGCGTCGCGGCAGGCTGCCAGGGCGGCGATGCGCGCCGGTTCGGCCGGGGCCTCGCTGCCCTGAATGCCCTCGGCCAGCCACAGGATCCGACGCACAGCGGCCGCAATCACCGTGCCCAGCGTCGCGCTGTGGGCGGTGCCCAGGACGCGGTCGTGGCGCCACATCGTGAGGACCACGGCGAGCATCCGGCCGAGCGGGCCGAGATCGGCGGCGGCGCCCACCGAGGACTCGATGTCGTTCAGTGTGCGGCCGGAGACGTCCGCGGCGCCGGAGAGTGCCGCGTCGAACAGGACCGTGGCCAGGGCGTCGATGTCCCGGCCGGCGTTGGCGGCCCGCTCGGCGAGCACGGCCGCGCACGCGTCGGCGAGCGTTGCGCCGTAGGAGCCGGCCTCGATCACCGCGCTGAGGCGTTCGGGGCCGGGGCGCAGCGTCCAGCGTTCGCGCAGGACCGGCTCGAGGCCGGTGGCGGGGCCGGATTCCCGCCGGAAGCCGGGCAACCCGAGGACCCGCACCCGGTGCAGGACGCGGCTGCGTTCGCGGTCACTGTCGCGGGTCAGGTCGAGGTCGAGGTCGGCCACGCCGTCGAGGCCGGAGCGGGCCAGCTCGGCGTCGAGGTCGTGCACCAGGGGCGGCGCGGGCGTGTCGGGGTGCAGGCGCCCGACGCGGCTCCCGCTGAGCGCGGCGACCATCTCGACCACGACCGGGTGGCTTCCGGCTCCGAGCATCCCCCGCGAAGACCAGGGCAACGGTACGTCGAGAGCCTCGCTCACCAGCGCGGAAGCCAGCCCGTCCAGCACATCGGTCCGCCCCGGCGCATGATGCCCGCGCACGAGGGCGAGCCCGTCGGCGGTGGCCCGCGCCGCGATCAGGTCGGCCGTCGACACGGGCTGCTTGCGCTCGCGAAGCCGGCCCGCCACCGCCTCCACGAGGTGCCGGGCCGCGCCGTCCGGCCCCGATTCCCAGAGCTCCTGGTAGTAGCCGGGCGACGGCATCCCCGACTGATAGCCGTCGAAGGAGTCGAGCCGCTTGAACGAATAGGGCACCAGAAAGCTCCCGCCCACGGCGCCCTCCGGCATGGCCGGCACCGAGGGCCACGCCCAGTCCGCCGTTGACGGTGCGGAGGAGCCGGCCGGGCCGGGCGAAGGGGAGGAGCCGGCCGGGCCGGGCGAAGGGGAGGAGCCGGCCGGGCCGGGCGAAGGGGAGGAGCCGGCCGGGCCGGGCGAAGGGGAGGAGCCGGCCGGGCCGGGCGAAGGGGAGGAGGCGGCCGGGCCGGCCGAGGGCGAGGAGGCGGCATTGCTGGACGCAGCATGGGCCGCCACCAACGCCGGCCGGTGGAAGCCGCCGGTCACCACGACGACGTCGTTCTCGCCGGCCTCCGCGCCCGCGGCGGCGACCCACGAAGCCATGTAGGCCTCGCGATCGGTGTCGGAATCGCCGGCCGCCGATTCGCCGCGGATCAGGTCGAAGTAGGTGTCCAGCCGGGCGGCTAGCTCGTCGGCGGGGGCGATCTCGAACAGGTGGTCCCACAGGGCGTCCGCGTTGTCGACGTCGAAGCTGCGGCACAGCCGGTCGATGACCTCGGCGTAGCGGAGCTCGGCGTCGGCGTACCGGTTGCTGCGGTCGGCGAACGCGGGATGCCACGCCGGCAGGTCGATGAAGCGCAGCGCCGCACCCACCGAGCGCCCGGCGGTCAGCGCCGTCCAGTCGGGCGAGTAGTCGCACAGCGGGGACCACGAGGCGTGCCGGCGGGCGTCGTCGCGGTAGCTGCTGAAGACGGCGATCGGCAGCTCGTGGCCCAGCAGCAGCTCGTCGATGCGCGGGTTGAAGTCGGCCGGGCCCTCGATCAGGACGTAGGCCGGCCGCAGGCGGGTGATGGTCTCGGCCACCAGCCGCGCGCAGGCGGGGCTGTGGTGGCGGACGCCGAGGAACGTGACCGGCATCGGTCAGCCCGGGAGCAGGTGGCGGGCGCGGTGCAGGGCCTTCCACTGGTCGCCGTCGCGCCAGGTGACCTGCTGGGCGAGGTAACGCCGGAGCTTGGCCAGGTCGTCGGGGCTGTCCTTGGCGGCGGTGCCCGCCAGGCAGGCCACGAAGTCTTCGGCGTTGCCGGGCTCGTTGCGCAGGAACCAGCCGCGCAGGCCGACCGCGTGCGCCACCGAGACGGCCTCGGCGGTGGACATGACGGCGGAGAGGCGGTCCATCGAGTCGCCGCGGGCGGTCTCGCCGGTGCGCAGCTCGCGGAACGTCGTGACCAGCACCTCGAGGACGTCGCGGCGCGGCTCGGCGGTGACCCCGGAGCGGCGCAGCAGCTTGGCGGCCTCGTCGGCGACCAGGGCCAGCTCGGTGGTGAGGTCGGCGATCGGGAAGACCGTCTCGAAGTTGAACCGGCGCTTGAGGGCCGAGCTCATGTCGTTGACGCCGCGGTCGCGGGTGTTCGCGGTGGCGATGATGTTGAACCCGTCGCGGGCGAAGACCATCGACTCGGCGCCGGTCAGCTCGGGGATGGCGAGCACCCGGTCGGAGAGCGGGGAGAGCAGGCAATCTTGCACCTCGAGGGGGCAGCGGGTGATCTCCTCGAAGCGGACCGTGCGGCCCTCGGCCATGCCGCGCAGCAGCGGGGCGGCGACGAGCGACCGTTGCGACGGACCCTCGGCGACCAGCAGCGCGTAGTTCCACGAGTAGCGGATAGCGTCTTCGGTGGTGGCGGCGCCGCCCTGGATGGTCAGCGTCGAGTCGCCGCTGACCGCCGCCGCGAGCAGCTCGGAGAGCAGAGACTTCGCGGTGCCGGGCTCGCCGACCAGCATGAGGCCGCGGCTGGTGGCGAGGGTGATCAGCGCGCGGTCGATGAGCGACGGGTCGCCCACGAACTTGCGGCTCACCCCGAGCTTCGGGTCGCCGATCACGAAGCGGCGGGCGGCCTGCACGCTGAGGGCCCAGCCCGGCGGGCGGGCGGCGGTGTCGGCGGAACGCAGCCGCCGCAACTCGTCCGCGAAGCGGACCTCGGCCGGCGGCCGCTGCACCGACTCGGCGGGATCGGTCACGTCGAGGACGGTCATCTCGCTGTCTCCAGAAAGGGTGCTCATGCGGTGATCTCGGTCAGGTCGCGGATGATCTCGGATGCGGCGACGGGGTCGAGGCGGCCGAGCGGGATGCGCGAGCTTTGGGACCGCCACCCGGTGCCGGTGCCGTCGTGCAGGAAGACACCGGTCAGCTTCTGCTCGGGGAACTCGGTGACCATGCCGACCACGATGCCGGGGTCGAGCGAGATCGACATCTCCAGCTTCGGGCCGAGCTTCAGCTCGATGTAGCCCTGCACCCCGCCATCCTGCGGCGTCTCGCGGCGCCAGCCGCGGCGCTCGAGGCCCATCACCTTCGTCGTCGGCAGCGTGATGCCCTCGAAACGAGACAGCTCGGCGACGGCGGTCTCGTCGGCGGTGAGCGCGAACGTCTGCCGGCTCAGCTGCGGGAACGGCTGAAGGATCTCGTAGTCGGCGAACACCTCGGACCAGGCGGCCAGCGTCGAGCCCAGGTGCAGCGGGTGCGCCACCCCGACCACCGCGTCGGCGGGGACCGTCGTCTCGTCGTCGTCGACCGTGGAGAAGCTGCGGTCCTCGGCGACCCGGATCGCGCCGAGCAGCGCGCCGCCGGAGTCGTACAGGCCCCAGACCAGGCGGCGGACGATGTGCCAGAGCAGCGGGTGGTCGACGAACAGCTGCCGGAACTCGGCGCCGGACCAGCGCCGGCCGGTCACCATGGCGCGCTCGAGCCGGCGGATCTGGTCGGCCGCGATGGTGCGTACGTCTTTCTTGAGGGCCGAGAACTGCTTGTACGCCGCCGGCGCCAGTTCGGCGTCGTCGCGAGCGCCCGGCTTGGGCAATGCCTTGACGTGCTTGCCCGCGGCGTCGGCCACGTAGGGGCGCAGCTGCTCGTCGAAGCCGACCACGAACTGCCGGCTGCCGTAGTCGAGCCGCATGCTGCCGTCGGCCTCGAGACCGAAATCGGGGACCAGCCGGTCGGCCAGCTGCTCGGCGCTGAGCCCCAGCCCGGCGGCGACCTCGTCCATCTTCTGCTGGGCGGCCGCCTTGAGGCCCTTGAACTTGGCCCGCTGGGCGATGCCGTGCAGATGCATCAACGCCACGTCGGTGCCGATGCCGGCCAGCACGTTGACGCCGGTGACGGCCTTGGCGTGGCCGCCCTCGCCCGGCCAGGCGAGGATCAGCGGGGTGAGCCGCCGGACCGTCTCGTCGTCGCCGATCACGCCGAGCATGTCGAGCACCCAGTTCTCCTTGGAGTTGGCGCCCGAGGACTGCCAGCGCTGGAACAGCTGCCAGCCGAAATCGGCGAGCGACTCGGCATCGACGGCCTCTCGCACGACCTTCAGGCCCGCGTACGGGTCGTCGGAGCGGGAGAGCGCCAGCATGGTGACCACGGCCGACACCGCCTCCGCAGGCAGCGCGCCCACCCCGTCGCGCACCGCGAGCGGCGGCAGCAGGCCCGGCGCCGCCCACGCCGGATTCGCCGGGATCTTGGCGGGCAGGACGTCGAGCGGGTCGGTGGCGAGCAGCGTCGCGATCGCAGCCTCGGCGTCGACCCCGTACGACGTGGCCGCCGCGCGGATCGCCTCGGTGTGGCCGTTGGCGTGCAGCACGAGCAGCGCCCGCTCGGCCTGGCGGCGGCCGGCACCGGCCTTGTCGAGGGCCGGTGGCACCAGCGCGCGGGCGGCAGCGGAAGCGTGCCGCAGCAGCCACGTCTGGGCGAGCTCGCGGACGCTCTTGAGCCGCGTCAGCCAGTCGGCCATGTGCACGGCGATCGCCGGGGAGAAGAACGGCAGCAGCTGAGGCGCGCCCTCGGACGGCGACCGCTCGGCGATGTGGAGCGCCAGCGGCAGCGCGTCGATCTCGAAGCGCGCGATGATCACCCGCATCCATGTGCCGGATTCCCAGACGTACCTGGGCGTCCACCGGGCGAGCAGCGGCCGGGCGACCAGCTCGGGCGCCTCGGTGAAGAACTGGACCGGCTCGTGCCACGCGGCGTGGCCGGCGGCGATGCGCAGCGCGGCCTTGGCCCAGCCGTCCTTGGGATCGGCGAACCGCTCGAAGTGGACCTCGCGCCAGCTGCCCCGCTCACCCGGGAGCCAGCCGACGGTGGCGGGATCGGTGCAGGTCAGGCCGGGCACGACCACCGGTTTGGCGGGCTTGGCGCGGTGCAGCCACGGCGGGGAGACGAGCACCGCCGGCACGGCCTCGGCGGGCGCGACCGTGACCGCCGCGGCGTCGCCGGCCATCGCCTCGACCCGCACGGCCGCGTCGGCGGTCAGCGCGGGGAGCACGACCTCGACCAGGTCGGGGTGGGCGGTGACGTGACCGCGCAACAGGTCGGCGACCGTGCGCTTGCCGCCGGCTTCGGCCAGCAGCCGCAGGGCGCGCACGGGGTAGCGCTCGGCCGCCTCGAGCAGGGCCGGCGTTGTGTATTTGGCGTCGATCCGCTGGATCAGGCCGTTGATCACGTCGTCGCCGGGCAGGGCGGCGAGCACGGAGAGCAGGCGGCGCCGGCCCTCGGCGCCGGTGTCTTCGTCGAACCAGTGGAACAGCGCCGGTGCGCACTCGGCGCCGAGAGCGTCGGCGAGCGTGGCCGGCAGGGCGAGCGACCCGGCCACCGACCAGGTGCTGACCAGCGGCGCGAGCCTGCTCGCCTGCTCGCCGGTGCCGGCCGCGGCCAGCAGCACGGTGGCCAGGTAGTGGTCGTCGGCGGCGATCGCGTCGGCGATGTCGTGCTCGACCCAGGCGGCCTGGCCGGGCGCGAGCACCGAGGTGGCCACGCGCCGATACAGCGAGGTGGTGCGATGCTCGGCGAGCATGGCGACGGCCGCCTCGTGATCTGGAGAGGAGGCGGCGGCGAGCGCCTGCCGGGCGCGGAACAGGATCAGCAACTGGCTGTCGATCTGCCAGCTGTAGCGGGAATCGCCGGGACCCATGGCTTTGATGCAGTAGCGCTGCCCGTTGGCGCCGCGCGCGCCGTCTTCGGCGACCCGCATGGCCATCACCTCGAGCGCCGCCTCGACCGCGAACATCAGCCCGCGCTGCGCGACCCACAGGTCGACGAAGGAGGCCATGCGGTGCTGGTCGCTCCACTTGCCGAGCGCGGCGGCGAGCGCCACGGCGGCCGCGCCGACCGGCTCGGCGTCGGGGTCGCCGTCACGCCAGGCCAAACCGGCCATCCGTACGTCGGGAGCGGTCCCCGGCGCCTCGAGGATGAGCCTCACCTGGTGGGGAACCCGCGAGATCTCCTCGTCGACCACCTTGCGGGCCCTGGGATCGGGCATGAACGCGGTGAGGCCGGCGCTGCCCCGGCGCGCGTACCGATGGCGATACCACGCCGAGGGGAAGACGAACGTGTTCTCGTCGACGGCGGCAGCGGTGGAGACCGGCTCGGGGGTTGGCTCGTCCATGCAAGGAGCAGCAGTCGCGGCAGCGGGCGGAGGGACCGCGGACGCCGGCGTCGGCGAAGGGGCGGGGACTGCGGCTGCTGCGGTCGTAGAAGTGATCTCCACGTACCCCTTCTTGGTCTTCTCCGCGATGAGCCTCGCCTCGTGCACCTGAGCTGGTCCCGGGTTGTCGAAGGCCTTGACCTTGGTCTGTCCCGCTGCGCCTATCCGGCCGAAGCGGACGGTGACCTCGCTGCCCTCGCACCAAATCTCCCAGTACTTCGCCGATGTGCCCTCGACGGACTCGAAGCTCCGCATGTCCCCAACCCCTCGTCGGATTTCTGGGCGGAACGTTAGCGGGGCGGTACGACAAAAATGGCTCTTGTGATCGGTGTGTGGGTGGGTTTGCGGTCATCGGTCGGGTAGTTCGGGTCGGTGGCCGCCGAGGGTGAGCATGGCCAGGGCGATGAT